>CAZZLC010000049.1:0-47977 GCA_964655065.1 uncultured Enterobacteriaceae bacterium | reverse complement strand
GGACCCACCACAGGTCCGCGCCGTGGGTGGTCGTCTGCGCGAAGCGGTGCAGCAGTCGCATCACCGCATCCGCGTCGCCGACGAGCTCGGGGAGCTGCTGGAGCAGGTCACGCCGGGCTTCCCAGTCGTCTTGCCCCTGCTGGACCCCGAGCACCTGGAACACCGTCTCGGGCCGGATCGCCTCGGCCTCGGAGACGACCCGAGCCGCCAGCTGCGGCGAGCCCTCGGCCGCGACGCGGCGCACCAGGCGGTCCGCCTGCCCCTCCCCGAGCAGGCCGCAGGTCAGCGCGAGCACCTCGGCCCACACGACGGGGTTGCTCCGGGCCCGTTCGAGGGTGGGGCCGAGCCGCCCCGGGGTCTCGATCGCGAGAGGGGCGTCGCGATGCAGCGCCGCCGTGAGGACGTCGTCGGGCACCTCGGGCACCGGATGCTGCTTCAGGTCGTCGTGCAGGGCTTCGGCGGCCAGGTACTCGCGCAGGGTGCGGTGGGGAAAGAAGTAGCCCCCGGGCGAGAGCTGCGGCACGAGCAGCGCGGTGGCCGCGGCCACGTCCCGCAGAAAAGCAGGCAGGCTCTCCCAGTGCTGCGCGATCTCCGCCCTCGCGGGGCTGCCCGAGAGCAGCGCGACGAGATCGTCGGTACGCGTCGCGACGGTGCCGTCCGCATTGCCGAGCGCCTCGTTGCCGTGGGTGGCCAGGGCCAGGGCCTTCAGTGCGTGGTGGGCGACGGCTCGGGGTCCGTCGTCGAGCCTCCGCAGCGCGGTCCCCGACTCGGGCGTCGGTGCGTGCGCTCCGTCCAACAAGCACTCGATCGCGCGGCGGTACAGCTCGCTGCGGCGATGAGGGAGCTCCTCGTCGTGCTCCTGGAGCACGAGGCCGACCAGCGTGAGAAGCAGCGGGTTCTCGGCGATCCGCTTCATGCGGGGGCGGCTGGCGAGGTTCGTCAGCTCCCGCTGCACCCGTTCCGGGTCCGAGACCCAGCGACCGAGGAGCTCCGCCTGACTCTCCGGCGACAACGGGCACAGCTGCAGCTCGCGGAACGTCGTCGCGGCCGGCGTCTCGTAGCCGATGGGTCGGCTGGTCACGACCACGGTGCACGCCTCCGCCTCGAGCGCGATCTCGTGGACGATGCGCCGCGCGAGCCCGGGGTCGGGGTGCTCGTCCAGGCCGTCGAGGAGGATCACGGCATCGCCCTTGGCCACACGCTTCATCAGGGGCTCGACGACCCGCCCGTGGGTCGGATCGCTGGCGAGGAGCCGGTCGAGCCCGCCTCCCTCGCCGAGCTCGGCGACGCGGAGGAAGATGGGCACCGGGCCATCTTCGTCCTCCAGGAGCTGGATCGCGAAGCGGCGCAGCAGGGTGGTCTTGCCGGAACCGGGATCGCCGAGGAGGACCCAAGCGCGATGCGCCTGGTCGAGCACGGCAGGAAGCCGGGCGGGCGTGCCGGGGACGAGCCGGCCGCCCGGCCGATCCGACGACCACCAGTCGCCACCGGCCCGGTCGCGGTCGCCCTTCACCCGGAGCTCGACGAACACGTCCGACAGCAATCGCTGGCCGTGCTGCTGGAACATCGCGGGCAGGGTGTCGAGCCGCCCGCGCAGGCGCTTGCGAAACCGGGTCAGATCGGGCTCGGGGGCCCACAGCGCCGCGAGACCCTCGGAGCGGACCTCGGCTTCCCGCAGCTCGCCGAGCCTCTCGGCCTCGACCCCCGGCTGACCGAGAATCCACGCGTAGAGGCCCTCGTACGCCGCGTCGTCGACGAGCAGGTGCTGGGCGGTGGGCCGAAGCACGTAGGGCACGTGGGCGTCCAGATCCTGGCGGTCGAAGGCGACGACGCCGACCCCGTGCTTCTGCGCGCCGCGCGCCTGCTGGATGCGCTGCCGGATGAGGGGGCCCTCGAACCGGACCCCCGTGTCGCGGCCATCGTCGGACTCGGCGTCGAAGCGATGCTGGTACGTGGAGGTGCACACGCACAGGACCCGGTCCGCGGTCTCGACCTGGCGGGCCATCCAGCGCGCCCACTCGACGTCGGGTCGCTCGAAGCGATCGATCCAGGCGTCGACACCGTCCGATCGCAATCGCTGGGCCAGCTCGAGGACCCGCGTACCGTGCGAGTCTTGGTCGTGCGCGTAGCTGATGAAGACGTGGGGCCGCTGCTCGGGCGCCTCGCGGGGCGGCGTCGGCGGAGGCGTGCGCAGAGGCCGGTCCTGGGAACGTCGGCGCACGGAACCGGTCGAGGCCCACCCGACCAGGGCCAACAGCAGCGCGACAACCAGCCCGGCGAAGGTCTTGTCGAGGACGGAATCGCCGAACCACGCGGCGAGCGAGGAGATGGTCTCGCCGAGGGATTGCACGCCGTCCTCGAACGTCATCGGGGCTCCGTGGACTTGCCGAATCGGGTCGGCGCGGCCACGTATCGCGGGTCTCGGGGCCCAACGAGCGGCCGATTCACGGCCCGGCCGACGCCCGAAGCCGACGGCCCGGGATTTCCGTGCCGATCGCCGAGAACCCGCCTACCCTGTGGCGGCTGGAGGTCCCGTCGGGTCCCGCTCGTCGCGACGGCCGGGCGGGGCCACGAGGACGATGCTCCTCGCATCGATGGCCGGGAGGACGCCGTGCTGACCGCCTTGCTGCTCGCGAGCCCCGGGCTTGCCGGTTCCTACGAGCTCGGGCTCGGCCCCGCGCTCGTCCAGGCCCCCTTTCGCGACGCCCAGGTCAGCGCCCGCCGCGCAGGCGGCGGATCCGGAGGCTTCGCCGCCTCCTTCGACACCCTCGACGCCGGTCGCTACGACCGGGTGTCCGTGGTGGGGACCATCGGGCGCCGGGACGGCTGGTTCTGGCGTGGCCTCGAGCTTCGGAGCACCCTGGCTCCGGACGTCGTCGAGCTCGGAGCGTTCGACCTGCGCGTGGGCGGAGAGCTCGCGGCCGGCCTCACGGTGCGCTCGTGGCGGGACAACGTAGGCTGGCGGGGACACGTGACGCTCGGTCCCGCCGTGGGCCTCGGCTGGCGCGTGCACGACGGCGAGCGGTCGCAGTGGACCGCCGAGTGGGTCGCGAGCACACCGCTCGTCGGGGTGATCGGCCGCCCAGGATGGGCAGCCGCCTTTCAGACCGGCGATCACTCGCTGGCGGACTACTCCTTCGCCTCGCTCCACCGGCTCCGCGGCGGCCGCACGCTGCTCTCGCTCCTCTGGCAGCGCGAGGGTCGGGCGAGCATCCGCTTTCAGGCCGAGCTCTCGGGCCGCGTGGTGACCTGGCGCCACCGCCTCGCCGAGGTCCAGCACGTCCTCTCCACCCTGCTCTACTGGAGGCTGTGATGCTCGCCGTCGGCCTTCTCGGCTGCATCGCGTCCGATCCTGACATCGTCGAGGCTCGGGAACTCGTCGAGGAGGTCCACGCCCTGGTCGACACCCGCTACGCCCTGTTCGTCGACAAGGACGTCGACTGGGATGCGGCCCGTGACGAGACGCTCGCCGCGCTGGACGCGGATCCGGAGTCCTTCGACGCCGAGGAACAGCTCGTCGCCATGCTGGAGACGCTGCGCGACGGCCACGTGAACCTGGCGACGCCGACCAACGTGAGCGTGACCCGTGCCTTCCTCGAGGAGCGCGTCCCGACCTGGGACGCCGATCTGGTCCAGCGACACGTCCTCGACTTCGACTACTCGCAGGTGGGGAGCATCCTCTGGGCCATCCCCGACTCGTCGGGGTGGGGCTACCTCCGGGTCGACGACTTCCGAGGTCTACCCTCCAGCTCCGTGCTCGACGTGGTCTTCGAGGAGCTCGCTGCGGAGCCTCGGCTCGTGCTCGACCTGCGCAGCAACGGCGGCGGGTCGCTCGCACAGGCCGGACGCCTCCTCGCCCGCTTCATCGACGACGCTGGCACGCCGTGGCACCTCCAGTTCTCCACCGGTCCTGCTCACGACGACCTCTCCGAGCCGAATCCTCGCTCCGTCGAGCCTCGGTCACCCGGGTACCGCGGTCGGGTGCTGGCGCTGGTGGACGGCCGCACCTACAGCGCCGCCAACGTCGTCGCCTTCGGCCTCGCGACCCTCGACGACGTGACGTTCGTGGGAGCCCCCACCGGCGGCGGCGCAGGCTCGCCGACGTGGCACGAGCTGTCCCTCGGCTGGGCGCTCCGGTTTCCCACCATCCGGCTCACCGGCCCCGACGAGGAGCCCATGGAGGACGGCCTGCCCGTGGACATCGTGTCCGAGCCCGATCTCGCTCGGCCGACCGTGGACGCCATGATCGAAGCGGCCCTCGCCGCACCTTGAGCCGAGGTCGTCGGGCTACCGAATCCGGAAGAGCTGCAGACCGGCCCGTCGGCCGCGCAGGGTCCGCAGTCCGAGCGGCTCGGCAGCTGCGTTCGCGGCATCGCGGGTGGCTCTGGTCATCACGATCTCCCCGGGCTCCGCAATCCCGCAGACGCGCGAGGCGACGGTGGTCGCATCGCCGATGAGCGCGAGCTGGAGGTATTCCTCGGTGCCGAGGTGGGTGAACGCCACCCGGCCCGTGTGCAGGCCGATGTGGACGTCGAGACCGAGCGTCCGGGCTTCGGCTTGCATCGCTCGGGCCGCGTCGAGGGCCAGGGCGGCGTCGTCGGGCGACGGGCTCGGGACGCCCCATGCCGCCAGCATCGCGTCCCCGATGTACTTCTCCAGCATCCCACCGCGTTCGAAGACGATCGCGGCCATGGGGGGAAAGAACGAGTCGAGGAGCTCGACGAGCTCGTTGGGCTGCATCCGCTCGCAGAGGCCGGTGTAGTTCGACAGGTCCGCGAACAGCGCGGTCACCTCGAGCGGAACGGGTCCGTCGGCGAGCATGCGCCCCGACAGCAGGCGCTGGGTGGTCCGCGGGGGAAAGTAGCGCTCGTAGGTATGCCGCAGTCGCTGGAGTCCGGCGTTGTGCAGCGCGAGCGCGGCCTGGCCGGCGAGGACGACCATGACGTCGAGGTCGACGTCGGACAGCGCCCGCGAGTTGGACGCGTTGTCGACGTAGAGCACGCCGAGCACCTCCGACCCGACGACGAGCGGGGCGGCGATCACGCACTGGACTGCCGACTCTGCGATCGACATCGCCTCGCCGAGCCGGGCGTCGCTCGGGGCATCGACGAACAGCGTGGCCTCGCGCTTCTTCACCACCCAGTCCACCACGTGCCTCGAGAAGCTCGTGGAGGCGCCCGTCGACGTCTGGACGGTGACCGCGTTGCCCTCGAACTCGAGGAGGAGCGCGCGGTCGGCATCGACGAGGCGCGGGACCTGCTCGAGGATCACGGTGCGGAGCTCCACGGCGGCACGAGGGGTCGCGAACACCGCGGCGAGGGCCCGGAGGAGCTCGGTCGGCGAGACCTCCCGCTTCTCGTCGACGCTGGAGCGGAACTCGGCGAGGGCCTCGTCGAGCATGTCGTCGACGAGCGCGCTGGAGTCCACCGCATCGACCGTGCGGCTCGCCGTCGGCGTGCCCTCCGGGGTCGGGGCCTTCGTGACGGTGAGCACGAACCCGACCTTGCCGAAGCGGACCCGTTGGCCCGGTCTCACGGGCGTGGGGGAGGCGAGACGGACGTCGTCGATCCAGGTGCCGTTGCGGGAGTCCCGGTCGGTGACGACGACCGCGTGGTCGGGTCCGACCTCGATGGTGGCGTGGACGCGGGAGATGCTCGGATCGTCGAGACAGAGGTCGCTCGAAGCCCCCCGTCCGACGGTGTTGGTTCCGGCGTGGAGCTCGAACTCGGGGATGGCGAGGTGTGGCGTGGTGGTCACGAGTCGAAGCAGGTTCGCATCCATGGCGCCATTGTACGCGGACCCGCCGAGAGGGCTTGCCAGCCCGGCGCTTCAGCGTCGCGACCAGCTCGACAACTGATAGTGGTACAGCACGATCAGCTTCGTGCGGGCGCGAGCCTCGGCGGCCCGCTCCCGCGGATCGGCACAGATTCGCTCCACGATGCCCACGAGGTGGCGGAGCTCGCGGGGCGAATCGACGAAGGGCCCGAAGGTCTCGACATGGCCACCGTTCGTCCGGAGCCAGAAGACGGGGCCGTCGGCGCCTGCCGCCACGATGTCGCCGCGGCGCCAGGTGCGCTTGTCGATGACGACGCGATGCTGGTCGATCTGCACGCGGGTCCGAGCGTGGCGACCCACGAGCAGAGCGCGGGCGGCCAAGCGCAGACCGGCCGTGCCGAGCATCGCGAACGCGATCCAGGCGACGTGGCCGATCGCGGCTTCGGGCGGAGGCGGCAGTGGGACACGGAACAGAGCGGCAGGGTGCGCCATCGACAGCTGGCCGAGCTGAAAGGCCAGCACGCCGAGCAGCGAGACGGCCACGAGGAACCCCGCGGCGCCTACGTAGTCGGGCTCGCGGCGCCGCGTGAGCACTACACGGTGGGCGAATGCATCCATGGCAGAGCGATTGTCGCACCTGACACGTCGACCCGCTCCCTCGATCTGGGTGGACTACGGCTCCGTCCACTCGTGTGGGGAAACCGAGCTCGCGTGACCGAGCACGCGGAGCCCTCCCACGAGGGCCGACGGGGTCGGACGCCAGCCGTCGGCGAGCCGAGTCTCGAGGAGACGGTCCGCATCGGGTCGCTCCGCCCACACCGCGACCGCGGTGATGCCGCCGTTTCACGTGGTGTCGAACACCAACGTCAGCCCGTCCGGCAGCGCCACCAGGATGTCCACGGTGTACTCGTCCATCGAAACGACCTCGGAGAGCACGAGGCCTTGGCCGTCCAGCGCCCGCAGCACGCGCTCGAGCGAGCCGAGCCCGTCGACCATCCGGCCGAGCTCGGCGACCCGCTCCGCGGGCACCGTCCCGTGGACGCGCAGGCCCATCAGGGCACGCTCGGCGGCTCGTCGTGGGTCCTTCTCTCGAAGGGGAGTTCGCCGCCGAGTGGGCGGCGCAGTCCGGAACTCCGTGCATCCCTCACGGACTGCGGCTTCCCAATCCTCGGTGGCGATTGCAGAATCGGCACGAAACCCCGTGACTTGAGTGCGGTTGTACGAAAATGGTATCCTCGCGGTTTCGTGCTTCGTGACACCGTCCGGGCCGACGTTTCTCCTCACCGGTCCGGCTCGCGTTGGCCATACGCGCTTCCCGTCTCCCGTGAGGCGCGATCCGGTGAAGACGGTCCGGGCGATGCTACGTGGCGTGTCTCGGGGCCGGGCTCGAGCCGGGACAGGGAGCAGCGATGGTCGTGACGTGGGCGTGGCTCCACCTGGTCGGGGCGACAGGATGCCGAGACGTGCAGAACCTGACGGTCCAGGAGGGCGCCCCGCCCACGGTGGAGTTCGAGGAGCTGGAGTTCAAGCGGGTCGACTTCGACCGTGCCGACGCGGCGTTCGTGCTGAACGTCGTGAACCCCGGGCCAGCGAAGCTGCGCGTGGCGCCGACGGAGTGGACGCTCGAGCTCGCGGGTCGCGCGTTCGGCGAGGGATCCGGAGGCCGGGGTACGCGGATCGCGGCCCAGGACCAGTCCACCGTCCGGATTCCGGTGGCGCTGCGTTGGCGAGAGGTCCTCGAGGTCGCCGGGGTGGAGCCGGGCGACGATGCGGTACCCTACGAGCTCCGCGCCAAGGTCGCCGTCGAGACGCCCTCGGGCGAGGTCACGCTGCCCGTGCACCACGAAGGCATGCTTCCCGTGCTTCATCCGGCGAGGCTGCAGCTCTACGAGCTGCGCCTCCTGGGACTTCAGGGCGCAGGTCAGTTCGCGCAGCTGGAGCTCGACCTCGAGCTCGGCACGGACCAGGGGACTCCGGTCTCCTTCGACTCCATCAACTACCGGGTCCTGGTCGACGGGATGCCGCTGGCGAGCGGCCAGCTGTCGAAGTCGAACGTCGGACAGAGCAGTCGGCTGACCGTGCCGCTCCGCATGGCGCTCCTCCAGCTGCCCCCGCGCCTCGCCACCGCCATGCGAACGGGGGGCATCATCGACGTCCGGCTGTCGGCGTCGTCGCGGGTGTCGACGCCGCTGGGCGTCGTGTCGTTGGACGTCGAGGACTCACGCTCGCTGCCGGTCCAGTAGCCTTCTCGAACACCTGGAGGACTGATGCGCACGTTCCCTGCTCTCTTGCTCGCGGCCTGCGGCACCTCGGGGGGCTCGGCCGAGAGCACCCCCCAGGCCACCGTGGACCTCGCCGTCGAGTGCCAGCGGGTCCGGGCGGCCGACGTTCACGGCGACGAGGGCACAGATCCCCTCGACGTCGAGGTCTTTGCCTCGGGGCTGACGGTGCCGTGGGCCATCGACTGGCTGCCCGACGGCTCGGCGCTGGTGACCGAGCGCACGGGCGCGCTGCGCCGCATCGAGGCCGACGGCACGCTGGTCGCTGAGCCGATGGCGACGGTGCCCATCACCGAGGGGGGCGAAGGGGGGCTGCTCGGACTGGCCGTGCACCCCGAGTTCGAGAGCAACCGTTGGATCTACCTCTACTACACGGCTTCTGGCCCCGAGGGGGTCCGCAACCGCGTCGAGCGCTGGTCGGTCTCCGCCGACGCGACCCAGGCCACCGCCGACACGGTGATTCTCGACGACATCCCCGCTCGCCGGTTCCACAACGGCGGTCGGCTGCGGTTTGGGCCCGACGACCTGCTCTACGTGGGCACGGGCGACGCGACGAACCCGGCGTCGTCGCAGGACCCGGCCGACCTCGCGGGCAAGCTGCTTCGCATCCGTGACGACGGGTCCTTCCCCGATGACAACCCGTGGGGCTCCGCCGCCGTGATCATCGGCTTGCGCAACCTCCAGGCCTTCGACTTCCGAGACGACGGGCGCGTCGTGCTGGCGGACCACGGACCGAGCGGGTCGCCGGTGGAGAACGGCTGGACGGACCACGACGAGCTCAACGTGGCCGAGTTCGGCGACAACCTGGGATGGCCCGAGATCTACCGGTGTCAGAGCCGCGAGGGACTGCGCCCCCCGTCGATGACCTGGGCGGTGGCGATGCCGCCGGGCGGGGGCGCCTTCGTGCCGGCATCGGCGATTCCGTCCTGGGCGGGTGACTTCGTGGTGGGGGTGCTCGGGTTTGGCGACGACGTCGGCCACCTCCATCGCTTCACCATCGCGCCCGACGGCAACGTGACGCGATCGGAGGTCTACCTGCGCGGCGAGTACGGTCGCATGCGAGACGTCGCGGTGGGGCCCGACGGGGCGCTGTACGTGACGACCTCGAACTGCGACGATCGCGCGACCTGCCCCGCTCAGGGCGACGTGGTGCTCCGCATCACCGGAGCGTGACCGGTCCCGCTCGCCGCGGTCGTCAGGTGGTCGAGGAAGTCGCCCACCCCTTCGATGACGGGCAGCGAGCGCGGCGACACGAACAGGTCGAACGCGTGCTGAGCCCCCTCCAGCTCTGCGTACAGGACCGGGTTCGCGGACGTCTCGCGCAGCCGCTCCACGAACGCGCGTGCGTCGGCGAGCGGCGCCATCGAGTCACGGTCTCCGTGGATCACGAAGAACGGCGGGGCGTCGGGGTGGACGTTGTCGATGGGCGACGCCTTCGAGAAGGCCTCGGGCTCCTCGGCGAAGAACGCCTTGACGACCAGGGGCTCCAGCAGCGTGTCGTGGTAGCCGGGCGCGTGGGTGCCCAGGCGATCCGTGAAGTCGTAGATGCCGTAGAAGGGGACGACGGCCTGCACTCGCGTGTCCGCATCCTCGAACCCGGGCTGGTACTGCGGGTCGGAGCCCGTCAGCCCGACCATGGTGGCGATGTGGCCCCCCGCAGAGCCGCCGGTGATCGCCACGAAGTCGGGGTCGACGCCATAGTCGTCGGCGTGGGCTCGAATCCAGGCAATGGCCCGCTTGACGTCCACGAGGTGATCCGGCCAAGTCGCGCCGGGGCTGAGCCGGTAGTTGACGTTGAAGCCTACGAAGCCACGATCCGAGAGCTGGGTCATCAGGGGGACGCCCTGCTCGCGCTTGTCGCCGACCACCCACCCGCCCCCGTGGACCTGCACGACCGCGGGCAGGGGGCGCGGGTTCTCGGGCGGCGGCAGGTAGACGTCGAGGCGCAGTCGCTGACCGCGGACGCTGGCGAACTCCACGTTCCGGACGATCCGGGCCTTGGACAGCCGCAAGGGAAACGGGACGAGGAGCCGGCTCCACGGCACCTGCTGTCGGGGCTCGATCCCCAGCCCATCGGACAGCGTCTGGCGCACGGTGACGACGGTCCGCTGGCCCTGCACGACCAGCGCGAACAGCCCGAGCCAGGACGCCGCGCCCAGGGCCATCGCCACCCAACCCGGCCACGAAGCCAGGCCGCCCAGGGCCACGAAGCCGACGGCCGCGATCGCCTGCCAGATCAGGTGGGTCCACGCGAGCTCGGCGGCGACGAGCGAGGCCAGGAAGCTCGGGATGAGGAACCACTTCGAGCCGCGGACGGGCACGAAGGCGTTGACGGTGAACGCGGCTCCCGCCAGCGAGAGGAGCAAGAATACCCATGGGACGACGAGTTCGAGCATGGCTCCTGAAGAACCGTAGCTCGCCAGGTCCCGGGCTGCAGCGCTCCGGGATCGCGTCGCGACGCAGTAGACTGCGGGGCAAGGAGGCCCGATGGTCGACGTGTTCATCTCCTACAAGCGTGAGGACCGACCTGCCGCCGAGGCGCTCGCCAATCGGCTGGCTGGGCGAGGGTACCGCCCGTGGTGGGACGTCGAGCTGATGTCCGGGGACATGTTCGTCACCGAGATCTACGCGATGCTCAAGCAGGCGCGGATTGTGGTGGTGCTGTGGAGCGAGGCGGGGCTCCGGTCGCGCTTCGTGGTCGGCGAGGCCCTCGCCGCGCTGAACCAGGACAAGTACGTGGGCGGGCTCCTGGACCCCGAGCTCGACCTGCCTCCCCCGTTCAACGTGGTTCACGCCGTGAACGTGAGCCGATGGTCGGACGAGGCCGGCGGCCTCGACGAGCTGCTGGAGGACCTGGCCGAGCGCCTCGGAGCCTCGGAGAGCGGGGATGCGGACAGCATCCTGGCCGACGCCACGAACGAGGCCATGTTCTGGAGGGGGGTGGCGGAGTCGGACCGTCCCGAGGGCTACCGGAGCTACCTCCAGCGCTACGGGCAGGACGGGCTGTTCGCGGGCCTCGCGCAGACCCGCATCGAGCAGCTCGCCGCGCGCCCGTCGCTGTTCGGAGGGCTCAAGCGGCGGATCCTGGGCCCCCCCGTGCCCACCGTCGTCCGGGTGGACGGTGGCACTTTCCGCATGGGGGCGGTCGGCCCGGACGCTGACGAGAACCCCGACGAGACACCGGTGCGCGAGGTTCGGGTGCCCACGCTCGAGGTGGGGCGTGGTCCCGTGACCTTCGAGGAGTACGATGCGTTCTGCGACGCGACGGGGCGGGAGAGGCCTCGCGATCAGACCTGGGGGCGCGGGAGCCGTCCGGTCATCAACGTCTCGTGGGAAGACGCCCGGGCCTACTGCGACTGGCTGACCACCCGCACGGGCGCGTCGTGGCGGCTCCCCAGCGAGGCTGAGTGGGAGTACGTCGCCCGCGGTGGGACTGCGACCCGGTACTGGTGGGGCGACGACTGGTCGGCAGCCTCCGCCAACGGAGCCGGCGCGGTCGGCTCGACCAGCGACGTGGGGGCCTATCCTCCAAACCCGTTCGGGCTGGTCGACACGCTGGGCAACGTGTGGGAGTGGTGCGCGGACGACTGGCACGACGACTACACGGGAGCCCCCGGCGACGGCCGCGCCTGGGCCCTCGACGACGAGGCGGACGGCGAGGCGATGGGGGACGCCAGGCTCGCCGTGATCCGCGGTGGGTCCTGGGACGATCTGCCCCAGGCGGTGCGCTGCGCGATGCGGGGATGGTTCGAGAAGGCGAGCTCGGCCCCCCGCATCGGGTTCAGGGTGGTTCGGGGCTGAACGAGACGATCACGGCTCGCGGGGATGCAGGACCCCTCGAGGCCGGAGCGCGACGAGCCCCATGAGCGCGCCGGACGCCAGGTAGATGGCGGCCGTCGTCGTCAGCACGCCGAACCACGTCGTCGGGACGTCGACACCGTATTCCCAAGTGGTGAGAGCGTACGCCAGGAACGGTACGCCCAACATCGACGGTCCGTACACCGTGCGAAGCGACCAGGAGCGCCGGATCACGGACGTTCCGAGCACGAGCGTGACGACGAAGAGCCCCCCGAAGACGATCGTGCGCACCTGGTGAATGTGCGTACTGTAGAGGAAGACGTCGCGACCGAGCTCGATGGCGTATCCGAAGGTGAACGCCGCGAGCAGGGACGCCAGAGCGTCGGTGAGCGAGAAGCGGCGGGTCAGGTAGCCCAGAGCGGCCGTGCCCGAGGCGAACAGGGCGATGGTCCCTGCCGTTTGGAAGTTGCCCCCCCACGATGGCCAGTCGGGTCCTCGCTGCACGAACTCGTGGGCCGGGTACTCCAGCACGAGCTGGTCCCAGTGGACGCGGAGCGCCATCGACGCCACCTCGAAGGACGAGAGCACGATGGCGAAGAAGAGGAAACCGGCGGCGTAGAGCACCACGAAGTCGGAGACGCTCCGGAGCCGGGGAGCGGCGGGCAGACGGATGACCTCCGACGCGACGTACAGCCAGTACACGCCGATGAGGAGCCCCACCACACCCAGGAAGTACGCAATCCGTGTCGGCCACCCGAAGTACAGACGGTACGCCTCGTCCAGCTTCTCCGCAATGGACGGGGGGACGTCGCCGCCCGACGTCACCTCGAGCAGGGGAGCGAGGTCGGGAGGGGTCGTCGCGAAGGCGGCGAGCGCCCCGAGGACCGCCACCAGGAGCACCAGCAGGTCAGCGCGGAATTGCCACGCGAGGGGAAACCGTCGCGCGAGGCTGGAGGAAAAGCCGGCGATTTGGTCGAGAATGGGGACCTCGATGCGCGGAAGTCGCGGCAGGCTGGCTCCGGCCCCTCGCTGCGCGGCGACCGTGGTCTGCAGCACGCCGAGCATGAGGGCGAGCCCGAGGGAGGCGACCCCCACCTGCGTGTAGCGGGAGGCCAGGAACCTCCGCTCTACGTTCAAAAAGTCCAAGTCCTGCGCGATCAGCAGCGTCGCAAAGATGTAGCCAAACGACACGACGTACTGCAGCGCAATGGCCTGCAGTTGGTTGCCGATGGCCCGCCGGCGCAACGCGAGCCCGGCCAGGGTCAGGACGACCGGAAGGGCACCGAGCACGAGAACGGCCTCGACGAGCCTCCGGCCGGCCGGCCGGCTCCCGGGAAGTAGCCAGTCGAGCAGACTGTCGATGAGTTCCTCGACTGTGGCCACGAGGACCCCATAGAGCACGACGGCGATGGGGGTTCCCGCGAATCCGAGCAAAGCGGCGCGGGTGCCGTGAACCAATTGGTTGTAGGCGGCAGCGCCGAGGGAGATGGCAGCGAGAACCAGTAGGTTCACGAATACCAGAATGCCGAGGTCGTCACCGAGTCCCTCCGTCCACAGTGCGACTCCGTATGGGGTGGTGAAGAACGCGAAGGCGACCACCTGCACCACGAGGAAGACGGGTAGACCTCGGAGGGCCGGCGCCGCGGGGAGCTTGGGGGCGGCGCCGACCCGACTCAGCCAGAGCAGCGACGTGACGAGGCCCAGGGCAGCGAAGGCGCCGGCCGTGGCCCTGTCGTCGTAGCGGAGATTCAGCGAGCTCGCCTGACTCCACGTGAGGGGCACCATCACGGCCAGGAACAGCACCGGAATGTCGAGGCGCAGCGACCACACGATGGGCAGGTCGCGCGAGAGCAGGTGGGAGTAGCGATCGAGCAGCCCGCGCGGGCCCGTCCGTTCACTCGCTGGCGGTGCGTTCACGCGGCACCCCCGCGGAGGTCGACCGGACGCTCGAGCGCATCCCGATGCCCGCGGAACAGCACCCGGGTGGAGTGCGAGATGTCGCGGAAGTAGCGGAGGTCCTGACCGAATCCTTCGATCAGCGCCCGCTGCACCACCCCGGGGTTCTCGGGCTTGCGGAAGATCAAGATCCAGCCCAGCGTCGTCGGCTCCAGATCCACCAGGCCGGCTGGCCGTAGCTTCTCCAGGATGGTCGACTTCGTGGCCTTCACCTCGACCTCGAACATGTCGAACTCCTGGTTGCTCGGCAGCTCCCCGAGCGGGCCCGAGTAGATCACGGTGCCCGTGTCCAAGATGATCATGCGGTCGGCGATGGACTCGATCTCGTAGAGGTGCTGCGACGTGATCACGATGGGAATCGGATGCTCCACCGACCGCGCGATGGAGCGCAGGTCGTCGAGGAACAGCTGCTGGCTCACGATGTCGAGATAGGCGAGTGGCTCGTCGAGGACGAGCAGCCGCGGTCGCATGAGCAGCGCCCGCACCAGCTCGAAGCGGATCTTGAATCCGCCCGAGATCTCGTCCCACCGGGCGTTCTCGTAGGGCTTCAGGCCGTACCGGTGCAGAAAGAGGTCCACGAGGTCTTCGTTGGCCCTTCCGGTCAGCCCGTAGGCGGCGGCCGTGAAGTTGAGGTTGGTGCGCATCCGGCCGGACCACGGCTCGGGGAGCTGGGCCACGTAGGCGAGCTGGCTCTTGATCCGGGGCCAGCGGCGCGCCCCCAGGGCCGGGAACGAGACCTGGCCCGCGCTCGGCGAGAGCTCGCCGAGCAGCACCCGCAGCATCGTCGTCTTGCCGCTGGCGTTCATGCCCACGACGCCGGTGATCTCCCCGGCGATCAGCTCGCAGCTCACCGGACCGAGGTTGAAGCCCCCCCGCGCGTAGGACCGCTCGATGCTCTCGAGCCGGGCCACCACCCGCTGCTCCGGGCTGCGACGGCGGGACTCCTGGAGGAGGATGCGCCGGAGCTGGTCGGCGTCGTAGCCGGCTTCGTGCTGGGCCTCGGCGAGCTTGGCGTTCACGTCGCCCGACAGCGCCTCCGCCTCGGGGGCCTCGATGTCGGGCACCGGGACCTTGGCCACGCTCTCCACCTGCTCGACGAGCTCGATGAGGTCGGAGACCAGCTGATCCCGTGACTCGGGCTCCGGCAGCCGGTGGCGGCGCGCCTTCTGGAAGCGGGCGTGGCGGGCCGACAGCTTCAGGGCGCTTCGGGTCAGCGCCTTGTGGTCCGGGGACCGGGACGTGAAGTCCCGGATGAAGTCGAACGTCTTCTCGATGGCGTCGACGACGTAGTCTTCGCCGATGAGCCGGTGGATGTCGGCCACCACCGCGGTGACCATCTCCTTCCCGAATTGCCCCAGAGGCTGTTCACTGACCAAGCGCCCTCCCAGTGCTGCGGACTCCGTTCTACTGCGCGCCGAGCGGGCGGCGGTCGCACGCGGTTCCCGACCGGTGAACGCGGCGCGCCGGGATCCTGGTGCGCCATCGTGCCGGCGAAGCCGGACCGACTCAGAGGCCGGCCGTGAACCGGAAGCGGAGCGTGACCTCGGCGCGGAACGCCACCGGTCCCTCGTCGGTGGTTCCACCGAGCTCGAGGATCAGGGGGGCGCTGTCGTCGAGCAGGATCTCCTCGACGAGATCGCGAGCCGCTTCGGGGAGCTCCTCGTCGATGACGGTCCCGCGCGCGACGGGAAGGTCCTCGAACGTGAGCAGAGGCGAGAAGCGGGCTCCCCCGAACTCGGCCGAGTCGGGGATGGGAAGCTCGATGCCGAGCGAGCCGTCGGCCATCGTCGCCGCGTTGTCGACTCCGATCTCGAGGATGGCCACCTCGACCCCGAGCAGCTCCCCGGCCTTGATGCGGTCTCGGTTGTCCCGGTACTCTTCGTATTCGTTGGGGTCGATGCTCACGACCTCGGCGTACCGGTCGTCGTCGGAGGTGAGCGCGAACTCGCCGGTCAGATCCTCTTCGAAGGTGATGGTGAGCAGGCCGCAGCCGGACAGGGCCACGAGCGGCAGGAAGCTCGGCGGGACGGTGGGGCTCACGGACATCTCCAGGCTCGCGTCTCGCCCAGGGTACCCGACGAGAATCCCCGGGGACCTGGTCATTTTGGCACGTCGGCCCTCGGCGGGGGCCGCGGACGCCCCGGCACGGGACTTGCGGGGGCGCGTGGTCGGGAGGTGAGCTTGCTCCGTTGCATCGCCGTGGCCCTCGGGCTCTGGCTGTCCTCGATCCCTAGCGCGTCGGCTGACGAGGCGCCCCGGCGCGAGGCCGCGGCCCGCTCTTCGGCCAAGCGGCCGCCCGACGCGCGGCCGGTCGACCGCTCGAACGTGCAGCAGTCCACGAAGCACCGAGCCCGGACCCGGCCCAAACCCCGCACGACCGCCCCGCGCGAGGCGCCGGTTCGCGAGCCCGTGCCCCGTCCTCCACGCACGAAGCCCCGGAGAGAGCCCGTGCGCGTCCGACCCGACGTCGTGCCGAACGACCGCACCCGCCGCCAACCGGCGCAGTCCCACAGCGCCATCCAGCGCTCCCGGGTGCGTGCGGAGCCCCGGGCCACGGGGGCCGCGCGGCCCTATCGGCGCGCGGACGTCACCACCCAGGTCCGAAGGCCCCACCGGACGCCGGACCATCGCTACGCGCGACCGCACCATCGCTACGTGCGGCGCAGCCCGCTGGTCCGCTACGACGTCCCGGTGCGGCGCTCGTACGCGGTCCGCTACACCCACTGGTGGGTCCACCCCTACTACCGTCACTACCGCAGCTGCTCCGTCGTGGTCGGCTTCCCCTTCTACGTGCACCCCTGGACGTCGTGGTGGGCGCCGCCTCCGCGACCCGGCTGGCGATGGGTGCCTGGCTACTGGGCGGTGGACTGGTGGGTCCCCGGTGGCTGGCGGCCGGTCCGCCGGGCGCCCGTCGTCCGCGACGTGACCTACGTGTGGGTCGATGGCTGGTGGCAGGGCGAGCTCTACGTCGAGGGGTTCTGGCGGGTGCCCGCTCGCGGCGCGAACTGGGTCTGGGTGGACGGCCGCTACGCCGAAGGAGGCGTCTACGTACGCGGACACTGGCGACCCATCGCACCCGAGCCCCCGGGGTACGTCTGGGTTCCCGGCTTCTGGGACGGCGAGGTCTGGGTCGGAGGCTTCTGGCGGCCACGGATCCACGAGGGCTACGTGTGGGTCCCCGGCTACTTCGACGACGACGGCGTCTACCACATGGGCTTCTGGGAGCCCGAGGTCGATCGCCCCGGCTACGTGTGGGTCCCGGGCTGGTTCGACGGCACGACCTGGGTCACGGGCCAGTGGGTGTCCGAGGAGGACTACCGCAGCGCCGACGTGGAGGGCTGGGAGCCCCCCGAGGGCTGGGACGCGGGCTGGGACGAAGACGAGGTCGTGACCGACGAAGCGGACGACGCTCCCTTGGCCTTGCCCGCCGACGACGGCGACGATGCGCGGTGACCCCGGTGGCCTTCCTGATCGCCTGCGGAGGCGGTAGCGACGACACCGTCGACGACGAGGGCCGGTGTCCGGTGGGCGTCCAGGTTCCCGTCCAGTTCGGCTACCTGGGCGTCGGACCCGCGGCCGTGAAGTGCGGGAGCTCCTGCGGTAGCGCCCAGCGCTTGGCTCGCCGGGCGAACTCGGGGTTGCCCGTCCGCTGGTAGTACAGGAAGTAGGTCGCGCCGTGCAGCGCGGGGTCCACCTCGAGCAGCCGCTCCGCCACCTCGGCCACGCTCGGAGACGGCTCGGCCTGCAAGAAGGCCGCGAGCTCGGGGTACGCCTCGGCGATGCCCCCGAGAACCGCGGTCGGGTCGCGCTGCTGGCGCTCGGCGAGGAGGTAGGCCAGCACGGCATCTGCACCGCCGAACCATCGGTTCTCGTCTGGCGTCCACGCCTGGTCCTCGGGGGTGGCGCCTTCGGAGAGAGCGAGCTCCAGCTCGAGCCCGGCGCCGTTCGCATTGGCGGAACGCAGTCGCCCGAGGTCGCCCGCGACGAGAGCCACGCTGCCGAACAGGGAGGCGATGCGGGGATCTCGTGAGTCGCCCATCGACGCGGTGGCCGTCTCGAGTCGCGACCACTCCGCGCCCAGCGTCGAGGGGTCCGCCGCCAGCCGCAGCATGTCCTGCAGGGTGAACACCGAGTCGTCGAGCTCGGGAAGCCGCTCGGCGACCACGTGAGCCGCGAGGTCCTGCAGCTTCAGCGCACGCGCGAGCAGGTCGGTCCCCTGCGGGGCCAAGCCGGGGTCGAGCTCGATGGCCCGTCGGGCGTGCTCCTCGCACTGGGTCAGGTCGCCGGTCCGCGTGAGGGCGTCGTAGGCGATCGCGAGGTGAGCGCGGGCGTAGTCGGGGTCGCGCTTCAGCGACTCCTCGAGCCACCGTCGGCCGCGGTCTCCGGGTGCGACGCGCCCCGCCAGGTAGGCGAGCATCGCCGAGTCCGCGCTCCCCTCGGCCAGGGTCTCGTACTCCGCTCCGACGGCCTCGATCTCGTCTTGGCGGACATCCTGACAGAACCGATGGAGCTCGACGCTGTCGGAATGCCGGCCCAGCCATTCCGCGCACACGTCCCGGGGCGTGCGCGTCTCGTCGGTCTCCGCGCTCATGGCCATGCTCGTCACCATCGGCTCGGTCACGCCGTCGAGCACTGCGGAGCGAGCGTAGGCCGTCGCGGATTCGGGACCCGCGTTGGACAGCAGGTGGGTGAGGAGGCTGGTGGCGCTCTGCTCGGGGATCGCAGCCAGGGCCGTGCTGAACAGCGTGTCCCCCTCCTGGACCGAGCGTTGCTCGGGAGGGGCCTCGAAGACGTACTCGACAGGGTCGACCACGTTGACCGAGCCATAGAGGAGCTCGTCCTCGTCGGGTTCCTCGGGCCCCCAGGACCAGTGCTCGAGCACGAGAATCCGCCGGCCCCCCACGTTGTAGACGGTGTCCCGCCACGTCGCCTCGGACAGACCGAGGGTCACCGTCTCGAAGGGCGGCTCGTCCACGAACCCCGCCGTCATCACGGTGGTCTCCGCCGGAAGCCTGACCTCGACGTGGTCGCCAGGGTCGATCGCCCAGGTCTGGTCACCCGTGCGGACCTCCACCGGCGACGCGAAGCCGTTGTACATCACCACGTCGGCGTTCATCGCGCCGTCGAACGCCTGGAAGGCGGCGAAGCCGAGCAACAGGGCCACGGCGGCGGCCCACAGTCGGGTCGGGATGCGCACCCACGGCGGATGGGGTGTGCGGCCGTGGAAGTACCAGCTGCCCTCCTCGGCGGGCTCGACGACATAGGAGCCATTGGGGAACACCGGCACCCAGAACACGGTGAACCACACCGTGCTGATGCGGGTCCCGTCGTCGCCCGGCTGGGCGTTGCCGTACAGTCGGGTGCCGATGCCGTTGAACGTGAACAGATTCGGCGGCTTCGACACGGAAACCGCCCACAGCCGCAGGATGGAGAGGTAGTGCTGGAGGCGCTCGCGGCGCTGCTTGTCGCGGACCGAACCGGCGTGTCGGCGCAGCGTGGCGTGAGCGGTCAGCCCCTTCCCCTGCTCGTGCAGGGTGACGACTCGGTCGGGGAAGAGGTCGAGGTCGTCTTCCTCGACCATGATGGCCTGGAGGACGTTCAGTTCGTTGTCGGACATGGCAAATCCTCGCCGAGGGTGGGCCGACATTTGAACCGGAGCACGCGCCCTGCGCGCGTTGACCTCGAAATCTCCCCTTCAGAGTGTGGAAATGGACCGTTGACCTCGACGGTGAGCCCGGGGCTGGACGGGGCCATCGACGAGAAAGCGAGCCCGTGGGCCGATATGGCCGAGGAGTGGTCGAGCCGGTCCACGGTCCACCTTCCTGACGTCTCAACCGCCGTAGAGCGCCCGTCGGGCGGCCGCGGCGCGCTGGGCGTAGGGCAAGCTGACGACGACGAGGAGCGTGGCGGTAGCCGATGTCACGGGACCGACCAGCATGAGCCCCGAGATGAGCGCGACCGACAGCGCGTACAGGACCCAGCCGCTCGAGAGCACGGTCAAGCCGGCGGCCAGTACGAGAGCGAGCCAGGGTCCTCGCGCGCCGAAGTACCAGCCGCCGACGGGGAACGCCAAGACTCCACCGACGATCATCGTCGCAGCGACGACCTTGATCCAGGCGGCGTAGATCGTGAAGAACGCGAACAGCTGCGCGCCCGACGCGGCCACGAGAGCACCCGCACAGACGAGGAGGATGCCAGCCATGCGAACGAGGCCGTGCGGAATGGCCTCGGACGGATCGACGTCCTCCGGAGGGCGCGGAGCCCCCGCGCCGGGGGGCCGAAAGGGGTTGGACACGTGGCCTCTCGAGGTCGAATCGTGGCCGAACCGGCATAGCGCCCCGGAGGCTCGCCTACCATGGCCTCGTCCCCCCTCTACGGCAGCCCGGGCCAGCTCACAGGAAGGGTTGCTCTTTGGGCACGAACGAGAACTGCTTCACCACGTCGTGCTGGAATGGCGTCGCGTAGCCCACCAGAGGATCGTAGGGGACCCTCGCCGTGACGCGAACCCAGGAGACGTCGTTGTCGTCGACGAGCCACTGGGTATCGACGACGATCTGGTCCGGGTCGAAGCCGGCGAGCGTCGCAGACTCGATGACGGCGGACTGGGTCGCGTCCAGGATTGGCTGTGGGTCGGCGGCGGGGTTGTCGGTCAGGGTCGCGGTGCCGACCCTCGCTCCGTCGTGCACGGACCTGGCCAGACGATGGCACGTGCTCGTCCACCTCGTGACGTCGACCGTCCCCACGATCAGCAAGAGGATCACCGGCAGCGTGAGAGCGAACTCGACTGCGGTGGCGCCACGTCTGCTCATTCGGACCTCCTCTGGAACTCGAGCCGCATCGTGGACGTCGCGCCGACCTGGCTCAGGTCGCCGAGGAGCTGCGTGAGCGCTCGGTGGTCGGCCTCGAGCCAGCACTGGATGGTGCGCTGGGGAACGGCGCCCACGAAGGACGCGCCGGCCACGCAGGTGCTGCATTCCGGGTCGTAGAGCTCGAGAATGCCGGTGCGGGCGGCGTCGAGGACCGCCTGTGCGTCGGCCTCCCTGCGCCCCGGGTCCACGAGCGAGGCGCTTCGGCAGCCCTGGTCCACCGCCTCCGCGGCGGCGCCCTGCCGAAACGAGAGCCACGACAGCTCGACCAGTCCCCAGGTGGCCACTGCGAACACCGGCATCAACAGGGCAAACTCGACCGCGTTGGATCCTCGACGTCGCCGCATGATCACTCCACCAACATCGTGGGCAGGCTCTCGGCGATGTCCGCGAAGATGGGCACCAGGTCGTTCGCGTTGCTCGCGTGGACGAACGTGCCGTCCCCCTTGGCCAGGTCGTAGAGCCAGCTGCCGGTCTGCTGGTAGCTGACGACCCAGGTGTGCACTTCGTCGTCAGTCCAAGCGCGCTCCGCGCTCACGAGCGATGCGGACACCACCTGGTCGTGGTTGCGCTGTTCTCCGACGACGCGGAAGTCCCACCGCGCCTCCTCGTACCCGTCGGCCACCCTCGTCTGGGCCGGCCCCGTGCCGTTGGGCGCGCCGTCGGTCAGCACGATCATCGCCCGGTAGACGGCGGGGTCCGAGCGGGCGGCGAACATCTCGCGGGCGAGGTCGATCCCGACGGCGTGATCGGTTCCGTACTCGTCTCGGTACTCGCGCCACATCTGCGGGTAGCAGCCCCCCTCGGGGTCCGAGAAGTCGTCCTTGCGGTCACCGGAGTGCTTGGTGCAGTTGCGCCCGTTGCCCACCCCGGCCTTGCTCGCGGTGCGCAGGTCCGCCCACTCTTGGCGAATCCCCGCATCCTCGGCCTCCAGGGCGAGCTGGAGCGGGGTCTGCTCGACGCCGAACTGGCCGGTGAAGGTCACCATCCCGATGCGGTCCGACGGCCCCGAGGTGGCGACGAGCTGGTCGAAGACCTCCACGGCACCAGCCCGGGCATCCTCGAAGTCGATCGGGCTCCACGAGTTGGTGATGTCGAGCACGACGATGGCGTGCAAGATCCGGGCGGCGGCGGTCGAGGTCTGTCGGAGCTCGAGGTCGGGCTGCCACAGGGCCGCGAACGTCATCTTCGTCCGCGAGCCCACGGTGACGCGCACGGCGTTCCCGTGGACGGAGTCGGGTGTGAAGGCGCCGTCCACCCACATCCCGAACTCGACGCTCTCGAGGTTCGCGGGTCGACCGAGGACGCTGTTCTCGCGAACCACTGCGGCCGCCATGGCCGCGGCGTGGCCGCGGTCGCCGGTTGCCCGCAGGCGCAGCAGGGCCGTGTGACACGCTATGTCGGCGACCGCGCGCGTCTCGGACCGGGCGAGGCGCAACAACATGACGTCGACAGCGAGAGCTGCGCAGGCGAGGAACGCGAACGCGCTCACCGCGTAGATGGTGGCAAAGGCGCCTCGACGGGAGGTCGAACGGGAACGGCGGGAAACCAACGAGGACGTGTGCATGGGTCTCTCCTCGGTCAGCCCGCGGAATCGCCGGTGGCGCTCGCGTTACACGCGCCCCCAGCACACTCCTCACCGCAGGCGGCCGGTTGGGTTGGCTCCGGACCGGGATACGCTGGGCGCGGTGTGGTGGACCTGGCTCGCGTGTGCCCCCGGTGGAGGCTCGGTGACTCCTTCGCTCGTCGGACTCTCCGCGGCGGAGCTCTCGGCTCGTCTCTCCAGCGGCGACGTCACTGTCGCCGAGGTGACCGCCGCCCACCTGGACCGCATCGGGGCCACCAACCGACGCGGCCCCGAGCTCAACGCCGTGATCACCGTCAACGACGCGGGCCGTGTCGAGGCGGAGAGGCTCGATTCCGCGGGCGATCGCGCCGGGCGGCTCTTCGGGCTGCCGGTCCTCGTGAAGGACAACATCGACGTCGAGGGGCTGCCCACCACCGCCGGCTCGGTGCTGCTCGCGGAGCACCGGCCAGCCGATGACGCCTTCCTGGTGGCCAGGCTCCGCGAGGAAGGAGCCGTCGTCCTCGGCAAGGCCAATCTCTCGGAGTGGGCGAACTTCCGTTCGCACGCTTCGTCGAGCGGCTGGAGCGCGCTCGGGGGGCAGACGCGCAATCCCCACGTCCTCGACCGTACGCCTTGCGGGTCGAGCAGTGGTTCGGCGGTCGCGGTCGCCGCTGGCCTGGCTCCCCTCGCGGTGGGCACGGAGACCGACGGGTCGATCCTGTGTCCCGCCGCCGTGAACGGGATCGTGGGCATCAAGCCCACGGTGGGCCTCGTCTCGCGGGACGGCATCGTGCCGGTGGCGCACAGCCAGGACACGGCGGGGCCGATGGCGCGGACGGTGGCGGACGCCGCGATGCTGCTCGAGGTGATCGCGGCCGCCGATCCGACGGACCCGGCGATGACCAGCCGGCCGGTCGACCTCGACCTCGCCTTCCGGCGCGGCCTCCGTGACGATGCACTGCAGGGCGCACGCATCGGCGTCCTCGTGGCGCGGCACGGGCTCCACCCCAAGGCTCGGACGCGCTACGACGAAGCGATTCGCGATCTCCAGTCCCTGGGGGCAGTGCTCGTACCCGTGGCGCCGCTCGATCCCGCCGTCCGGCGGGCCGCACTCACCTACGAGTACGAGGTGCTCCTCCACGAGTTTCCCGACGACGTGGAGGCTTACCTCACCGGCGTCGACGGCCTCTCGACGCTCGAAGACCTGATCGCGGGCAACCGACGCCACGCCGACGTGGAGCTGCAGTGGTTCGGGCAGGAGGTCTTCGAGGAGGCGAGCGCGAGACGCGGCAGGGATCCGGCGCGCTACCGGGCGGCTCGGGACACCTCCCGTCGTACGTTCGCGGGTTTTGTGGATGGTCGATTTGCCGAGCACGATCTGGACGCGATCGTGACCCCGACCCAAGGACCCGCCGGTCCCATCGACCTGTTGTACGGGGACTCCTCGTCGGGAGGTGCCTCCACGACCTCGATCACCGCCGTGTCAGGCTACCCCGCGGTGACGGTCCCCATGGGAACGGTGCACGGATTGCCGGTGGGACTGTCGTTCGTGGGGCTCGCGTGGACGGAAGGCCGACTGTTGGCGCTGGCTCACGCCTACGAGCGGGCGACCCACCACCGGGTGAACCCGAGGTTCCTCCCCACGTTGGGCGGCCGGGGTGACCATTCTGGAGGGTGAACGCCGACTTCGTCCCTCGGCGGCTCCCGTGGTGTGCCCGGTCGAGCGATCCCTTTGCGTCAACCCGTTGGTCGTGCGGGCCGATGACCGGTCGGTGCACCCCCGGAGCGCCCGATGACCCAGAAATTCCGACTGGTGACCCGCAGCGACTTCGATGGGCTCGTGTGCGCCGTGCTCCTCCGGCACCGCGAGCTCATCGACGACATCAAGTTCGTGCATCCCAAGGACATGCAGGACGGTCTGATCGAGATCACCGAGCGGGACATCACGACGAACCTCCCCTACGTCGATGGCGTGCACCTCGCCTTCGACCACCACCTCTCGGAGACGATCCGGAACCGTGAGGCTCGGGCGAACCACATCATCGATCCCGCGGCGCCGTCCGCCGCCCGTGTGGTCTACGACTACTACGGGGGGCCGTCGAGCTTTCCACAGGTCTCCGACGAGATGATGGCTGCCGTCGACCAGGCGGACTCGGCGCAGTACTCCCTCGACGACGTTCTCGAGCCCACCGGGTGGGCGCTC
Organism: uncultured Enterobacteriaceae bacterium; assembly: GCA_964655065.1. GTDB lineage: Bacteria > Myxococcota_A > UBA796 > UBA796 > DRPG01. Next base: position 23,533 of record CAZZLC010000049.1, on the reverse strand, counting down.
CTCAACTTCCTCATGGATCCACGCACGGGGCTCGGTCGCTTCCGACAGTTCCGCGTCTCCAACTACGCGCTGATGATGGACCTCATCGCCTATTGCGCCGATCACGGGATCGACGAGATCCTGACCCTGCCCGACGTGGCCGAGCGGGTCACCCTCTACTTCGAGCAGGAAGCGCTCTTCCGGGCACAGCTGAAGCGCATCGCCAAGGTACACGACAACGTGGTCGTCCTCGACCTACGGGACGAAGAGACCATTCACGCCGGCAACCGGTTCATGGTCTACGCGCTGTTTCCCGAGACCGACGTCTCCATCCACGCCCTGTGGGGCAAGGGGCGCCAGAACACGGTGTTCGCAGTCGGGAAGTCGATCTTCGATCGGAGCAATCCGGTCAACGTCGGGGAGCTCGTGCTGCAGAACGGCGGCGGGGGCCACCAGGCGGCGGGAACCTGCCAGGTCGCTCACGACCAGGCCGAGGAAGTGCTGACCTCGATCATCGATGCACTGCGGTGGCGCGTGCCCGCCTGACGAGGTGCAGGACGTCGCGCGTCGCGGCCCCAGGGTGCCAATCGGCTCTCGAAATCCATACACGCGCTGCATGGCCCTCCTACAGCAGACCCAGCCCCCTCGTCCCCTTCACGCCGGCGCTTCGTCGGTCGCAGCCGACACGTTCGAGTTCGTGGAGGCCCCATCTTCCCGCGAGGTCCCGAGCATCGCGCTCGTGCTCGCCGCGGGGGCGTGGCTCTGGCTCACTGCGTGGGTGAGCCGTCTGCTCGTACCCCTGTTCGGTCACTCGCTCCTCGACGACTCGCTCTCCGTCGTGGATCTGCTGGTCCAGGGGCACGCGTTCGCGCTCGTGGCGCTGGGCACCCTGCTCACCATCGGGCTGACCCGCCCCCGAGCCGAGGCCGACGAGCCGGTGCGCGCCAGGCCTTTTCTCGCGGCCACCATCGGGGGCCTCGCCGCCTGGGCGTTCGCTCAAGGGTTCTGGTTCGAGCCCGTGTCGGCGACGGCGCTCGGGGTCCTCGCGGCTTCCCACACGGTCGAGGCCGTCATGCTGGGATCGATGATCGGGTCCCTCGCCCGCAAGCCGGTGGTCGCGATGGTGCTGGGGGCCACGTTTCAGTTCGCCGTGCTGGGCCTCGCGACCCTCGCGCTGTTCCTCGCCGGCTGAGGCGTGTCGGCAGTTGGGTTCTCCGACGCCGCACGCAGGCTTCGCGGCCTCCGGACGGCGGTTAACGGAGAGCATGCACGGAAGCGCCTGGTTCGTCGTGGGTTTCGTCGCCCTGGCATCGCTCGCACCACGAGAAGCGTGGGGTGAAGGGCCTCGCCCCTGCGCTTCGACGGCGGAGTGTGCGCGCGAGCTCTGCATCGATCGTGAGGCCTTCTTCGACGAGTTCGAGCGCTTCTACCGTCGGCGCTGGGGGAGCCTGGACGAGCGGACGGTGTGTGCCATCGAGCAGACGTTGAACTTCTGGGAGACCACGTCGACGCCCGAGCTCACCGTGACTCACCCTCGGAGCCGTCGACGTCGGCAGCGTCCGGAAGCCACGGCATGGCTCTCCTACGTCATGGCCACGGCCTTGCACGAGACGGTGGGGCTCTTCTACCCAGTCCGCGAAGGGTGGTGTCCCGACGAGGCCTGCACCCTGAGAAGGCTCGAGGCGGCGTTTCAGGCCGGCCGGATCCCGAATCGCTACTGGACGCCCCTCGAGCCCGGGGGCGCCCGGTACTACGGGCGGGGGCAGATCCAGCTCACCCATCGCGACAACTACGCGATGGTCCACCGGGAGCTCGACGCGCTGGGCATCCTGGTGGACCGGGACCTCGTTCGCGACCCCGACGCGGCGCTCGACATCGACATCTCGGTGGCCACGCTCGTGCTGGGCATGTCCGGGGGCTGGTTCCGGGTGGACGGCCGGGGAGAGCCGGCGAGCCTCGGACGGTATCTCGCGAGACGCCAGCTCCGCTTCCGCCGGCGTGCCGCCTACCGAAATGCCCGGAACATCGTGAACGGGGACGCGAGGCGCCGGCAGGAAGGGCGACGGATCGGGAACCTGGTCGCGGAGTACGCACTCGACATCGAGCCGGCCATCCACTTCGTGGAACCCCCGGACGGACCCCCCGACCGGGGTTCTCGGGACTCCGGTCGGCGCCGCTCGCCCATCGACCTCGAGGGGGCCTGAGCCAGGGGGAGTCGCGGGTCAGCCGTACGAGCGCGAGAACACGATCATCTGCATCACGGCAGCCACGAGCGAGATCACGACGAAAGCGGCGAGGGCGACGCTCATGGCCACACTGAGCACCCGACCGAGCGGATCGTGGGTCAGCTCGCCCAGGAGCGCGCCCAGGTGCGGGAACCGATCTTCCGGGTCGTCGGCTCGAGCTCGGTCGAGCGCTCGCTGAACCCGTCGGGACAGTTGGCCCTGGAGGGTCTCGGCCATGGAGACCGCGAACGCGAACTGATCGGACGCCGCGCGGGCATCTTCGCCTCGACGCTGCTCGGGTGCCATGTAGGCCGGGGTTCCGGCTGGACCCACGCGCACGCCCTCGGCACAGGCCAAGCCGAAGTCGACCAGGGTCACCTCGTCCCTTGGCCCGACGACGACGTTGTCGGGCTTGACATCCCGGTGCACGATCCCTGCGGCGTGGGCGGCCTCGAGGGCCCGACCGACCGCGAGCCAGGCTCGGAACACGTCGGCGTCGGCGCGGTCTCGCGACCAGGTGCGCAGGGTCGGTCCGTCGACCCGGGCCATGGCGACGAAGACGTAGCCATCGTGCACTCCGACGTCGTGAACGGTCACCACCCCGGGGTGGGCCAGGCGGGCGAGGGCGCGGGCTTCGTCGAACACGCGGTCACTCGTGGGAGCGGCCCGCAAGACCTTGAGCGCGACCTCGCGCTGAAGGCTCGGGTCCCAGGCCGCGTAGACCACGCCGGAGGCACCGCTCCCGAGCCAGCGCCGGACCTCGTAGCGGCCGACGGTCACGGTCTCGGGGTCGCCGCCGAACAGCGAGGCCGCCGCGGCCGCGCAGACGAGACGGTGGGCGATGGGGTCGTCGGGTGGGTTGCGCATCCGGCGTGGCATACTTCGCCGCATGGACGACGACCACGCGGCGCTGCGCGCATGGGCTTCCGGAGACGCCGACGCGGGGCGCGCGCTCTTCGACCGCTACGGTGACCGCGTGGCCCGCTTCTTTGCTCGTCACCTCCCCCCCGAAGAAGCGGCGGACCTCACCCAGCGCACGTTCCTCGGGGCGCTCGACGCGGCGCGGCGCGGGCACGCGGTGAGCCGGGTGGCCGGATGGCTGTTCGGAATCGCTCGGAACACGCTCTACGACGCACTGCGGCGTCGAGTCCGCGAGCGTGCGTTCGAGCCCGCCCGGTCGAGCCTCGCCGAGCTCCGGACCGGCCCCCACACCGCGCTGACCCGCCACCAGGATCAAGCCGAGCTCCTCGCGGCACTGCGTCAGCTTCCCGCCGACGATCAGATGGCCCTCGAGCTCTTCTATTGGCAGGACCTCAGCATGGCCGAGGTGGCGGTCGCGATGCAGATCACCCGGAGTGCTGCGATCAACCGTGTCTATCGGGCGCGAAAGACCCTGCGGACGCTCCTCGCGAAGAAACTTCCGCGATCGTGAGTGGCGTGGTCCGTCCCTGGAGGCGAACCCTCTCGAGGAGTCCTCATCGTGTTTCGAAGCATCCTTGCCGTCGTCGCCGGCTACGTCACCCTGATCATCGGTGTCAGCGCCTTCTTTGCGATCGTGACCTGGAGCCGTCCCGAGCTGCTCGATGACGCCGCGGTCGCTCCGACCTGGCTGTACTGGGCCGAGGCTGGCGTCGCGCTCCCCGTGGCCGTGCTCGGCGGCTACGTGGCCGGCTGGGTGGCGCCGAGCCGACCGGTCCTCCACGGTGCCATCCTGGCCGGGCTCGTGGCGGTGCTGGGGGTCGCGAATCTCGCGGCCGAGTGGGGCCTGAAGCCCGTGGCCTCGAGTCTCTTTCTCGCGTTGGTGCCGCCGCTGATGGCCGTGCTCGGGGCTCGCCTGCGCGAGAGGGTGGTCGGTCGGGGGGCGACCTGACCAGCTGGGGCGCGTGTTCGCCTGCTCGACCGCGGGGCGGGTGCGCGGTCAGACGCCGACCGCGAAACCCAGGCCGAGGAAGGTCTGGACGCCGTAGCTCGCCCAGCGCGTACGCTGGCTCAAGCCCAGGCGAAAGCGCTTGCCGAGCCGCAAGCCCACCGCGGAGCTCGTCTCGAACTCGTCGCCCTGACCGTCCCAGGGCTGCCGCTCGCGAGGGGCCTTCTCGTCGTCGCCGGCCCGGCTGTCCAGGAAGAACTGCGGGGCGAGACCCAGCTCGACGTCGACCAGCGCGAACACGGCCCGCACCTTGAACGGCACGCCGACGAGCCAGGCACGGGGCACGCGAGAGAGGTCGCCCCGGGAGTCGATCCGGTAGGTGTCGTTGACGAAGTCGAGGCCCGTCGACACGCGGAGCGACAGCTCCGTGGCCGAGCCGTGCCGGGTGCCGAAGCGCGGCCCGGCGGCCATGCCGACCCGCCACTCGCGGCCTCCGCGGTCGCCGCCGACAATGCCGATGTACGACGCGTACACGGAGCCCGCGATGCCGAACCCCTTCGTGCCGTTCAGGAAGTCGTAGCCGGTGCGCAGACCGAGCGCGAGGTCGCCTTCGGTGTCGTTGCTCCCCTCCTGACCGAGGAGGGCCACGGCCACGAGGGGCGTGGTGCCAAAGCTCGAGACGAAGTCGTTGTCCTTGCCGTCACCGGCCATCGCGGGCGCTGCGGCGAGCGCCACCCAGAGTCCCAGCATTTCTCGACCCTCCGTTCTCGAGACGCACGGCCATATCCACGGTTACGTCCCGGAGCCGCGTCGATTCGGGAACGCTTCCGGTCCGCCGGCCTACGTGCCGCGTGAACGAGCTTCAGCCAACTCCGCTGAACTGCACGCCCTCGAACACGAGCGTCGGCGATCGGCGCGAGCCGTAGGGCCAGGGGTCGCTCCCCACCTCGGCCAGCCGCCCGAACAAGGCGAGCAGGTTGCCGGTGATGTTCATCTCGCCGACCGAGCCCGCCCGTTGGCCGTTCTCGATGGCGAACCCGCGCACGCCGTAGGAGAAGTCGCCGGTCGTGCTGTCCATGTTGCCGCCCAGCCAACCGGTGACCAGGTAGCCGCGGGCCGTCGCGCCGACGAGTGCCTCGAGGTCGCGGGATCCCGGCGTGATCACCTGGTTGCTGGCACTACCCGTGGTGGGCGCCATCTCGAGCTTCCGGGCGTAGGTCGTGGACAGGTAGTAGTTCTGCAGCGCGCCGTCACGAAGCAGCGGCATCGGCTTGGCCGCGATGCCCTCGTCGTCGTAGGGACGCGACCCGAGACCGCGCACGACCAGCGGATCGTCGATCACCTCGAGCTTCGGGCTGACGACCCGCTCCCCCAGGCGCCCCTGCCACGTGGAGCGTCCCTGGTGGACGCTGCGCCCGCTAGCGGGGGCCAGGAGCTGCCCCACCAGACGGCCCGCAGCCCGCGGATGGACGACCATCGTCGTGTTGGCCGTCCGGCCCTTGGTCGCCCCGACCCGCTCGGACGCCCACTGGACGGCATTCGCAGCCACGAACGCGGCCTCGGGGAGGTCCGCCACGTGACGACCCCCAGCCCAGAACCCGCCCTCGGGTCGCTTGTCCCCTTCGTCCTGCAGCGTCATCGACGTTTCGAGCCAGATGGAGCTCGCGTCCACCTCGCCCGAGAAGCCGTTGCTGCTGTACGCCACGGACTGGCTGTGCCCCGACGAGACGCCGCTCGTCGCGCTGATGAGCTTCGGGGTTCCGCGAACCTCGTCCTGCATGACGCGCAGCCACGCCACGCGCTGCTCGGGGTCGAGCTCGGAGACCCGGGGGTCGACCAGCTCGAGGTCGGCGTCGGAGCGACCCTCGAACAACGACGGGTCGGGGATCTTCCGGTCGGGGTCGGGCTCGAGGGCCGCGGTCAACTCGACGGCGCCGCGCACGAACGACGCGAGCCGGTCGGTGCGAAGATCGGTGGTCTGGTGGCGTCCGTAGCGGCCCTCGACCCACACCCGCAGCGACAGTCCGCGGCTCGTGGCCTCCTGGACCTTCTCGAGGGTGCCGTCGCGCATCTCCATCTCGACGTCGCGTCGCCGGGTGGCGGAGATCCAGGCCTCGGCGGCACCGGCATCGAGCGCGAGCTGCAGGGCCTGCTGCGCTCGCGCTCGCAGCGGCGTGGAATTGTCCTGATCAGGCACTGCTGCCTCCAACGTTCATCTTGGAGACGAGCACGCTCGGCATGCCCTGGCTCACGGGGACGCCCTGGCCGTTCTTCCCGCAGGTCCAGCCGCTGGTGTCGAGCTGGAGGTCGCCCGCCACCATGGTGACGTTGCGGAGTGCCTCGGGACCGTTCCCGATGATGTTGACATCCTTGATGGGAGCGGTCTTCTTGCCCCCCTCCACGAGCCACCCGTTCTTGATGAAGAACGTGAAGTCGCCGGCGCCGATGTTGACCTGTCCGTTGGTGAACGTCTCGGCGACGATGCCGTACTCGACCTTGGCGATCATCTCGTCGAGGGTGTGCGGCCCGTTCTCCATGTAGGTGGTCCGCATGCGAGGCATCGGCACGTGCCGGAAGGACTCGCGGCGCCCCGAGCCCGTGGGAGCTACGCCGTAGTGCTTCGCGCTGATTCGATCGTGGAGGAAGGAGCGGAGGATCCCGTTCTCCACGAGGAGGGTGCGGCCGGCGGTCGTGCCTTCGTCGTCGACGTTCAGCGCGCCTCGCTCGCCCGGCTGCGTGCCCTCGTCGACCACCGTGACGAAGTCCGGCGCGACCTGCTTGCCGATCATGTCCGCATAGATCGACACGCCCTTGCGGTTGAAGTCGGCCTCCATGCCGTGACCGATCGCCTCGTGCAGCAGGATCCCGCTCGCCCCGGCGGCGAGCACCACCGGCCACTCCCCGGCCTTGGGCCGCACGGCGTCGAACAGGACCATCGTGCGGTCACAGGCTTGCTGGCACACCTGCTCCACGCGGGATTCGTCGAACCAGTCGAGCCCCCGGCGACCCGCGAGCGTGCTGCCGTTGGACTGAACGACGTCGCCACGGCGAGCGGTGAGCCGGACCCCCAGTCGGGAGCTCGGTCGCTCGTCGATCACGAGGTTGCCGCGCATGTCGGCGACGAGGACCCGCTCCTCTCCGTCGGCCAAGAGCACGCTGACCTTCTCGATCGCGGGGTCCTTCGTGCGGGCCAGGGCTTCGGTGCGTCGGACGAGGTCGAGCTTGTCCGCGACCGCGACTTCGGACCAGGGCACCGCGAGCGCGTACCGTTCACCGAGCGCGTGGGGGGTGAGGTCGGTCGGGGCGGGGCGCGCGGTCCCGCTGGCGATGGCGGCAGCGGTTCGGGCCGCTTCGCGCATGGCCGACTCGGTCAGGTCCTCGGTGTAGGCGTAGCCGACCTGGTCCCCGACCACGACGCGCAGGCCGACGCCCTGGTCGACGGTGGTGGCGGCTCGACCAATCCGGCCGTCCTCCATGAGGAGAGACGACGAGCGGGCGTGCTGAAAGTAGAGCTCCCCGTGGTCGGCCCCACGTCGGCCGAGCTCGGCCAGCACGCGACGGATGACGTCTGCGTCGATGCCGAACCAGGCCAGGAAGGGGTCGGTCGGCATCGGACCGCTGGCTGCGGAGACGGCCGCGTCCTTGGCACACGCGGCGAGGAAGCCGGGCATGGTGAGCGTGGCGAAGCCTCCGGCGGTGGTCTGCAGCAGGCGACGGCGAGTCGGTCGAGACATGGCGATCCTCCCGGCGAACACCGAGGCTACCGAACGACGCCGCGGTGGTGTACCCGCGCGACAAGCGATGACAGGATCCCCGGACGTTACGACGGGGGCGGACCTCCACCGGGAATCTCCATGGCCGAGCTGACCGACGAGCAACGCATCGCGACCGAGGCCGCCGCCTTTCGACGGCTGGTCGAGCACCTGCGCGAGCGCACCGACGTCCAGAACCTGGATCTGATGAACCTCTCGGGCTTCTGTCGGAACTGCCTGTCGCGGTGGTACGCGGAGGGTGCGGCAGAACTGGGGGTCGAGCTCACCAAGGAGGAGGCGCGCGAGATCGTCTACGGCATGCCCTACGAGACGTGGAAGCGCGACTACCAGAAGTAGAGGAGTCGACCATGAGCGAGCGCCCCTTCGTTCCTCTGGGCATCGCGGTGCTCACCGTGTCCGACACGCGAACGCTCGCGACCGACAAGTCCGGCGACCTGCTGAGGGACCGTCTCACCGCGGCGGGTCACCGGCTCGCCGCCCGGGAGATCGTGCGCGACGACATCTATGCGGTGCGCGCCATCGTCAGCGCCTGGATCGTGGATCCCGACGTCGACGTGTTCATCACCACCGGCGGCACCGGCCTGACCGGCCGCGACGGGACCCCCGAGGCCGTCCGACCGCTCCTCGACAAGGAGATTCCAGGCTTCGGAGAGACCTTTCGGGCGGTCTCCTTCGAGATCATCGGGACGAGCACGCTGCAGTCGCGAGCGCTCGCCGGAGTGGCCAATCGGACCTACGGATTCGTGCTGCCCGGTAGCACCAGCGCGTGTCGAGATGCCTGGGAGCACCTCATCGAGAAGCAGCTCGACTACCGTACGACGCCGTGCAACCTCGTCGAGCTGATGCCGCGCCTCGACGAACACCGGTCCTGAGCCGGCGCTCGATCCACGTCCGGCACCGGCGGGACGTCAGGATTCCGCAAGGGTGCCGAGGTACGGTCGAACGCATGGGACGATTGCTGGTGATCGAAGACGACCGCCGGCTCGGAGAGGCGCTCTGCGCCGAGCTCCGGGGCGCCGGCTGGTCAGTGGAGTGGTCGCGAACGGGGAGCAGCGGGCAGCATCGTGCCTTGTCCGACACGTGGGACGCCATCCTGCTCGATCTCGGGCTGCCCGATCGCGGCGGGATGGACGTCCTGGACGCGCTGCGGAACTCGGGCTCGACGGTTCCCGTGTTGGTGCTCACCGCCCGGGTGCGGGGCGAGGACAAGGTCAAGGCGCTCGACATGGGCGCTGACGACTACGTGACCAAGCCCTTCTACACCGACGAGCTGCTCGCCCGACTCCGGGCCGTGCTCCGGCGCTCGGGGGGACAGGTCCCGCCTCGGGCCCGCAGCGTGCGGCTCGGCAGCTGTGTGCTGAACCTCGATGCTCACCGCCTGACCCGCGGCGATCAGGTCATCGCCCTCACGCCGACCGAGTTCGCGGTGCTCCGGTACCTCGCGGAGCGGCCAGACCGGGCCGTGCGACGCGAGCAGATCACCTCGGAGGTCCTCGGGATGGAGGAGGCCCACGAGACCGCGCTCCAAGCTCACGTCTCGAGGCTACGCCGCAAGCTCGGGCCAGATGCCGAGCGGCTGCAGACGGTGTGGGGCATCGGGTATCGCCTGTCGCCGGGAGAGGCCTCGTGAGGGGACCGGGCGTGCTGGCGCGTCGCGTCGCGGTCGCCGCGCTGGTGGTGCTCGGTGCGCAGCTCGCGATCGTCCTGTTGATACAGTTCCTGGTCGTAGCGCAGATTCGGGACCAGGTCGTGGTGCAGCTCACCACCGCGATGGACGACCTCGGCGCGCTCGACGACTGCGAGGCGCGCCTGGGTCCCTGGTCGGGCGGCGGCGCCTGGTGGACGACGTGGCCGGTCGACGCGACGGGCCGGGTGCTCGGGACGGAGCCGCCGATCGAGCTGGTCGCGCTTCCCTCGCCGGGGAGCCTGTCTCGGGTCCCCGCGCCGGGGCCCGATCTCCTGGCCTACGCCGCCCGCGCGCCGGGCTGCGCGGGGGTGGTGGTGAGCCGGCATGGGTCGGCTCCGCTGGTGGAGCTGATGTCGTCGAGCCTCGTCGCGCTGCTGGGGGCGCGCCTGGCCGTGCTGTTGCTCGCGGCGGGTGCGCTCGTCGCGGTGACCGCGGTGCCCCTCGTGAGGAGGATCCGGCGACTCTCGGAGCGCACGAAGGCGGTGGTCGCTGACGACTTCGTGGGCGAGCTCGACGAGCGATCCTCGGACGAGATCGGAGAGCTCGCCCACGCCTTCGATGCAGCGGCCCGGAGCGCGCGGGAGCGGCTCGAGCGCCTGGAGCACCGCGACGAGGTGCTGCGCCACGCGCTTGCCGACCTCGCCCACGATCTGCGGACCCCGCTGGCGACCCTGAAGCTCTCGGTGTCGAGCCTGCCCCCGTCGAAGGCGGTGAGCTCGATTCGGGCCGAGCTGAACTTCCTCGAGGGGATGTCGCGGAACTTCGAGTCCCTGCTCGGGGGCACTGACGCCGGCGAAGCGACGGTCGCGCTCGACGGCCTGGTCGAACGGCTGCGACACCGCTTTGCCCCGCTCGCCGAGGAGCGGGGGCTCTCCTTCGACGTCGCCATCCCCGATGACTCTCCGAGCGTGCGTGGCAACGCCACCGAGCTCGAACAGGCCGTTGGCAACCTGCTGCACAACGCGCTGCGCTGGGCCGCTGGCCACGTCGTGCTCCTGCTGTTCAGCCGGGACGACGAGATCTGGATCGAGGTCCGTGACGACGGACCGGGCCTCGACGACGGCACGAAGCGGGCCGTGAGGCGAGGGGTGAGAGGGCCAGCGGCTCGTGGCGAAGGCTTCGGTCTCGGGCTCGCCATCGCGGAGGCCGCGGCGCGGCGGTTCGGCGGCCGACTGGAGCTGAAGGACGGGTCCGAAGGGGGGACCGAGGCCGCGATCGTGCTGCCGCGGTACCTCGCCTGATCGCAGGAAGCGCGCCTCTTCCGACTGCCAAGATGATCCCGCCGCAGAGCGAGGGTCAGGGAGTGGCGTAGCGAGCGGCGGCGTCGGCAATGCAGGCGTCGTCGAACAGCACGACCGAGTCCTCGACGACGACCTGGTTCACGAAGGCCACGAGGTCGGCCGCGCCTTCGTTGGCCCAGTACATCACGCAGTCGCTCGAGACGTCGTGGCGGGGATTCTGGGGATCTTCGTGGGGTTCGACCATCGGTAGGCCGTTGTTCACGAGTCCCACGGCGTGGCCCACCTCGTGGATCACGGTGGTCTGCTCCACGAAGGCTCGGGTGGCCTCGAGCCTCGCCGCTCCGTCCACCACCGGGGTGAAGATTGCGACCACGCCCGTGTTCCCGAGCGACACCCCCAGCACCTGGGGTGCGTCGTTGCCCTCGGAGTCGCGGAAGATGCCGTCGACGAAGACGAGGTAGATCGACTCGGTGCCATCGCCGGTTCGCGTGTTCCGATGACGGTCGGCGACGGCCAGCAGCTCCTCGGTCGTGAAGCGGCCATCGGCCCCCTCGGGCAGCGCAGGGAGCGCCTCCATGTCGCCCAGGTCGTGAGGCACGTCGACGGGAAGGCCCGCGAACAGGGCATCGAGGTTCGCCTGGGTGAGGGACCAGATGTCCCCGACGCCCCCGTAGCTGCCGGTGCGCGGCGGGGCCCCGGGTCCGTGGTCCACCTCGACGACGACGCGCTCCACCTCGGTCTCCGGCTCCACGTCGTCCGTGCACGCGAGCCAAGCCAGCAGCACCATCTCGTACTCCTCGTGGTGAGTCGACAGGGCTTATCGGCGAGATGTGAATGGCCCTTGGAGAGAAACGACCTCTTCACACCTTGGAGAACTGCGGCCGATGTCTGGAGAGCTCGATGGAGTCCTTCGCGATCGACCTTCGCTACACGCCCCGGACCCCGCTGCTCCCCGAGCACGTCGAGCTCCTGCGCGAGGTGGGGAGGTCTCTGCGCCGGCGCGCTTGGCGAAGCCGAGCGCGGAGAAGGCGAACCAGGCGGCACGCCTCGGACGCCTTGATAGGACCGGTTCACCAAGGGGGTGAATCGTGTTGCGCTGGTTCGGGATGCTCGCCGGGCTCGCGGGGTGTGACGAGCCGGTGCCCACCGTGATCGGCTTCGTGTCGGGCGAGACGACGGAGCTCGGGCCGGTGAGGCTCGAAGGCCCGCCCGAAGAGCTCCTGCTCGTTGGTGCGGAGGACGCGAAAGCTGGCTCGACTGTCGACGTCGTGGTCAAGGAGCGTCTCGAGTCGACAGACCTCGCCGATGCCGTAGCGGACGATGCAGCCATCGACGGTGGGACGGCGATCCGGCTCGGCGGCGAGGTCGGGAGCCTCGCGATCGGGCTCGATCGGCCAGAGTTCGTCGGACGTCGGGTCGAGGTTCGCTTCTGGCAGCGACCCGAGGGCACCCGGGTCGAAGCCCGTCTGCTCTGGCTCGCCGGTGACGATCCCCTGGAGCAGAGCCTGGGAGGGCCCTTCGCACTGTCCAGGCTGTGGCGGGAGGGGGTGCTCGTCACCCTCGGCACGTTGGACTTCCTGCCCACGGGGAGGCGGACCAACGAGGGATGGGAGGAATGGACCTCCGGACCTGTGGACTACGCGTTCGGAGGCGTCGAGCACCTGACCCCCCTCCTTCTGTTTCGCGACGTCGAGATGGACCACGTCTGGCGGGTCAGTGGCCTGATCCGCACCGATCGGACAGCGCTTCTCGACCTGCTGCAGATCGTCGACGCCGGGCCCGCGGCGGTTCCCGAGAAGAGCTGTCGGCTGGCCAACGAGGCGTCTCGTTGTGGCCGCCAGGGGGCCTGCGCGCTCGGCCGGTGTGTGGACGCTGCGGCCCGCTTCGGTGCCTTCGCGGACGACGACGGGATGCGCACGGACCTCGCCGAGCGGAGGGCCCTCGAGCTCCAGGACTGGTCGGGCGCTCGTCAGGCTCGCGACGAGGTTCTCGACGACTCCGTGGATGCCGTGCGTCGCCTGGGCTCTCGCCGGACGACGGCGCGAAAGTGGTGGCTGCGCCTCACCGAGGCGGTGCGTGACCTCGAGGACGGTCACAGCTTCCAAGGCCGTTCGCTGGTCCGCTACGCCACGGGTGGTCTCTGCCTCGACCTCGGTGTTGCCGACCTGCTGGGCCTCGACGACCCGCTCCCTCTGGTGACCCACCACTTCGGCACCGCACCGTGGAACGAGGTGATTCGGATCGGCGATGTCCTCGTCGAGGTGGATGGCGAGCCGACGAACAGGTGGCTCGAGGACCATGCCACGCCGCTCGTCGGCACCACGGGGCGGTCGAGCTTCCAGCAGGTAGCGAACGTGACCCGCAGCATGTCCGCCGCGGTGGGGGCCGGGTCCCTCCTCACGTTCGAGCGGTGTCCCGGCGAGGGGGCCTGCGAGGATGCCGCCACCCGCGTGGAGGTCGACCTGGCCGAGGTCGTCGCGAGCATCTGGGAGCAGCCAGCCGAGATCCCCGACCTGCTGCGGCCCCAGCCCCGGGCCTGCGACCATCGGCTGGATCCGGTGGTGGCCGAAGACGAGTCACGCGCTCCTCGAACCTTCGACCTCGACCGTCGAGGTGGTGTTCCCGTGCTCCAGCTCAACGGGCTCGGCTCCCCCGAGGTCGCGGACGCAGCCCTTGGGGAGGTCGAGGACAAACTCGTGATCGATGCCCGCGCGGGGACCGGCGGGAGCTTGGCCGCCGAACTCGCGCTGGCCGGTCTCTTTACGTCGAGTGGCGACTCCGTCGGCCTGCGCGTCGACCCGTGGTTCGAGCGGCAGCCCGACGAGACCGGGCTGAACGCGTGCACCTTCGGGAACGACTGGTGCTTTGGGAGCTTCTTCTTCGGGTTCCCCACCGACCCCGCCCGTTCCGCCGCGCTTCGGGCCGCGGACGTGGTGCTGCTCAACCACGTGGCGGTCTCGGCCAACGACCTGCTCTCGCTGCACGTTCAGGAGCGATGCATCGGTGACGAGGGGCTTTGTGGGGACACCACGTTGCTCGGGGGCGCCGACTCGGCGGGCGGCTTCTCTCCTCCCCTGACCGGCCCGAGCTACCTCTTGAGCGACTTCGGGGCTTGGTTGACGCCCTACGACGCCAAGGTCGTGTACGACGAGTCGTCCACCAGCGACTACCTCGTCGGCACCCCTGTCCTGATGGACGAGCTGGTCCTGCAGCTTCAGAGCGATGCCGTGAGAGGCGTGGACACGCAACTGGAAGCTGCCTTGGAGGCAATCCGATGAGCCGTCTGTACTGGATGCTGGCGCTTGGGTGCGGGGGCGACCCCCACGCGGGCTTCGTCACCCCGACGGGCACGTTCGATGCGGGCATGGGGTGGGCCCCCGAGGGTCCACTCGACAACCTGGTGCTGAACCCGAACTTCGCGGTGCCGGTCTTCGTCAACGGGGTCGGATTCACCTGGTTCGGCTCGGACGTCGTGCACGACACCGAGACGCCCACTGGCCAGCCGGCGCTCGAAGGCTACGGCGAGACGAGCCTGTTGTTCCGACACCTGCGGAGGCCCTTGACCGCGGAGGTGTGGGTCTCGGGCGACCCCGCGGACGCATCCCCCGCCGAGGTGGCGGTCGTGTTCACCGACGTCGACACCCTCGAGGACCGGCAGGTCGATCTGATCCCCGTCGAAGAGCGAATCCTGGGGGAGCGTCGGTGGACCCGCTACGCCGGCGACGTTCCCCCCGGCGATGGACACAGCCTCCTCGGGGTCTCGCCGCAGGGAGAGGAGGTGCCGCGGATCAGCGGCGCCGTGGTGCGTCCGAAGGACGACGACCAGGGGTTCCGGAGCGGGTTGGTGCCGAGCCGGCCCGCAGACGAGCGCTGGCGAACTCTCTACCCGGCCTATCGCCCAGAGGCCTTCGTGGACGACCTCCCGAGCGCTCGTCACGCTCGCGCGATTTTGCAGCGCTGAAATTGGGGATCCACCCATTATGAAGGGCGCGCACGACCCATCCACCTTCGCGCTGGGCTCCGGCCTGGCCTTTGGGGGCGCCATGATGAAGATGCCCGTCTCGCTGCTCACCCTGATTGCGGGCTGTTCCTTCTTCGAAGGACCAGACGACGACCCGGAGATCACGGAGAACAACACGCCTCCCGAGCTGACCTGGACCTTCGACAGCGGCCGAATCCTGGAGGAGACTGACGATATCGTCGTCGTCGACCCCGAGACGTACCTGGGCTTCGGCTACCGCTGCATCGGCACCGATGACGAGGGGCTCGACTACGTCGAGCTCGGGGAGGTGTACCGGTCGGCGTCCTGCGAGGTGGATCCCACCACGATCGTGCAGCAGGCCGGTCCCCTGGGCGGTGCCTCCGGGGAGGCCGATCGCCGCGAGGCTTCGGGCCCCGGCGTGCTCACGCTCGAGATCTCGGCGTCGCGCAACGCGGTCACGCCCTGCGATGTCTTCGAGATCACCCGCTACCTGGCCTACGAACGAACCTGTGTGGTCCAGGATCGTGCTGGTGAGCGGGTCACGTCGACGCTGCGGATCGTGTTCGACGACGACCTCTGACGCTCACGGGACGGGCGGCGGAGCGGTCCCTCCCGCGTCGATGCTCTCGAGCAGCGCCAGCACGTCGGACGGCAGCAGGGCAGGGTTCCGCTCGAACCACCTCGCCTCGACCACGACATCCATGCGCGCTCGGTTCGACGGTGGGCTGCAGACACCAACGGCCTGCTGTATGTTCGGCGCCATGTCCGAATCCTCACCCTCTCCCGCGTCTGACTCCACCACTTCGCGCCAGGGGGTGTTCGGCCGGTTCCTCGCCGCGGTCGAGTGGCTCGGGAACCTCTTGCCCCACCCGGTGACCCTGTTCGCACTCTTCGCGGTCGGGGTAGTCGTCGTGAGTGGAGTCTGCGGCTGGCTCGACGTTCAGGTCGAGGACCCCCGCCCCGAGGGCGCCAAGGGCCGCTCGCCCGACGGCACGATCGTCGCTCGGAGCCTGATGACCGGTGACGGCATTCGGTGGATGTTCACCCACCTCGTGACCAACTTCACGAGCTTCGTGCCGCTGGGCACGGTGCTCGTCGCGTTGCTCGGCGTCGGCGTGGCGGAGCGCAGCGGGCTGCTCGGGGCGACGATTCGCGGGATGGTCCTCTCGGCCCCCCGCAACCTGGTCACGGTGGTGGTCGTGTTCGCCGGGGTGCTGAGCAACACCGCCTCGGAGATGGGCTACGTCGTGCTCGTTCCGCTCGCGGCGGTCATCTTCCACTCCGTGGGGCGCCACCCGCTGGCCGGACTGGCGGCTGCCTTCGCCGGGGTCTCGGGTGGCTACAGCGCGAACCTGCTCATCGGCACCGTCGACCCCCTGCTGGCCGGCATCACGGAGGAGGCGGCGCGGTTCGTCGATCCCACCTACGAGGTGCACCCCGCCGTGAACTGGTACTTCATGATGGGGAGCACGTTCCTCATCACGATCGTCGGGTCCCTGGTGACCGCGCGCATCGTGGAGCCTCGGCTGGGGACCTACGACCCGTCCAGTGCGGACGCGTCGGTCGAGCGGAGCCCCTCCCTCGAGGAGCTGGCCCCGGAGGAGCGACGCGGGCTTCTCCACGCCGCGGTGGCCTCGGTGCTGACGGCGGCCTTCTTCGTGCTCCTCGCCGGGCCGCAGTTCACCACGAACGTCAAGCTGCTGCCGGGGCCGACCGTCGCCGAGGTGGCGTCCTGGTCATCGGACGAGCTCGCCGAGGCGGTGGCGGCGGCCGAGGAGCATCCCCGTGACGCCAAGCCCTACGCGGTGCCGGTCCACGACGGGTTTGCCGGAGGGGTGAACCGGGCGACCGAGTCGATTCCGTTCTGGGGGGTCCTGCGCGACCCTGCACAGAACACGCTGATGCCGTCGCCCTTCTTGAAGAGCATCGTCGCGATGATCTTCATCTTCTTCGTGGTCCCCGGCTTCGTGTACGGCCGGAGCGTGGGCACGATGCGCGGCGACCGCGACATCATCGAAGGGATGGCTGCGGCGATGAGCTCGATGGGTCTGTACATCGTGCTGGTCTTCTTCGCGGCCCAGTTCGTCGCGTTCTTCAAGTGGACGAACCTGGGGGCGATCCTCGCCGTCGTCGGCGCGGACGCGCTGGTGGCCATTGGTCTCGACAATGCGGGGGTGTTCGTGCCGTTCATCGTGATGTGCGGCTTCGTGAACCTGATGCTCGGCAGCGCCAGCGCGCAGTGGGCGGTGACCGCGCCCATCTTCGTCCCGATGCTGATGCACGTCGGCTACAGCCCCGAGGTCATCCAGGCCGCGTACCGCATCGGCGACAGCACCACCAACATCATTACGCCCATGATGAGCTACTTCGGGCTCGTCCTCGCGTTCGCGTGCCGCTACGATCGGAACCTGGGCATTGGCACGCTCGTCGCGACGATGCTGCCCTACAGCCTGCTGTTCTTCGTCGCCTGGGTGCTGTTCTTCTATCTGTGGGTGTTCGGTCTCGGGCTGCCGGTGGGTCCGGGCGCCCCGACCTTCTTCGACTTCACAGGGTAGCATGGACGAAGCTGACGTCATCATCGTGGGCGCGGGGCTCGCCGGGCTCGCCGTCGCCCACCACCTGGCGCCGCGGCGCCGGGTCCTCGTCGTGGACCGCGGCGCGGGTCTCGGGGCGGAGGCAAGCGGCCAGAACGTCGGGATGATTCGGACGCTCGCCCACGATCCGATCGATCGGGCGCTCGCGGTCCGCTCCGCCCAGTGGCTGGCGGACCCGGGGCCTGACTGGCCCGCAGAGGCGCCGGCCCGCCGAACCGGCGCCATCCTGGGGCTCGCCTTCGACGCGCACGACCACGACGACGCCGTCGCCCATCTCCGCGCGAGGGGCATCGAGGTGGTCTCCCCACCTGGGGGGCTGGTGCCGTGGGCCTCGCCCGAACGCTGGGCCGAGGCCTGGTGGGTTCCGAGCGCTCAGATCGCGGATCCGGCGGTGATGCTCCGTGGATTCGCCAAGACGGTGAAGCGCCACGGAGGTGCCGTGCAGACCGGCGTGACCGTCCACGGGTTCCTCGGCGACGAGCACCTCGAGGGCGTGGCGACGGATCGGGGGCCGCTTCGCGCGCCCGTAGTGGTGATCGCGGCAGGAGCCTGGTCGTCCGTCCTCGGTGAGCTCGCCGGCGTGAAGCGACCCCTCGTCCCGCTCCGTCGCTCGGTGTGGCGTTCCGAGCCGAGCGAGCTCGCCCGACCCGGTGCGCCGTGGGCGTGGCTCGATGACCTCGGCCTGTACGTCCGGCCTGACGGCGACCGCTTCCTCGTCTGCGGCTGCGACGAGCGACCCGAGCCCCCGCCGTCGGGGGGCTCCTGGGGTGATGCGGACAAGGCGATGGAGCCCTACGTACGCGACCGGCTGCGCAAGGCGTTTCCGGCCCTCGCCGACGTCGCGTTCGAGGAGAGCTGGAGCGGCTTGCGCACCTTCGCCCCGGATCGGAGGCCTCTGCTCGGACCCGACCCCGACCGCCGGGGGCTGTGGTGGGCTGCAGGCCTTGGAGGAAGCGGCGTCACGTGCTCGGTGGCGGCAGGCGAGGCCGTGGCGAGCTGGTTGTGTGACGAGCCGACGCCCTGGTTTCCCACCCGACCGGTCGATCCGGGAAGGCGGCCGCTGCGCCGATTCCCCATTCGCCCCACCGGCGACCCGGAATCCTCCACCTTCGTCGACGTGCACTGACTCCGTCACGAGGTCCCGGGCCTCGGGCCGCCACGCCACGGCCGACGAGGCCAGAGTTTGGCTCGGAACCTGCAGCGGACCAAGGTCTGCGGAAGCGGTTCCGTGGGGAGGCAGGCGATGCTCCGGGCGGTGGGTCGCGCGACACTGACCGCGCTGCAAGAGATCGGGCGAGTCACCCTGCTCTCTGGACGCACGCTCGCGGACCTCGTGCGGACGCCGGCGCGGCTGCACCTCACCGTGGCCCAGATGGAACGCATCGGCGTGCAGAGCCTGCCCATCATCCTGCTCGCGGGCGCGTTCACCGGCGCGGTGGTGACCCACGAGAGCGCCCAGGCCGCCTCGTACTTCGGAGCCGAAGGACTCGTCAGCGGCTCCGTGGGCGTCGCCCTCACGCGCGAGCTGGGACCCACCTTGACCGGGCTCCTCATCGCGGGACGAGGCGGCTCGTCCATCGCCGCCGAGCTCGGCACGATGCGCATCTCGGAGCAGATCGACGCCCTGACGACCATGGCCGTCGACCCGATCAACTACCTGGTCAAGCCTCGCGTCATCGCGACCACGCTCGTCGTGCCCATGCTCACGCTCGTCTTCGACGCGGTGGGCATCGCCGGCGCCTGGGCGGTCGCCATGTTCGTGCTCCACGTGAGCGAGCCCGAGTTCTTCGTGCGACTGCAGGACTGGGTCGACTGGGTGGACGTGTGGGCTGGCCTCGTCAAGGCCGTGGTCTTTGGGTTCCTCATCGCCGCGATCGGGTGCACGAAGGGGCTGTACGCGTCGGGCGGTGCCGCCGGCGTCGGGCGGGCCACCACCTCGGCTGTCGTGCTGACGTCGGTCGCCATCTTGATCGCGAACTACTTCATCGCGCTCGTGGTGCCCTCGTGACCCCGATCGACCCCGTGACCGGCCAGCCCGCGTCGATCGAGTACCGAGACGTGCACCTGACCTTCGGTGACGTCGAGGTGCTGCGCGGCCTCGATCTGCTGGTTCCCCACGGGCGGATCACCTGCCTGGCCGGGCCCTCGGGCGGCGGCAAGTCGATCACCTTCAAGCTGGCGCTCGGGCTCGTCGAGCCAACGAGCGGACACGTCCTCATCGACGGCGAGAACCTCACGACGATGAAGGAGCGGGCCAGGGTGAAGGTGCGGTCCGCCTTCGGGGTGGTGTTTCAGAACGCTGCCCTCTTCGACTCGATGAACGTGTTCGACAACGTCGCGTTTCCGCTACGCGAGCACACCCGCGTGCGGCCCGAGACGCTGTCGGCCCGCGTCCACGAGCTCCTCGAGCAGGTGGGGCTCGAGGGCGCGGCCGAGAAGATGCCCGACGAGCTCTCGGGCGGGATGCGCAAGCGAGTGGGCCTCGCCCGGGCGCTTGCCCGCGAGCCTCGGTTCCTCTTCTACGACGAGCCCACCAGCGGCCTGGATCCCGTGCTGGCCGCCGCGATGGACCAGCTCGTCCTCGACACCCAGCTCGCTCACCCCCACCTCACCAGCTTCGTCATCAGCCACGACCTCCCGGGCGCGCTGGGAATGGCCGACAAGGTGGTCCTCCTGTGGGAGGGGCGCGTGCACCTCGCCACCGACGCGAGGAGCTTCGCCGCGTCCTCCGATCCGGTGGTGCAGAGGTTCCTCGACCCCGCGCGCCCTCATCGGGAGTCGTCATGAGCACCGAACTCAACGTCGGTCTGTTCGTCGTTGGCGCTGCCGCGCTGCTCGGCTCGGCGTGGGCGCTCACCTGGGACGGGGTTCGCCCCGGGGAGTCGGCCTACCCCCTGGTCGCCCACGTTCACACCGCGGACGGGCTGTGGGAGGGCACGCCGGTACGGCTGTCCGGGGTGGAGATCGGCAGCGTGTCCCACATCGGCCTGGATGGCCATCAGGCCGCGCTCGACCTCCAGATCCGCGCCGCGTACACGATTCCCGTCGACAGTGCCCTCCTCCTCCGCTCCACCGGGATGCTGGGCGACCGCTTCGTCGAGATCGTCCCGGGTCGAGCGGAAGCGGTCCTCGAGCCCGGCGCCCGGATCGTCCAGGAGACGCCGGCCTTCGACATGGATGCGGCGGGGCGCCAGGTCCAGGCCCTGGCGACGGACGCCGGGGCCTCCGTGGAGGCCGTTCGGTCCATGCTGACCGACGAGACCAACCGTCACCACCTCGAGACCACCCTCGCCCGGCTCGCCGAGCTCACCTCGGCCCTCGCGGAATCCTGGCAGCGAAACGACGCCGCGGTGGACGCGATCCTCGAGCGGGCAGCCCACGCCACGGCGCGGGCCGACGAGCTCGCGACGCGCTCCGCGCCGGAGATCGAGGCACAGCTCCAGGCCCTCACGAAGGCGATGGAGAAGCTCGACGCCGTGCTCACCAACCTCGAGAGCATCACCGCGCGCATCGACCGTGGGGAGGGCACGATCGGCGGACTCGTCAACGATTCCGAGGTGCTCGACGAGCTGACGTCGACCCTGAGGTCGGCGAACGCCGCGACCACCAGCGTGCGCGAGCTCGAGGCGGATGCGTGGATGACGGGCCGTCTGCAGACGGGCCCCGACGGCGTCGGCACCGGCGGCACGGTCGGCGGCCGCCTGGACTGGGGCCCCTGGTGGGTCGAGACCGAGCTCGTGGCGCCGGCATCGAGCGGCCGGATGCCGATGCGGGGCACGCTGCAGCTGCATCGCCAGCTCGGTCCGACCTCGTGGCACCTCGGCCTGAAGGAGGGGAGCGAGGGGGTTGGAGGAGCGCTTCACGTCCTGAACGATCGCCTGCGGTTCCAGGCGGATCTGTTCGACTGGCTCGGTCGAGATGGCGATCCCGGGAACCTGCGGCTGGGGGTTCGGGTGTCACCCGTCGAGCACTTGTGGGTGGAGGCGGCGGCGGATCAGCGGTTGGTCGCCCCGACCGAGCAGCCTCCGGTCGGGTGGCTGGGCCTCGGCGTGCACGTCCACCGGTCCCGCGGTCGTCCGTGAGCGAAGCGAGGGGGGCGAGCCTCGACACGGTCGGCCGAGCCCACCATCATCCACGGTAGACCCACCAACCAGACGGAGGAAGCTTGTCCAGGACCCTGGTGCTGCTGTGGGCTGTCGTGTTGATCGAGATCGTCTCTCCCGTTCCAGCGTTCCTGACGTTCGGGGTCATCTGGATCCTGCTGACCAGGCCGGCCTGGCTGCCGGGTCTGGTTGGCGAGCTGTACGCCGAGGACGCTCGAGACGACGAGTAGCGTCAGCCAGACCTCCTCGGGAAGTTCGGCGGCGCCGATGGAGCGGGCTTGCGGGGCGACTCACGCCGATCCATCGCGGGGCCAGGGCGGCGGATGGGCCCGACCCGGTCCTCCGGGGCGCGGGGGACTCCGGGCTGGTCAGTCGCCCCGAGCTGGCGTGTGCCTTGCACGTCTCCGCGGTAGCCCCAGGAGTCCGAGATGGCCGAACACGGACTGATTGTTGCCGATGCAGGACGTGCCAGGTTCTTTCTTTCGAACGACCGGTTGACCCCCCTCGAGGAGGTCCTCGACCTGATCGCCCCCGAAGAGCGCCTGCCCGGGGCCGAGAGCATCTCCGATGCCCCGGGGCGCAACCGCGGATCCACGCTGACCCCACGGACGCCGGTGAAGGATCACCGCGAGAACGAGTTCGCACGTCGCGTCGCGCAGCAGGCCCTCGAGCGCGTGCACGACGCCGAGCGCTGGATCGTGGTCGCCCCGCCGAAGTTTCTCGGTCGACTCCGCGCCGCCTTCGACGAGCGGTTCGTCGACCGGGTGGTCGCGACCCTCGATCGGGACTACTCGCGCCTCCCCGTTCACGACCTCCCCGACGCGATCCGCCAGGCCCTCCCGCACACCCGGTGGTGAGGGACCCCTGGCTGGTCCGGGGATTGCACCCCGATCTTCCGTCCAGAACGACGGGAGGCGAGGTGGGCGTTTCGATCCTTCGATGGTGGCTCGTGGCGGCAGCAGCGTGCGCGCCGGCGCCCGATCCGGCGGTGCCCGGCCCGGTCCCCCAGCCGTCAATGGCGTTGGGGCGCGTATCCCCGTCGTGGTCCGCGCCGGAGCTCGAACAGCGCATGGTCGGGCACTTCGCCGTCGCGACGGATGGGGTGTGGTACCTCGCGGTCGACGACCTCGGCACGATGCGGGCGGTCGTCGCCCCGCTGGGGCAGGTCACCTCGGAGGAGCTGCCGAAGAAGCTCCACCCCTTGCTCGACGACATGACGACGGCGGCCGATGCCTGGGCTCGCGCCCCCGACCGTCCGTCCGCCGCGCGGCGGAGCGCGGAGGTCGCGGCACGCTGCGCCGCGTGTCACCAGGAAGCCCAGGGGCTCACCGAGTTGACCGACGACGACGTGCACGTGCCGGAGCTCCTGCCCGAAGGGCGGCACGCGGTGGCGCCCTATCTGCTGTGGCTCGGGCTGTTGCTGCCGAGCGACAAGGCGTGGCTCCACGGTGCGGATCTGCTGGTCCCGCCGCCCTCGACCCCGGAGACGAAGGCGCACAGCGAGGCGTTCGCGTCGCGCGCGGCGCGAGCGAAGACGGTCGACGCGCCCGGCCGGGCCGAGGTGTGGACGGAGCTCATCGGCAGCTGCGCGACGTGTCACATCGCCTCTGGGATCCACCTCGGCGGTCGGGATCGCACGCCGAGGTGAGCGGTCGGCTCAGCCCGAGTCGGCCTCGGTCGTGCGGAGCACCACCACACTGATGGGCGCCTGACGGACGACTCGCTCGGCGACCGAGCCCAGGAACAGTCGCTTCAGGCCCCCATGGCCGCGAGTCGCGATCAGCAGCGCCTGGTACCCCGCGGCCGCCGCGACGAGCTCGGGCGCAGCTCGGCCGTCCGCCCGGCGCGCCCCTCCTCGCTGGGCGTCGGGCACCGTCTCGAGGAGAGCGGCGAGGGCCTCGAGATCCGCGTCCCGAGCCCGTGACCACTGCTCGAGCACGATGCTCCGGATCTTCGCATCGCGGATGCGGTAGGCCGCGTACTCGTAGTCGTCGACCCACAGCAGATCGAGGACCGCCCCGAGGCGGGCCGCCCACGCCGCGCCCTTTGACACCACGGTCTCGACTTCCTCCTCGTGGATGT
>CAZZLC010000048.1:0-48270 GCA_964655065.1 uncultured Enterobacteriaceae bacterium | reverse complement strand
CGCTTGCCCTCGCCCAGACCCGTCCCGACCTCGAGTACCGCGACACCGACGTCGATCAGGAAGACGAGAAGCTCACCGTTCGGGGCTTCTTCGAGTCGCACTACTACGAGTACGGAAACATCGACTTCCGCCAGCTCGACGAGTCGTCGGACCAGGCGATTCTCGACAGCGACGACCGCGGTGCGCTGGCGTTCACCGGCGCGCAGCTGGAGGTCGGGTACCAGATCGACGACCAGGTCCGATTCGTGGTCACGGGCAGCCACCGGGGCCTGTGGGGCGACGACCAGATCGGGGAGACCAACCGCTTTGGCGGGTTCATCTACTTCCCCGCGCTCTATGTCGACCTCTACACGTCGTCCGACCTCGACCGCGCGGCGCGGTTCCGGGTGGGGCGCCAGTTCTACACCCTCGGGGGCATGGGACCCCAGATCCGCGACTACGTTCTCGCCGACGTGCTCGACATGGTGCGGATCGACCTCCCCGTGAGCGAGTCGGCGTACTTCACGCTGCTGCCCATCAACGTCTTCTCCACGGCGTCGAACTACGAGGAGGTCGACTTTGCCGACCTGATCGGGCAGCAGAACCCGACCCAGTTCAACTTCCGCGGTGACGTGCTGACCCGGCGCTTCGGCGCCACCTTCACGATCGACAACGACGCGTCGGACACCATCTTCGGTGGTCAGGCCCACCTCTTCTACAGCGACCTGCACGGTCGGGGCACCGGCTCCGACATCTCGTACCAGGGCGCCCTCGGGAACTTCGTCGACAACGACTACCTCCTCAACTACGGCTTGCGGGTCAATGCCCGCCTCGGGGACCTGCGGCCCTTCGCCGAGTTCAACGGCTCGGTCGGGATCGACCGCAAGGAGCTCGTCGCTCAGGACGTCGCCACCACGGGACTCTCGTGGGGGGCGGGGGCCCGTCTCGACACCCGAGCGGGGGAGCGGCAGGCCGGGGTGCTCGCCCAGCTTCGCTACTTCGAGGCCCAGGGCAGCGTACACACCAACAACGGCCTCCTCTTCAACCACGGCTACGTCGGGCTCAAGGCGCAGCAGATCGGCGGCCTGCTCCTCAACCGCTTCTTCGGCCTCCACCCCACCGCCTACACCGGGCGCAACGGGGTCGTGAACAACCCGCAGGACATGGACCGCAAGTCCGGTACACGCTCGCTCGAGCTTTGGGGCAACGTCCAGCTCGAGTCGGGCTTCCACGTGCTCGGCGGTGTCTGGTTCCTGCAGGACACCGGCTTCTCGGACGTGAACTTCGACCAGATCGAGCGTCTGGAGCCACCGTTCGGCTACAGCCGGTCGGAGTTCGCGGCCACCGAGCGACTGGGCAAGATCCTCGGTACCGAGCTCGACGGGGAGGTCGGTTGGCAGTTCGGTCAGCACGTCGACACCTTTTTACGGGGTGCGGTGGTCCTGCCCGGCGGGTTCTATGGCATTGAAATCGACCGGGTAGCCGGAACGGCACTCGGCTCTTCGGAGCCTCAGATGCCGTGGGCTCTGCAGGGCGGCGTCCGGGTGGACTTCTGACCGCGCGACCAGGCCACACAGGGGGACCGATGAACCACGTACGATGGACGATCGGGGTGCTCGCGCTCTGCGCCTGCAACCCCGATCCCGGCGAGATCGACCAGCAGGTCGGGTACCGGGACGGGCTCGTCGAGGGTGAGCCGAACTCCGGAGAGCGAGGTTCCGTGATCATCACGGAGATCTTGTGGTCGGGGTCGGTGACCAACGACGGCACGTGGGATCCGACCGATGTCTTCGTCGAGATCAAGAACGAGAGCATGCGCCCGGTCAATCTCTCGGGGTGGCACATCGACCACCAGGGCGCGCGGCGCGTCACCTACCGCATCCCTTCCTCGACCATCGAGCTCGACGTCGGCCGTCACTTGCTGATCGCCGCCAAGACCGACGGCTGCTTTCCCGATGCCGACCTCGTGCTCCCCGAGCTCGGGTTCCCCTACGGCGAGCCGCTGCAGCTGACGCTGCGCGACGCCGACGAGCGACTCATGGAGCCCGCGGGCTCGCGCGATGCGCCGCCGTTCGCTGGCGGCTGGGACGGCCAGGTGTCGCGCTCGATGGAGAAGGTCGAGCTGATGTTCGGGGGTCGCGGCCGCGAGCCCCACAGCTGGCACTTCTACACCGATGCGGAGGTCGACGTGCCCAACAACGATCGGGTCGCCGACGCGTGCCGGGAGCGCACGCTCGCGAGCCCGGGTCGTCCCAACTCGCCCGACTACTCGGGTGCCTTTGCCGTGGGGTCGTTCGAATGATGCGCCTGACCTTCCTGATGGTGGGGCTGGGGACCGGGTGTGCGGCCCCCGACCCGAGCGAGCTCTTCAATGCGATGGACGTGTCGATCACCGACGGGGCCGACGTCGAAGCCCGCTTCGTCGAAGCCGTGGGCTCGGCCAGCCAGTCGCTGCACCTCGCGCTCCCCGATGCGCTCGACGAGCAGCTGATGAACGCGATCGGCGCTGCGTGGGACAACGGCATCGAGGTCGAGTTGATCGTCGACCTCGACAACCAGGACTCCCTCGCGCTCGAGCCGCTCTTCGAGGTTGGCGTGCCGATCACGCTCGCGAGCGACGCGGTCACGTACTTCGACTTCGCGCTCAACAGCGGGGCGGGCGAAGACGTGGCCTGGACGTCCCAGCAGGCCATTCAGAGCCACTCCTACGTGGTGGTCGACCGGCAGCGCATCGTCACCGCGACCACCGCGGGCCACCTGCGGACTGGCGATCGTGTCCTGTTCGAGCTTCGCGGTGAGGAGCTCGTCGAGGACTGGCTCGTCGAGCACAACCAGATCTTCGGCGGCATCGACGCCTCGTCGTTGACCGCGTTCAGCTCGCCGGCGAAGTCGATCGCCGACTTCCGATGGCGCTACGGCACGGGCACCGCGACCGATCTCGAGGTGTGGTTCGGCCCTCAGGAGCGCATCACCAAGCGCGCGATCGACGCGGTCTACTCGGCGCGGTCGCGAATCTGGGTGATGACCGACGACTTCGCCAACGAAGGCCTGTTCGACGCGTTGCGGTCCAAGCACGACTGGGGCTTCGACGTCCGGGTCCTCACGGGCCCCAACCTCGGGACCACGAGCTCGGCGCTGCTCCGTGCCTACGACGCCGAGCTCGCCCCGGTCGAGCGCCGTCAGCTCCTCGACGTCGAGGAGGTACCGACCATCGTGCTCGTCGACCCCGAGGTCGACAACAACGGGTTCGCCACCGCCTCGTGGGTGATGGTGTTCACCCACGATCTGTACAGCTCGGCCCGACTCTATCGCGGATTCGAGATCCAGACGGACCAGCTGATCGACGGCGCGTTGTTGGTGTTATCGAACCGGTCGGAAGACGATCGCGACGACATCGAGCAGTTCGTGTCCTTCTTCGAAGAGCGTTTCGAGATGGGGGTGCCGCGATGATGATGGTCAGCTGGCTGGTCCCGACCCTGTTGTCCGCCTGCAATCCACCGCCGTCGGCCGACGACCTCGAAGACACGCGCGGCGGGCGGGTCGACGTCTACTTCAACGATCCGGGCTCGCGCAGGGATCAGGTCTGGTATTCCGACGCCGTGAGCATCATGGTCGAGCTCATCGATCAGGCCGAGGCGAGCATCGACTTCGCGGTGATGGGGTTCTCCCATCCCGACGTCATCGACGCGCTGGTGCGCGCCCACGACGAGCGGGGCATCCCCATCCAGATGGTCGGGGACGCCGGGCACCTCTACAACGACGGCTACCAGGCGATGGCGGCGTGGCACATCCCGATGGTCACCGGCAACGCGCCGCACATCATGCACGACAAGTTCCTCATCGTGGACCGGCGGTTCGTGTTCGCGTCGACCGCCAACTGGACGCCGACCGACCTCGAGCACAACTCGAACAACTTCGTGCTCATCGACTCGCCCGCCGTCGCGGCCGATTTCTACGACGAGCACCAGCAGATGTGGAACGGCGTCTTCGGCAACAACAAGGTCGAGATCGACAACGGCCGCGTCTACGAGGTCGGTGACACCACGGTCGAGGTCTGGTTCAGCCCCAACGAGGACGCCATGGGGCGCATCCTCGAGCTCGTCGACGCAGCGCAGGAGCGCATCAGCTTCACGATCTTCGCGTTCACCAAGGACCAGGTCGGCTCGGCGTTCATCCGCAAGCAGGAGCAGCTCGCCGACCTCGGGCTGCTCGAGCCGGGCTCGCGTCGCTACGGGGTGTCGGGGGTGGTCGACCAGTCCCAGCTTCACAGCAACGGGCAGTACCACGAGGTCTACCGACTGCTCGGCGCGGGCATCCCCATGCAGCTCGACGGCAACGACGCGGGTCTCCAGCCTGGTGACTACCAGGCCGGGGGCGGGCGTCTGCACAGCAAGACGATGGTCATCGATCCCGAGGGTGACAACCCCGTCGTGATCAGCGGCTCCTTCAACTGGTCGGCGTCGGCCACCCAGTCGAACGACGAGTTCCTCCTCGTGTTCCGTGGTGGACGCATCGCGAGGGACTTCGTCGACTACTTCGAGTATCTCTGGCGCAATGGCCGCGAGATGGGCAACGATCGGGTTGGTCGCGGTGGGCTCGAGGCGGGCGACCTCATCTTCAACGAGGTTCTCTGGTATGGCGTGAACTCCGCCAACGCCGACGGCTACGACGAGTTCATCGAGCTGCGCAACCTCACCGACCGCGAGATCTCGCTGGACATGTGGCAGATCGGCGGCGTCGACGACTTCGTGGTGGGCATTCCGCCAGGCTCGGTGATCGCGCCGCGGGGCACCTTCACCATCGTCGATCACGTACTGGAGCGGTACGTCGACGGCGCCCCGCAGGACGAGACCTCCGCCTTCCTGCGCGGCGACCTCGTGGTCAACGCCTTCAACGACGATCGGCAGGCGCGGCTTCAGCTCAAGGACACCGCGCTCGAGTTGTTCCTGAAGGATCCCGACAACAACGTGGTCGACGTCGCCGGTGACGGCGGGCCGGCGTTTGCCGGCGGGCCGACTGGCGGCATCGACGACCCCGTCCATTCGATGCAGCGCGTGGCGCCCGAGGCCTCGGGCGCGCTGTCGTCGAGCTGGGCGGCCAGCAACGTCACCGAAGGGGGGGCCAACGTGGCCCCCGCCTTCAAGAACCAGGTGCGTGCGACCCCGGGCGAGCACGTGGAGTGACCGAGGGGCCCGTCGAGTGGGTCTGGGAGCGCACCGACGAGGAGGTCGAGGCGCTCTACCGCCGCGCGGCGGGCCGTGCTTTCCCCTGGAGCCTGGTGGTGGCTTGGCTTGCCGTGCCGCTGCTCGGGGTGGCCGCTGGGCTCGCGATCGTGCCCGCGAACCAGGCTCACGACCCCGTGGGCTTCGCCATCGCGGCCGGAGTGGTGCTCTTCTTCGCCCTGAACGCGCTACCCGGGCTCACCTTGCGTCGACGGGCGCGTCAGCTGCGGCGCCTACTCGAAGCCCGAGGGCTCGGGGTGGAGCGGAGGCTACACCTGCGCCGCGAGCCCTGGGGACTCGTGGTCGGCGGCGAGCACGGCACGGCCTCGATGGCGTGGTCGACGCTGTCGTTCAGCCGGTCGGATGGCTGGTGGGAGGGACGGCACCGCGGCCGTCCCTGGCTCGATCTGCCTGATCGCGAGCCCGTGTCCACCATGGTCGTGGTCCCGACCGAGCCGGCGCCGTTCCCCGAGCCCCCTGCGGGCACCGTCACCTGGCGCTCCGACCGAGCGTCCCGCGACGCGTGGACCCGGGCCAACGGAACGGGCACGCCGCAGACCTTCGTGCTGTGGAGCGTGCTCACCTCCAGTGTCGCGGTGGTCGCCGGCCTGGCCGCGGCGCGCAGCGACGGCTGGCTGGCCCTCGGACTCTGGCTGGGTGCGGGGTCGCTCGTCCTGTCCCGTCTGGCGGTGTTCGCGCGCTGGTGGCGCACGGCGCGAGCGCTTCCGCTGGGCGACGACTACGAGTCCCACGTCTCGAACGACGGCGTGATGTCGGGCTCGGAGGGACTGCGCACCTTCACGCCGTGGAAGAGCGTGACCGCGTGGTGGCCTCGTGGCGACTTCGTCTTCGTCAACACCACCGGCGGGGTGTGGCACGTCGTGCCCGCCGACGCCGTGCCCGCCGATGCGGAAGCCTGGTTCGAGGCTGCGCGGGCGACGAGGCGGGCGGAGCGCCGCCGGGAGGTACCGCCCGCGGCTCCCGGACGCGACAATCCGTTCGAGCCGCCCCGGGAGTGACGACTACGGGCCGCCCTCGGGGTCACCCCGGGATTGGCGCTCCGCCCGAGCGGAGCGGGCTACCCGGTCGAGTCGCTCCCGCTCCGAGGCCGACGCCTCGAGGGTGGCCTCGTGGTCCTCGAGCCGGGTCAGGCTCCGCTGCAGCTCGTCGACCACCACGTCGAGCTCGGGACCGTCCGGTGGAGGCGCCATCTCGACGAGGGTGCCGTCCTTCAGGTGGATGGTGAACGGCTGGCTCGTGGGGTGGAAGCCCTCGATGTCGCGGAGCTCGATGCGCCGGGCCCGGGTCCCCGGTCGCTCTATCCACAGCGCCGACTCGGACAGGGTCAGCGCGTAGGTGCGGGGCACGAGCAGGAACACCAGCGCGACTGCGACCAGGGGCAGCAGCGGGGCAGGCACGAACATCGAGAACGCGAGGTCCGCCGGCGGCAACGTGAGCGCGGACAGCGCAGTGGCGATCGTGGCAAAGGCGACGACCACGGCCGCGCTCTGGATGATTCGGGTCCACGACACCACGTAGGGGGTCATGGCCCCTTTCCAGACCACGCGCATGCTGTTGGGCTGCCAGTCCACGCCGAGTCGGTTGGCTCCGTCCTCTTCGGGCAGCACCTGCGAGGCTACCAGGTAGGCGACGATGACCGGAAAGGGCGTTGCCCACAGTGCGAGCAGCACGGCAAACACCCGCACCACCCCGACCGGCACGTGGGTGTACTCGGCAAGTCCGGCGCAGACGCCAGCGATGACCCGATCGTCTCGGGAGCGGGTCAGCTGACGCTGCTCGAGTGGGTCTCGCCGGCTCGGGGCCCGGTGATGGCGTGGTTCATCCCTCACCTGTCGCCTCCTCCTCCTGGGCCCACTCGGCCTCGCGGCGGTAGATCGTGCGGGCGGTGATTCCCATCAGCGACGCGGCGAGGTTCTTGTCGCCGCTGCAGTAGCGGAGCGTCTCCTCGATCATCCGTCGCTCGACGACCTTGAGCGGGGTGCCCACCTCGAACGTCAGCCGCTTGCGTCCGGCTTCCCCGTCGCCGCCGGGCAGCTGCAGGTCCTCGGGACGAATCAGGGCGTGACGACTGCGCACGACCGCGCGTTCCACTGCGTTCTCGAGCTCCCGGACGTTGCCGGGCCAGGTGTGGGCGGCCAGCGCCTCGAGCGCCTCGGGGGTGAAGCCCTCGACCGGCTTCGCGTTCTTCTTGCGGAACCGGACGAGGAAGTGCTGGGCGAGAAGTCCGACGTCGTCGGCGCGCTCCCGCAGGGCGGGCACGCGGATCGGGATGACGGAGAGTCGGTAGTAGAGGTCCTCGCGGAATCGCCCGGCCTCGACCTCCGCCTCCACGTTGCGGTTCGAGGCAGCGACCACGCGAACGTCGGCCTGCAGCGTCTCCGTGCCCCCGACGCGCTCGTACTCGCCCTCCGAGAGGACACGCAGCAGCTTGACCTGGGTGCCGGGCTGCATCTCGGTGACCTCGTCGAGGAAGAGCGTGCCGCCGTTGGCGAGGTCGAAGCGGCCCTCCTTGCGGGCCACCGCGCCGGTGAACGCACCCTTCTCGTAGCCGAACAGCTCGCTCTCGAGCAGGTTCTCGGGGATGGCTGCGCAGTTCAGGGTGATCAGCCGCGCGTCGCGCCGCCGCGACATGCGGTGGAGCAGACGGGCGAGCCTCGACTTGCCGGTGCCGCTCTCGCCCGAGATCATCACCGTCGCATCCGAGGGGGCGACCTGCTCCACCTCGTCCAGCAGCGCGCGCATGGCGTCGGAGCGGCCGACCATCTCGCCATCTCCGACCTCGGCGAGCCGTTCTCGCAGGTCGCGGTTCTCGAGCTGGAGCTGGCGGCGCTCGAGCGCCTTGCGCACCGCGGTCACGAGCTCCATGCGCCGCAGCGGCTTGTTCACGAAGTCGTAGGCACCCTCCTTCATCGCCTCGACCGCGGTCTCCACCGTGCCGTAGGCGGTCATCACCACCACCTCGAGGTCCGGGTCGAGCTTGCGCGCTGCCTTGAGCAGGTCGATGCCGGACATCCCTGGCATCTTGAGGTCCGTGATCACGAGATCGATGCGCTGACTGCGCAGGTGCTGCATCGCCTCGCGGCCCGTCTCGGCGTGCACGACCCCGTAGGACTCCCGAACGAGGATGCGCTCGAGGGTCACCCGGTTGCTCTCGTCGTCGTCCACGACCAACACGGTGCTGCCGGCTCGGTCCATCAGTGCGCTCCCGGCTCTGCCCGATCGACACGTAGCGGGCTCGCCGACGTCCCCACCGGGCGCGCGGGAAGAACGAGCACCACGGTGGTGCCCTCTCCCCTGGAGGACTCGGCCCGGATCTCTCCCCCGTGGTCCTCGAGGATCTGCTGGGTGATGGCGAGGCCGAGTCCCGTGCCGGTGGCCTTGGTGGAGAAGAAGGGGTCGAAGGCGCGGTCCATGTCCTCCGCGTCCATGCCGGGCCCGTCGTCCGTGAGGGAGACGTGCACCTGGTCGTCCTCGGCCGCGAGCCGGAGACGGAGCTCCTGCGCGCCGGCCTCGACGGCGTTGCGGACCACGTTGAGAATCGCCTGTCGGAGCTGGTTGCCGTCGACGAGCTGCGGCTCGAGGATGGCGAAGTCGGTCGTCAAGGCCACGCCCGCTCGATCGAGCTCCGCGTCGAGCAGGCGGAGCACGTCCTCGAGCAGCCCAGCGAGGTCGGTGGGGGCGAGCTGGGCGGGCGAACGGCGGGCGAGCTGGAGGTAGTGCGCGGTGAGCTGGGTCAGTCGATCGATCTCGGTGCTCACGGTGTCGAGCAGGGCCCAGGCCTCGGAGTCGTGCTCGGGGTCGAGCTCACCGAGCTCGTCGGTGAGCATCTCGGCGTTCAGCGACATCGCGTTGAGCGGGTTGCGTACCTCGTGGGTGATCTGGGCGAGCATCTGCCCGACGTGAGCGAGGCGCTCGGAGCGGGCGAGCTGGTCGAGGGCGCGCCGCTGCTCTGTCACGTCCGTGGTGAGCACGATGAAGCCCGCCTCGCCGAACGGCATCACCCGCACCTCGACCGTCAGCGGACCGAGTCGGTGCTCGGAGAGCCCCGGCGCGTCGAGGAATCGTCGCACCCCCTCGGGCGCCTCGGATTCCCGCTGGACCCGCCAGAGGCGCTCGGCCGCCGGGTTCGCGATGGTGACCACGCCGTGCTCGACGACGAACAGCCCGTCCTGAAGGCTGTCGAGGACATTGGCGAGGTAGCGCGAGAGACGGTTGAGCTGCTCGGCGCGTCGCACGAGCGTCGCATCGCGGACCGCGAGCGTCTGGACCATCCGGTTGAACTCCGCCCCGAGCAGGCCCACCTCGTCCTGGCTGCGGACGTCGACCAGGCCCCCCCGCTCTCCCTCGGCGAGCCGCTGGACCTGGGTGGTGAGGCGGCCGACCGACGACACGGCGACCGAGACGGTGGCGATCATGACCACGGAGAGCCCGAGTCCGACCGCCACAAGGGTGAACGCGACGGTGTTGGCCTGGTTCTGACGCGAGCGGGTGGAGCCCCGCAGGGACGTGACGCGACGCCGGACGAAGGTCGACAAGCGCCACAACGCCTCCTCGAGCTGGCTTGCGTCGCTGCGGAAGGCGACCTCGAGCTCCCTCGCCCCCTCGCGATCGTCCTCCTCGAGCCGCTCGGCCAGAGCGATCGCCTTGTCTCGCCAGGTGACGGCCAGGGTGTCGGCCTCGTCGAGGTAGAGCTCGAGCTGGTTGACCACCGCGGCCTCGCTGCCCGACAGCCCCGGCTCGCGAGCGAGCACCGCGTACCCCCGGCAGCGGTGCAGCACGTCGACGAGGCGGCGCGCGTAGGTCGCGGCCGGTGACTCGCCGAGGCTCGGGCGGCGCTGCTCGCGAGAGAGGCGATCGATGTCGTCGTCGACGCGATTCCACTCCGATCGCGCCTGATCGACCTGGAGCACGAGCGGCAGGTAGATCTCGTTGAGCACCGACTGGGCTCTCGCGATGGACTGCTGCTGGATCATCAGGTACACGAGCGCGCCGACGACCGCGGTCTGTGCGGCGAGAACGGTCGCGAGCACCCGAAACCGGATGGAGCGGAACGGCCGGATGCGCCCGATCTGAGCACGTCCCCCGTCGCTCACGGACTACCCGGGTCGAACCGCCCTGATCCCGACACCTCGGGCAGGCGACCCGACGAGACCTGAACCACGACCCTGGCCCCGGGCTCCACCACGAGGTCGCCGCGGGCCCAGATCACGGTGCCGGCCGGATTCCGGAACTCGACGGGATGGGTGCCGACCGGTAGACCGAGGGACCGATCCTGACCGTCGCCGAGCACGAGCCGCTCTTGTCCCACCCGGATCTGGGTGGCGTCGATCGCCCTGAGCTCGATCGTCACCTCGGCGGGTGGCTCGGGCGCGGCGTCGTCCGGGTCGTCGGCCGGGAGGTTCGACGTGATCCCGGTTCGGCCGACCACCACGTCGATCGTCTGACCTGGGGAGAAGGTGAGCCGAAGGTCGGTCGGGTTGCCCTGCCGGTAGATCCGCACGAGGTGCTCCCCGGGAGGGACGTCGACCATCACTCGCGCGGGCTCCCACACCTCCGCGACCTTGCGGCCGTCGAGGAGGACCTCGGTGGGGAGCTTGGCGTCGACGGTGAGGGTCGAGGCGACGGCGGCGCCGAAGAGCAGAAAACCGGCCATGAGTCCTGGTCTAACGGCTCTTGCCCGGTCCTACGACCTGGGATACCGCCCGCCGAGTCCGTAGCGAGCCACAGGAGGCTGGATGCGTCTGGCAGCGATCATCGCGGGATTGTGGGCGTGCGGAGGCAAGGGCTTCGTGGCCGAGGAGGGGGCACCCCCGAGTCGCGCACCCGACGGAGCGGTCATTGCGACCGTTGGTGACGCACCGATCACGGATCGTGACTTCGCCGAGGCGGCGTCCCGTCGCCCCGACGCCGCAGCGGGTGACGACGCCCGCCGTCGCGAGGTCCTCGAGGAGCTGGTCACCGACGAGATCCTGTTTCAGGAGGCCACGCGGCGGGGGCTGTACCGCGACCCCAAGGTGCGTCGCACGATGGTCAGCCTGCTCATCCGCAAAGAGGTCTACGACCGCGCCCATCAGCAGGAGATCCCCGAGGAAGAGCTCCAGGCCTACTTCGAGGCCCACGAGTCCGACTTCGTGATTCCCGAGAAGGCGCAGGTGCGGCGCATCTTCGTCCGCATCGACGACGACCGCGACGAGGAGGCGGCCCGGGAGCTCGTGACCGACCTCCGGCGGCAGCTCATTCGCGATCCCGGGAAGTTCGGGGCCCTCGCCGAGAAGCACAGCGAGGATGCCTATGCCCGGCGCGGGGGCGACCTCGGGCTGATCACCCGCGATGGCAAGCCCGGCGTTCCCCCCGAGGTGGTCGAGAAGGCGTTCGAGCTGCGTCCCGGTCAGCTCTCGGGGGTCTTCGCCACGGAACAGGGGCTGAACCTCGTGCTCACCGTGCTCCGACGCGACGCCATCGAACGCACCTACGACCAGATGAAGGGCATGGTCATGAGGCAGGTGCGGGCAAAGCGCGTCAAGGAGATGAAGGAGCGCTTCGTGCAGGAGCTCCGAGAGGACTACGCGGTGAGCATCGACGAAGAGACCCTCGCGAACACCTACGTGCAGGTGGAGGCTGCGGCGCCCACCGTCGATCCGGCGGCGCTCCTGCGCACACTGCGCTCCGCAGAGGACGACGACGAGGACGCGGCGTCGGAGGAGGAACCATGATCGGAGCCATCTGGCTCGCCGCGCTCGCACAGGCGGGGATGGTCGACCGCATCGCGGCGGTCGTCAACGACGACGTCGTGGCCCTGTCGGAGGTCTACGACCTCGGCCGTGAGTACATCCTCGATCGCTGCACCACGCTCTCGGCCGAGTGCGTGACCGAGGCCGAGGTGGAGATCCTCGACGTGTTGGTGCGTCGCTCGCTCATCGAGCAGGAGCTCCGCCGCCTCGACCTCTCGGTGACCGCCACCGACATCGATGACGCCATTCAGCGCACCGTGGAGCGGTACCCGAGCATCGCCGACGTGGAGGCGTTGCAGGCCGAGGTCGAGCGGTCGGGCAAGCCCTGGTCGGCCTACCGCGACGAGATGGCGGACTACCTGCGCACCGAACGGTTCCAGCTCAGGGTCCTCGCCCCGCAGGTCTCGATCAACGACGACGAGATCCGCGATCGCTACCAGCGCGAGAAGCGCAAGATGAAGCGGCGCACCGCCGACGTCCGCGGCTTTGGGATCCAGCTCCCCGAGGGCACCGGCGGCCCCTCGCTCGAGGACGAGATGCTGAAGACCCTCGACCTCGTGGCGCAGCTGAACTCGGGCGAGGTCGACTTTGCCGATGCCCAGGCCGAGTACGACAGCGCCAACATGGCGCCGACGTTCTCGCGGGAGGTCGCGGAGGGGGAGCTCGTCGAGGCGCTGGACCGCGCGATCTTCTCCACTCCGGAGGGCAAGGTCGCAGGGCCCGTGCGCATCGGGAACATCTTCTTCGTGCTCTTCGTCGACGCGTTCGGCGAGCGCTCCGAGGTGCTCTCCTTCGAAGAGTCCGAGGAGCAGATCAAGAACGCGATCTTCCAGGAGAAGATCACGACGGCCGAGGAACAGTGGTACCAGCGAGCCCGTCGCGAGGCCGCGGTGGACATCAAGATCCGCTGATGCTGCTCGTCACTCCCGGTGACCCGGCGGGCATCGGACCCGAGGTCGCGGTCAAGGCGCTCGCGAGTTGGCCCGACCCCGTCGCTGTGGTCGGCGATCGCGACGTCGTGGGCGAATGGGCCGACCGGGAGGGTCTCGCGTGGCGTCCCGCCGAAGGGATCGACGACCCCGGCGAGGGCGTCCCCGTGATCGAGCCCCCCGGCGACGAGCCGGTCGAGATCCGGGCCCTCCGATTCGCGGTCGATGCTTGTCTTCAGGGGCGCGCCCAGGGAATCGTGACCGGACCCATCCACAAGGCGCGGCTCGCGGCCCGGGGGTTTCGCCATCCCGGCCACACCGAGTTCCTCGGGGAGCTGTGCGGCATCGAGCGCCCGGTGATGGCCTTCGTGGGCGGCCAGGTCCGCGTAGCGCTCGTCACGGTGCACGTTCCGCTGGCCGAGGTCTCGGCTCGGCTGTCCACGGAGCTCGTGAGCCACACGATCGAGCAGGCAGGCCGCGCCTGCACCGAGCAGCTCGGGCTCGAGCGGCCCCACCTGACGGTGTGCGGTCTGAACCCCCACGCGGGCGACGACGGGCTGCTCGGCTCCGAGGACGCCGAGGTGATCGCTCCGGCGGTGGCCGCGGCAGCCGCCCGGTGGAACGTGGATGGTCCGGTGAGCGCCGAGAACGCCTTTCGCAGCGCGGTGCTCGGCCGCACCGATCTCGTGGTCGCGATGTACCACGACCAGGGCCTCGCTCCGCTCAAGGCGCTCGAGTGGGCGCGCCGTGATCCCGATGCCCGCGCGGTGAACTGGACGCTCGGGCTGCCCATCGTGCGTACGAGCGTCGATCATGGGACCGCCGACGACATCGCCGGTCAGGGGGTCGCCGATCCCGCGTCGATGCGAGCCGCGCTGCGCTTTGCCCGGACGCTCACCACCCGCTGACCCGGACCCTCGCGAGCAGGATACGCAACTCGACATGGCGAGTACATGGCCAGATATCCCTGGCGTCACGGCTCTCGCGGGCCGTCCGAGACTTCCGCGGTCGCCCGACGTGGCCGTCCAGATGCTCATCGCAGCCCTCGAGGGGTCCAAGCACGGGGTGACGCTTCCGGCGCTCGTCGAGCGCGTTCAGCGCCAGACCCGCGCGGACCGGCTCCGGCTCGAGGGGCTGGCGGGGTGGCTACCCTCGTCACGCGTGCTGCACTGGGCGCCGGCGTCGGGTCGGCTTCACGCGAGCCCCCACACCGACCTCCAGGACCTCGCGACGCGGTACGCGGCGTGGGTGACCACCCAGCCCGTACCCAAGGACTACGTCGAGCCCTCCAAGGCGTACGCGACGCGAATCGGGGAGCTGGCCGCAGAGGCGCTTCGGCAGAAGCGCGTGGACTTCGCGCGGGGCGACGGCACCTGGAAGGCGATCGACCCGCAGAACGAGCCCACCGAGACCGATGCGCGGGGTACCACCCCCGCCCTCCGTCAGCGCCTGCGGCGGCTGATCGACGCGCTCGACGCCACGTTCCTCGAGCGCCGGAGTCACGTCAGGCTGTCGTTGCTCGCACTGCTCGCGGGCCAGCACGTGCTGTTGCTCGGGCCCCCGGGCACCGCGAAGTCGATGCTCGCCCGGGTCCTCTGCCGGTGCTTCACCGACGCGGCCTACTTCGAGTATCTGCTCTCGCGGTTCACCCATCCCGACGAGTTGTTCGGGCCCGTGTCGATCCCGGGGCTGAAGGCCGAGGACTACCGACGGCTCACCGAGGGGTTCCTGCCGACCGCCCAGGTGGCCTTCCTCGACGAGATCTTCAAGGCGAACTCCGCGATCCTCAACAGCCTGCTCACCTTGGTGAACGAGCGCGTGTTCCACCACGGCCGCCACCGCGATCCGGTGCCGCTCATCGGGCTCATCGGGGCCTCGAACGAGCTGCCTGCGCCCGACGGTGGGCTCGACGCACTGTTCGACCGGTTCCTCGTCCGGATGACCGTGCCTCCGCTCGCCGAGGCGGACGCGTTCCTTCGCGTCGCCACGGGGCAGATCCCCGAGGCCTCGATTCCCGGGGACGCGCGACTGTCGGCCGACGATCTGGCCGTGCTCCGGGCCGAGGCCGAGAACGTGACCGTGCCTCCCGAGGTGGGGGACGCGCTGGTGGCCTTGTGGCAGGCCGGGCAGCGGCACGAGTGGGGGGTCAGCGACCGGCGATGGCGACAGGCGCTGCGCATGCTCCGGGTGGCCGCCGCCGCTGACGGCCGGACGGCGCTGGCCCGGATCGACCTGCTCCTCCTCGAGTCGGTGCTCGCGCCCGAGCCCGATCGGGCAGCCGAGGTGCGCGACGCCTTGCTCGAGCAGATGGGCACCGGAGCTATTCCCGAGCACGATCTCCGCGCCCAGTGGAGCCTCCTCGGTGTCGACCGCGTCGCCCCCCTGCCCGGGTTCCCCTACACGCCGCCCGAGGAGGCCGGGGAGGCCGTCGAAGAGAGACTCTCCCTGCGCCGCGAGAACCTCGACCGGTTCCGGGCCCACCACCGAGCCGCGGTGGATCGGCTCGCCGACGACCGAGGTGCGGTCGACGCGCTGGCCGAGTCGCACCTCTGGATCGCGTCACTGCCCGCCCAGGTGCTGGCTTCCCACATCGAGGCGAGCCGCGACCTGGGGCACATCCTCTCGCAGGCGGACGCCTACGCGAACCAGCTCGCGAGCCCGGCTGCCGTCTCGAGGGCGCTCGTCGAGCAGCTCACGAAGACGAGCAAGCGGGTCTACGGCCACGGCGCGGTAGTGGCGCTGGTCATCCCCGCCGCCGAGGTGAAGGTCGGGATCACCCTGGCCGGTGAGCGGGAGGAGTTGCCCCATCAGCGACGCAGCGACGGGCTCGTGCAGCCCATCGAGGAGCGACTCGAGGTGCCCGAGCTGTCGGTCGACCCCGACACGTTCCTCGGCTGGGTGCAGGGTCGGGTGAGCTCGGACACGCTGCTTCGCCACCTGCCTGCGTGGTCGTCGCGGAACATCGCCACCGCGCTCAAGTCGGTGCGGCGGGAGCTCCAGAACAGTCCGGTTCCCGCCCCGCCTGCGCTGAGAGTGCCGTGAACCCCGCCCCGCGGGAGGTCACCCCGGTCGACGTCGTCGTGCGGCACCCCGCCATCGCGTCGCTCGGGGTGAACGAGGTCGACCAACGACGGATCGAGGCCTTCGCCCAGGATCTCGCGCGCTGGCTGTGGGGTCGACCCCGGACCGAGCTCGGGGCGCTCGCCCGCGTGATCACCATCGTGGCCCACCGCGAGCTCCGGTCCACCCGGCAGATCTGCCGCGAGCGTCCACTGATGGCAGTCGAGGCGGCGGCCCGGGCCACGGCGGCGCTGTGGCCGTGGCTCCGTGATCTCGAGCCGCCGCCCCCGTCGGAGTCCGAGGGGGAGGAGCGGGACGAGGACGAAGAGGTCACGCAGGTCGACGGCGGAGAACCGGCCCCGTCGGAGTCCGAGGAGGACGAGGAATCGGAGAGCGAGGAGTCCGAGGAGACCGAAGACGGCGAAGCCGAGTGGCTCGACCAGCTGCCGAGCGGCGACGACCCCGATCTCGACAACCTGATCGAGCAGTTTCGAGCCCTCGCCCAGCCCGGCGACGACGAGGGGGAGCTCGGCGGATCCGAGGAGCGGGCAGCCCAGATGCTCACCCCGCTCTCCGATGCCGCGGCGGAGGGGGCGGTCGAGACCGACCGGGTGGCTCGACAGCTCGAGCGGTTCCTGCCCGGCATCGGCTGGTCGACCGCCCCAGGCCAGCTCCAGCTGTCACTGCTCGAGCGCCTCGACCAGCTCGCGACCCTGCTCGAGTCCCTCGAGGAGCTCGGTGATCTCGCGGACCACCTCGGGCGACTCGAGGAGGCGACCGAGCGCGAGGGCCGGTCGGAAGGCGGCCGGGAGGAGGTCGTAGGGGTCCGGCTCGGGGGCGAGGTGTCCCACGCGTTGCCCGGCGAGCTCGCCTTGCTCGGCGATCCCGACACCGAGGACCTCTTCTACCAGCGGCTGCTCGAGCGTCGCCTCGTGTCGCTCGAGCTCACCGGCACCGGCGACGAGGGCCAGGCGATGGGGGACCGTCGCGGACCCGTCATCGCCTGCATCGACACCTCGGCCTCGATGGAGGGTCCGCCCGAGCTCGCGGCCAAGGCGCTGGTGCTCGCGGTGTGCCGCAAGGTCATCCCTCGGGGGCGAACCGTGCACCTGATCCTCTTTGGCGGTCCGGGCGAGCGGACGGAGATCCGCTTGCGACGGGGACTCGGCGGGCTCGAGGGAATGCTCGCGTTCCTGCAGCGAAGCTTCCACTCGGGCACCGACTTCGACGGACCGCTGCTCCGCGCCATGGATCT
This sequence comes from uncultured Enterobacteriaceae bacterium, assembly GCA_964655065.1. GTDB lineage: Bacteria > Myxococcota_A > UBA796 > UBA796 > DRPG01. The sequence goes on along the minus strand of CAZZLC010000048.1, from coordinate 31,073 downwards.
GCTCGAGGAGCAAGAGCTCGAGCTCGCCGACGTGCTGGTGGTGACCGACGGGCTGTGCCGCGCCGCGCAGTCGGTGGTGCGCCGGGTCGAGGAGGTCCGCCAGAAGCGGGGACTGCGGGTGTGGTCGGTGGTGCTCGGTCACCGCGACGCGAGGGGCGTCGAGCCCTTCTCCGACGACGTGCTGTTGCTCGATCCGACCGAGGCCGCGCAGGCAGCCGGGTTCGTGCGGCGCATCGGGCAGCGCTGACCCTGCCGATTGAGACCGAAGCAACTTCTGAATCGGCAGGGGCTCGCTGCCCTCGCGTCGCCGCTGACCGCCACTCGACCCTCGGCAGCGAGAGGGAGGCGTCATCCGCGCGCCCATCGGGGGTCAGCCACCGGGGAGCGGCAGCGCCACCACCCATTCATCGTCGAGCTGCGATCGGATGCCCGTGAGGGTGTCGAGCGGCCACGACCGCTGAATCAGGTTCACGAGCCAGGTCGGCATGCTCCCCTTCGGATCGGTCAGGATCTCGACCTCGACCCGCGTCTGGCCACCCTCGAGCGGGGTGAGCCGGTACTTGCTGTTCACGAGCTCGGCGCGAACGCCGACGGTGGGCGGCGAGTCCGGGTGGTCGACCGAGGCGAGCGACTGCACGACCACACCGGTGCTCGCATCCCGCGTCACGACCGCGCGGAAGACGTAGTCGCGATCGGAGAAGATCGGGACCTGGAATGCGTTGTAGACGACGTAGTCGTAGGGGCTCTTGTCGGTCAGCACCTCCGTGCGCGACAGCCGGGCCACCCACTCGAAGCGGTGGTCATGGTCGACGAGGACTCGAAGCACCTTCTCGGGGGGCGCGTCCATCGTGGTCTCGCCCTTGAACGCCACGAGCTTGGTGCCCTCGACGTCGGTGCGCGAGACCGTGACCCCCTGCTTCGTGTAGATCTCTTGCCATTCCTGGGCCTCGGCCCCGCTTCCTGCCAGCAACACCCACATCGCGACCATGCGTCTCCTTGCTCCAAGCTGGCATTGTCGCCGAAACGGGGGAGGTCATCCAGCCTTGCCGTGCGGTTTCAGCCTCTTCGCTGGGGCAACGGCGACAGAGCGCCCGCGATGACGCGCGTACGATGTCGTCGGTCCGTGCCGAAGACAGTACGGATCTGGGCGTCGTCCCGAGGGATTTCCATGCGTACCGCGACCCGACTCTCCGGCCTCGAGCTCACCGACTGGCAGGGGCAACCCTGCCGGCTCGGCACCTTGTGGAAGCACCGCCCGGTGGTGCTCGCGTTCATCCGCCACTTCGGTTGACTGTTCTGCCGTGAGCAGACCACGCAGTTGCGTGACCGAATCGAAGACATCCGGGCTCGCGGTGCCGAGCTCGTCATCGTGGGCAACGGCAGCCCCTATTTCGCGGCGGCATTCCGTGAGGATCTCGGGCTCGACGGTCCGCTCCTCGTCGACCCCGAGCTCCGGGCGTACCGAGCCGCGGGACTGCGACGGGGGAGGGTCGAGGTGCTGTCGCCGCGTCTGCTCGGGAACGCTGCCCGGGCGCTGCGCGAGGGGCACCGTCAGGATGGTGTACAGGGCGACGCTTGGCAGCTCGGCGGGGTCTTCGTGATCCGTCCCGACGGCGCGCTGACCTTCCGGCACGTGAGCGCGGTGGCGGGCGACCATCCGTCCGTCGACGACATCCTCGCGGGGCTGGATCCGGACGCCGAGCCGCTCGCCGAGTCCGCCGCGCCGTCCCGCCTGCAGCTCGCGGCGAGCCGCGCGCTGAGCCGCATCGTCGATCCGCTGGTGGTCCCCTCGTTCGATCGGACGGGGTTCCGGATCCACGCGCTGGGCTTCGATCCGACCGACCTCGACGTCGATCTGTCCGGCAAGCGCTGCCTCGTGACCGGCGCCAACGCCGGACTGGGTTTCGAGACGGCGCGAGGCCTCGCCGATCTCGGGGCCGAGGTCGTGATGGTGTGCCGCAGCGCGGAGCGCGGGGAGGCTGCCGCCGACGCGATCCGCGAGCAGACGGGCAATGCACGGGTGTCCGTCGTGCGCCTCGACGTGTCCGATCTCGACGCCATCCGCCACGTCGCACCCGCCCTCGGATCCGCACCTGTCGATGTCCTCGTCCACAACGCAGGCCTGCTCCCGCTGGAGCGAACCGAGAGCCCGCAGGGCCTCGAGATCACGTTGGCGACCCACGTCGTGGGGCCCTTCTTGCTCACCTCCCTCCTGAGACCCGCGCTGGAGGCGGCCGAGGCCGCGCGCGTGATCTGGGTCTCGTCGGGTGGGATGTACGCCCGGCGGCTCAACCTCGACGACCCCAACTGGGAGCAGCGCGAGCCCTACGATGGCGTCGTCGCCTATGCGGAGACCAAGCGCGCCCAGGTCGTGCTCGCGGAGCTGTGGGCGGACGCGCTGCGCGACACCTCGATCGTCGTGAACGCGATGCATCCCGGGTGGGCCGACACGGGCGGGGTCCGGCACTCCCTGCCCGCCTTCCACCGCCTCACGCGCGCGGTCCTGCGCACGCCGGCGGAGGGCGCGGACACCATCGTGTGGCTCGCCGCGAGCCAGCGCGGGGGCGAGGTCTCGGGCCAGTTCTTCTTCGATCGCGTGCCGCGCTCTCCGTACCGGCTGCCGTTCACGCGCGAGTCGGCCGTGGACCGCGAGTCGCTGTGGCGTCGCTGCGGCGCGTGGTCGGCCGAGACGACGGCCGCTCGAGCCGCACCATGAGCTGTGACCACCCCGCTGGCGCGGGAGCCATCCCGGTGTGGACGCGACGAGCCGGACCTGTCCCGACGCGTGAACCTGGGTTCAGCGAGCCGACCGCGGGGCATCAGACCGTCTGGCACCCGCGGAACCCCAACAGCGGATAGCGCAGGTGCGCGGCGTACTCGAACCGCCCCGCCACCCGACAGCCGCGCTCGCTGTCGTACCAGGCGCCGCCGCGCAGGACCCGGTGCTCGCTCTCCGAGTCCGCCGGCGGCGGTACCACCACCCCATCGACCACCGGGGGGCGCACCGGCGGGGCCGGATCCGCGCACCAGTCCCGGACGTTGCCCGCCATCCCGCGCACCCCGTAGGGGCTGGTGTCCACCGGGTAGCTGTCGACCGGCGCCGGCTGACGCTCGTGCTGGTGGCTCAGGCTCATGTGGCACCACGACGGGTCGAAGTGGTCGCCCCAAGGAAAGCGGCGACTGTCCACCCCGCGCGCCGCCTTCTCCCACTCGAGCTCGCCGGGAAGCCGCCACGGCCGGCCCGTGCGCGCCGCCTGCCACGCCATCCAGGCCCTCGCGCTCGCGTAGTCCACGCTGAACACCGGCCCGTCGGGCATCCACTCCGACCGGCCGGGGTCGCCCAACAGCGCGAACCCGCCCGACGGCGTGCGCGCGAACAGCATCTCCCCCTTGTCGTCGATGCGGCTCGCCCGCTCACGCGGCACGTACTCGAGCGCCTCCGCCTCCCGCCCCTCCGCCACCAGCGCGTCCAGGAACGCGATGTACTGCACGTTGGTCACCGGGAATCGCTGCATCACGATCGCGTCGCACCACAGCCGCTGCGCGGGGCGCGCGTCTCCCGCCTCGGGGTCGCCACCGGCCCGGAACCAGCCCGCAGGCACGTAGATCTCGTCCGGCCCGAACCTCCCCTCCGGAGGCAGCCAGATCGCCGCCGGATCGGAGCCGCCGGGCGGCACCCCGTCCCAGTGCCCGAGCCGCGGGATCTCCACGGGGTAGCGCACGTCCGCCCGGCCCTCGTACCGCAGCACACACAGGTAGCTCCCGCGCGGCAGCGACACCGCCCGGAGCGGGGTCACCCCCAAGCTCCGCTCGAGCTCGGGCACGAGGCGCCGGTTGTGCTCGACGTACCGGTGAAGCAGGACCTCGGCGCCGGGCGGGTCGGTCACCAGTGTCAGCGCGCCATGGCCGGTGAGGTAGGCGGTACAGGCCTCCCGGGTAGGGTGAGCGGCCGGCAGCGCCTGCACGTGGAGCGACAGCCGCCGCTCGGCTCGCACCAGGGCCTCCTCGTCGTGCGCCTCCTCGGCGATGGCGTGGCGGGCCCGGTACCGCTCGGCGAGCGCCGCGTGGGGCTCGGGGAGGTCCGGAACCATCTGCAGCGCGGCGTACAGCCCCTGGTCGATCTCCAGATCACGCAGCGCGGATGCCCGCTCCGCCTCGGCCGCGGCGCGCGCTTTCTCCCAGCTGGGGGCCTTGGCCTCCTCGGGCTGCCAGGTCTCGATGCCCGCCAGCTCGTCCTCGCTCTCCGCGCGCAACGCCTTCGCTCGCGCCGCCAGAGCCTCCGCCTCCTCCACCCCCTCCAGCGCCCGCGCCGTCATCGCGAGCGCCTGCTCGCGCCGACGAGCCCCGTCGAGCCACCCCTCCACCTCGGCCGCCAGCGCATGCGCGGTCTGGAAGCGGTCTTCCGGCTCGCGCGACATCGCCCGCTCGCAGGCGACGACCAGCTCCTCCGGCAGCGGCGGACCGCCTCGCGCGGCGACGTGGTCACGCAGGGTGGCCCACTCCGGCTGGGGAGCGCCCGTCGACGCGGCCTGGCCCACCGGCAGCGGCGGGCTGTGCACGACCTGATGAAGCACCGCGGTGGGGGTGTCGCCCACGTACGGCGCCCGACCCGACAGCATCTCGTAGAGCATCGCCCCGAGCGCGTAGACGTCGCTGCGCGCGTCGACCCGGTCCACGTCCCCCCGGGCCTGCTCCGGCGGCATGTAGGCGGGCGTCCCCACCACGCTGCCCACCTTGGTGCGGTGCGCGTCCGACGCCGCCCGTGCGGTGCGGACCACGTCGAGCTCGCCCATCGCGGTCGCCCCGTCCGGCCGACCCGTCACCTTGGCCGTGCCCCAGTCGACGACGTAGACCTCGCCGAGCTCGCCCACCATTACGTTGTTCGGCTTGAGGTCGCGGTGCACCACCCCCCGATCGTGGGCGTAGGCAGCCGCCCGACACACCGACAGGAACGCGCTGATCAAGCGACGGAACGTCCACCCGTCGGCTCCCGCCTCCCAGCGGTCGCCGCTCACCGCGTGCACCTCCTGCACCATCTCGGCGAGGGTGCGTCCCCGCACCTCCTTCATCGTGAACCACGGCCGGCCGTCGGGCAGGGTGCCCAGGTCGTAGACCGGCACGATGTTGGGGTGCTGGAGCTGGGCGTTGGCCTGCGCTTCGTCGAGGAACCAGGCCCGCGCGGCGGCCCGGTCGAGCAGCCGGGCGTGCATGATCTTCATGGCGAGGGTGCGCTCGAGCAGGGTGTCGCGCACCCGGCGCACCTCCCCCATGCCCCCGGTCCCGATGAGGCCGAGGTCCTCGTAGCGGCCCGCGAGGAGGCCATCGGTCTCTTCGTCTCGCACAGATGCCTCATAGCGCGAGGACCCGGGCCGGGACGCACCGTCGACCCGCGCAGGAACCAGCTCGAAGCCGAGCCATCGATGTCAGCGGGGCTGCGGTCGGTGCCCCGTCGGGCAGTCCCGCCTCCCTGAACGGTCAGAGGTCGCGAGGGATCGGACGACGTAGAATCATGGACAGCGCGAGGCAGCATCGCCCGCGCGGTTCCCCATCGGCCGTTCGGTCGGTGAGCAGGAGTGTCCATGTTCTTCCGTCGAGGCCGCAGGGCCCACCATCGCCACGGCCCCGGGGGCGGCAAGGGTCGCTTTGGCGCCCGTCGTCCTCTCCGCCTCCTCATCGAGCGTCTCCAGCTCGACGACACCCAGGCAGCCGAGCTGGCGAGGATCCTCTCTGATCTCCGCCTCGAGCGCGAGCAGGCCGAGCTCGATCGCAAGCGTGCGCGCGGGGGGATTGCCGACCAGCTCGAGGCCGACACGCTCGATCTCGACGAGCTCCGCAAGGCCGCCGAGGTCCGCGTACACGCGGCCGGGCGCGAGCGCGACGCGGCGGTGACCGCCATCGAGCGGCTCCACGCGTTCCTGTCGCCCGAGCAGCGCACCAAGCTCGCGATGATCGTCCGCACCGGACCGCTCGCGCTGTAAGCTGTCCTCCTGCCTGGAGGGCACCGTGAAGCGTCTCGTCCCGTTCTTCGTCGCCGGCCTCGTGGGCTGTGACGGCGACTCCGGGGTCCCCGAGTTCCCGCGTGGCTGCGACGAGTCGACGATCGACGGCGACTGCCGCCTGTTCGTGGGCGCGTCCTACACCGAGTCGGGGATCGAGGCGCTGTGTGGCGGCGACATCGTCGATGCCTGCCCCGCTGGTGAGCTCGGCCAGTGCACTCTGTTCGAGGGCACCGTCGACGAGCTCGTCGGCTACTTCTACCCGCGGTTCTGGACCGGGACCCAGGCCGCGGATCGTTGCCTCGTCGACGGCGGGACGTGGACCGGCTCGTGAGCCGCGCTCCCCTCGCCGCGCGCCTGCGTCCGCGGACCCTCGACGACGTCGTGGGCCAGGACCACATCGTGGGTCGGGGACGGCTGCTTCGACGCGCCATCGAGGCCGACCAGCTCTCGAGCCTGATCTTCTTCGGCCCGCCGGGCACCGGAAAGACCACACTGGCCCGCGTGATCGCCGAGCACACCCAGGCGCACTTCGTGGCGCTCAACGCCGTGCTCGCGGGAGTGAAGGACCTCCGCGAGGCGGTGGCCGAGGCCCAGCAACGCCGACAGGGGCTCTTCGAGCAGCGGACCCTGCTGTTCGTCGACGAGGTCCACCGCTTCAACAAGGCCCAGCAGGACGCGCTGTTGCCCTGGGTCGAGGACGGAACCGTGGTGCTGATCGGCGCCACCACCGAGAACCCGTACTTCGAGGTCAACGCGGCGCTCGTCAGCCGGTCTCGGCTGTTTCGCCTCGAGAGCCTGGGGCCTGCCGAGCTGCGCCGGGTCGCGGAGCGCGCCCTCGCTCATCCCGACGGCTACGGGGACCGCGACGTCGTCCTCGATGACGATGCGCTGACACACCTCGTGGACGTCGCCAACGGCGACGCCCGGGCCCTGCTGAACGCGCTCGAGCTCGCGGTCGAGACCACCTCGCCGGACGAGCACGGGCACGTCCGCGTGACGCTGGCCGTGGCCGAGGAATCCATCCAGCGGCGGGCCGTCATCTACGACCGCGAGGGCGACGCCCACTTCGACACCATCAGCGCGTTCATCAAGTCGGTGCGGGGGTCGGACCCCGACGCGGCGTTGTACTGGCTCGCCCGCATGATCCACGCCGGCGAGGACCCGCGCTTCCTGCTGCGTCGCCTCGTGATCCTGGCCTCCGAGGACGTCGGACTCGCCGACCCCACCGCGCTGGCCGACGTGATGGCGTGTGCCCGCGCCTTCGATCGCATCGGGATGCCGGAGGGGCGCTTCCCGCTGTCCCAGGCGACGCTGCGTCTGGCGACCGCCCCCAAGTCCAACAGCACGATGGGGCTGTTCGACGCGCTGGCCGCCGTCGAGGGCGAGAAGACGGCCCAGGTGCCCGCCCACCTCAAGGATCCGAGCCGCGACGGCGCCGACTTTGGACACGGCGCTGGCTACCTCTACCCCCACGCCTATCGAGATCACTGGGTCGCGCAGTCCTATCTGCCCCGGGCGCTGTCGGGACGGCTGTTCTACCGGCCTTCGTCGCAGGGAGCGGAGGCTGGTGTGGCCGAGCGGCTCGCGCGTCGACGGGAGGCCCAGCTCGCCGCGATGGTCGAGGAGCCCGACGAGCCGCTGAGCGCGTCGCCGGCGGACGAGCCCGTGCAGCGCTGGCTCTCCCGCACCATCGGCAGTCCCGGCGAGCGGCTCGTCGCCCAGACCGCCGCGTTCTTCGATGCGCTGAAGGTCGCGCGTCACCACCTGGTGGCGGACCTGTACCCGCGGACCGGGCTGTGGACGTGGGAGGCGGTGCGGCGAGCTCCCGAAGGCCACGTCTGGGCGGTGGCGGCGGACACGGACCGGGAGACGCTCGAGGCGCTGGCCGGGGAGCTACCGACCCTCCGGCGCCCCCGGTTCGTCGCTCCGGACGAGCTGGAGGCGGCACGGAGTGCCGAAGGCCTGCGCTTCGACCGAATGGTCGCCCGGGAGGCGCCGGTCGGGCTCGCCGGTGCGATCGCGGGCTGGCTGTCGAGCGGGCTCGCCGATGACGGCGTGGGCGGCCTCGCGTGGGTCGACCCGCGACAGGCCCAGCGGATCTCGGGCTGGATCACGGGGGCGCTCTCCGACGACGTCCGTGACCGCGTGCGTGATGCCGAGGCCCTCGTGTACGCCGCGTTGCCCGAGATCGGTCTGGAGAGCTTCGTGACCGCGCTCGAGGCGGCCGGATTCGCCGTGGAGCCCCGCAACGAGCGCCACGAGGGCGAACGGCCCGTCGACCGGGCGAGCGTGCGCCGGTGGACGGCCGATGGTGACTCGTGGCTCGGTCGCCTCGGGCTGCCGGCCGACGACGCCGCGCGCGTTCGCTCGGCCCTCGAGGCGCGCATCGGACAGGTCGTGCCGGTGGTGACCGTCGAGCGCTGGCTGCTCGTCACCCGTTACCCTTCGGTCCCCGACGCGAGGTGAGTGTGCAACGAGTGCAGACCGTTTTTCTCGGCATCATCGCCGCCTGCCTGCTGCTGATCACGGCGGACCGCTGGCTCTCTCCGGCCGAGGCGGCGGGCGGGCTGGCCGGCTGCGAGGTCCTGGAGCTCGAGACGACGAACAGCAACAAGAAGGCGCTCGAGAACCTCGAGAACCACAAGAAGAGGGTCGCGGAGTCGATCGGTCGCCGCGCCGCCGACGGCCAGTATCCCGTCTACCACGTCACGATTCCCATTCCGGACCGCTTCGGTGCGGGAAACTCCTTCGCCGACCTGGTGTGCTTCGCCAAGGCGCCCTGACGCGCTGCCTCACGCGGTAGACTGCGCCCCTCGATGAGGGGTCCGATGAGTCGAGCGCCTGGCTTGCTGTTGCTCCGCGTGGCGAGTCGGGGGCCGGGGGGGCTCGATTTCGGTGTCCCCGAGCTGCTGTCGGCCGGGGCGTTCGTCGAGTGGCGCACGGGGGTTCGGGTCGAGCTCCTCGACCTGGTCCACGAGGCTCGCGAACGCAGCGTGCTGGCGCATCGCCTCGAGGAGCTGGGGCCGTTTCTGCTCGTCGCTGCGTGGGTCGACTCGGGGTTCGCGCTTCGGCCGGCGCGGTCGCTGGGGCGCCACCTGCGGGTCCAGCTTCCGGGCGTGCCGTTGGTCGCGTGGGGGCCGGCCGCGGCGGCGCTGGCTGGCGATCTCCGCGAGGTCTTCGACCGCGTGGTCCCTGGCGAGGGCGAGCCTGGCCTGCTCCCGTTGGTCGAGCAGCGCCTCGGCGGCGGGGCCATCGAGCCCGGGATCTCCGAGGCCCGCATCCTCGACGATCTGGACGCGATGCCGCCCCTGCCGTGGGCCTGGCTGGAGCGCAGCCTCGCCACGGCACCTCGTCACGGGGGACGGCTGCGTCTGGCCGTCGCGCGTGGGGGCGGCCGGGCGCTGGGGGCGGACCGGGTCGCCGCCGAGCTCGTGCGCCTGGCACGGGTTGTCGAGGTCCCTCGCTTCGTGGTCGAGCTGGCCACCCCCGGCCGGGGACCCCACCGCAGCGAGGTGCTCCGTGAGCTGGCACGCAGCGACATCGTGCCGCTCGGCTACGAGCTCACCGTCGATCCCGATCTCGACGAGGGCGAGCTCGCCAGCCTGGCTCGGGCTCGCGGCGCCGTTCGCGTGCTCCTGCACAGCGCCAGTCCGACCCTCCTGCGCCTCGGCTGGGGGATCCTCGACGCCGACGCCCACGTCGAAAGGATCGTCGACGCCTGTCGACAAGCCCGGGACCATCGCGTGCCGTGGACGGTCGAGATCACGGTGGGGCATCCCGGTGAGACCCTCCAGACGGCGGTGGAGACCCGCCAGCTCGCCGAGTCGTTGCTCGCCACGGCCCGCCCAGGGTGGTTGTCGGTCCAGCCGTACCGACTACGTCCCGGCACGGTGGTGCACGCCCAGAGGCCCGCGTGGGAGGCGTCGTATGGCACCCGCTTCCACCATCCCGCCTGGTGGCGGCGGCGCTACGACCGGGCGTTCCGTGCCGAGCACCTCGACCCCTCCGCCGTGCTCGACTTCGAGGGGCGGGTCCGCTGGATGCACGACGAGTATGGTCCCCTGCTCGCCGCCATCCACGAGCAGGCCCCGAGCGTCGACGGGCCCGAGCCGCTGCGCAGCCGACTCCGTCGCCGTCGGCAGCTCGCGGAGCGGTGGACGCTGTCGAGGACGGTGCGCGACCGCCTGCTCGCGCGCGCTCGTGCGGTGCGGCTCGCGAACCCGGATCTCCCGCTCGATCTGGACCCCCGCGACGCGCCGGCCCGACAGCTCGAGGCGGCGCTGCGCGAGCGGCAGGAGCACGGCTGGAGCATCGCCGAGCCCTTGCTCGGGGCGCTCGTCGACGCGCCGCCCGGACGGTACCTCACGCCCGGGGACGCCAGAGAGATGCTCGACGACCGCGTTCCCGAGCCTCCCGCGGAGGGCTGGGCGCCGGCCGCGGTCGGCTTCACGACCTGGCTTCGGGGCCTCGATGCGCTGTCGCCGAGCCCCGGAGAGCGGGCGCTCGATCTCACGGCTCGGTCCCCGCACGTCGCAGCGGTGCTCGCCGATCTCGTGGGGGAGCTCGGAGAGGTGGTCGCGGTCGCACCCGACGGAGCCACAGCCGACAGCCTTCGAGCCGGGCTGATGGATCGTCCACAGGTGCAGGTGATCGTGCGCGGACCGGCCCACCGCTTCGACGTGCCCGGTCGCTTCGACGTGATCTGGCTCGGCGCTGCGCTTCCCCGGGTGCCCGACCCACTCAGAGCCCTGCTCACCCCGCTGGGCCGCGCGGTGGTCGCCGTGGGCCCTCGTGACGAGCCCCAGGACGTCGTGCTCGTGGAGACAGGCGGTGGGGCCCGCGTGCTCGACCGAGACCAGTGGCCCATCCTCGGGGGAGCCGAGGGGTGGCTGCCCTGGCCCCGGGACCCGCGCGTACCGCCGGTGGGGGTCCACCGCGCGGAGGGCCCCGCGCGGTTCTTCGCGGCGCTCGCCGCAGCGGACCTCGGCTCCGACAGCCTCCCCGGGACGCGTCTCGATGCTCCGTGGGCGCGGGCCATCGCCGAGACCTGGCCCAGCTGCCCGGGTCGCACCGTCCTTCATCGGCTGGGGCTCGCTCACTTCGATGCCGAGGAGCTGACGCGCAGCCTGCGGTGGCCGCCGTCCGGCCTCCGGGACCGGCACGGTCGCTCGCTGTGCGCGGCGGTCGCCACGGGCATCGAAGCGCTGGCGGACAGGGTCTCCGGGTTCGGAAAGCTCCCCGAGTCCACGCTCGCCCAGCTCGAGGCGCTCCGGATCGACCTGTGGGCCCCCCAGGGCCTCCGACCTCCACCGCTCGTGCTGCTCGACGTCCCCGCCCTCGGCGGTCAGTCGCGAGCCACCACGGTGGCCGGCTCGCGGCGCGTCGCCACCTCGCTCGCCATGCCCGCCGAGCACGTGCTGATGCAGGTGCTGTACGAGGAGGTGGGGCTGGTCGCGGAGCCCGGCCGGGCGACTGCCGCGACGGCCGAGTTCCTGCGGCTCCGAGCCCCTCGTCACCTGCCGACGTTCGAGCGTTGGCGGCGCGCAGCGTTACGCCCACCTGCATGAAACGATGTCCCCTCTGTGAGCGCGTGGGTGAGGAGCTGCGTCTCGAGCGGCACCACCTCAAGACGCGCCGAAAGGACAAGACCGAGGTCGAGCTGATCTGTGCGGCGTGTCACCGCACCATCCACGCGCACTTCGACAATCGCGAGCTGCGTGACGAGTCGCGGGACCTCGACTCGATCGAGGGGCTGCGCCAGGACGCCGGGTTCGCGAGGGCGCTGGCCTACATCGCGAAGCAGCCCGTGGGACGGCGGGTTCGCGTCCGCCGCAAGCGGGACCGGCGTCGCCGCCGACGCTGATCCGCAGCGGGTCAGTCCGAGGGACTGGGGCGCTGGTCGAGGAGCTGCTCGCGATAGTTGCGGCGCCGCGCCGCTTCGGCCTTGCCGTACTCCGCAGCTTCGCGCTCCTCGACCTCGTCGAGCACGCGCTCACGCTGCTCGGCGTCGTTGGCGGTGCCGGCGCCCCGAGGGGTCAGGTTCGGGGCGGGGGGCGCGGGGGGCGCCGGAGGCAGCGGCTCCGGTGCCCCGGGTGCGGTGAGGATCACGATGGCGCCCAACAGGAGCACCCCCGCGAGCAGCGCGACGAGATGAGCGGGACGCATGCGGCGGTGTAGCGCAGGTTGCTCGCGGATGCACGCGGGTCGGTCCGACCCTTCACCCGTCGCAACAGACAGGAATCTCGTGTCGCGTTTTTTCAATCGCGATTCTGCTGTTACGAAAGCGGGAGCGTGGGCCATGGCGGCGGACGCGTGGTTGGGAGGCTCGGATGAACGTGGCGTCGTGGTTGCGAGAGGGGCTCGCGTCGATCGTGGTCCTGCTCGTGGCGCTGCCCCTGTGCATGGGCGTGGCCATCGCGTCGGGGGTGCCGCCGGCGATGGGCCTCGTCTCGGGTATCGTCGGCGGGATCGTGGTGGGCCTGCTCGCGGGCTCGCCCATCCAGGTCAGCGGCCCGGCGGCGGGGCTCGCGGTCATCGTCTACGAGATCGTCCACGCCCACGGCATCGAGATGCTCGGCCCCATCGTGCTGCTCGCCGGGCTCGTCCAGCTCGTGGCAGGTCGGCTCGGGGTGGCCCCGTGGTTCCGGGCCGTGGCGCCAGCCGTGCTCTACGGCATGCTGGCCGGCATCGGCGGGCTCATCGTGGTGTCGCAGGTTCACGTCATGATCGACGACGTGCCGGTGAGCGAGGGCCTCGTCAACCTCGTGGCGATCCCGGGCGCCGTCGTGAAGGCGGTCACCGACCCGGCCCACCGGTCGGCGGCCGGCATCGGGCTGCTCGCTCTCGTGGTCATCGTGGGCTGGGACCTGGTACGCGGCCGGTTGCCTCGCGGCCTGCGCGAGGTGCCCGCGCCGCTACTCGCCGTGGCGCTGAGCGTGGCCGTCGCGGCAGCCTTCAGGCTCGACATCGCCTACGTCGACATTCCCGAGGGCTTCTCCAGCCTCTTCACCCTGCCCACACTGGAGGGGCTCGGCCGACTCGCGGAACCCGCCATCCTCGGCTCTGCGTTGGCCCTGGCCGCGATCGCGAGCGCGGAGGCCCTGCTGGGTGCGGTCGCCGTCGACAAGCTCCACACGGGCGTGCGGTCCGATCTGGACCGCGAGATCTTCGCCCAGGGCGTGGGCAACGTCGCGGCGGGCTTCCTCGGCGGGCTCCCGGTGACCGGCATGATCGCGAGGAGCAGCGCCAACGTCACGTCGGGAGCGGAGACCCGCTGGTCGGCGGTGCTCCACGGCGTCTGGTTGCTCCTCGGCGTCGCCCTCGTGCCCTTCGCTCTGACCTGGATCCCGGTCTCCGCCTTGGCTGCCGTGCTCGTCTACGTCGGAGCCAAGCTCGTCAAGCCCGACGTCGTGCGCACGTTTCTCGCCCGCGGCCGGGCCGAGTTCGCCATCTACCTGGTCACCGCGAGCGCGATCGTGGCCACCGATCTGCTCGAAGGCCTCCTCGTGGGGGTCGGGCTCTCGGTGCTGAAGCTCGCGTGGAGCTTCTCGCACCTCGATGTCGACATCCGCGAGCCCGACGTGCCCGAGGGGCGGGTCGACGTCCACCTCCGGGGTTCGGGTACCTTCGTGGTGCTTCCCAAGCTCGCCCGCGCGCTGACCGAGCTACCGCGGGCCCGCGAGGTCCACGTCCACCTCGAGGACGTCGACTACGTCGACCACGCCTGCTTCGAGCTCCTGTCGGACTGGCGCAAGCAGTACGAGACCGATGGCGGCGAGGTGGTCGTCGAGTGGGACACCCTGGCCGCGCGCAGCGTGTACCGCGGCCGAGAGTCGAAGGCGGCCTGATCGTCAGCCATCGAACACCGCGATCGCCTGCTCCGTGAACGCGAGGTAGGTCCCGTCGGCGGCCCACGCGTGGCCGACCGAGATCGAGAGCCCTGCCGTCGCGGAGACCGTCTCGTAGCGAAAGGCGTAGGGCCCGGGGCGCGGCGGACCTGCGAGGTGCGCGGTCCACGTCGCGGACGACGAGGGAGCGGGCCGGTCGAGCAGGGACAGCGTGGGGGTCGGAAACGAATCCAGCGCGGCGAGAAGGCCCTCGACGCTCGGCGGCTCGGGCTCGCGAAGGGCGATGTAGCCACCGGTGCGCGCCTCGGTGCCGCCCTGGAAGGGCAGGTGGCCCTCGGCCCACCGAAACGCGTAGTTCCGGGTGAACTCCGGGGTGATGCCCTCCAGATAGGGCAGGGCGGGGTAGGTCTCGGGTGGCTGCCAGTCCGGGGCCTCGGGACCAGGAACCTCGCGGGCGTCGGGACGGTCCACCGCGTGGGTGAGCGTGAGCAAGGCGGCCAGCCGGCCCCCCTGCTCGAGGTGGATCTGCACCACCGTCGTGGTGCGCCCCTCGCGCAGCACCTGCATCCGGGCCCCGACCTGCCCTGGTGCGACTGGGGCGAGGAACTGGCTCTGCACGACGCGGAGCGGGCGTTCGGTGGCGCGCCTCGCGAGAGCTGCGCCCGCCGCGACCACGAAGCCGCCGAACGTCGCGCGCCCCTGGCCCCAGCCCTCGGGGATCTCGAGGGTCGGTCCTTCGGGTCCGTCCTGCCAGCGGTCAGAGAGGGTCGAGAACATCGTGTGCCTCCGCCTGCGTCTCCGCCGCGGATTCGCGGCCCGTGAACGGTGTGGGGTCAGCGGCCGCGAAGTGCGGCAGAGACAGGTCGCCGAGGCGGTAACATCGCACCTCGTTCGTCCCTCCCGGAGGTCGTGGTGTCGCTCACTCCCCGCATCGACGCGGCAAAGAAGGAATTCGCGAGGAAGCACCAGCTGAAGCACGCGGAGCCCGAGACGCTCGAGGCGTTCTTCACCGACCTCGTGCTCCAGGACCGCAACCTCACGGAGTTCGCGTCTGCGCAGTCCTGGAAGAGGGGCACCAAGCAGTTCATGCTCGGCGGGGCGAACGATCCGGGAATCGACGCCCTGCTGTGCGAGATCGACGGGCAGGTCGTGCTGCCCGGACAAGACCTGGCGTGGCTCGACGCCCGGCTCGGCGAGGGCGACGAGGTCCAGGTGAGCTTCGTGTTCGTCCAGGCGACCGGGGATCTGCTCGAGACCTGGGAGCGCTTCACGAGCAAGCTCGCGCGCTTCACCAACGGGGTGTTCTCGTTCTTCGTGACCGACGATCCCGAGAACTACCGCTCGCCAGTGCGCGAGTGGGTGGCGCTCAAGGAGGCGATCCTGGCCCGGCTGCGGGAGGCGGAGGTCGGGGGGGCGTGCTGTTGCGAGATGTACTTCGTGTGGCCACGCCGGCTGCGCCGTGACGATCCCCAGGTCGAGCGCGTCGTCCGCACCGCGGAGGTGATGATCTCCGGCTACGCCGACCTCCGCGAGCTCATGGGCCCCGTGCGGCTCCACCTCATGGACGGCGAGAACCTCGAGTCGATGCTCGACGAGCGCGAGAATCAGCCCATCGACCTCACGGTCTCGGTGGACCGGTTCGTGCGGATGCCTTGCCCCACCACGGATTTCGAGACGTGGACAGGGTACCTGACCGCCCCCGAGCTGCTCGCCGCGGCCACGATCGGATCCGGGCGCGACGCGCGCATCCGCAACGCCATCTTCGCGAGGAACATTCGGTCGTACCTGGGCGCCGGGGTTCGGACCAACCGGGCGATCGCCGAGACCATCCGGAGCGGGGAACACGTCCAGTTCCCGCTGCGCAGCAACGGGGTGGCGATCGCCGCGCGACGAGCCACCGAGCTGCCCGAGGGCCGGCTGCTCCTGCAAGACGTGCAGATCGTCAACGGCAGCCAGACCACCCACACCCTGTTCCACGAGCGCGCCGCCCCCGGGATCGCCAACGTGATCGTGCCCGCGCGGCTCATCGTCTCCGCTGACGACGACATCCTCACCGAGTCGGTGATGGGGCTGAACCGGCAGACGCCGGTCGACGAGGCGCGCCTCGTGTCCCCGCGGGACTTCGTGGATCGCCTCGCGCACCTGCTCGCCGACCCCGAGATGCCCGAGGACGACCACATCCTGCTGGAGCGTCGCGACAACGAGTTCGACGGTCGTGACGACGTAGCTCCCGAGCGAATCGTGGCCCTCTACGACCTGGCCCGGAGCTTCGAGGCTGCGTTCTCGGCGCGGCCCGAGCGGGTGAACAGCCTCGGCAAGAAGACGGTGCTCGATCGCATCGGGTCGGGTCGGTACTTCGGGGCCGATCACAACCCGGAGGCCTACCGGGCGGCGGCGACGATCCTGGTGCGGGCTCGCGAAGGGCTCCGGGCGTCGCGCACGCGGAAGGGATGGCGGCAGTACGGGGCGAAGAACCTGCTCCAGTTCGCGATTCGGCTGTTGGCGGTGCGGGTGTCGGAGGTTCCGATCGAGGGGGATCCGGCCTCGCCCGAGGCGGCTCCGGCGATCGACGCGCTGCTCGGGGTGCTGGGGGACGCGGAGCGCTGTGGCCCGCTGGTCGACGTGGCGATCAAGTCGGTGCAGGACGCGGCGTCGCAGTCGAAGCTCAAGCTCAACTACACGAACTCCTCGAAGGCGGTCCTGCGGGAGAAGCTCGAGAAGGTCCTCGCGAAGCGAGCGCCCCGAGGGCATCAGGACCCCTGAAGAGGCCGCCTCGCCGTGGACGGTCGAGCCCGGCGCTCAGTCCTCGCGACCCCACGCCTGCAGCCAGGGTTGCGTGCGGTAGCGGTCCCAGCTGTCGCACATCACCGTGATCACGGGGCCGTGAAGCTCGTCACGCGCGGCCACCCGCAGGGCCGCCACGAGGTTCGCGCCGGCCGACGCGCCCACGAACAGGCCCTCCTCGCGGACCAGCCGCTTGGTCATCGCGAACGCCTCGTCGTCGGTGACCCGCTCGGCGGCGTCGATCACGGCGCGATCGAGGTTGCCGTGCAGCCGGCTCGAGCCGATCCCCTCGAGGGCGTACGAGCCGGTCGGTCCGAGCTCCCCCGTCTCGACCCAGTCCGCGAGGCCCGACCCCACCGGGTCGGCGATCACCACCCGGGTGCGCGGGTCCGCCTCCTTCAGCCGGCGGCCCACCCCCACCACCGTCCCCCCGGTGCCCGAGCCGGCCACGAACGCGCCGATCGGGCCGTCGACCTGCTCGAGGAGCTCGGGACCGGTGGTCTCGTAGTGGGCGCGCACGTTGGCGGGGTTGTCGAACTGGTCGGGGAGGAACCAGCCGTTGACCTCGGCGAGCCGCCTCGCCACGTTCTGGAAGTTCTCGGGACTCGACGGCTCGGCGTTCGGGGCCACGACGACCTTGGCGCCCATCGCGCGCAGCGCCGAGCGCTTGTCCTCGGACATCTTCTCGGGCAGCACGCACACGAGCCGGTAGCCGCGCACGGCCGCGACCAGGGCGAGCCCGACCCCGGTGTTGCCCGCGGTGGCCTCGACGATCGTGTCGCCCGGAGCGAGCACCCCGCGCCGCTCGGCGTCTTCGACGATGGCCCTCGCGATCCGGTCCTTGACCGAGCCGCCGGGATTCAGGTGCTCGCACTTCGCGAGGACGGGCACGGGGAGCTCGCGACCGATGTGGGCGAGCCGTACGAGCGGCGTCTGGCCAATGGCCGAGAGAATCCCGTCCATCAAGGCATCGACGGGTCGTCGCCGCGTGGCTCGAACAGTCCGAGCTTCGCGTGCAGGTCGCGGTCGAGCAGGTGGGTGGGACGCACGTTGCCGAGCGCCGCGAGCAGGCTCCCCTTCACGCGCGGATTGGTGAGGCTCCACTGGTGGACCATGCGCTTGATCTGCTGGCGCTGGAGATTCTCCTGCGAGCCGCAGAGGTTGCAGGGCACGATGGGGAAGCGCTGCTCCTCGGCGTAGCGGCGGATCTCCGCCTCGTCGCAGTACACCAGCGGCCGGATGACGACGTTGCGCCCGTCGTCGCTGTGCAGTCGTGGGGGCATCGCCTTGAGCTGGCCGCTGAACATGAGGTTCAGGAGCAGCGTCTCGATGACGTCGTCGCGGTGGTGGCCGAGCGCGATCTTGTTGCAGCCGAGCTCGACCGCGGTGTCGTAGAGGATGCCGCGCCGCAGCCGCGAGCACAGCGAGCAGTACGTCTTGCCCTCGGGCACCTTGTCGAGCACCACGGAGTAGGTGTCGCGCTGGATCATGTGGGATGCGAAGCCCTGCTCGTCGCACCAGCGGGCGATGACGTCCTGCGGGAAGCCGGGGTGCCCCTGGTCGAGGTTGCAGGCCACGAGCTCGAACTCGAACGGGACCCGCCGCTGCACGAGCCGGAGCAGCCAGATCATGGCATAGCTGTCCTTGCCGCCGGACAGTCCGCACAGGATGCGGTCGCCAGGCTCGATCAGCGCGAAGTCCTGGCTCGCCCGACCCACCTGGTCGAGCAGCTTCTTCTCGAGGCGCACGCCGGTGCGTGGCTCACCCATGGTTCACTCCTCGGACGTGGGATAGCACGAGGCACGGGCCGACGAGGATTCCTCGCGATTGCGATGGGCGGCTCCACCGGGGCTCCTCCTCCCCGCGACCGGCCTCTGCGATGCCTGCGTGAGCGTGCTGCTCGACTGGAGCGGCGCTCCGCGGACCTGATCAGATCAGCGTCACGTCGGCGATGATCTCGACGAGCGCCGGCCCCTCGTGGGCAATCGCCCTCGCCATCGCCTCGTCGAGCTGACCCGACTCGGTGACGCGAATGCCCAGGGCCCCGCAGCTCTCGGCGAATGCCGCGAAGCTCGGGTTCACGAGCGCGGTCTGCCAGACGTCCAGCTCCGCGGTTCGCTGCTCCTTGCTGATCTTTCCGAGCTCGGTGTTGTCGAGCACGATGTGCGTGACGTTCATGCCGTGCGCCACCAGCGTCGTGATCTCCGCGAGGTACTGGCCGAGGCCGCCGTCGCCGCTCACCGAGATCACGGGCCGCCCCGTCCAGGGCGTGCCCTCCTCCTGGGTGGCTGCCCAGGCGCCCATCGCCGCGGGGAGCGCGAACCCGATCGAGCCGAGGTACCCGCTCATGAGCACGGCCTGCTCCTTGACCTCGAAGTAGCGGCCGAACGAGTACGTGTTGTTGCCGACGTCGACGCACATCACCGCGTCGGCGGGCGCCGTGCGCCCCAGCGCGTCGAAGATGGCGGCCGACGACACGCCCTGCCCACGCTCCTCGGCGAGTCGACGAGCCTTCTCGGCCCGCCAGATCCGCCAGCGCTCGGCTACCTCGGCGGTGTGGTCGATGCTGTTGGCCCCGCGGGTCGCGAGCGCCTCTCGCATTCGCGACGCGGCCTGACCGATCTCGCCGTAGACCGGGAACTCGACGGGATGGTGCTTGCCGAGTGCCATGGCGTCGTAGTCCACCTGGATGGTGGGGAGCTTGCCCGTGATCCCGGTGTGGTTCGAGAAGCTCGAGCCGAACACGACGAGCAGGTCCGCCTCGTTCATGAGCCAGGACGCGATGGGGGTTCCCGAGCGACCGAGCACGCCGCCCGCGAGCGGGTGGCGGTCGCTGATGAGGCCCTTGCCCTTGAACGTGGTGATGATCGGTGCCCCGAGCTGCTCTGCGAGCTGCCGGACCTCGTCCATCGCGTAGCGGGCGCCGTGACCCACGATGACGCAGGGCCGCCTCGCGAGCCCGAGCGCCTGAACCGCAGCGTCGAGCTGCTCGGGATCGGGCACGACGCGGCGGCTCGTGATCCGGCCGTTGGGCATCTTCGCCTTCCCGGAGGCGGGCAGTCGCTGGACCTCGTCGGGGAACACCAGATGCGACACGCTGTCGGTGAGGATCGCGGACTTCACGGCGCGCACCGCGAGCTCGGCGTGCTGGGAGTCGCGCTGGACGTCGGCGGAGAACCGCGCGACGTCGCCGAAGGCGGCCTTGAGATCGACCTCCTGGAAGGCGCCCCGCCCGATCACCTGCGTGTCGACCTGGCCGGTGAGGGCAAGGACCGGCGCCCGGTCGACGTTCGCGTCCCAAAGGCCGGTGAGGAGGTTGGTGGCGCCAGGCCCCGCGATCGACAGGCAAGCGGCGGGGCGGCCGGTCAGCTTGCCGTAGGCCGAGCACGCGAACGACGCGGCCCCTTCGTGACGGATGGCCACGTAGCGGAGCTTGCCCTTCAGCGACTGGCGCCGCAGGGCGTCGGCCAGCCCGAGGTTCGAGTGCCCGACCATGCCGAACACCCAGCGAATCCCGAAGTTCGTGAAGGTCTCGGCCATCACGTCGGTCACGGTGGGCTCGTGGGCCGACTCGGGCTCGAAACCCACGTAGACACCGTCCTCGCGCACTTCGACCGGGAACGTGTCCACCCCGTCGTCATGTCCCGCCGGGGAGGCGCCGGTGAGCGGGTGGAAGTCCCAGCCGTGCCACGGGCAACGCAGCCAGCCCTTCTCGATCGAGCCTTCGCCGAGCGGTCCGCCCTGGTGGGGACAGCGGTTGTCGAGGGCGGCGTACTTGCCCTCGAAGCGCGTCATGCAGACGGTCTTCCGACGGCACGTCACCGGCCGCACGCGTCCCTCGACGAGGTCGTCGAGGTCGAGGACCTTCTCCCACTCAAGCTCGGCCATCCGTCTCTCCTGCCCCTGCGGGGACTCTCCGCGCGTTGTTTCAATGTGTCGAAGTGTTGGAGCCGCCTAACGGCAATCGTTGCGGTGCGGTTCCCAGTGGTTGTACATCGCCGGTGCGCGTCGTTTCGGGCTCGTGACGGATCAGAAGAAGTGCAGACGAGGTGGTCGATGATGGTGTGGACTCTGGGCGCGTTGCTGGCTGTCGATGCGGTCGCTGGCGTGACGGTCGCCGGTAGGCCGAAGGTGGTGTTCCACGCACAGGGATCCCCGGGCTTCCTGACCTTCGACGGGACCACGCGCGAACTCACGGTCGACGACGACGGAACCACCCTGACCTTCACCGTACCGATGGACACCGTGGAGACCGGCATCTCACTGCGCGACCAGCACATGCGCGAGACCTACGTGCAGACGGACCAGCATCCGAACGTGGTCCTGAAGATCGCCAAGGCCGACGTGACGTGGCCCGACAGCGGGGAGGTCGAGGGCAAGGTGAAGGGCACCTTCGAGGCTCACGGCGTGGAGAAGCCCGTGGAGGTCGCGTACGCGATCAAGCGAAGCAAGGATGCGTGGCGGGTGAAGGCGAGCTTCCCGTTCGACACCGTGAGCCACGGC
Source organism: uncultured Enterobacteriaceae bacterium (assembly GCA_964655065.1). Taxonomy (GTDB): domain Bacteria; phylum Myxococcota_A; class UBA796; order UBA796; genus DRPG01. The sequence goes on along the minus strand of CAZZLC010000048.1, from coordinate 9,940 downwards.
ATCGAGATCCCGAAGTACCTCGGTGTCACCATCGACGCGGCGATGACCGCCGACGTCACCGTGGACCTCGTCGATGCTCCGTGATCTCGTCCTCGCGATGCTCGTGACCCTGGGGATCCTCTCCGCCCCGGCCGCGCGGGCCTACCCGTGGATGATCCAGCACCAATACACGACGTGCAGCCAGTGCCACGTCGATCCGTCGGGCGGCTCCGCCATGACGGCCTATGGTCGGGCCCAGACCGAAGCCCTGCTCCGGTCGCGCTACGGCCAGGAGAGCGAGGAGCCCGGCAAGGTCAAGGACTTTCTCTTCGGCGTGGTCGATCTGCCCGACGCCGTCATCGCCCAGGTCGACGTGCGGGGCTTGTTGATTCCGCAGCCGGGCAACTTCCGTGGCATCCTCATGCAGTCCGACCTGCGCGGCGGCTTGCAGAACGAGGACTTCATCGCATACGCGTCGGTGGGCATCGTCTCGGAGGGGGCACGGGCCGCGCGCATCTTGTCCGACGAGGACGTCGGCAACGAGGCCGTGATCCCGGTGGCTCGCGACTACTGGGTGGGCTGGCGGCCGGCTCGCGGGGTCACCGTCCGGGGGGGGCGCATGAACCTGCCCTTCGGCATCCGCAGCGACCAGCACATCCTCTACACGCGTGCGATCACCCGCACCACGACCAACGCCGACCAGCAGCTCGGGCTCGCCGGCGCCTACGAGACGCGGAAGTCGCGCGGCGAGGTCATGGCGGTGTTCGGCAACCTCCAGGTCGCACCCGATGCGTTCCGCGAGCGTGGCTACAGCGGGTACGCGACGTACTCCCCGACCAACCAGGTGGAGCTCGGCGTCTCGTCGCTGATCCTCGCGAGCCAGCTCGACATCGCCTCGCTGCAGCCGACCACCCGCCAGGCGCACGGGGTGTTCGCGCGAGTCTCCCCCGTGGAGCGCCTCGCGTTGCTCGGAGAGGGCAACGTGCTGCTCACGGGGGCGGGGGAGTCGGGGGCCCGGCAGACCGACACGGGCTTCGTGCTCGACGCCCACGCCGACTGGGAGGCGGTCCGCGGTCTGCACTTCAAGGCGGGAGGCGAGTACTGCGATACCGCGTTCGCGGAAGCAGGCGCCGCCTCTCGGGGGTGGGGGGCGGTGCAGTGGTTCTTCGCCCCGCACGTGAACCTGCGCGTCGACGGGCTGTACGGTCCGCTCCAGTGCGACGCCGCCGCCGATTCCCGGCCGATGATCCTCGGCCAGATCCACGCTTTCCTGTAGGAGGGAACGATGCTCGTGTTGCTTGCTTCCGTCGCCTGGGGCTCGTCCCTCTACCCGTCCGAGCTCCAGTCGCTCTCGGGCTCGAGCTGTGAGCCCGCGTGCACGGTGTGCCACTCCACGAACTCCGGGGGCAGCGGCACGGTGGTGCAGCCCTTCGGCACCGCGATGGTCGCGCGGGGGCTCACCGGAGGCTCCAACACCGCCGGCCTCGCCGCGGCCTACACCCAGCTCATCGACGACCAGGTCGACAGCGATGGGGACGGGGTCGCCGATGCGGAGGCGATCGCCGACGACATCGAGCCCAACGACGGCGGCTCGCTCTGCGGCGACAACCCGGTCTTCGGCTGCCTGTCGCACGGGCCGGCGATGCCGGGTCTCGGGCTGCTCGGGTTGTTCGTGGTGGCCATTCGGCGGACCCGCCGTCGGGACTGACCGGGACTCAACCCCGCGCCCCGACGACCGATGGCCGGTCGTGGAGGCGTCGTGGACAACCCTTTTCGCGCGATCGACGAGCGATTCTCCCTCGAGCCGCTGCCGGGGGCGAACCGTCCCGTGTTCCTGCTCGCAGCGGGCTGGCGGTCGGGCAGCACGCTGCTCCAGCGGCTGGTCGTGTCGTCGGGGGACGTGCTGGTGTGGGGCGAGCCGTACGGTCGGGCGGGGGTGATTCCGGCTCTGACCCGGGCGATGTCGTCGTTCCGGCCCGAGTGGCCCGCACCCGCCGCGCTGGCGCCCGCGTCGCCGGTACCCGGGCGGGCGCTGGCCGACCACTGGATCGCGAACCTCTACCCCGAGCCCGAGGCGCTGCGGGCCGGGCTCCGAGCGCTCACGGACGCCTGGCTGCAGGCGCCGGCGACGGCTCGGGGCTTCGCGCGGTTCGGGCTGAAGGAGGTTCGGCTTTCGGTCGCCGAGGGCATGCTGCTCCAGTGGCTCTACCCGGATGCGCGGTTCGTGTGCCTGGTGCGCAATCCCTGGGACGCGTGGTCGAGCATGAAGGGCGGGGTGTGGGTGCTCCGGTTCCCAGACCAGGTCGTGAATCGGGTGGAGGCGTTCGCGCAGGTGTGGTCCACGCTGTGGCGGAGCCTCCGGGCGTGGGACGACGAGGCGGTGCTGCACGTGCGCTACGAGGACCTGCGGGATCCGGACGTGTCGCTCGACGGGCTGGCGGAGCACGTGGGAGCGGCGATCGATCCGACGGTGCGCGACAAGAACCTCCGAGGGCTGGCTCGGCCGCCGACGCCGCTCACCGACGCCGAGATCGAGGCAATCGAGCAGAGCTGCGGATCGCTGGCCCACGCGGCAGGGTACGCGTCGCCGCTCGCAGCGGCGGGCTGAACTTGCCGCTGGCGTAAAGCCGACCCCTGGACTGCCGATGGCCCCGCACGAGGGGATGGCATGGGTCTGGTGGCGGACAAGACGACGTTCAGCCTGTCGCTACCGGCCCATCCGACCGAGTTCGGGACCGAGCGGCCGCCGCTCGAGGTGCTCGGCGCGCGCCCGAAGGCCGGTCTTCGCGCGACCACCGGCCTCCTCGTCATCACGCTCGGGTTCGCCACCCCTCCCGAGAACCCGTTCTACCGGAAGCTCCGTCAGGCCCTCGCCGACCTCTACGATCTCGTCGTCCTCGGCGTCTCCTACCTCGGCACCCGCGCCAAGCGGACCCGGACCCTGCACCGCGAAGTCGACGTCGAGCCCCTTCTGAAGCGCGTGGTGGCCCGCCACGGCCGAGACGGTCTCCGCCGCTGCACCACCCCTGACGGCCTCGACTTCGCGGCGGTCCTCGACACCCTCCGCGGCGAAGATCTGTCCGACCACGTGCACCTGACCGAGGTGTTCACCGGACAGGACGCCACCGACTACGTCGACTTCGGCTTCGTCGCCGCGGTCGACGTGATCTGGGCCATCCACGGGGTGCTCGAGCGGCATCCCCTCCTCGACCGCTCCCGAATCCACCTCGTGGGCAGCAGCCTCGGCGCCACCCTCGTCCAGCAGGCGCTCCGGTGCGCGCCCCACACCTTCGCCTCCGTCCTCGACATCTCCGGCAAGCCGCTCCTCGACGACGGCTACCTCCTGCACGGTCGCACCCGCAAAGCGCTGGTCGGCCGCTTCAACACCCTGGCCAGCCTCACCAACGCGAGCCTCTACCAGAACGACGATCCGTCGGCCCCGTTCTTCCTCGACGCCGCGATGCGCCAGGTCCGAGACCAGACCCGACCCCTGCCCCCCATCGACGGTGACCCGCCCCTCGTCCAGATGGTCACCGGCATCGACGACACGATCGTGCCCGTCGCCCACAAGGAGGCCCAGCTCCAGGGACTGCTCACCGCTGGAGCCGAGGCCTCCCTGACCGTGATCACCGGTGACGACGTCGACGGCGTCGTGATCAAGCACGCCGGGCACGCGCTCGGCGCCGAGTTCTACCAGCTCGTCCGGCGCTTCGACGACCAGGCGCTCCGCTCCCGCACCCGCCAGACCGCCGACGACTTTGCTCGCGGCGGGGACGTCGCGCTCTCCGAGAGCTGGACGCTGACCTACGACGGGGGGCCGCCCCGTCTCCGCCGCATCCCGTGAGGAGGACCCCGTGCAACCGACCCTCGTGAACCCCGAGCCGCTCTCTCCCGCCCTCCGCGACCTCCGGGTCGCGATCCTCGCCAGGGACCCGAGGCACCGGACCTTCCTCGACGAGGCCCTCGGGCGGCTCTCCGCCGCCGAGCTCGGCGAGCTCGAGCAGGTGTTGGTGTGGTCCGGCGCCCAGGGTCACGATCTCGACTCGATGGCCGAGGCCTACCGCACGATCGTGATGGACACTGTCCGTGAGCAGGGCTTCTTCCACAAGCACGGTCGCTATCGGTACTCCCGGCTCGCAGACGTCGCGGACGCCGTCTACCACGACCCCGACTACATGGACCGCTACATGCGGGGACTGGCCCTCACGAGCTACCTGTGGCCCAATCACGCCGAGCTACGCCGCTACTTCGTGCGTACCCTGCCCAAGGACCGCAAGGGCACCTACCTCGAGGTCGGGCCGGGCCACGGCTTCTACTTCGTGCGCGCGCTCCGCGAGGGCTCCTTCGACCGGTACGTGGGCGCGGACCTCTCGGCCACCTCCATCGCGGTCACCAAGAGCGTGCTCCAGCACTTCGTTCCCGACCACCTGGACCGTACGCACTTCGTCCACGGCGACATCTGCGAGGCGTCGACCGCGGTACGCCTTCCCGAGCGGATCGACGCCTTCGTGATGGGTGAGGTGCTCGAGCACGTCGAGGAGCCCGGCGATCTGCTGTGTCGCATCGCGGAGCTCGCCCACGCCGACACCTGGATCCACGTCACCACCTGCTTCAACGCTCCGGCCGTCGATCACATCGCGCTGTTCGAGCACCCGCGCGATGTCGAGCAGTTGATCGAGCGAGCCGGCCTCGTCGTCGAGGATCAGCTCTTGGTGCCCTACGTCGGCAAGTCCCTGCAGGAGTGCATCGACGGCAAGCTGCCGCTCAACGTGGGCTACGTGCTGCGCAAGGCGTGATGCCCTACCGCTCGATCGGTCGCTCCTCGACGTCCTGGTACCAGGGGGCATCGGGGTCGTAAGGGGGCACCTCGAAGCCCTCCTCGGGGAGCTCGGTGATCGCGTCGGTCTCGTCGAGCTCCTCCGTCTCGACGGGCTCGGGCTCCTCCTCGGCGATGACGCCGGGCGGGTGCGCGCGCCGGAGCCGCCATCCGCCGATCCGGGTCTGGAGCGAGAACGCCTGGGTGACCCACGCGTAGGGCACCGCCGAGGCGCCGAATCCGGCCCGCAAGTGGAACGGACCGAGCACCTGTTGCCAGGCGACGCTCACGTTCCACGAGCCCCAGGGCTTCGCGCTGCCCTTGAAGGTCTGGATGCCCGGCAAAGCGTGGCCGACGTCGACGGTCGTGTCCTCGATGGTGGTGGCGGCGCGCACCGACGCGTTGCCCCCGATGGCGAGGCTTCCCTGGAGCAGCAGCCCGCTTCGTCCGAGCACCCGCAGCTCGAGACCGCCGCGCAGGATGGTGGCCCGCCACTCGAAGCCCGCGTCGACGAGGTCGGTGTACTCGCTGGACGCGTCGGCGAGCGGGTCGGTCCCCACGATGGCGATCACGAGTGCGGGGCTCTCGGTCGGGATGCCGTTCATCGAGAACGAGCCGTGGTGCAGTCCGCTGTGGAGCGAGAGGCGTCCCTTGTGAAGCGACGCGTTCGCGCCGAAGTCGTAGGCCGAGCTGTCGAGCCCCGACAGGGCGCTCCTCATCAGCGTCGCGTCCACCGAGAGGTCGATCCCGGGCCGGTCGAGCACCTGGACCTTGAGCTCCCCGTTGGGAAGCCCCACCGCGTCGAGCGTGGCGCGGGTCAGCAGCTGGACGCGCGGCAGCACGCCCACCCCGATCCCCGACGTGCCGAGCATGACCTCGCCGAGACGCAGGGTCTGGGCGCTGTGCTCTCCCACGAGCTGCTTCTTCTCGCCGCCGGCCAGCGCCAGCGTCGTCATCAGGAGTGTCCACATCATGGACGGGATCTCGGATCCGCCGCGGAACACTGGAACGCGACGAAACCGTGAGAACACCGCTCAGGCGACGAGGCCGGCCAGCGGCGCGACGTCGGCGCTGTCGGGGAAGACCTCCGCGTCGAGTCGCTGGCGAGGAACCTGCAGGTGGTCGCCGAGGACGCCCTTCAGCATTCCGCGCACGTCGAGGGTGGGTCGCAGGTCGCGGCCGTCGAGGCGCTGGGACTGGCGGAGCCCCGGCCAGTCGGCGACCACCCGCCCCCCGGCCACCGCTCCTCCGGCGAGCAGCGCCACTCCCCCCACCCCATGGTCGGTACCGCCCGTTCCGTTGGGCGCCACGGTCCGACCGAACTCCGTGACGACGACCACGACGGTGCGCCGCCACACCGTCGGGGGCGTCGCCTCCGCGAAGCTCGTCAAGACCTCGGCGAGCCCGGCGAGCTGCCGTTGCAGTCGGGGCCTCTGGTTGGCGTGCGTGTCCCAGCCGTCCATCGCGATCGCGGCGGTCCGAGGGCCCTCGGGATCGGCGAGGATCCGGGCGGTGATCCGTGCAGACCGCGCCGCGTCACGGCCGGTGCGCCCGTCGTGGTGCCTGGCGAGCAGTCGCTGGGCGGCCATGCCCTGGGCGAGCGCATCGGAGAGCGCCTCGTCGCCAGCGTAGAGCTCGGCCACCGCCTGGTGGAGCGGGGCATCGGGACGGGGTACCCGCAGCGGGTCGAGCGAGGTGGCGGGCCCGGGGCCGCGCAGGAGCAGCGGGGTGCCCTTGCCGACCGCCATGGCGGCCGCCGCACCCTCGCCCAGCGCTCTCGACAACCACCCCGATCGAGCGGCGTGGGGCCGGCTCGCGCCGGTCTCGAGCACGTTCTGCCCGTCGAAGTGGGACCGCTCGCGGTAGGGCGCGGCGATGGCGTGGGCGACGAGCAGGTGCTTGGCGTCGTAGAGTGGCTTCAGCGGGGCGAGCGCCGGGTGCAGCCCGAACGTCCCGTCGAGGTCGACGACCCCGCCGTCGCGGCCTGGGCCGGGAAGCGCGAGATCTCCGCGCGCTCCGCGGTACCGCGCGTCGCCGTGAGGCGGGACGGCGGAGAGGCCGTCGAGCCCACCCCGAAGCAGGATCACGACGAGGCGAGCGTCGGGGGCGTCCTTGGCCACCGGCCCGGCGAAGGCGGCGTGGAGGGTGGCGCAGGCGCCGAGCGCGCCGAGCGAAGCGAGGAACTGGCGTCTCTGCATCGTCATCTCCTCTGGAACTCGGGGCTGGCGAGCAGCAGGGTCAGCTGGCGGGGGCCCTCTGCCTCGGCGAGGGCCGCGCGGGTGGCCGGCCGCATCACGGGCCCGATGATCTGCTCGGCGAGGGCCAGACCGTCGACGGGACGGGCCGACTCGCCGACCTGCTCGATCCAGTCGAGGCGGGTGAGCAGCGCTTCGGGTCCGAGCCAGTCGACGGCACGGTCGGGCCAGCCCTGAGGCGAGGGCGCCTCGTAGGGCAGCTGACCGAGGAACCGGCAGGCCGCGAGCATGGCGTTGCCCTGCGAGGTGTAGTCGAGGGCCCGGGCGGTGGCGATCACGAGCTCCCGCGGCTGCTTGAGCTTGGCGAGCGGGTGGGCCCACGCCTCGGAGAGGCCCACCACGGCGCGGTGCACGGTGGGCAGGTCGCCGGCCGAGTCGAGGAAGGCCCTGGCCACCTCGCGTACGGCCGAGGGGGGCGGGTCGTCGGCCACGAAGTGCCGCACGAGCTTGGTCGCTACGTGGTGCGCGGTGGCCTCGTGCCGAGCCAGCTTCTGGAGGGCAGCGAGACCGTCGGCTTCGCCGTGCCCGGGGTACCGCGTGCCGAGGAAGACCTTCACTCCGGGCTCGTGGCGGTGAGGGTGGAACTTGAACGCCGTCGGCGACGACGTCTCGCCCATGGCCATCTCGGGACCCGTCCGGTCGACGCTCCAGCCCGTCAACATGCGCGCGAGGTTCTCGACGTCGGCCTGGGTGTAGCCGCCGTCGACGCCGAGCGTGTGCAGCTCGAGGATCTCGCGGGCCAGGTTCTCGTTGAGCCCACGACCCCGGCGTTGGCCCACCATCGAGTGGGGACCGATCGAGCGGGTGTTGTCGAGGTAGCCGAGCATCGCGGGGTGCCGGGTGCTCGCGACGAGCAGGTTCGAGAAGCGCCCGTGGATCTTCGCGCGGATCACGTCGCGCTCGAAGGCCCCGACTACCGGCACCACCTCGCGGCGGGCGATCGACACGGCGAAGTGATTGGCCCAGAAGGCGACGAAGCGCTCGAGCACCGGGCGCTCGCTGCCCGCCGTGGCCTCGAGGTGAGCGGACTGCTCCGAGGCGAAGCTTCGGCGCAGATCCTGGACCATGGTCTGCTTCGATGCTTCGTCCTGCTTGCGGAGCGCCGCGAAGGCGTCGACCGCCTGGCGGGTCGAGGGCAGGTGCTCGAGATCGGGGGGGCTCGCGGCGGGCACGAGCTGCGCGAGCACCCACGCCTCGGGCCCTGCCGCGTCGATCGCGTCGAGCTCCTTCGGACGGGCCCCGAGCCCGAAGCGGTTCGCGGCCACGAAGGCGCGCTCACTGGCCATGCATCCTCCAGCTGGCTCCCACCCACCCCAACGGTCGTGGGTGAGCGATATTGGGGGCGGATGGCGCACGTGCTGCAGGAAGTGACCGCGGACGCCGTCGAAGACCGAGCCCCGCTCGGACCCGCCCCGCTGCTCCTCGGCGCCGGAGGACGGGCCGACGTCGTGCTGACCGGAGACGGCGTCTCGGTACGTCACGCGCGGGTGGGGCTCGACGCAGCGGGGGCCTGGGTCCGAGACCTGGGTTCAACGGACGGCACCCGGGTCAACGGGCGTCTGGTCGACGGACGGCACGCGCTGGGTCCCGACGATCTGGTGGGGATCGGCCCCCACCTGCTGCGGGTGCGGGCCTCCACCGATCGCACCACGGGCCCGGGACCGGCCCTCGCGGAGGCGCTCGGACAGCTGCCCGCCGAGCTCGCCGAGCGGCTGCGGGCCGAGGTGATGGCGGATCGCTGGGAGGCCGACGCCTGGCGCGCGATCGTCGCGGAGCCCGGGGCCTGGATCGACCGCATCGACGACCGTGACGACCTGCTCGCCGCCATCGAGGCCCAGCTCCGCGCCTGGGACGTGGATCCGGGTCGCCGTCGCCTCGACGAGCCCGGCACCCTGGTCTTCCTCGCCGAGGGGCGGGAGCCCGCCGAGGCTCGACGGATCCGGGCGCTCCAGCGCTGGGTCTCGCCGCTGCTCGACCGCGCGGTGCCCGTGCGCGATCTGAGGGACGCGACCAAGCAGTTTCAGCAAGCCCAGCTCGATCGCGCCCTGCGGGCCACCGGCGGCAACCGTGCTGCGGCCGCCGAGCGGCTCGGGGTCTCGCGACAGTTCGTCTACCGGCTGCTCGACGCCCGCTCTCCCGAGGGCGGAACGGGGTAGGTGGGCCCGGTCCACGGGAGATGACATGCTGGCTCTGCTCCTCCTGGCTCCGGCCCACGGCACCGACATCGGCACCGAGCGCACCCTCGGGATGGGCGCCACCATCGGGACCGTGACCGGCGCGACAGGGCGGGTGTACTTCGGCAGCCGCCGTCGGTACTCGATCGACTTCGCGTTCGGGCTCGCCAGCGACGACGACGTCTATGACGCACTGTACGGGCAGGTGAGCGCCCACCGCCAGTTCCCGCTCGCCACGGGCGACGGGGTGGCCGTGCCCTGGCGGCTCGGCCTCGGCGCGTTCGCCACCAGCCGGGGACCTCTCGACGGCGGCGGGCCTGGGCTCGGCGTGCGCCTGCCCCTGGGCATCGACGTCGATCTCGAGCGGGCTCCCGTGCAGTTCAGCTTCGAGGTTTCCCCCCTCTCGGTCCTCGTGGCCCCGGCGGTCCGCTATGGGCTCGATGCTGGTGTCGCGGTGCGCTACTTCCTCTGAGCTTTCCGGGAGGACCGCCGTGCCGGATCCCCACTCCGAGGCGCGCGTGCCCGCTCCCGACGTTCCCACCGCGGGGCAGTGATCGGGTCCCGCCGAGCGCTGGCTTGCCGCTGTGGCAGAGGCGGCGACGTCGGGCCACGGCGCCTCCTGTCCACGTTCGCAGCTTCGGGGTAGGCTCGGCCGGAGGGAGTATGCGGACGGTTGGGTTGCGGGGACTCTCGGGCGCTGCCCCGGCGGCGAGCGC
>CAZZLC010000047.1:0-49501 GCA_964655065.1 uncultured Enterobacteriaceae bacterium | reverse complement strand
CCGCCCTGGAGCTCCAGGGCAAGGGGAAGGCGGGCGCCGTTCGGAACCGCCACGGTGGGGACCCCGCAGCGCCACCGGCTCGGCATGCGCGACGGCCAGCGTCCACACCGCGATCATGGCTGCACCGACTCGGCGCCGTCCACCGGTGCGTTCAGATCGAGCTCCGCCCCGCGCAGGTGCACGTCGAGCGACCGATCGATCAAGGTCATCGACGCGGTCCGCAGCAACTCGAGGTCATCGTCGAGCGGTCCGTCTCCAGACAGCTGCCGAGGGGTCGCGTCGTCGGTCCAGCCGTAGTGGTTCAGGCCCGACACGAGCCAGACGTCCGGGTTGCCGAAGCGCTCGACGTTGCGGTCGACGAAGTCGTCGGCCGCGAGCGACTCGTCGGTGGTCCCCGACACCGCGAGCACGGGCCGGTCTCCCTGATCCTCGGTCGGGTCGGCGCCCGCGGGGAACGAGGCCATCATCACGAGCAGGGCGATGTCGGTGTCGCGCGTCCACTGCCGCGCCGCCATCACCCCGCCGAGCGAGTGCCCGCCGACCGCGACGGGGCCATCCGGGGCGACGATGTCGGCGAGGTGGCCCGCGCGGGTCGCTTGCTGTCGGAGGGCCTGCAGGGCGACGTCGCCGTTACCGGGCTGCGCGATCGCGAGGTCGAGCTCGGCGCGAGGCAGCACCGTGACGTAGCCGCGTGTCGCGAGGTGGACGCCGATCCACCGGTACCGCTCGGGGGGAACGAGCCCCCCGTGGATCATCACGAACGTGGGGGCCTCGGTGACGGCGGCACCCTGGGGGGACGTGGGGAACACGACGTCGACGGGCACCACCTCGGTGACCCGCGCGGGGGCGGCCAACGGGAGCCACGAGGCGCCGAAAGGGCCGAGCTCGCCGGGAGCCCCGTCGCGATCGGCGTCGGCGAGGACCAGGACCTCCGGCTCGCCTACTGCACATCCCATCACCAACCACAGCATGCGCAGGGAGTACCGCGGGGGATGGCTCGCGGCACCCGTCGAGCGCGTGACGGGAGCCCAGCTCCGGCAGCCAACTACTGGCCCGAGGTCGGCTCGTAGGCGTGGACGTCGAATCCGAGCCCGCGCAGGTGGGTCACCGCGTCACGGGCTCCTCGATTGCCGACGGTGTACATCACGCCTCGGTTCTCGGGGTGGAGCTCGAGGAAGAAGCGATACCAGGTCAGCACCTCCCGCTCGGGGACGAACCAGCCGTCCGAGATGATGACGAGGTCGGCAGGCGCGTCGGGGAGCTGCTGGAAGAAGCGCTGGAGCTCCCGCGAGGGCAGCCGGGTCTGGGTCGGGTCGGTGAGGGCCCGCAACGCGATCTGCACGTCGAGCATCTTGCGCGTCGGCTCCGAGAACTTCACGTCGCGGGCGAAGTTGGCGACCACGATCTCGGCGCCGCGGGCGAGAGCGCCCGACGCGTACTGCTGCGCGCACCGCAGGGCCTGGGCGTGGCCGAGGCCGCTCATCGAGCCCGAAGAGTCGAACAGGAGGTAGACCCGATCCGCCGCACGAGTCGCCACCGGGTCGCAGTTGCGCCGGCCGGGACGGTTCAGCGGCTGCTGGCCCTTCACCCGACCGGCCGCGTAGGGGGTGCTCGGGGGCAGGTAGCGGGAGCGACGGCGGGCCTGCCACTCTGCGAAGCTCTCGGGGGGCGCCGGTTCGGTCTGCGGGGCCAGCTCGCCCACCGGAGCGGGAGGGGCGAGCCGAGGCGACGGTGGGGCGCTGGTGGTGGGGGGCTGCGGGCGGGGCTCGCGAGGGGCCGGCGGAGCCTCGACATCCCGCTCTCCCTCGCTGACCAGCGCGAGCTCCACGACCTCCAGCGGCTTCTCGCGTTCCTTCGGATCCGGCCAGGTGATGGCGGCGAGGAAGAGGCCGACGACGTGGAGGACCAGCGACGCGGCCAGGCTGGCCCAGCGTCGCTCGGCGGATCGGGTGGCCTCCGTGTTCAGCACCCGCAACCCACGCCCTCCCGCGGCGGTTCGTAACGACGCGTTCTCGCCGGTCGCACGCATCAGTACCCCTCTTCGACGAACACCCGGGTCGGTGGGGACCGACCCGCCGCGAGCTCGGTGAGGAGCTCGGCGAGGTGGGTGTAGCGGAGGGAGTCGGTCTCGGCGCCGTGGGCGGCTCGATGGGGCGAGAGCACGACGTTGTCCAGCTCGTGGAAGGGGCGGTCGGGCCAGGTGGCGGTCCGAGCGTCCTCCGAGTCGGGGTAGCGCCACCAGACGTCGAGCCCCGCGCCCCAGAGCCGGTCGGCAGCGAGGGCCTCGTACAGTGCGGTCTCGTCGATCACGGGACCACGGCCCACGTTGACCACGATCGCCTGCGGCGGGAGCTTGGCGAGCAGGTTGGCGTCGACCAGCCCTTCCGTCTCGGGCGTGTGGGGCAGGGCCACGATCAAGGCGGTGGTGGCGGGCAGAAGAGCGTCGAGGTCGTCGAGGGTCGGCGGGGTGCGGCGGCGAATGCCGACCACGTCCATGCCGAGGGCCACGAGCGCGGAGCCGACCCGGCGTCCAATCGCGCCGTAGCCCAGAATCACGGCCTGCCCTCCCGCGAGGCTCGGGGATGGGTCCGGGGCGAAGCGGATGCGCCAGTCGCCGCGCGACATCTCCCGGTGGCCCACCACGATCCGCCGGGCCACGGCGAGGAGCAGACCGACAGTGTGCTCGGCAACGATGCTCGCGTTGTGGTGGAGGTTGTAGACGGAGAGGTCCGGACGGGTCAGCGCGAGCTCTCGTGTCGCGGTGGGGAGGCCGGCCCAGGGGATGACGAGGGCTCCCCCGGTCCGGACGGCGGCGAGCTCCTCGGCGGTGGGGCGCCCGGCAACCAGGACATCCACGTGCTCCGGCACGGGAGCGCCGAACCCGAGGCCGGGCACCGCAGCGAGCAGCCGGCTGCGGTGAGGCTCGTCGGGCTCGTGGCGACAGTGCAGCTTCATGCCCGCCCCCGTATTCCGCGCGACCACCGACGTGACGGCGTCGCTCCGGCTCGGTAGGAGTCCGGCCCGGGGTCGGAGGGTCGCGTGGTCGGTTGGCTGTTGGCGGTGGTGGCGTGCTCCTGGCCCGGCGAGCGGGTCCAGCAGATGGAGGAGCACGAGACGGATCTCTACCGGGCTCGCGACGCGGTCCTGAACGGCGACCTGGCCGCCGTGCGCGCGGCAGCCCGTGACCTGGCTCGTCCCGACCGGGTCCCGGGGCTGCTTCCCCTCACCGAGAACTCGCTGACCGCGATGCGACGAATGGCGGTTCAGCTTCGGGCCGCGGAGTCCATCGAGGCGTCGATCCCGCTGGTGGTCGGGATGACGGCCCACTGCGCGCAGTGCCACGATGCACTGGGGCTCGACGCGGTGACCCCGCTGCCGGACACGCCGGAGAATCGGCTGTGGATCGGACTCGTGTTCGTGGACGAGGCGTCGTGGGACGCGGGCGCGGAGGGCCGGTCGGCGCTGGAGGCCGCGAAGACCTGGACGGCGCGTCGCGCGGCGACCGTGGACTGGATGACCGCGTCCCGCCGGTGACCCTCACGCCTTGGCGTCGCTCTCGAACAGACCCCGCAGCCGGTCTGCCGCCTCCTGGGCCGTCTCGATCATCTTCGCGTCGTCGCCCCACACCGCCGCCTGCTTCTGCAGCGTCTCCTCGTCGTGCTGGCGGAACATCGCCACGATGCGCTCCGCCTCGCGCGGATCGAAGTCGAGGTGAACCAGGGTCTGGACCGCGGCCTCGAGGGCACTCGCGAAGGTCTCGCGCCGAACGTCGTCGACCCCCGCCTCCATGAGCGCGAACGCGTTCGGCCGATTGCGGGCTCGCGCGAGCACCTTCAGGTGCGGGAACGAGCGCTTCACCATCTTCGCGATGGCCACCGACGCACCAGGGTCGTCGACAGCGATCACGACGAGCTTCGCCTGGTCGGCCTTGGCGGCCCGCAGCAGCTCCATCCGAGAGGCGTCGCCATAGTCGACCCGGTTGCCGAAGCGGCGGACGAAGTCGATGTGGATGGGATCGATGTCGATCGCCGTGAAGGGGATGTGGACCATCTGCAGCGTTCGACCCACCATCTGTCCGTAGCGGCCGAATCCCGCGATGATGACCGGGCTCTCCTCGTAGTGGGAGCTGTCGAGCATCTCGTCGGGCTGCGGCACGTCGGAGACGTTGGCGAGCCGGTCGTGCAGCGCGAGAAGTATCGGCGTCGCGACCATCGACATCGTGACCACGACGAGAGCGCGGTCCACGATCGCCTCAGACAGCAAGCCCTCCGATGCCGCAACGCTGAACAGGACGAACGCGAACTCGCCGCTCTGCGAGAGGGTGACGCCGAGCCGCTGCGCCGCCACGTTGGACAGGCCCGAGAAGCGGCCGAGCCCGTACAGCACGCCGAACTTGACGGTGAGCAGGGCGGCCGTGGCGCCGAGCAGCAGCAGCGGCTCCTGCAGGGCGGTGCGAACGTCGGCCGTCATGCCGACGGACATGAAGAAGAGCCCGAGAAACAGGCCCTCGAAGGGGGCGAGGTTGGACTCGAGCTCGTGGCGGTACTCGGAGTTTGCGAGGAGCAGGCCCGCGAGGAAGGCCCCCAGCGCCATCGACAGCCCGATCTGGGTCATGAGCCAGGCGGTGCCGACCACGACGAAGAGGGCCAGTGCTACCGAGAGCTCTTGGTGTCCGGTGCTCGCGACGACCCGGAAGACCGGCCGCAGCAGGAATCTCCCGGCTACGATCAGCGCGCCGATGCCCGCGATGACGAGCACCGTGGTCTGCCACCACGGCACGCCGCTGCCCTCCCCGGGCGCGAGCAGGGAGAGAACGGCGAGCATGGGAATGACCGCGAGGTCCTGGAACAGGAGGATCGAGAACCCCGCACGTCCGTGGTCGAGCGCGAGCTCGCGTCGCTCCCGCAGGATCTGGAGCGCGAAGGCCGTCGAAGACAGGGCGAGCCCCGACCCCAGGACCCCGGCGACCCGTACCTCGACTCCGAAGGCGACGAGCGCCAGGCCGATGACGAGCCCCGTGACCACGACCTGGGCGGTCCCCACCCCGAAGACCGCGTTGCGCATGCCCCACAGCCGCTCGGGCTCGAGCTCGAGGCCGATGAGGAAGAGCAGCATCACCACGCCGAACTCGGCGAAGTGCATGAGCTCCTCGGGGTGCCCGAACAGGTCGAAGCCGGTGGGCCCGAGGACGACGCCGGCGGCCAGGTAGCCGAGCACCGAGCCGAGGCCGAGCCGCTTGAAGAGGGGGACGGTGACGAGAGCGGCGGCCAACAAGGCCGTCACAGTGGGCAGCAGAGTCAAGGTAGGCCTCGCGTCCGGGCCCATAACGAGTCGTGTCGGGTGTGCAGCGCGGTTCGGGCCCTCGAGCCTGCTCGACAGCCCCGACGACGGGCGCTACCTCGGTTTGGCCCTGGGGGTGCAGGATGTCCGGATTCGCGTGGGTGCTCTGGCTCGTCGTGGCTGTCTCGGGGTTCGCGAAGCCTCCCGAGCCACTGCCCACCGTCGCCGTGTTCAGCTTCGACTACGACGGCAAGGACGAGGAGCTCTCCGCCCTCAGGACCGGCCTCGCCTCGATGCTCATCAGCGATCTCACGGCTCAGGAGGGCTTCGAGGTCGTGGAGCGAGAGCGTCTTCAGCAGCTCGTCGCGGAGCTCGAGCTCGGTCGTACGGGGAAGCTCGACCCCAAGCGGGCAGCCGAGATCGGACGGATCGTCGGCGCGCAGCGCATGGTGGTCGGGCGCTACTTCGAGTTCGCGGGCAAGTTTCGCATCGATGCCCGGATGTTCGACGTGGAGACGTCGGTCCAGCTCTGCGGGGTCGGGGAGACGGGCCACCGCGACGACTTCTTCGACATCGAGGCCCGAATCGCCGATCAGCTCGCGGTGGCGATGCTCTCCGACGGCAAGAACTGCAAGGAGGCACGGCCTGGTGCACCGAAGGTCGTGCCGGCCAAGACGGGGCGCGAGCTCGACAAGCTCCCCATCGCCACCGCGGCGAACTACTCCCGGGCGCTCGATGCGAAGGACCGCGGCGACGAGGCCGCAGCGCGCGAACTCCTCGACAAGGTGGTGGAGGAGGAACCCAAGTTCTCGCTCGCGCAGCAGGAGCTGGCCAAGCTGCTGAAGTAGCGAGCGGGTCCGGGGCGGCTCGAGCGTAGAGGATGCGTCGAAAGGCGAGTTCCCGTACAATGGCCGGGTTCGCCGAGGAATCGTGACGTGATCGCCATCGTCGCCATCGCAACGACGCTCGCGGCCCCTCCCTGTCGCGACGATCTCGCGAAGGCGGCCCGGGCGCTTCCCTCTCCGGCACCCGACGTCGCGCGTCTGCCGGCCCTCGGCCGGGGAGTACCCGACCGTCGACTCGGGTGCGGCCAGACCTGTCGGCCTTCGGGGGGATGGAAGGTCGTCCCCGTGAAGCCGTCCGCGGTCGTCGCCACGAGCGAGCTCGACACCGGGCCGAGCCGAGCCGATCGGGTGGTCGACGGCGATCGCGACACGGCCTGGGCCGAGGGGGCCCGCGGGCCCGGTCGAGGCCACGGCCTGGTGTTCGTCTTCGACGAGCCCGTGATGGTCGACCTCGTCGAGATCGTTCCTGGCCATGCGAGGTCAGAGACCCAGTTTGTCGGCAACCACCGGCTCGCCGAGGGATGGCTCTCGTTCCACGCGTGGCCCGACGCCTCGGTGAGGCCGGCGCCCGCGCCACCTCGCTTCGTGCGTCGGCCCGACGTCGAGCCACCGTGCGCCCTCGACGTCGAGGCCATCGACGCGGTCGTCATCATCGGGGACCCCTCCGACCCCGAGCCGCTCCGCTGGGATCTCTCGCCCCATTTCTGCCGGAACCCGGGGGCGGGGAAGATCCGGCAGATCGTGCTGCGGATCGGAGAGGTGGTGAAAGGAAAGCGGTACGACCACACCGCCCTCTCGGAGGTGCGCTTCGCGCGGCTCGAGCCGATTCTCGGGAGCAAGGGCTGGGTGTGTAACTGAACACGGCTTGCAACTTGCCGGCGGACGCGGGAAGTTGGCCCGTTACCCGGGGGTGGCATGAGTTCGAGCGGGAAGTCGAACCGAGGGAGCAGAACCAGGCGTCTGGCCGAGGAACCACCGCTCGACGAGGCGGATTTCGAGCCTACCTCCATCGACTTCGTGCCGCCCGACGTCACGCCGCCTCCCAGCACCCCCCGGCCCCGCCCGACGACGTCGACGCCGTACGGGTCCGTGCTCGCGCCGGGGCTCCGGTCCCTCGTGCCCATCGGACCCCACTCGGAGCCACCCACCGAGCCCAACCTGCGAGCGCCGTCATCGCCGGCGACGATCCCGCCCAACGCTCCGCTCGAGCTCGGCAGCGTGGCGGATCTCGGTGAGGAGACCTCCGAGGAGATCCCGCTGTACCGCCCGACGACCTCGGACGTGACGGTCGAGCTCCTCGAGCCCGAGCCTGCCTTCGCCTCACCCCCGCCGGCACCGCAGCGGCGTCCGGTGCCGCGGCCGGTCCCCCGGGCGGTCCGCCATCCGCGGCCGGCTCCGCCGATTCCGCAGACCGCCGCCAGCCCGGCTCACCCGGCGCGAGCTCGCGTGTCGTCGCCTCGGACGCCCCAACCACGGGTCGCGAGTCGCGAGACCCCCACCGCCCCGTGGGCGATCCTGTTCGGGATGGGGGTCGCCATCTGGTTCGTGGTCGCGGCCGTGGTGGCGCTGCTCTTCCTCGGTCTCTGACCGCGGAGGGCTGGCGTCACCCACCCGGCGCGGACATTGCCGCGAAGGCCGTCGCCTCGTAGAGTTGGCGCGGGAGGCCTCGTGGGAGACGCCATCTTCATCTCGTACCGCCGCGAAGACAGTCGCTCGGTGGCGGGGCGCATCTACGACCGGCTCAGCGAGCGTTGGCCGGCCGACCAGATCTTCATGGACGTCGACAGCATCGGGCCGGGCGTCGACTTTCTCGAGTTCATCCGCGAGCGGCTGGCCGCGAGCAAGGTCGCGCTGGTGGTGATCGGCCCGCGGTGGCTCGACGCGCGTGACGAGGAGGGGCGACGACGCCTGGACCAGCCCGGCGACTACGTGCGCCTCGAGGTCGCGGAGGCCATTCGGCGTGACCTGCACGTCATCCCGTTGCTCGTCGAGGGAGCCGCACTTCCCGCGGCCGAGGAGCTGCCCGACGACCTGAAGGGCCTGCGCCGACACAACGCGTTCGAGATCCGCCACGAGCGGTTCCGCCACGACGTAGACCTGCTCGAGCGAGCCATCCGGTCCATCATCTCGCCGCGGCGCTCGGCGCGCTGGCCGGTCGTGATCGGGCTCGCGGCGCTGCTGGCGGCGGGGGGAGGGGCGTGGTGGCTCCAGTCGCCCGTCCCCGTCGAGGAGGGCGCGGAGGCGACCGCGTTCGCGCTGGATCTGGCCCCTGGGAACCCCGAAGCGCTCGAGCTCGTGGTGGTGTCGCAGGCCGACGGGGACCGGTGGCGGATTCGCGTGTCGTCGGACACCAACGTCTCGCGCATCGCCGAGACCGTCGACCGGGAGCTCATCCTGAAGGGGGTCTCCGAGGCAGACTGGCAGCAACGCTTCGGTACCTGTCGGTTCGGCATGCACCAGGCGAGCGACGAGATGTGTCGCGACCGCCCGCTGTCCAGGTGTGGCTTCGACCACGAGCAGCCCGTGTTCCTTCGGGCGACCGACTGCCTTGCCGCGCCGACGATGGCCCCGAAGCCTTCGCGACCGGAGGGGAGGACCCTGTCTCCCCTCGAGCTCCGGTAGGCCGATCGCGGGTTCAGGGTGTGAAGCGCAGCACGTACTGGTGGGGGAACCCCCCGACCTCGCGGTCGAAGGTCCAGCCGGCGGCGGCGAGCTCGGCCTTCACTTGGTCTCGGGTCAGCCGCTCCTCGACCGGTGGGCCAAACGGCGCCTCCTTGGTGAGGTCGACGATGGCCAGCACCCCATCGGGCTTCAGCGCGGGTCGCAGGGCGCGGAAGTAGGCCTCGCGGTCCTGGATGTGGTGGTACACGTCGACGAGGAGCACCCGATCGGCCTCGGCGGGCTTCAGGCCGCTCTCGGCCGGTTCGGTGAGCCGCGCCTCGACCTGCGGCGTCTTCTCCTCGATCGCCCGCTTCGCCATGTACTCGACGAGCTTGGGCTCGATGTCGACCGCGACCACCCGCCCCTCGGGGCCGACCGCGGTCGCGAGGCGCTGGTTGAGGTAGCCGGTGCCGGCCCCGATGTCCGCGACCACCATGCCCGGCTGGAGATCGAGGCTCGCCACGAGCTGGTCCGGCTTCTGCCAGGCGTCGCGCTCGGGGTCGTCGAAGACCTCGGCCCACTTCTCGGGGTCGTCGAACCGGTGGTGCGCGTGGCTGGCCTTCGGGTGCCCGTGGTGCTCGGCGTGCTCGGCGTGCTCGTGGCCTCCCTGCGGGGCGACGGGTTCGGTGGACCAGGAACAGGCGAGCAGTAACCAGGGCATCACGGCCTCCTTTCGATACGCACGTCCATAGCTGGACCGTGTGGGAGGATGCCATCTCGACGACCTCGCTGCCGGTCGGCGGCGTGCTGGCTCTGCTGCTGCCCCTGGCGGGGTTCTCGATGGCGGGGATCTGGGTGCGCTGGCTCGATGCCCTCGACCCCCTCGCCATCACGGCCGGCCGGGTCGCCGTGGGGCTCGCGGTGCTCGTTCCTGCGACCCTGCTGTCGAAGGTGGACCGCGCCGGAGCTCCGGATCACCTCGGTTCGTGGCAGGCGCACGGCCTGGCGGTACGCATGACCGCATTCTTCACCTTCGCCGTCGCCGGCTTTCAGCTCGCCCCGGTCGCGCTGGTGGTGCTGATGATCGGTGCGGCTCCCGCCTGGGTGCTGGTGTTCGAGCGGATCTCTGGCCAGGTGGTCGAGCCCCGACGGGCAGCTGGGGTCGGCCTGGCCATGGTGGGCGCCGGGGTCGCGCTGCTGCCGTCCGTCGTGGCGGCTCTCGCGGGGCAGGCGGGGGCGGCAAACACAGCCCTGGGGGGCGGTCTGGGCCTCTTCGCGAGCTTCTTCAGCGCGGCCTTCGTGTTCGGGCGGAGTCGGCTCGCTGCTCGAGGCGTGCGGCCCGGCGCGTTCCTGCTGGCCACGATGACCTGTCTCTGGGGGTTGCTGCTGTATGCAGGCGCTGCAGTCACGCGGCTGGGCGACCTCGTGCCCTCGACCGCCTTCGAAGGGGGCGCGATGGTCGGGCTCGGGGTCCTGAGTACGGCGGCTCCGCTGTGGGGGATCAGCGTGGCGAGCCGGCTGCTTCCTCCGATCGTGGTGGCCTTGGTGGGGCCGGTGCTTCCCTTCACCGCAGCCCTGGCGGCCTGGGGGCTGCTCGACGAGGTCCCTCCGTTGGCGTTTGCGGTGGGCGCACCGCTCGTGGTCGGCGGCATCGCGCTGGTGGCGATGCCGAGCCGGCCGCGGGCCCTCCGTTGAGCTCGACGGCCAGCCAGGTCAACGCTCTCGGACCGCCCTCACGTCGGTCACCACCACGCTCGCCTCGGCCGAAAAGCACACGTGACCCCCCGTCAGAGCGCCTCGGCCTGCTTGCGCGCGAGCTTCGCCGCGCCGTCGTTGCCGGATGCCTCGTAGGCGCCAGCCAGCGCCTCCCAGATGTCGGCCTGCCGCGGACGCAGATCGGCCGCCGACTCCAGCGCCACCAGCGCCTCGCTCGTCTGGCCGGCCGAGGAGAGCATGCGTCCGCGGAGGAAGTGGGCCTCGCCGAGCAGCGGATCGAGCTCGATGGCGCGCTCGAGGTCGGCGCTCCCGCCCGCCACGTCGCCCCGGCCGATCTTCACGAGCGCGAGGTTGTAGTAGGCGAAGGCATACCGCGGAGACCGCTTCAACGCGGACCGCAGCGAACGCTCGGCGGCTTTCAGGTCCCCGGCCACGACCTGCGCGGTGGCCCGGTAGTTGTCGGGCACTCCCCAGCTGGGGCAAGCCTTGGCCGCAGCGTCGGCGGCTGCCGTGACCTCGGCCGGCGCGGCCCCGGTGTACAGCCGCGCCCGCGCCAGGGCCGCCCACACCGGTGCGCTCGGGCCTTCCTTCGCCAGCGCCTCGAGGATCGTCCGCGCCTCGCGGTCCTCGGGTCGGTTCGCGCCGGACCGGCCGTCTCGCAGCAGCCGCTGGGCCTTCACGAGCTGCGTGCCGTACTCGGCGCTCGACACGTCACATCCGTCGGGGGGCGCGACCTCGCGCATGACCTCGCGCTGCTCCTTCAGTGCGGCGAGCACGTAGGTCTGCTGGGCCTGGGCGTCGCCGGAGAGCAGGGCCTTGAGCGTGGTGTACTCGCCGTCGGTGAGCAGGCCCATCTGGTGGTCGATGCACGCGCTCACGGCGAGCTTCTCGCGAGCCCGACGGTCGGACTCCGTGACCTCCTCGAGCTTCGCGGCAGCGTCGAGCGCAGCGAGGGACTCGTACAGCTCGCGACCCGCATCGCCCTGGGCCTTGCACGCTCGCTCGGCGGCACGCCGGTCCACGGTCCTGGCGACCAGCGTGTTCGCGGGTGCGGACCGGTTCTCGAGCACGAGCTGGCCACCCTCGTGGAAGGCCCGCTGAAACACTCCCTGCTGAGGCGTCTGTGCCGCGTTCTGCTGGACGCGCGCCCGGAGCTCGGGAAACAGGGTGTCGACGACCACGAAGCGGCCTCGGGCCTCGGCGAGCCCCTGGCGCAGGAAGTAGGCGAAGACGGACAGCCCGTCCCGGCCCCCGTCGGCAACGGGCTCGTCGCCTCCCGACGCGAGGACCATCCGGCTGCGCTTGTTGGCCAGCGCCCGGAGCGGAGCGAGGTCCGCGGCGGTGGTGGGGCGCAGAGCGTCGCGGAACATCCCCGAGAAGCACGAGTCGATGATCATGAGGACGTGGCGGGCCGGGATGGCACGGAGCTTGGCCGAGACGTCGTCGTTGCTCACCCACCGTGAGGTCTCGTCGAGGACCGCGTCGGTGGGCAGCCAGTACCCCCGATCCTCGGCCTTGTCGTACAGCCCGTGGCCCGCGAAGTACACGATCACCGCGTCGTCGGGGTTGGTCTCGCGCTTCAGGGCGTCGAGCCGGGCGATGATGGCCTGCTCGGTCGCGTCGGGCACGATCTCGACCGTGAAGCCGTACTGCTCGCGCAGCACCGCCCCGATGGCCTCGACGTCGCGGGTCGGGGTGGCGAGGTCGGGGATGCCCGACGCGGGCGTGTAGTCCTGCGCGCTGAACATCACAGCCCGGTACTTCGCGATGCCGAGGCCCTCTTCGGGCAGGGCGTCGCGTGCTTCGAGCACGTCGAGGCCCCGGGTCTGGCCACTCGGGGCGGCGAGCGAGAGGACGGAGAACAGGAGCGCGAACATCATGGACACCCCGCTGCGTGGGCCCTCGAGCAGGTACCCGGGTCGGACTGCTCGGCCTCGGTCCAGCGCAGGCCGGTGACGACGAGCTGCAGAAACGACGAGGTCCACGCTGTGCCCTCGCTCCGCGGCGGCTCGTCGTCGATCCCCCGGAGGCCCCCCACGTGCGAGGTCACCAGGGACTGCAGGTTCGCCCGGCCGCCGGGCACGAGGCGGGTTCGCACGAGCGCCTTCTTCTCCAGGTTCTTCCACTGCACGGGCTCGTGGCTCCCGAACACGAGGAGCCGGTCGGAGACGTTCACCGGTGGGGTCACCCGGCCGAGGGGCTCCACGTACTTGTCACCTTTGCGACGGAGGATCTCGGTGATGCCGGCCTTGGGCCAGGCGAGGATGCTGCCGTCGCTCGCGAGGTAGAGGATGCCCAGGTACAGCTCCTGGACGGGATCCCGCTTCAGCGTGACCTCGAGCTGCACCGTGGTGCACATGGGTACCCTCACGTACGGCACGCCGACCTCGGCCGGACGATAGGGCTCCCGGGCGCAGCTCCGCGACTCGAAGGAGTCGGGAATGATGCGCAGCTCGAGCATGTCGTGTGGATAGACGGCGTTGGGCTCCGCGGAGAATGCGAGGAGGCTCGCCTGCCGTGCGTGCAGCCCGAGGTTCTGGGCGACCTCGAGCGCCTCCCGCGCGTTCCGCATCGGCTGGCGGTTGCGGACGACCCCCTCGCTGCCCACGATCTCCACGAGCGCGTCCTCGCCTTGCCGCACGAGGAAGTCCGGCGAGTCCTTCACGAGATCGATGGTCTTGGCGAGAACGTCGTCGCTCGCCAGCGCCTTGCGCAGCGCGGGAGCGAAGGCGACGCTGTCGTCGATGCGGACCCGGATGGCGACCGTGTCGTGGCCGGGGGTCTCGAGCAGGGCGTAGTCGCCGGGGACGATCGGCTTCTTGACCCGTCCGAGCACGGACCCTTCCGCCTGGAAGCTGCCGATGGTGTCGAGGCGCACCCGGGCCTTGCGCTTGACGGTGTTGTCCTCGAAGACCTCGACCACCGCCTGATCGGTCCAGCCAGGCAGCGCGGGACCCCGGAACGTCACCCGCTCCCCGTTCACCTGCTGCACCGTCCACGAGAGGGACCGGTCGACGACCGCCTTGCCGAAGATCTCCCGCTGGAGGTTGCCTTCGAAGGTCGCGACCTGGAAGCTTCGCTGGGCGGCGATCCAGCGCGGCAGGACGGGCACGACCTGGGCCCAGGAGCCCGAGCCGCTGGTGTCGAGCGATCGCAGGAGCGCGTTGGTGAACACGCCCTGCCCACCGCGCTCGAGCGCCGACGTGCCGTCCTCTGCCGCCGTGATGGTCACGATGTCGGGGAATCGCTCGGGTCGGTAGTCGCCGTCGGGGCTCACGATTCGGTTCTGGATCGGCCGATTGCGCTTCACGGGGTCGACCTGGCGCTTGGCGAAGCCGACGTCGCGGGTGCTCGAGCCCGAGTTGCACGCGTCGATGAGCACCGTGATGTTCGTGGTGCGCTGGTAGGCTTCGGCGAGCAGGGCGTTGAACTCGTCGTCGAGCAGCTCGGGCACGTTGGCCCGCGAGTCGTGCAGCAGGAAGGTCTCGTCCATCCCGTCGGGCTCGTCCTGGGGACCGTCGAAGTCCGTGGTCTGGCTGCCGTGGCCGGCGAAGTAGTAGACGACGGTGTCACCCTGGGTGGCTCGTCCGACGTGCCGGCGCCAGCCGTCGACGAAGGCCTGACGCGTCGCCTCCTCGTCGACGAGCAGGCAGATGTTGTCGACCGGAAACCCGTAGCGCTCGATGAGCACGTCGCGAATGCGCCGCGCGTCGCCCGGCGGGCCGACGAGGTCGATGCTCTGCCCTCCCGGCTCGGCCAGGTAGTCGCCAATGCCCACCACGAGCGCGAGCTTGCGATCGCCGGGCGTGCCCACCAGTGGCTTCGGTCGCGCATCGAGGGCCGCGCAGTCCGGACTCGCGAGCGCCGTGGAGCCGATCGCCCACGACAGCAGGGGCAGCAAGATGCTCAACATCGGCTCTCCGTCATCGGCAGGATTCGGCGCTGCAGACGCGGGAGGTGCGTCGCGTGCCTGGACGTGAGGTGGGATCGTTCGACCACTCCTCGGCGATCTTCGCGTGGCGCCAGCACGCCTTCAGCCGCTCGCGGGCGTAACCGCCCCACTTCTCGAGCTCGGTGCCCACGAGGTCCGACTTGCGCCACCAGGCGAGGAACTGGTACTCGACGCCCGCGTCGCGTGCGCCAGGGTCGAGCCGCTCGAAGCCCTCCCAGATGGCGCGCTCCTCGGCGCTCATGCGGGCCCAGCTGGCATCCCCGGCGTGGCTCCCGAAGACCACGAAGCGGTCGGGATCGACGATGAGGTAGGTGTGCCCGCCCGTGTTGCGGGCGTTGCGGGTGACGAGGATGTCCCCGGTCTGCAGGGTGAGGCCCATGCAGTCGACGAAGTGGTCCTTCATGATCTCGGGGTGGTTGGCCATGATGTTCGTGGACACGAAGCCGGCCCGGAAGTTCTCGTTCGTGAAGAGCAAGCACTGTCGGTCGTTCTCGTGGAACTGTCGCAGTCTGGCTGCGTACGCGGCGTTTCGCTCGCGAGGCTGCTTCTCGGGCAGCGGGAGCCGCGCGTCGCCCTTGCAGGCGCGCGTGATCACGAACCACATCGCCGAGCTGCAGTCGATGCCAGGGCTCTCGCCGAGCTCGATGTCGTCCCTCGTGAAGTCGAACGGTCGCTCCCAGCAGGTCTCGCCGGGCCACGCACGCTCCGAGAACCGGGTGCGGTTGTCGTGGATCTCCTTGCGGTCGTGCGGCCAGCACTGGGCGTAGGCCAGACCGTCGCGGCCCCCGTCACGGGTGGGGCGGAACTTCGCCAGGCGGTCGGCCTGCTGGAGCACCTTGGTGAGGAAGGCGTTGGGATTGGCGGGCAGGTAGGGGGTGACGTCGAAGCCGTCGAGCGTGATCTCGCGACGACGCGCCTCGGGATCGCGGGGCAGGTCCTCGGGGCGCGGGGGGACGGCCTGCACCCGGTAGGGGAGGTGCTGGCGGTACCAGCGACCCTCCGCCGCGGGCGCGGTGCCGTCCGCGGCGACGTCACGCGCCGCCCAGCCGGTCACGGCGTCGAAGTCGACGTTGGCCCCCGCGGGCGCGGCAAACGCGAGCAGGTGCTCCGTGATGTCGAGGGGCGGGACGGAGCGCAGGCCGGGGTCCCGGCCGGGGCGCTTCAGCGCGAAGCGATGGGTCTCGCCAGGCTGCAGCACGACGGGGTCGCCCTCCATGGGGAAGCCGAGCAGCGTGCCGTCGTTGCCCATCACGACGACGCCGACCTCGGCGGGCGCTTCGGCGTCGGCGGTGAGCGTGACCTCGACCTGCCAGCGCCAGCACACGGGCACCACCTGGACTTCGTGCGCCCCGGCCGCGACCCACTCGCCGTAGGCGCAGGGGCTCTGCTGCTCCGTGGGGACCATGCGCAGCGCGAGCGGCCCGGTGGGGATGTCCATGTCGAGCAGCGCGGCCTGCTGGCCGTGGAGCATCAGGTTCTGGGCCGCCTTGTTGGCGGCGGTGCGGAGGTCGTCGTCGTCGACGCGGTTTCGCACTGCACCTTCGGGTCCCACGATCTCGATCGAGCCCGAGGTCGGGTCACGTCGGACCACCCAGTCCCCGCCATCCTCGGGTTCGACCAGGCGGACCCGGCGCGCGATCTCGCGGTCCCGTGCGATCTCCTTGCGGAGTCGCCGGGCCTCCTTGCCCGGCACGTCCATGGGCCGGTCGCCCTCGAGGATGGTCACCGTGATCCCGCCCTCCGGGATCTCGAACGCGGTGACGGGCGGCACCTCATCGCCGACGCCCTCCTTTCCGAACACGGGCCCGTCGCCCACGAAGCTCGGGACCTGGACGCTGCGGGCCGCGACCCGAGTGGTCACCGTGTCGGCCAGCGCGCCCCAGGTGGCGCGCCGGGGTGCGAGCTCCACCAGCATCCGGGTGAACACGCCGCCGCGCTTTGTCTCGAGGGCGGCCCCGAGCCGGGCCGCGTCGACGACCACGAGGTTGGGGGCGCCGGTGTCGACCCAGTGTGCGGCTCCGTCGCCCTCCCCGAGCGCGAAATCCGGGACCTCGCCGCGGGTCGGGGTGCGGCGGCCCGCGAAGCGCACCGCGTGCCGGCGGGGCGTGCCCGAGGCGGGCTCGGCGCTCGCGTCGATGATCACGGACACCTGGGACGCGCGGCGAAGAATGCGGCCGAGCGGTGCGTGCAGGTCGTCATCGAGGAGCAGGCCGTCGGCCAGGGTGATTCCTTCGTCCCAGGGGTCGGGCTCGTCCTGATTGCCGTCGGCGACCAGCGTGCCAGCGCCCGCGACGTAGATGACGACGGGTTCACCGCGGGGGGCCTCGTCGGCGAGGGCGGTGAGGGCGGTGGTGACCGCCTCGACGGTGGCCTCCGCCCCGACCAGGGAGGTGACGTCGTCGGTCGGGTACGCGAAGGTCTCGGTGAGGAGCGCGCGCATGGCGGCGACGTCGGCCTCCGCGCCCGGCAGCGCGGGGCCTTCGGCGGGCTGGCTCGCGCCCACGAGCAGCGCGCGGCCCGACGCCTCCGCCGCCACCGGCGCGCCGAGCAGGAGGCCCATCATCACGAGGGAAGCGAGTGCGGAGCGGTGGATCAACGGGTCCTCCGAGACGCTCGGAGCTTATGGGATGCGGGGATCCCCTGCACGCATTCGCTGGATCCCTCGCCTCGAACCGTCGTCGGGCGGGGGCCGGCACAGCGGCGACGGCCGCCCGGTCGGCGGTGCGTCGTGCGCGCCGAGCCACGGATCAGGGCTCGGCTGGTGCCTCGACGTAGAGGCTGACGAACGCGGTCGCGCGGGGGGTGTCCAGGGCCAGGATCTCCTCCGCATCGGCGTGGTGCGGCACCTCCAGCACCACGTCGATCGAGTCGAAGGCGACTGTCCACTCCACGACGTCCAGGCGACCCAGAGGGCGAATGTCGCGCACGGCGCCCACGTCGAACGACCCGTGGGCCGCCCAGATCGAGACGCGGGTCCGGCCTCCGGGCTCCACGACGCTCGGGCTGGCCTCCAGGATCGCGTCGATGTCGCCCCGACCGGGGTACGGGATCTCGAGAACGCAGCCCGATGCCAGCGACACGACGAGGAACGCGCGGTTCATGCTCACCTCCGGAGCGCAGACACCGCAAGTGTGCCGTGGTGTCACTCTCGGGGTTCGTTTCTCCCGTGGACGGGGTCCGGGAGACCCTGCCGCGAGACTTCGAGCCGCTCTGCGGCCGTGACCACCGTCTCGATCGCGGCCACCCGGTCGGCCGTGAACCGAGCGTTGTCCTCGAGGGCACTCCCGAGCTTGGCGATCGCGAGGTCGAGCTGCATCATGACGATGGACTGGCGAACGCTCGTCCGTGCGACCTCGGCAAGCCCGGTGTCCACCGCTTCGACGCTGCCGAGGAGCGTCAGGAACGTCTCGCTCGAGGCACCCACGTGCCCCACGCCCTCGGCCACCCGCTGGCGGCTCCGCCGGACCTGGGCGCGGATGGCCTTGGCACCGTCCGCCGACTGCTTGGCGAGCTGGCGGATCTCGCTTGCCACGACCGAGAACCCACGGCCGTGCTCGCCGGCTCGAGCCGCCTCGATCGCGGCATTGAGCGCGAGCAGGTTGGTCTGGAACGCGAGCTCGTCGATGAGCCCGATGATCTCCGTGATCTCGGAGCTGGACTGGTCCACGCCGTTCATGGACTCCATCGCGAGTCGAACGACCTCGTGACCTCGCTTCGCGCTCTCGTGTGCTTGGCTGGCCTGCTTGCGATTGGTCTCGCTCGTGACGGTGTTCTCCTGGATCGCGGCGTCCAGCTCCGCCATGATCGACGCCATCTCCTGGGTCGCTTCGCTCACCGAGCGGGCGACTCGCGTGAGCTCCTCGCGGTCCTCACCAAAGCTGCGGCAGGCGTCGATCACCTGGTCTGCCGAGGCCTCGAGCTGTCGTAGACGGACCAGCGTCCCACCGACGGCCACCATCGAGGCAATCACCCGGATCGGGTCGCCCGTGGCCCCGAGCACGGGCACCAGCGCGACCTCGAGCACCCGATCGTCGGCACGGTGGACGATGATCTGCTGGCGCGCTCCCGCGGCTGCGCATCGCCAGGCCTCGCGGGAGGCCGCCGAGCGCAGCACCGCCGACACCGCCTGGCCGACGATCTCGTCTCGCGTCGTGTCGAGCATCGCGAGGCACGCCTCGGAAGCGCTCTCGACGATGCCGTCCAGATCGGCCTCGAACCAAGCGTGCAGCTGGCCGACGACGCTCAGGGTCGCGCGAGGATCCCCGGTCTCCGGGGTGCTGGTCGTGTCGTTCAAGGGCCCTTCCCCACGTCCCTCGCTTCGATCGCCGTCGGGTCGTGGTTGAGGGTGCTCATGGTGAGCCGAGACCAAGCTACCCTTCACCTGGAGGACGCGGGCCAATGAAGCTCGGTATCGATTTTGGCACCACCCGGACCGTCGTGGCCGTCTGCGATCGCGGGAACACGCCCGTGGTGCGCTTCGAGCGCCCCGACGGCCACGTCGCCGATCACGTCCCCTCCCTGGTGGTGGGGGGGCCGGAGGGCTGGCGCTATGGCTGGGATGCCGCGCTGGCCCTGGCGGAGGGCGGCGCGGGACTGCGCTCGTTCAAGCGGCTGCTCTCGGGCGCCGACGCCCGGCTCGACCAGGACGTGGTCGTCGGGGGCACCACGGCCAAGCTGCACGCCCTGGTGGTGGGCTTCCTGGGTCACCTCCGGGAGCGGCTGGTCGAAGCCTTGCCCGAGGCGGCGGGGGAGTCGCTCGAGGCCATGATCGCGGTCCCGGCCGGAGCGAGCAGCGCCCAGCGTCTGTTCACCCTGGCCGCCTTCCGCGACGCGGGATTCGAGGTGGTGGGGATCCTCAACGAACCCTCGGCGGCCGCCATCGAGTACGCGCACCGCTACCGCAAGACGGTCACGAGCAACCGCGAGGACGTGCTGGTCTACGACCTGGGCGGCGGGACCTTCGACGCCTCGCTCGTCCGGATGTCGCGCGACCAGCACCAGGTCCTCGCCCACACCGGTCTCGGGGACGTGGGGGGCGCCGACTTCGACGCCGAGCTCCTCCGCCTCGGGCTCGCCGCCATCGACGGCCCGGAGCCAGACGAGGCGGGCCGCACCCGCCTGCTGGAGCACGCCCGGGAGCAGAAGGAGGGGCTGAACCCCAACAGCCGCAAGGTCCTCCTCGAGATCGGTGACCAGGACGTGAAGATCGCCGTGGCAGACTTCTACGCGGCCTGTGCCCCCTACGTGACGCGGACCCTGGACGCGCTCGGCGACCTGCTTCCCCCCGGTGACGGGGAGCGGTTCGACACGTCGAGTCTCGCTGGCGTCTACGTGGTCGGCGGAGGCTCGGATCTTCCTGCGGTCGCTCGCCAGGTCAAGGAGGTCTTCGGCCGGCGGGTGAAGCGCAGCCAGCTGCCGAGTGCGGCGATCGCGGTGGGCCTCGCGCTCGCCCTCGACGAGGGCGCAGTTCCCGCGATCGAGGAACGGTTCTCGAGGAACTTCGGCGTGTTTCGTGAGCTGGAGGACGGCGGGCGCATCGCCTTCGACCCCATCCTCACGTCGGACCTGGCGGTCCCCGAGCATGGCCTGCAGTGCATCCGACGGTACCGGGCTGCCCACAACATCGGCTGGCTGCGCTTCGTGGAGTGTGACCGGCTGGGTCCCGACAACGCGCCCGACGGCGACGTCACGCCGTTCGCCGAGGTACGCGTGGCCTACGACCCCGCGCTCCGCGACGCCGACCTCTCGGAGGTGCCCGTGCAGCGGCTCGCGACCCCGGGGTCGCTGATCGAGGAGACGTACGAGGTCGACCCGGCCGGAGTGGTGCAGGTGCGCATCGCCAACCTCGAGACGGGGTACGCGGTCGAGGCTCGCCTGCGCTGATCCCGCCATCGCGATCGCGACCGGGAGTGGACGTTCGTGCGCGGCGATGAGATGCTCTCGTCATGCTGACGACGCTCTTGTTTGCCAGTGCGACCGCCTCCAACCCCGCCGAGCTGGAGGCGTGGCTCCCCGAGCTCGAACGCGCCGTCGAGCGCGGCGACGAAGCCTGGCTTCGCGAGGTCTTTGCCGAGCTGTTGGCCCGGGCCCCGGGACTGTCGGTTCGCCAGCTCCGCAACCACCTCCGGCGCGAGATGGTCGGGGATCCCTCGGTCGACTGCCGCGGGCCCCTGTGCCGGGTGCGCTTCGCCCGTCCCGACGACAGCTCGCAGCTCGTTCTTCACCGGGTCGACGGCGCCTGGCGGCTGTGGGACCCGGAGTTCGGCGGCCACGTCGCCGGCCCGGTCACGGCCGAGGTCGGCGTGCAGAAGGCCGGCGAGGTCGAGGTGCGGATCAACGGCACGCCCACCTTCCTGTTCGACCCGGTCCGCGACGCGGGCACCGCTCACATCGACCGGCACCTGTCGCCGGGCATCAACGTGCTGACCCTGGTCCCGCGCGGTCTGCTCGACGTCTCGCTGCGAGTCGAGCAAGGCGAACGCGACCTCGTGGACTTCGACGGCGTGCTCGAGGCAGCGCGGACCTTCACCTTCACCGTGGACGAAGGCCCTACGCCGCTTCCTCGCTAGCGTCCCGGCGGTCGAGGCGCTGCCAGACCACGAGTCCCACGATGATGATCGCGAGCGAGATCAGGGTGGCGCGAACCGGCTGGATCTGGGCTGCGTCCTCGACGCTGAGTCCGATGCCCAGGAGCTCCTGAGCACGCCCGATCGCCAGGGAGATCCGGCCCATCACCGTGAACCCGAAGCTCGCGCCGAACGAGACCATGAGCACGAGGACACCGAACCGGCTGATCCCGCGCACGAGCGGCGAATGGGGGGCCGAGAAGTAGAAGTGCAGAAGCCCCGCGATGAGCCCAGCCACGAGGAACAACGACGACAACACCCCCGCGTAGTCGGCCGCGGGGTCGATCCAGCCGTGCTCGGAATGGACGGTGGCGAGGTTGGGCATGCTCTCCGCGACCTGACGCATGAGGCTCGCGTTGGCCTCTCCCGTGAGCTTCACCCCGGCGAACGCCGCGACGAGGAAGGCGATGGGAATGCGCGCCAGCCACGCCACCGAGCGCCCGCCGACCTTGAGGAAGAGCAGTCCGACCAGTGCGAGGGGAAACAGCGACACCAGGTTGCCGGCGAAGAGCTTGTCGAGCAGGTTCGGCTTGAACGTGCCGTAGTACTGCTCTACGACGCCAATTCCGATGGACACCCCGAGGAAGAGGTGCTCGGCGACCTTGTACAGCGGGTTGTCCGCGTACAGGTACGAGAAGATGCACAGGGTCAGGAAGATCGAGAGCCAGGCCCCGATCAGGGTGGGCGTGTCGATCACGACCGACCTCCACGACGACCGCTGCTGCGCGGTCGGGTCAGCACCCAGGCGACGTTCCCGAGCACGATGAGCGTGATGATGTAGAGGTGACCGAGGTTCAGCACGTTGACCGCGGGGGTGGCCAGCAACTGGACGCCGTCGGGCGGCCCATCGGGGAAGACGAGCTTCTCGTACTGGGCAGCACCCGGCATGCCACCGACGAGGCCCTGGAGCTGATCCGCCTTGTAGAAGGGCACGTAGTCCGGGGCCGAGACGGCGGTGCAGGCGCTGACCATGTCGAGGTTGTACTGACCCTGGATCTGCAGCACGTACTCCCGGGTTCCGGGAAAGCCGGCCGAGATCAACACGACCAAGCCGAAGTCCTCGGCCTTGAGCTTGCCCCGGAGCAGCGGCAGCTCCTCGATGGGCCGGGCCGCGTGATCGGCGGGAAACGCCTTGGGGATGTTGGCGCCGAGCGCCTTGATGGCGAGCTCCATGCCCGGCTTGTAGCCGAGGAACGCGTAGTCTTCGCCGTAGGTGAGATCGTACTGCTGGGCGACGTCCTCGAGCATGGGCCACACGAGCGGCGGGGCCGACTCCCACAGGGTGACCATCACCACGTTCACGTCCTTGCGGAAGAGGTGGTGGAGGTTCGCGCGCATGAACGGCTCGAGCTCGGGACGCGAGCCCGGATCGAAGTCGGCCGACAACAGCACCGTCGAGCCCTCGGGGAGCGCCTCGACCTCGTCGTACAGGGACTGGACCCGCTCGTCGATCTCGAAGCCGAGCTCGAACGGCACCAGCATGGGCAGCAGGATCGCGACCCCCATACCGAGGAACACGAACCGAGGGTCCATGCGCTGGAACCGCTCGAGGAAGGTGAACAGCGTCATCCCTCACCTCCGAGGTGACTCCGCTCGATGCCCAGGATCACCCGCAGCCCCGTGGCGATGGCTCCGAGCGCCGCGCCGATGAAGATGGCTCGCCTCGCCGCGGTGTTCGGAACGTCCATGATCCAGTTGCGGATGCCGGGCAGGTACTCCCCGATCACGGGGATGCTCTCGCCGATGGGCACGCTCGCCAGCATGACGAGCACCGCGGCGAACAAGAGGACCGCCGCGTCGAGGTTGCGGGCCCGAAAGGCGCGAAACGCGGCCGAGGCGATGAAGAAGGCGAGCAAGGCGAACATCGTGGCCGACAGCGGAATGAAGACGAAGTTGTAGATCCACTCGTAGACGAACCCGTCTTTGCCCTGACCGATGCCGGCGAACAGCGTGACCACCATCGCGAGCACCATGAGGAGCTTGTACGGCCAGTCCCGCTCGCGCCTGGCGATCTTGGGCAGGTTGACCTGCAGCAGGTTCAAGATGCCGAGCACGTAGGCCGCAGCGGCGAGGATGAGCCCCCACTCGGTGAACTCGTCGGTCAGCCACTTGAAGCGGTAGTGCGGGACGAAGAACTCGAGCGCCATCACCACGCCGACGACGAACGTGATGATCAGCGGAAGCACGCGCCTCATCCGCCACCTCCCACGGTGAACGCGAGCCGGATGGCGTCGCTGCCCCACACGGTCGCCGCGAGGGTGCCCGCGACGAGGGCGACGACGACGTAGATCTTGATGTAGTCGCTCGCCTTCAGCGAGCTGACGAGCCGCGGGTCACGGGAGAGATAGGCGCTGACCGCGAACAGCTCCTCGCCGATCAGCGTGTAGTCACAGGCAGCCACGAAGAACGGGAGCTGGCTCGCCTCGGCGGTGCCCGCGATCTGGATGGACTGGTTGACGTGGCCGGTCTCGGCGAGGATCAGCGATTCGGCGAAGAACCGCCCGAGATAGAGGTTCGTGGCTGGCTTCTCGCGATTGATGATCCCGTTCGTCCCCGCGGTGAACGCGAACTGGTCGGAGCTGATGAACCGCACGCTCGAGGGGTCGTGGGCATCGGGGAAGCCGGCCTCGAAGAACCCCGCCTTCACGACCTCGTCGGCCACCTCCCGCACCACCGGGATGCGGCACGAGACCACGATGTCGGCCTCGTACTCGGCGATGGTGCGGCTGACCTGCCCGAGGATGAGCATCGACGCGATGGTCTGGATGTCCTGGAGCTCGTCGATCCCAGGCACGTACAGGACGGGCCGTCCCATCTCGGTCGCCCGCCCGATGCCCTCCTCGATCGCGTCGATGCCGGGCACCCGACGGATGAAGATGGGCCGTCCGGCCTGCGCCTGTCGGGTGAACAGCGTCATGAGTCCCGCGATGGAGAGGATGACGAGCCCGAGATGAAGGTAGGCGGGTGACGTCTTCAACAGGGTCACCCTCGTCTCGCCGAGCACCGACGGGGTGGCGGCGCCCTCGGAGAGCAGCGCCTGGGCATCGGAGAGTTCGCTCGTGTCGTCCCGGGCGATCGCGCGGTACCAGTAGCGGTCCGCGGGTCCGGCCCACACGTCCGTGGTGACCTGGTCCGTGTAGCTGGTGACGTCGGGGCTGAGCGACGCCTGGACCACCGTCCAGGGCCCGTCGGGTCCCGCCTCGGAGCGCAGCAGCGCGTACGAAGCCGGCGGAGGGTCGGGTGCGGTCCAGCTCACGTTGAGCACCAGACCGTCGCTCTCCGCCGGCGCGGTGACGGTGAGCCCCGTCGGCGGACCGGCGATCGCGGCGACGGTCGCGAGGAGGATGGCGAGAAGTGCGGTCATGCCTCGATGACCTCCACGTTGGAGCGAGGGAGGAGCGCGATCTCGCCGTCGGCGAACTCGACCTCCATCACGCGGGCCCGGCTGCCGCTCGCGAGCACGATGGGGTCGACGGGGAGGCCCTTCACGGTGCCGAGCCGTCCGAACCAGGGCGCGCGAATCCCCCGGACCGTGTCACCGACCGCGATGCCCGCGGGCTCCTCGGGCTGCACCCGCTCGGCCTCC
Organism: uncultured Enterobacteriaceae bacterium; assembly: GCA_964655065.1. GTDB lineage: Bacteria > Myxococcota_A > UBA796 > UBA796 > DRPG01. The sequence goes on along the minus strand of CAZZLC010000047.1, from coordinate 24,895 downwards.
GCGGTGGCGTCGAGCGGGACCACCACCTCGGGTCGAATGACCCCCGCTCGGATCTGGGTGGCCCCGTTGAGCGACGCCACCCGGCCTGCCTTGGACTTGAGGAGCGCGAAGGTGGCGGGCGCCATGCCGATCTCCCCGAAGCCCTCCGTCACGATCAGGGTGAGCCCCAGCTCCTCGGCACCGGTGATCGCGACCCCGACCTCGTAGCCGAGCAGCTCCTTGATCTCGTCGTAGTCGAAGCCCCCGGTGACGATGCCCTTCACACCGAGGTCCCGAGCCCGCTTGACCGCCTCGACCGTGACGTGGGATCCGCCGATCACGATCTGGCCCTCGTAGTGCGGGTGCAGCGCGTTGGCCGCGAGCACGTGGGTGGGGCGGTCGACGGCCACCGCGATGGGCCCGCGCGTCTCCCCGCCCAGCCCGAAGATGCCTTGCACGAGTGCCGCGGGCGTCTGGACGACGCAGCCCTCGCCGGGCACGATCTCGACGACGCGTCCGGGAAGGTAGGCGTCGATCTCGACGGGAATGGGATCGGCCTGGAAGATCACCTGACCCGTGACCGTCGACACGCTCTCGATGGTCCCCGCGACCGGCGCCTGGGCTTCGGCCCTGAACAGCCCGAAGAGACCCGGGGTGCGGGCGACGACCTGTCCGCGCTCCACCCGGCCTCCCGAGGGGACCACCATCGCGTCGGCGAGCCGGCTCGGATCCACGCCGAGCTGGTTCGCGACGTTGATGGGGTAGATCTTGCCGGGGAGCTCGGTGCGGCCGACGATGTCGTCGGCCTTCACCGACTGCCCGACCTCGACGAGCACGGTTCCCTCGAGGGGTAGCTGGCGCTCCTTGACCACCACGGTCTCGGGGCTCACCTTGAGCCCGGGGGTGAAGATCGCGGCCATCAGCGTGCTCCGTCGGAGTCGGGGTACTCGTCGAGCTGCCGGCCCCACTTCGCGAGCAGCGGAACGCGCTCGTGCGCATCCTCGGGCAGCGCGATCGGTCGACCCCGCGTGTCGATGACGATGCCGACCTCACCGCCGCGCAGGTCGCGCTCGACCCGGCGGCCCCGCCCCTCGCCGACGTCGAGCGAGCGCTGGAGCGGAGTGAGCACCGCCCTCGCGACCTGGTCGACCCCGCAGGGGAACCGCAGGAGCTCGCCGGCCGGCACCTCGCGCTCGATCCGCGATCCGTCGGGCAGCTCGAGCTGGGCCCGCAGCACCGGCCGACCCTGGCGGAGCGGGCCGGCGGGCGCCACGCAGGTGCCGAGCGAGATCAGGCAGTCGCGCTCGAACACCTGGGTCGCCGCGTCCTCCTGGACGGTCGAGAGCACGCCGAGGTGCGGCATCATGAAGATCGAGTCGACCGCCAACTCGGTGATGCCCTCGGGCGCGAACGCGTCGATCATCATTCGCATCGCCTGCACCCGCCTCGGCGCGTGCGAGAGCACTCCCCCCGAGCCGACGAGCAGGTCGAGGCTCATCATCTTCACGAGGCTCTCGTCTTCGTGCTGGGCGAAGGCATCCGCGATGGTGCGCTGCTTCTGGACCCCCCGCAGTCCGACCGCGAACTCCCGGTGCTGGACGAACGCGAGCCGCAGCGCCTCCCGAGCGATGGCCTGCTCCACCTTGAGCTCCTCGAGCGTCTCGGGAATGGTGGTCGGCCGGATCATCTTGTTGCCGATGCGGTTGCGCAGCCCCTTCTCGTCGATGTCGAAGGGCACCCAGCGCAAGATCTGCGGCAGACCCGCCTCGGCGAGGACGTTCGACACCGAGTAGCTCATGCCGAGGTTGGCGCTCACCGTACGGTTGAACTGTCCGTCGAACACGCTGAACACGTCGGTGGTCGCGCCGCCGATGTCGACCCCGAGCACGTCGATACCCCGTTGCCTCGCGATGGCCTGCACGATGAGGCCGACCGCACCGGGGGTGGGCATGATCGGCGCGTCGGTCCACCCCATGAGCTTGGGGTACCCGGGAGCCTGCGCCATGACGTGCTCCATGAACAGGTCGTGGATCTTGTCACGAGCGGGATCGAGGTGCTCGAGCTCCATCACGGGCCGCACGTTCTCGACCACCGAGAGGGCGGAGATGCCGCTGAGCAATGCCTCGATGTCGGGCACCGTGGCTTGGTTCCCCGCGAAGATGATCGGCAGGTCGTACAGCCCGCCGAGCCGGGTGCGAGGCCGCGCGGCCCGGATGCGCTCGGCCATGGCGACGACGTGCTTGCGGGTTCCCCCGTCGACCCCGCCCGAGAGCAGGATCATGTCCGGCCGCAGCTGTCGGATGCGCTCGATCTGCTCGTGGGGACGGCGCTTGTCGTTGGTCGCGAACGTGTCCATCACGATCGCCCCGGCCCCGAGGGCGGCGCGCATCGCGGACTCGGCCGACATCGATCGTACGACCCCGCCGACCACCACCTGCAGCCCCCCGCCGGCAGAGCTGGTCGAGATGTAGGCGTCGACGCCGTTGCCGTCGTCCCGCTGCGGGGTCAGGATGCCGCCATCGGGGTCGACGAGCTGCCGGCCCGACATCTCCTGGATCTCCTGCGCCGCGTTGGTGACCCCGCGAGTGACGTCCTCGAAGGGGGCCTCGACGGTGGTGGGCGCCTCGCCGCGCCAGGTCTGACGGTACTCGTCGCCGACCCGCTCGATGAGGATCGCTTTCGTGGTGGTGCTCCCACAGTCGGTGGCGAGCACGCTGCGCAGCGGCGTCTTCAACGGGCCTCCGTGGCTTCGCGGTCGACCTTCTCGAGGTGGGCGACGAACCGGTCGAGACCGTCGCGCTCCTCGAGGAGCGCCGCGAGGGCGTTCCACTGGTTGATGGGCAGGAACGCGGCGATCGCGGGCGTCACGACGTGCATGAACTGCGAGCCCGAGTAGGCGAGCGGGCGCAGCGACTCGAGCCACAGGATGGCCGGCACCGTGAGGTCGAACCGCACGAGAAAGCGAGCGACGCGGTCCATGGCGAGCTCGGCCTCGCGGGTCTGCTCGGGGGTCACGCGGGCCCCGGGAGGACCGCGGAGAGCGACTGCTCGACGGCCTCGCGGTCCGAATCCGCGCACCGAAGGAGCCGCGTGCGGCCCTCTCGCAGCATACGACGGTGCCCCCGACCCACGAGCACGAAACCTTCGGCGTGGGGGCGCCACCGCTCGAATCGTGACCAGGGATGGTGGCGCGCCATCGCAGCACGAACGATCGTGACGCCGCGGTCGTCGAGCTCGTAGGTGACCGGGAGCAGCACGTCGGCGGTGGCCCAGACCAGCACGGCCAGGGCCACCAGGGCGAGCCAACCGTCGACCCAGGACACCGCGCTCGCCGTCATTCCGATGACGATGGCGGCGACGGCGCTGCGCGTGGGCTGCCGCCGGACCGGCCAGTCGGTCCACCGTGCAACGGGCAGCGATGCGGGCGCGTCGACCAAACCGGTCCCCGGGAGAACGAGCGCATCGCCTTATGAGCGCACCGGCCTACGGTCAACCGGCGGGGCGGCTACGACGTGCCGACCCGCTCGGGGCGGCAGCCGGCCACGAACCTCGCGACGTGGTCGTCTACGAAACCTTCGAGGTCGAGAGGGCGGATGTCGCGACCCCGGAGACTGTCCTGGTGGAGGAGTCCGAACAGGAGCGGTGGCACGAACGACAGCGCCCCCATTCGAGGGTCCACGTCGAGCTCACCGCACTGCACGTAGTAGTCGAGGAGCTCCTCGACGGTGAGCAGCGTGGGCTCGAGCAGGTGGTGGACGATGATCGGCCCCCGCACGTCGTTCTCGAGCCCCCCGGCCAGGGCGACGTGGAAGAGCTGGTCCATGCCGTAGCTCCACCCGGTGAGGAACGAGTGGCAGAAGTGCGTCAGCGTGGCGACCGGCCCCTCCTCGCGCTTGGCGAAGACGTCGTCTCGGAAGTGCCGGCTGCGGTCCTCCAGCGTCTCGAAGGTCGCCCGAAACAGCCCGTCGGCGTTTCCGAAGTAGTGACGAAGCGTGCGCGGATCCTCGCCCAGCGCCTGTGCGATGGCCCTGAAGGAGGCCGGCTGTCCCTGCGGCCCGAGAAAGGCCTGGAGCGCTGCCTGGGCGAGATTCGCGCGTCGCTCCTCGTAGTTGGCGTTCCGCGTTCCCGGCCTTCGTCCCATACGGCGTAGGGTAACGTTCACCCCGCTGGACCCGAGGAGGGCCCCGAGTCGACGACGTGCCACGGCCGTCCGACTGCTCTATGATGGCTCGCGCCTGCGCACGCCGGGGTCACGACCGTGAGCCGTCGCCAGTTCAAGATCCTCGAGGAGATCGCCGAGGGCGGGTTCGGCAAGGTCTACCTGGCCGAGCTGATCTCCGCCGATGGGCAGTTCTCGCGGGTCGTCGCCTTCAAGCTGCTCCACGAGAAGTGGTCGACACACGACGAGGTGCTCTCCCGCACCCGCGACGAGGCGCGCCTGCTCGGCCTGCTCCGCAACGATCACATCGTGAAGGTCGAGGACCTGACCTCGATCAACGGTCAGACCGCGATCGTGATGGAGTACCTCGAAGGGGTCGACCTCAAGTGGCTCATCCAGTACCTGGCGCAGTCGGGGGACCCGTGCCCGCTCCGTGCGCTCTGCGAGATCGTTCAGGCCTCGGCTGACGCTCTCGACAGCGCCTACAATGGCGTCCCGCTGCAGGGGGATCGACCCCTGCGGGTGATCCACCGCGACATCAAGCCGTCGAACATCCTCGTGACCACCACCGGCCAGGTGAAGGTGCTCGACTTCGGTACGGCGCGTGGGCACTTCGCCAAGCGGGAGTCCCACACCGAGGAGCTCGCGTTCGGCAGCCAGGGCTACGTCTCCCCGGAGCGCGCGCTCGGCGAGCCCGACACCCCGGCGGCCGACGTGTTCAGCCTCGGAGTCACGACGTTCGAGCTCCTCGCGCTGGAGAACTACGGCAAGATTCCCCTTCGTCCCGCGAAGTACGAGACGCACCTCGAGCAGCGCATGGCGACCCTGTCGTTGCCCGGACCTCCGGAGCTCGCCAACAGCCTTCGCCACTTCCTTCGCGCCATGTTGGCCTTCCGTCCCGAGGACCGGCCGCCGGCCTCTCGGGTCGTCGAGGCGATGGAGCACCTCGGCGCCCGGGCCCGGGACGTGGCGCTCCGGAAGTTCGCCCGCACGGTGATCGTCGCGGCCCGAGCCGCGATGCCGGCGCCGACGCCTGGTGACTCGCTGGTCGGTCGGGTGCTGAAGGAGGACATCTCGGCCAGCCGTCGACTCGACTCCACCGCCACGGCCGAGTCCGTCCCCGCTCCGGACGACGAGGACCTCCCCCCGACCGTGGTCAAGGAGGTCCCGGCATCGGTCCGTGCCAAGAGCCCGCCCGCGTCGGCGAGCCCTCCGACCTCGCCACGGCGCGACGACTCGACCTCTGGCGGCTACCGTCCCCGGGGGCGCCGCGTGGTGCTCCTCCTGTCGATGCTCGGCGGGTTCGTGCTCTCGGTGGCGCTCTTGCTCGTGATCGCCGGGGCCGCCTATGTCATCGTGGACGAGCTCCGGCCGCGCGACTTCGTGGTCCTCGAGCCCGGGGAGCCGCCCGAGTCGGCGGTCCGCACCACGCTGACCGTCGATCCGGCCGAGGTCGTCGAGGTGAGGCTGCAAGGGGAGCGCGGGTTCCTCGGCGCCTGGAACGGCCCACGACCGGTCGCGGTGCGCCTCGCGCCCGGCATCTACCAGACCTTCGTCGCCCCCGCGAATGCTCCGGCCATTCGTGGCCAGCGCTTCGAGTTGACGGGTACCGAGTGCGTCGTCACCCTCGATCTGACCGCCCAACGCTGGAACACCCGATGCAACTGACCCCTACCGAAGACCGGTCCATCGTCCTGCTCGAGCTCGACCACGGCCGTGCCAACGAGATGGGCAGCGCCCAGCTCGAGGCCATCGAGGCCATCTGCGCGGAGCTCGAGCGGGGCGACGTTCGGGCCATGATCACGGTGTCTCGGAGGGTCTCGAGCAAGGGGACCCCGATCTTCGTCGCGGGGGCCGACGTGACCGAGCGGGTCGACTGGGACGACGATCGGGTCAAGGCGCACGTGCGCTGGCAGCGTGAGGTGCTGGGGCGGCTCCGGCGGGCGCCGGTGTTCCACGTCGCGGTGGTGCACGGGGTCGCCCTCGGCTGGGGCACCGAGTTTCTCCTCACCACCGACTACGCGGTGGCCACCCCCACCGCGCGCTTCGGCCTTCCCGAGACGGGTCTCGGCATCGTGCCGGGAGCCGGGGGCACCGCGGAGCTCTGGTCGCGCATCGGGGTGGCGCAGACCCTGCGGCTCGGGATGACCGGGGAGCAGGTGGGCGCGGACGAGGCGCTGCGCATCGGACTGGTGCAGGAGCTCGCCGACGACGTTGACGCGGGCCTCGCTCGCTCGCGAGACCTCGCGGCCGCAGTCGCGCGACGCAGCCCCACGGCGGTCGCGGGGTTCAAGCGCGGGGTCCTCGACAGCGTCGGCGAGTCGGCATCGAAGCGGACCGCGATCGAGGATATCGCCTACACGCGGTGCGTGGACGCGGGAGACGCCGCCGTCGGTCGCGCGAACTTCAAGGCGATCGTAGAGGGACGGTCGGCACCGTGGGGGCCGCTGACCACGGACTGAGCTCCCGGCCTGAGGTGGACGTTGTTCACGCGGCAACGGATGTGGTCCCAGCTTCCCGACGAGGTCGACCTGCTCGTGATCGGCGGCGGCATCACCGGCTGTGGCATTGCCCGTGACGCAGCGCGTCGGGGACTCACCGTCGCGCTCGCCGAGATGCGGGACCTCGCCCACGGCACCTCCTCGCGCTCGAGCAAGCTCGTGCACGGGGGACTCCGCTACCTCGAGCACTACGAGTTCAGCCTGGTGTTCGAGGCGGTCTCGGAGCGCCGGATCCTCATGGACATCGCGCCACACCTGGTTCGACCACTGGGCTTCCTGTTCCCCGTGTTCGAGGGGCGGGGTCGGCCGCTGTGGATGATCAACGCCGGGATGTGGCTGTACGACGGGCTGTCGCTGTTCCGGAGCCCGAAGCTGCACCGCAACCTGAAGCCCCCCCAGGTGGCCGACGAGGAGCCTGCGCTCACGCAGGATGGCCTGAAGGGGGCGCCGCTGTACTACGACGGCCAGACCGACGATGCCCGCCTCACCCTGGAGTCGGCGCTGGATGCGGCCGCTGCCGGGGCCACCATCGCGACGTGGGCCAAGGTCACGAAGCTCCTGTCCGAAGACGGGCGGCTCGTCGGCGCAGAGCTCACCGACGTGCTCGACGGAGAGACGCGAACCATCCGGGCCCACACGGTGGTGAACGCGACGGGACCGTGGACGGACCGGACGCGGGCACTGTCGGCGGCGGATGCAGGCTCTCCCCTGCTGCGGCCCACCAAGGGGGTGCACGTCGTGGTCGACCACGAGCGGCTCCCGCTGCGCAACGCGGTGGTCGCACAGCACCCCGACGATGGCCGAGTGCTGTTCTTCGTGCCCTGGGGCAAGCAGTCCTACATCGGGACCACCGACACCGACCACCGCGGGGATCCGAAGGAGGTCCGGACGGAGCCCGAGGACGTCGACTACCTCCTCGAGGCGGCCAAGGCCTACTTCCCCTTCCACCCGCTCACGCGTGAGGACGTCATCTCCACCTGGGCGGGTCTGCGTCCGCTCATGGCACCCGTCGACGAGGGGCGCGAGGTCGACGAGTCGGCGGTCAGCCGGGAGCACCAGATCGTGGTGGGCACGGACGGTCTGGTCACCATCGCGGGAGGCAAGCTCACCACCTACCGGCGCATGGCGAGCGAGGTCGTGGATACCGTGGTCAAGCTGCTGTCCCAGGCGGGCCAGGTGCGCAGGCTGGACGCGGCGGGCACGGACCAGCACCCGCTCCCCGGGGCGGTGGGCTGGCCCGAGGACGATGACGTGGACCACGTGGCCAGCCTGGTTCGCGACGCCTCGGGCCTGCGTCTGCCCGCGGCCAGCGCGAAGGCGCTCGCCGAGCGATACGGCATGAGGGCCATCGAGATCGGACGGCTCGTCGCGGACGACCCAGAGCGGGGAACCCCACTCCTCCCAGGCCGGCCCGAGGTCCTGGGACAGGTGGACTGGGCGGTGACCCAGGAGCTGGCGGCCACTCTCGAGGACGTCCTCGTGCGGCGGATGGACTTGTTCTATCGGGACCGCGACCAGGGCCTCACCGCGGCTCCCGCGGTGGCTCGGCGCATGGCCGAGCTCTTGGGATGGAGCGAGCGGCGGCTCACCGAGGAGCTCGGACAGTACGAGCGCCTTGTGGTAGACTCGGGCGCCTGGAAGGCCGAAAGCGTGGGTAGTGCGTCATAAACGACGGGGCATTGTGCGTATGGCCAGCTCTGCGCGCCACCCCGATCGCGAAGCGCGAGTTACGGTGCGTTCCACTGCCTGACGCCCCTGGATTCGTGTGTTCGTCCTCTGGCTCCTTCTTGGACTGGTGCTGTTGGTCGCGGGAGCGGAGCTCCTCGTTCGGGGGGGAGGCCAGCTCGCGTTGGCTCTCAGGGTCCCGGCCCTCGTGGTGGGGCTCACCTTCGTGGCCTTCGGGACGTCCACCCCCGAGCTGCTGGTCAGCGTGACCGCCGCCTGGCAACGGTCCACCGACCTCGCTCTCGCGAACATCAACGGGTCCAACCTTGCGAATCTCACGCTGGTGCTCGGGCTGGCCGCTCTGGTCCGTCCGTTGTCCGTCGAACGGCAGCTCCTGCGTCGGGAGATCCCCTTCGTGCTCCTGCTGACCGCCGCCGTGCCCCTGCTGTGCCTCGACGGCGTGCTGAGCTGGGGCGACGGGCTCCTGCTCCTGTTCGGGGGTGTCGCCTACAACGCGTGGCTCATGTTCGAAGCGCTGCGGGGCCGTGCGCCGGCCAACCTCGACGACGACATCGAGGGCAAGCCAGGCATCCTGCGCAACCTCCTCATGTTCCTCGCCGCTCTCGTCGCGCTGGTGTTCGGCGCGCAGTGGTTCGTCGCCGGCGCGGTCGGCGTGGCCGAGGCCCTGCAGCTCTCCGACCGGTTCATCGGGCTCACCGTGGTCGCGCTCGGCACCTCGGCCCCCGAGGTCGCCACGGGCATGGTCAGCGCCTACCGGGGCGAGACCGACCTCGCGGTGGGCAACAGCCTCGGATCCAACCTCCTGAACATCGCCATGGTGCTCGGCATCACGTCGATGGTCCGGCCCATCGTGATCGGCGACGGCTTCGCCTGGTGGGACATGGTCCTCACCATCGGGGTCACGGCGGGACTGGTTCCCATGGTACTGAAGGGCTCGATCGAGCGCCTCGAAGGCGGACTTCTGACCGCGCTTTACGGTGCCTACCTCGTGCTCGGTTACACAGGCGGGCATGCCTCGATTCCCTGACGCTGCGCCTCACGTGGCGGCCATGCCCGCCTCCGTCTACTCCGCAATCGCTGCCCGGGTGATGGCCCAGGGCGGCCCCGTGTTTCCACTGCACATCGGAGACACCTGGCTCGAGCCCCCCGAGGGCTGCCGCATGGAGGACCTCAAGGTCGCCGAGTACGACTGGGGCTTGCACAAGTATGCCTCGGTCGCCGGCTGGGGGCCCCTGGTGGACGGCATCGTGAAGCGCGTCTCCGAGCGGACCGGGCTGTCGACGGACCCGTCGGAGGTGCTGGTCACGGCCGGAGCCACTGGCGGGCTCGGCGCGGTGCTCGGGGCGATCGTGTCCCCCGGCGACGAGGTGCTGCTCGCCGCTCCCTACTGGCCGCTGATCGCAGGCATCACGCGCTCGCTCGCCGGCGAGGCGGTCGCCGTGCCCCTCGTGGGCGCAGCCACCGACGCGGCCGACGTCACGCGCCGTCTCGAGGCGGCCCTGACCGAGCGGACCGTCGCCGTCTACCTCAACACGCCCAACAACCCGACGGGTCAGACCCTCGACCGCAGCTGGGTGGAGGCCATCGTGGCCTTCGCGCGGGCCCACGACCTGTGGGTGGTCGCCGACGAGGTCTACGACGAGTACGTCTTCGAGGGCGCGCACACCTACACGCGTCCGCTGGCTCCCGAGCGCACCTTCGCCGCCTACAGCTTCTCGAAAGCCTACGGCATGGCGGGCAATCGGGCTGGCTACGTCGTCGGTCCGCGCGAGGCCATCGCCGAGGCCCGCAAGCTCGGGGTTCACACCATCTACAGCACCCCCACCGCGAGTCAGGTCGCGGCCGCCAGGGTGCTCGAGCGTGGCGACGAGTGGTTGGCCTCGACCCACGAGAAGTACGCGGCCATCGGGCGGGAGGCCGCTGCGCGACTGGGAATCCCCGCGCCGCAGGGCTCGACGTTCCTCTGGATCGACGTCGCGGACCGCATCGACGAGCGCGGACTCACGGGCGTGCTCGACGACCTCGGCGACCAAGGGGTGCTCGTCGCGCCCGGACCGAGCTTCGGCCCGTATCCGACCCACCTGCGGGTGTGCTTCACCGCCGTGGACCCCCACCGCACGCGCGAGGGCTTCGACCGGCTCGCCAAGGTGCTCGGCCGTTAGCTCGGTGAGTCCGACCCCTCGCGGGGGCGGCTCCAGTGTACGGCTCGGCCCGCGGAGTGAGCCACGTCGTCGGTGCTTCGCATCTGGGTGACGGCTGCGATCATCCGGAGGCTGGCTCCCTGGACTCCCGCAGGGCCTCGGCGTCCTCGATCACCCGCTCCATCCGGAGCATCGCGATGGCCCCGAGCACCACCCCGAACCACAGGGTGGCCACCCGGACGAGCAGCGCGGCGGCGAACGCATTGGCGGCCGAGACCTGCGCGATGCGCACCGCTCCTTCGACGAGGGCCGCGTCCGCCATGCCCATGCCGCCGGGCGAGGGTGCCCCGAACACGGTGGCAAAGGCGTAGAGGAAGGTCGCTGCGTCGAGCGACACCGACTCGTCGAGCCCGACGAACACGAGCCAGTAGCCGATGCACTCGGCGAACCACGCCACCAGGGAGGCGACCAGGGTCACCGCGAGGGGGACCGGGGCGATGCACACGCGCGTGGCCTCGTAGGTCTCCTCGACCCGCGCCGCGAGGCGCGTCATCCCCGGCACCCGGCCGAGCAGTCGGACGGCCACCCGAGCGAGGGCCCGGTTCGACAGGACCACGATGCCCACGACGACAAAGACGATCGTCCCATAGATGAGCTCGCGGGACTCGGGCAGGAAGGTCGACACGCCAACGGCCGTGAGCAGGACCACCGCGATGCCGTCGGTGATCCGCTCGACCGCGAGGGCGGGCAGGGTCTTCGTGACGCGAGCGCCCGAGGTGACCCACACGAGGTAGGGCTTGACGAGCTCTCCCGCCTTCGCGGGGCTGATGACCATGGCGAGACCGGCGGTGAAGATCCACAGGTTGGTGCGGTGAGGCAGCCGGATGCCGAGTCGGCCGAGCAGGTACCACCACTTGAAGTACCGGAGCCCATAGTTCACGAGGGTGAGCGCGAGGACGACCACGTAGAGGGGCCAGTCGAACGCCACCAGCGCGTCACCGGTGCGAGCCACGAGGTCGGGATCGTTGCCGGTGGTTCCGCGCAGCATCGCGTACGCGAAGTACCCGAGCGTCGCGAGGGCGACGGCGACCGCGATCCACCGTCGGAATCGCTTCATCGCATCGGGGGGGGCTGCAGACGCGGCGGTCTCCGCGGACTCCATCTCGCTCCTCACGGGCCGCTCGGGCCTCTCGCCCGCTGGTATCACCCAGTCGGCGCGAACCTACCTCGCCCAGGCGTCGCGCAGCGCGTCGATGACGGCGCGGACCCGCGCAGGCACGTAGCGACGGGTGGGGAGGACGAACCAGAGACCCGCCTCGAACGTGGTCAGCGTGACGTCGAGCTCGGGTAGCAGCACCTCGAGGTGGCCCCGGGCCACCGCCCCGGCCACCAGCCACTCCGGAAGCACGGTCACGCCGAGGCCCTGCTCGGCTGCCTCGCGCAGCAGGCGGGTGTTGGAGGCCCGCAGCGGGCCTCGCACGGGCACGTCGAGGGTACCCCCGGGCCCGCGGAATCGCCACACGCTGGGGTCGTCGAGCGGAAACACCAGCGACTGGTCGCGGGGCAGGCTCGATAGCGCCTCGGGGCGCCCGTGCCGCTCGATCCACGCCGGCGACGCCACCAGGCGGTACGTGGTGCGAGCCACTCGCCGGGCCACCACGTTCGGGTCAGCGACCCGCCCGAGTCGCACCGCGAAGTCGAGCCGCGAGTCGAGCAGGTCCAGACGGCGATCGGTGACCACCCAGTCGAACGTGATGCGGGGAAAGCGTTCCTGGAGCTCGGGGAGTCTCGGAGCGAGGGCTTCCCAGGCGAACGAGGTGGGCACGGTGGCGCGGACCGGTCCGGCCAGCACGTCGTTCGCGTCTCTGGCGAACCGCGCGGCATCCACGAGCCCCGAGACCAGCGGTCGCACCCGATCGAGGTAGCGCTCGCCAGCCTCGGTGACGGTCAGCGACCGCGTCGAGCGCTGGAGGAGCCGGAACCCGAGCTCGCGCTCGAGGGACGTGATCGCGCGGGAGACCGCGGAGGGATGGACCCCGGCCTGCCTCGCGGCTGCTGCGAAGCTCCCCTCGCGGACGACCGCGATCAGCAGCTCGAGTTGCTCGACGTCCATTCGTGCGATCTTCGCACGAATCCACGTGTCGAGTGAGCTGGTGGTGCGGCTTTCGTAGGGGCAGACTGGCGCCATCGGAGGTCGAGATGAACGTGACGATTCTGGGGCTCGGGGCCATGGGCTCGCGCATGGCAGCGCGTGCGGTGGCTGCGGGGCACGCGGTGAAGGTCTACAACCGGTCGCCTCGCGACGTCTCCGGGGCCACGGCCTGCGGGACGCCCCGCGAGGCGGCGGGGGGAGCGGACGTGGTGTTGAGCATGCTCACGGACATCGCGGCCTCGAAGGCGGTGTGGACGGATCCCGAGCGGGGTGCGCTCGCGGGGATGCGACCAGGGGCCGTCGCCGTCGAGTCCAGCACCCTGACCCCCGCCGCAACAGTGTCGTTGCGCGATGCCGCCCAGGCGGTCGGGGCGAGGTTCCTCGAAGCTCCGGTGGTGGGCACGCGCCCCCACGCCGAGCAGGGCACGCTCACCGTGCTCGTAGGGGGTGACGAGGCAGTACTCGACGAGATCCGCCCGGGGCTGGAGGCCTTCGGGCGAGTGGTGCACGTCGGCGAGGTGGGGCAGGCCATGGCCCTGAAGCTCGCGATCAACGCGATGTTCGCGGGTCAGGTGGTGCTGCTGTCGGAGGGGCTGGCCTTGTTGCAAGGCCACGGGATCGGGCTCGACCGGGGGCTGGCGCTGCTCGAGGCGACGCCGGTCTTCGCGCCGGTGCTCGGCGGGGTGGCGGCGCTGCTCCGAGCCGGAGACGACGCCCCGAGGTTCCCGGTGAGCCTCGTCGAGAAGGATCTGGGCTACGCTGCGAGGCAAGGCGATCTCCCCTTGCTCGAGTTCGTCCGATCGCGCTACGCGCGGGCCGTCGCGCAGTCTCTTGGCGAGCGCAATCTGCACGCGGTGAGCAAGCTCGTGCTCGGCTGACCGTCCGGACGGGCTACGGTGTCGGAAGGGCCCCTGGAGTGTTTCCTCCGATGAAGCAGTGGAGCGTCACGCACGGCGTGGCGAGCGTGGAGGTCCCCGCGAGCAACTGGCTGGTTGCGCTGGGGCGAGGCCTCGACGAGCTCGGTCACGCGGGTCGCCTCGAGCGGCTCGCGTGCGAGGTCCTCCCCAACGGCACCGTGATCGCTCGCGACGTCACCTCGGGCTCCGGCTACGTCGTGCAGGCGGTCGACGCCGACCCCGACGCCCCTGGTCGCGACGATGACGACGACGTCATCGCCGTGGAGGGAGAGGCGGAGGAGCCCTCGATCGCCGAGGCGTCGACCCGCGCGCGGGCCTGTGAGCTCGCGCTGCAGGAGGCGTTGGGCATCGTCGCCGCCGAGAGCGGCGCCGTGCTGCTCGCGGAGCGCGGCCAGCTGTGCTTCGTCTCGGTCGACGGCCCCAACAGCGCGGAGCTGCGGGGTCAGCGACTCCCGCTCGGCCGGGGCATCGCGGGCTTCGCGATGCTGCAGCGACGGACCATCGTGCTCGACGACGCCCGCTCCGACCCTCGGCACGCGACGGACATCGACGCACTGACCGGGTACGTGACCCGACAGATCGCGGTCGTACCGGTCGGGGGCACCGTCGACGACGCGCTCGGGGTCATCGAGGTCATGAACCTCGCCGACGGCGAGCGCTTCCAGCCCGAGCATCTCGTGGCACTCGAGCGCGTGGCGCGCAGGCTCGCCGAGCGGTTGACGCTGTAGGGTTCAGGACAGGGTCCGGTCGACGTCGACCTGAACCGCCTTCGCCTCGTCCGGCAGTCCCAACTGCTCGAGCTGGGAGACCGCGAGCTTGCCGGCCACGCGGATCACGTTCGCCCACCCCTCCTCGGCAGCGATGGTGCAGATGGTCTGCAGGCAGCGCGCGGCGTCGAGCTCGACGGTGTCGCCGAGGCCGAGCTCCGAGGCCGACCACAGCCACTGCCAGGTCTGGGTGTGGTCCCGACGTCGGGCGAGCAGGGTGGCCACGACGAGCCGGTAGATTGGCCAGGTGAAGTGACCGGGGAACCGATCGAGGCGGGCCGCGGCCTGGCGGGTCTGGTCGTAGGCGGTGTCGAGGTCGTCCCGCTCGAGCGCCACGAGCGCCAGCCCCAGGCTCGAGAAGATGCCGTCCTCGAAGCGGCCGAGGGTGCGGACGGCCCGAGCGTGCTCCTCGTACAGCGCCTGGGCCCGCGCGAGGTCGCCGCTCCAGCGCGCCAGCTCGGCCAGGCCGTAGCGCGCCTCGAGGCGGAGGTGCATCGCGCCGAGCTCGCCGGCCAGCGCCACGGCCTCCCGGGAGAGGCGCTCGGCCTCGTCCCACTGCTGTTGCTGGCGAGCGAGGGTGGCGAGGCCGATGCGGGCCTGCGCGACCCCGAGTGGGTTGCCAGCCTCGTCGAAGGTGGTCTCGGCCTCGAGGTAGAGCTCCCGAGCGTCGGCAAAGGCGCCGGTGCGGCGGGCCACGAACGCCCGGCCGAGGAGCGCCTCGCCGGCACCGCGGGCGTCTCCGGTCTCGCGAAAGCGGTCGAGCACCTGCCCGAACAGGATGTCGGCCCCGCCGAAGTTGTGCCTCTTCTGCTCGAGCCAGGCCTTGCCCGCGAGCCCGCGGGCCTCCTGAGTCGTCAGCCCGTGGGTCTTGGCGCGGGCCAGGGCGTCGGCAAACAGGACGTCGGCGGACTCGACGTGTCCTTGGTCGAGCTCCGCGATGCCGAGTCCGATGAGGGCATCGGTCAAGCCCGCGGCGTCTTCGCGCTCCTCGAACCGGTTGCGGGCGGCGAGGAACTGAGCCGCGGCCCCGGCGGGGTCACCGCGGGCATCCAGCGCCCGACCACGCCACAGCGCAGCCCACGCCTCGGAGGGGTCGGGGGCATCGAGCGCTTCGACCGCCTCCAGGAGGAGCAGCGTGAGCTGGTCGAGCGTCGCGGCGCGTCCCTCGTGCCAGGCCCGCTCGCTCGCCCGGAGGAGCGGCGCGAGCGCGAACGCGGGATCGCCTGCCTCCATGGCGTGGTAGCCAGCGAGACGGTCGGTCTCCGCACCCGGAACCTCGCCGATCCGCGCCCAGGCCCGGGCGAGTCTCCGGTGGAGGTAGGCCAGGTCGTCGCGGTCCCCGGCCCGCTTGCGCACGGCCTGGTAGAGGAGCTCGCCGTCGAACGACACGCGCTCGCCGCGGCTCGTGAAGAGCCCGCAACCGAGGACGTAGGAGACCATCTCGGCGCCCGCGACCGCCTCGACGAGTGCGCGAGGCACCGTCTGGCCGGCGAGGGCCACGAGGTGGACGGTGTCGAGGAATCGCTTCGCGTGACCGGAGGCCGCAGCGAGGTTGGCGACGCGCAGCCCGAACACCGCCTCGGCGTCGGCCGGAACCGCCTGGTCGACGGCCACGTCCTCACGGAGCCCGTACCGGAAGTCTCCGGTGTCCTCGAGCCAGTCCTGCTCGGTCCAGAACAGCAGCAGCTGGCGGGCAAACTGCGGATTGCCTCCGGAGAGCGTCCACGCCCGCTCGGCGAGCTCGTCGGTCAGGCGCAGCGCGTCGGAGAGCACCATGCGGGTCTGAGACTCGTCCAGCGGTTCGAGGACGAGGCGAAGCGCGCCCTGCTCCACGGCGCGATCGACCCGGTCGGCGAGGGACGGGTTGGCCGCCAGCTCTTCGGCCCCGAGAGTGACGAGCACCAGCCACGGGGCCGGCTCGGTCTCGGACCACCGCTGGAGCAGGGCCTCGGGGATGGCCATGCCCTCGTCGTCGGGCGGGGCGCGGTGGACGTCGTCGATCACCATCACGGACAGACCACGCCACTGCCGGGCCTCGAGGTGGCGGTACAGCTCTCGCAGCCCGATGCCGGCCGGCACCACGGCGTCGTCGCCGGGCAGGCACCACCGGGCGAGGTCGCGCGCTTCCTGCGCGACGGGACGGTCGAGGCTCTCGCGCTCGCGCGCCAGTCGGCGTCGGAGTCGCGACTCGAGCGAGGCCTGGGTCTCGTTGAACGGGCGTAGCAGCTGGCGGGCGGCGCCCGCATATCCGTCGCGGTCGGTGGGGCCCGCGTGGTAGCCGATTCGGACCGCTTCGGCCCAGCCGCCGGCCTCCAGCGTGCGGACCACGTCCTCCACGAGGTAGCTCTTGCCGCTGCCCGCGTCGCCCACGAGGAACACCACCCGGCCCCGGCCGTCGTGGGCGATCTGGCGGGCCACGTCCCAGATCGCCTGGCGCTGCGGCTCGCGGGCGAGGAGCACCGGCTCGCGCAGTGCCCACAGCTGCAGCGAAGCGGGGGGGCGCCGGGCGGAGCGGGGTCTCGGCGGGATCGTCTCCGGAAGGGGCGAGGGGAACGGCCGGTTGTAGAGCGGGAGGACCGCCTTGGTCTCGTCGACGAGGCCGAGCAGCGAGCGGTCGTCGGGCTCGTCGACCGCATCGTCGCTCGCGTCGGCCTCCGGGGGCAGCGGCGGACAGCCCGGGGCCACGATCCCGGGCTCGGGGGCTTCGATGGCCTCGCCTGCAGGAACGTCCGTCTCGCCGAGGGCGCGCAGCTCGGTCGCCAGATCGGCGGCGAGGTCGTAGCGGCCGAGAGGCTCGGGACGCAGAAGGTTGCCGAGCACCGTTCGCAGGCCCCGCGGGACGTCGAGCCGAGGCACGAGGACGGGCAGCGGGGTGGCGTCGGGGGAGGTCTCGGGCGCGTAGGGGAGCTCCCCCGTCACGAGCTCCCACAGGATGACGCCGACCGAGAAGAGGTCGGTCCAGGGACCAGCTTCGCGGGGCTGTCCCATGGCCTGCTCGGGCGCCATGTAGCCCGGGGTGCCGACCTGCTGCCCCACGGCCTGCGAGGCCACCGACTGCAGCGAGGCGAGTCCGAGGTCGGCCAGCCAGACGTGTGGTTGGTCGTCGTCACCGCGATGGAGCAGCACGTTGCTCGGCTTGACGTCGCGGTGCAGCACGTCACGGGCGTGCAGGTGGGCCAGCGCGTCGAGCAGCTCGAGGGTGAGGCGAAGCAGCTCGGGCCACGCCGGAGGGTCGTCCCGAAGCTTGTTCAGGTGGCCGAGGTCCGCGTAGGCGAGTCCCAGGTACGGGAGGTCGTCGGGGGTGCGCCCGTGGTCGTGCAGCGGAACGACGCGGGGGTGACTCACGCGAGCCGACAGTCGGATCTCCAGGTCGAACCTTCGCTGGAAGGCGGGCTCCCTCGCGAGCTCCGGCCGTACGACCTTGAGCGCGACCGGAACGTCCAACAGCACGTCGCGGGCGGGATACACCCGCGCCATGCCGCCCTCGCCAAGCGGGGTCGCGGAGCTCAGTTCGTACCGGTCGGGGAGGTTGAGGTCCATGGGGGGCCAATTGACCTGATCTGGCTCATTTGACGAGGCGGCCGCGCGAAGGCACCAATGCCGGAGCGGACAGCACGGCATCCACCCGGTCCTTCGGGATCGCGGCACCACAGGAGGGGACACGGTGAAGATCGGCGTGGCGTTGCTCGACTTTGGAGGGCCCCAGGGGCCGGACGAGCTCGTGGGGTTCCTCAGGGAGCTCCTCACGGACGTGCTCCCGGGACCCAAGTGGCTGCGGGCC
Source organism: uncultured Enterobacteriaceae bacterium (assembly GCA_964655065.1). Lineage (GTDB taxonomy): Bacteria > Myxococcota_A > UBA796 > UBA796 > DRPG01. The sequence goes on along the minus strand of CAZZLC010000047.1, from coordinate 6,812 downwards.
GGGGCGGCGAGCTTGCTGGCCCCGCGTCGGGCGAAGGTCGTAGGCCCGAACTACGCCGAGATCGGCTGGTCTCCGCTCGTGCCGACCCACCATCGTCAGGCGGACGCGCTGCGCGAGGCGCTCGGGGCCGACGCGCCGCCGATCGTCTCGGGCATGCAGTTCACCCCACCCACCATGGACGACTGCGTCGAGGGACTCCTCGCTCAGGGGGTCGAGCGCTTCGTCGCGCTGCCGATGTATCCGCACTACAGCCTCGCGACGACGGGAGCCGCGTTCAACTTCTTCTTCGAGGCGCTGGAGCGACGTGGACTGCAGAAGGCCCCCGTGCACTGGGTCTCGGCCTATCCGGAGCATCCCGCCTACATCGAGGCGTTGGCGGAGACGATTCGCCAGGGTGTGGAGGCGACCGACGGCCCTGACGACGAGCCCGTTCACCTGATCTTCACCCCACACGGGCTGCCGGTGTCGTTCGTCGAGCGCGGCGACCCCTACCCGGACCACATCCGAGCCACCGTGCGGGCCGTGATCCGCGAGCTCGACTGGACCGGTCCCTACCACATCGGCTGGCAGAGCCGGGTCGGACCCGTCCAGTGGTTGACCCCCGGCACCCCCGAGGTCATGCAGCGCGTCAAGGACCACGGCGGGCGACGGATCTGCCTCGTGCCGATCAGCTTCGCGGCCGAGCACATCGAGACCCTGCACGAGATCGACATCGAGTACCGCGACGAGGCCAAGGAGATGGGCATCGAGTTCTTCGGACGGGCCCCCGCGCTGGGACTGCAGCCTCGCTTCATCGACGCGCTCGCCGACCTGACCCGCGACGCGATCGCGTCTTTCGACCGCTACACCTGCGTGCGCTGCCTCATCCCGAAGTCCGAGCACCACCGACGGCGCAAGGCGTGTCCCAACTGTCGGTTCGTCTTCCCCGACTGGGCGAGGGAGGGCTGGGGAGCGGGCACGTGACCGTACGAACCGCCACCCTCGACGACGTCCCGGAGCTCACCGATGGCCTCGGTCAGGCCGAGACCATCGCCATCGACACCGAGTTCCACGCCGAGCGTCGCTACCTGCCCGCCCTGTTTCTGGTCCAGCTCCGGCTGCCCGAGGGCGACACCTGGCTCGTCGACCCGCTGATCGACGGCCTGATCGCTGCGCTTGCGCCGGCTCTCCGTCGCCCGACCTGGATCCTCCACGGGGGGCGCTGGGACATGGAGATCCTCCAGAGCGCGCTCGGGGGGCTGCCCGACCTCGTGCTCGACACCCAGATCGGGGCCGCGCTCGCGGGCACCTGGTGGCCAGCGCCCTACGCGAGCCTGGTCGAGAGGTACCTCGGCGAGCAGGTCGACAAGTCGGCGACGCTGTCCGACTGGAGCCGGCGTCCCCTGACCGAGCAGCAGATCGCCTATGCGGCCTCCGACGTCGCGCAGCTCCACGATCTGTGGAGTGCCATCCACGAACGACTCGTGGCGCTCGACCGAACGGATCTCGTCCTCGCGGCGTGCGCCGAGGCCCGGCAGCGAGCGATCGACGGGCCCGACCCGTTCTCGGCGTGGCGGCGACTCGGCGCGGCTGCTTCGCTGACTCGCCAGCAGGCCGCAGTGCTCCAGGAGATCGCAGCGTGGCGGCTCGACCGGGCCCGGACCCTCAATCAACCCGAGCGGGCGGTCATCGGTGACGCCTCCATGATCGAGCTCGCGCGTCAGCAGCCCACCAACAAGGTGGCGCTGAGCGCCAACCGCCGGCTGCCGAAGTCGCTGCACAAGAACGCAGAGCCTCTGCTGGAGCGGATCGCGCTCGCGGTGAACCGCCCGCCGGTCGCCTGGCCGCCCTCCGTGCGGCGCCGGACCCCCGAGTGGCAGACCGTGGCGTTCCTCGAGGTCTGGGCGAGCGCGCTCGGCGAAGCACGCGAGTTCGCAGCCGGGTTGGTCCTGCCGCGCACCGTCCTCGAAGACGTGGTGCTCGCGGCCGACGAGGCCGGGGTCAGGGACGCGCTCGGCTCTTGGCGGCCCGAGCTGGCGTTTCCCGACGTCCTCGATGCACTCTCCGGCCGAGTCGGGGTCGGGCTCGCGGGGCGAGCGTTGCAGATTTTCCGGGCCGAGGGGTGAGGGAGATTTTCTGTTGGACCCTGATGGGAGCTTCAACCTACGTGGTCGCTTTCCAAAAAAATTTTCGATGCCCGAGGCTTGCCTCGGAACGCCGCCGCCGGTACCCTCCGGACATGGGAAAGGGGTGAGCACCCCCCCCGACCCTACCTCCCAAGAATCGACGCTGGAGTCACCCCATGATCGCTCGCTTCATCCAGGACGAGAACGGCGCCACCGCCATCGAGTACGGCCTCATCGCCTCCCTCATCGCGGTCGTCATCATCACCGCGGTCGCCACCCTCGGCACCAACCTGTCGAACACCTTCTCGGACGTGGCCAACCACATCCAGCCCTGATCGGGGTCGGACTCGCTGCGGTCGGTGCGGGTTCGCGCCGGGACCTGCAGCATCCCGGGGAGCACTGCCGCAGGCGGTGCTCCTTTCGTTTGTGAAGGCGAGGGCTCCGCGGCCGATGCGCGATCCTGGGCGTGCGGCACATCCAGCACTAGACTACCTCCGATTCCAGATCGAGAACTCTGCAGCAGAGGACTGAATGGCACGTCGAAACACCGGTGGACGGCTTCGCGCCCTCCTCTTCCTGTTCATCTCGTTCTCCGCTGCAGCGGTCGCGAGCATCGTGATCTACTTCGTCATCAGCTCGTACCAGAGCGAGCTGAAGAACGCGTCCCTCCCCGAGGACACCGTCGACGTGATGGTCGCGAAGCACGACCTCGGCCCGGGCCGCACCATCACGACCGAAGATCTCGAGATGATCGAGCTCCCGCCCGACTACGTGCCGGACCCCGTGCTGCGTCAGATCGAGCAAGCCAAGGGCCGCGTGCCGCGCGAGCGCATCCTGGAGGGGGAGTTCATCCGCGAGGAGCGTCTCGCCGACCCCGAGGCAGGCCTCGGGCTCAACGCCATCATTCCCCGCGGCATGCGGGCGTTGTCGATCAACATCAGCGACGGCTCGGCCGTGTCCGGGTTCCTCAACCCGGGCAACTACGTCGACGTGCTCGTGACGCTCCAGGGCGACCAGACGCGCCCCGAGGCCACCACGAAGACCATCTTCCAGGCCAAGACCGTGCTCGCGGTCAACAATCGCCTCGGCACGACCATCGAGTCGCTCGACGGTCGCTATCGCCCGTCGGTGACCCTCGCCGTCACGCCCGAAGAGGCCCAGAAGCTGACCCACGCCGTCGCGCAGGGTGACGTCACCCTGACGCTTCGCAACGACATCGACGTCACGCACGTCGAGACCCACGGCGCCATGGCCTCCAAGATGCTCATGGAGGACAAGAAGGAGCGCCGCATTACGGTCAAGGAGTGGACGGAGCGGCGAGAGAAGGGCGGCGACGGCACGCTCCTCCTCATCCAGGGCCGGACCATCCGGACCGAGAAGAGCACCAAGGCTCGCTGATCGAGCGGAGCCGCTCGGGACCCACGATCCCGTGCAACGCCGTCAGGCCACCTCCCGCGTCGTGGGGTGGCGGCGGGAGCCGTGGTCCACTGCGGCACGGTCGGTGCCCTGGCGATCGAGAAACCAGAACAGAAACCCTCCGGCAGACCGATGCCATCGAGGGCTGGTAGGCGTGTGGGCCGAAAACCCACTGGCCGATCTGTCGATTCGAGGTAGTCTCCGTCCCGACCGATTCACCCCCCCAAGAGGAACCGTCCGATGTTCTCCTTCTTCTCCAGGTGGGCCGCGTTGTTTGCCGTCCTGCTCTGTTGCACCCAGGTGGCTCACGCGCAGGACGAACGCTCTGACTGGCTCGACATCGAGCTCGGCAAGAGCCTGGTCCTCACCTTGCCCCGGGTTCCCACGGCCATCGCGATCACGGACCCGGAGATCGCGTCGACGCAGACGCTCGGGAGCGCGACCAAGATTCAGGTCCAGGGCATCTCGATTGGAACGACGGACCTCATCGTTCAGTTCGCGGGTGGCGTGCAGCCACAGATCTACGAGGTGACGGTCCACCGCGATCTCTCCGACCTGATTCGCCGCATCGATTCCATCGTCGAGGGCGAGCCGCCGCGGGTCTATCCGCTCGGAGAGCGTGTCGTCGTCGAGGGGGGAGTCGACGACCTCGACACGCTCGAGCAGGTCGCGCTGGTGTCGCGCATCTTCGACGAGAACTTCGTCAACCTCATGAGCGTGCGCGGTGACCACCAGGTGCAGGTCGAGGTGGTGTTCGCCGAGGTCTCGCGCACCGCTACCCGAGAGCTCGGCATCAACGCGCTCGTGAGTGCCGGTCAGGTCCGGGGCGGTATCGTGGGTCCGACCAACGGTCAGAACATCCAGGTGACGGGACTGCAGGGGGGCATCGCCACCGTCCGCCAGGTCGGCGTGGTCGGCAACCCGGTGGTCGGTGGCTTCAACCTCGCGGGCATTGCACAGTTCGGTCAGGTCACGGCGGGCGCGGTTCTCGGCGCGCTCGACGACTACCGCGTGGCCAAGATCATGGCTCAGCCAACGTTGCTGTCGCTCTCGGGACAGAAGGCACAGCTGCTGTCGGGTGGTGAGGTTCCGATTCCGACGCCGCAGGGCGGTGGTGCCGGCGGGACCACGGTGACCATCCAGTTCAAGGAGTACGGGATCAAGCTCTGGTTCATCCCGACCGTGCTCGCGAACGACGTGATCGACATTCAGCTCTACCTCGAGATCTCCGAGCCCGACTTCGCCGTGGCCACGAGCGTGGCCGGCGTCAGCGTTCCCGGCTTCATCACGCGGAAGAGCCAGTCGCACCTGCGGCTCGAGAACGGCATGACCTTCGCGGTCGCGGGACTCCTCTCCGAGAACAGCAACTACACGCGGGTCGGGCTGCCGGGCCTCGGCCGGATTCCGCTCGTGGGCGCCTTGTTCCGCACGGTTCGTCACTTCCGCGAGGAGGCCGAAGTCGTCATCTACGTGACGCCGCGGCTGGTTCGCCCCATGGCCCCCGGCGAGGTTCCGGCGGCTCCGGGGAGCACCGAGAACAACAATCCGAGCGACTTCGAGCTGTACATTCTCGGCATGGATCATCGTCCGAATTCGCGAACCGCTTCGCCGACCGGGGCCGTCGGTCTCCAGCGGTGAGCGACGTTGCGCCCTTGGGTTGACTCCCCCGGGGTCGCAACCGAAGCTATGGTAATCAAGGCGTGCGCGGTCTCCGACGGGCCGATAACCTTGCACAGCGCCCGCCCCGTCGACTTGAGGAGGTCAGCTCGTGCGCAACATCGGGAGAAGCGCTGGTGCCGCCTCGGTGGTCCTCGTGGGTCTCGACCCCGAGGCGATGGGCATGGTCAAGGAGGCTCTCGCGGCCGAGGCCGTGCTGCCCAACACATCGGTGCCGTTCGCCGATGCCCTGCCGGTCATCGAGAAGACCAACCCCGACGTCGTCATCGTCGGGTACACCCGGGCGGTCGAGGCGGCACTGTTCCTCGCCGACGAGATTCGCAAGAGCCAGTCGAGCTCCGTGATGGTCGCGCTGGCCGACATGCCGGATTCGGCAGCGATTCTCGGGGCCATGCGGGCTGGGTTCAAGGAGTTCGTCTGCCTCCCCGACGACTCGGCGCGGCTGCGCACGGTGGTGCACGAGGCGGCGTACCGACCGGGTGACGACGAGGAGCGCGGTCGAGTGGTGGCCCTCACCGGCGCCAAGGGAGGGGTCGGCACCACGACGCTCGCCGTGCATCTCGCGGCCGAGCTCGCGGGGATCCATCGCGTGCTGCTCGTCGACATGGACTTCGGCATGGGCGACGTCGCCCCGATGATGGACATCAGCAGCCGCGACTCCATCGCCGACCTGTTGCCCCGGGCCGACCGGCTCGACGAGCGCATGCTGACCTCTGCGGTCATGGTGCACCGCACCAAGGTCAACGTGCTCACCACGCCCGACGACATGGAGGCGATCGGGCCCGTTCGCACCGACGACATCTACAACGTCCTCAACGTGGCGGCGAAGGCCTACCAGTGGGTGATCGTCGACTGCGGAACCTACTACGACGAGGCCGTGGCGATGACGCTGCAGCTCGCCGACACGATCGTGCTCGTGACGACCCCCGACGTGACGAGCGTTCGTGACGCGTTCCGGCGGGTGCGAACCTTCAACGTGCTGGGTATGGAGCGCGACCGGGTTCGCCTCGTGGTCAACCGCTATCACAAGGCGGCCTACGTCTCGAAGAAGGACATCTCGACCAACCTCGGCCTGCAGATTGCGGCCACGGTGGCCGACGATGCGCGACACGTCGAGCAAGCGGTCAACGAAGGCAAGATCATTCGGGAGGTCAACCGTCGCTGCGACGCGGCCCGCGACATCGCCAACCTCGTCGCGGTCCTCACCGAGGACCCCGAGGACTACAGCGAGCTCGCGGAGCCAGAGGGCAGCGGTAGTTGGTTGTCGGGCCTGTTCGGCCGGAGGTGATTGAATGGGCGGCGGAAGACTGATTGACCGGGTCCGGGGCGCGCAACGGTTCCGTACCGGCCAGACGGGCGCCCCTGCGCCGGGAGCGAGTGGGCTCAACGTCGAGTTCGCCCAGATCAAGCGCGAGCTGCACAACGAGCTCATCGAGTCGTTGGACTTCGAGCAGGTCGGCAACACCCCTCGTGAGGAGCTCGCACAGCGGCTCCGACAGACACTGACCGAGCGCGTCGAGGCGCGTCAGCTTCCGCTCAACCGCATGGAGCGGGAGCGTCTGGTCGAGGAGATCCTCGACAACATCCTCGGCCTCGGGCCCCTCGAGCCGCTGC
>CAZZLC010000046.1:47900-50975 GCA_964655065.1 uncultured Enterobacteriaceae bacterium | reverse complement strand
CCGTCGGCGACGACGAAGAGGTTGAGCTCCTCGTTGATCAGGTAGTTGTCCTCGTTGTGTCCCCGCTTGAGGCCCACGTCCGTCATGCCGGTGGAGACGATGCGCATCCCATTCCTCGGTCGGTCGGCGGTTCCAACCTACCCGGGTCCGCCCACCTGGGCCGCGAGACGACCGAACTCGTCGAGTCCCAGGCGCTCGGCGCGGAGCTTCGGGTCGATGCCCGCCCCCTCCAGCGCCGCCTGGGCCTCGGCGCGCCCGATGACGGCTCCGAGCGCGTTCAGCAGCGTCTTGCGACGCTGGGAGAATGCTGCTCTCACCACGCGATCGAAGGTCTCGGGGCTCACCCCACCGAAGTCGGGCGTCTCGTGGAGGTCGAGGCGGATCACCGCGGACACCACCTTGGGCGGCGGCACGAAGTGCCCGGGATCGACGCGCATGATGAAGGTCGCACGGGCCCGCGCCGCGGCTTCGACGGACAGCGCGCCGTAGGCCTTGGTGCCGGGCTCGGCGAGAAGCCGCTGCACGACCTCTTGCTGGAGCATCACCGTGATCGAGGCGAAGAGCTCCGGCTTGCGGATGAGCTGCATCACCAGGTGGGTGCCGACGTTGTAGGGGAGGTTCGCCACCACCTTCGTCCCCGGCGCGCACAGCTCGGCCCAGTCCACCTTCTGCGCATCCGCGCACACCACGGCCAGACCGGGCACCCGAGCTTCGAGGTGCGCGGCAAGGTCGCGATCCAGCTCGACAACCGTGAGGTCGGCGCCGGCCCGAAGCAGCGCCGCGGTGAGGATGCCGAGTCCCGGTCCGATCTCCACCACGGCGTCGCCCGGCCGTACCCGCGCCGCACGAACGATCCGTGCGGGCACGGCTGGATCGCGGAGGAAGTGCTGACCGAAGCGCTTGCGGGCGCGCTGCTCGAGGGCCCGAAGCTCCGCGCGGGGATCCGTCCCCAGATCGGACGGGACGTCGTCGGGGTCGATCACGCGAGCGCCCAGGCGGGCTCGGCCCCGCGCGAGAGGTCGTCCCGTTCGCCGGCCAGAAGGTGCTCTCGACCCGCGTAGGCGATCATGGCGGCGTTGTCGGTGCAGCGCCGGATTGGAGGCACCACGGTCTCGATCCCCAGCGAATCGACGGCTGCCCGAAGCCCGCGGTTCGCGGCTACGCCCCCGGCCAGCGCGAGTCGGCGAAGGCCGGTCTGATCCACCGCCCGTCGGACCCGATCCACCAGGCAGTCCACGACGGCGGCCTGAAACGAAGCGCACACATCGGCATCCGACGCCCGGTCGGGCGACGCGACGTGCTGTCGGACGGCGGTTTTGAGCCCCGAGAACGACCAGTCGAGCCCCCCGGGGTCCGGCCGGGGAAACGGCACGGCTTCCGGATCGCCAGTGGCCGCCAGCCGATCGACGACGGGCCCGCCCGGGTACCCGAGGCCGAGCAGTCGAGCGACCTTGTCGAACGCCTCCCCTGCCGCGTCGTCGACCGTCCGCCCGAGCACCTCGTACCGACCGAGCGCGTGGGCCAGGTAGAGCGTGGTGTGACCTCCGCTCACCACCAGTCCGAGGAACGGCCACGCGAGCGGGTCGGCCTCCATGCGGGCGGACAACAGGTGTCCCTCGAGGTGATTGACGGCGCGGAAGGGTACGTCCCACCCCCAGGCGAGGGCCTTGGCCCACGAGAACCCCACGAGCACCGCGCCGATGAGTCCGGGGCCCCCCGTGGCCACCACGGCATCGGGTCGCTGGACTCCCGCGTCGCGAAGGGCCTGATCGACCACGGCCCCGAGCCGCTCGACGTGCGCCCGCGCGGCGATCTCGGGCACCACCCCACCGAATGGCCCGTGCTCCAGCTGGGAGTGCACCACGTCGGAGCGCACGCCGCCTGGACCCACCACGGCGGCGGCCGTCTCGTCGCAGCTCGTCTCGATTCCGAGGACACGCATCGCAGGCCCCTAACCCCGACCGTCGGTCGTCGGCTCGGCGCCGACCGCGATATGCCAGGCGACATGCGAGTCGTCGTCATCGGAGCGGGTCCCGTGGGCCTGCACGCCGCGGTGGGTGCGAAGAAGCGCGGTCACGAGGTCGTGGTCTTCGAATCCCACGAGGTGGCCCACCACGTTCGCCAGTGGGGCCACGTCCGGCTGTTCACGCCCTGGTCCATGCTCACCACCGAAGACGGGCTCGACTTCGCCGGGCTGAGCCTCGACGTGCCCGAGGCGACGCCAACCGGCGCCGAGTTCGTCTCGGACTACCTCGAGCCCATCGCGGCGGGGCTCGACGTCCGGCCCCACACGGCCGTCGTCCAGGTGGGTCGAACCTCGCTGCGCAAGGCGGAGACGCCGGGGAATCCGAGTCGGGTCCACGATCGCTTTCGCCTGCTCGTGGAGACTCCCGACGGACTCGACGTCGAGACGGCCGATGCGGTGTTCGACTGCACGGGGGTGTTCGGAGACCCTGCTCCGGCCGGGGTCGGCGGCATGGTGGCCCCCGGCGAGGTGCTCGCACGGTCGTCCGGTCACCTGCGGTACGGTCCGGTCGACGTCGAGGACCTCGCTGGCAAGGATGTCCTCGTGGTCGGAGACGGGTCGAGTGCGGCGACGGTCATCGATCATCTCCTCGACCTCCACCCTCCGGCGCGCCCCCACTGGGTGTGCCCCCGCCCCGAGGCTCCGCGGTTCGCCTCCGACCCGAGCGATCCCCTGACCGGACGTTGGCAACTCTACGAGCGCCTGGTCGCGGCGCGGGAGTCGATCCGGTTCCACGGAGGGGTCGGTGTGGAGCGCATGGTGCAGTCCGGCTACCGGCTGCAGGTCACCCTGACCGATGGCGACCGGGTGCTCGTCGATCAGTTGGTCGCCTGCACGGGCTTTCGGCCCGATCACCGCCTCACGCGAGAGCTCCAGCGCACCGTGTCCTGGGTGAACGAAGGCCCGGCCGCGCTCGCGGACTTCCTGCAGGGAATCGGCGCCGACCCCGTGCGGATGGTCGACACGGTGCTGCCGCCGGAGACGATCACCCACCCCGAGCCCAACTTCTTCGTGCTCGGGCACAAGAGCTTCGGGCGCCGGTCCGACTT
>CAZZLC010000046.1:32803-47800 GCA_964655065.1 uncultured Enterobacteriaceae bacterium | reverse complement strand
GCCGCGTCGCGATCGAGCGGCGCATCGGTGACCACCGCGACGAGCGTGGTCTGGCCGAGCGGCTGGGCCGCTCCCGCTGCCTGCCAGTCGACGGGACCCCCCGCCACCACCACTCCCGACGCGGGGTCGACGATCGAGCCGAGCGCGTTGACCGCCGCGATCGCGCCGATCGTGAAGGGGTCCACGCGCGCCGACGCAGTGCCCAGCCCTCCGGGGGCCGGCTGGCCCGAGGCAGCGCCCACTCTGGCGCCCGTGCCCGCGCCGACCCGACCCCAGGGCAGCGGAGCCTCGGAGGCCGCGACGGCGGCGGCCTCCCCGAGCGCAGGACCCGGTCTTGTGGTGGCGGTGTGCAGGTCGAACAGGATCGCCGTGGGCACGATGGGGACGATCCCGAACGGGGTCTCGTAGCCGATGCCGTCGGCCAGCAGCGCGGCCATCACCCCGTCGGCCGCCGACAGCCCGAACGCGCTGCCGCCGGCAAAGCAGAGCCCGTGGACCCGCGTGGCCGACTGTCCCGCCGCCAGGACGTGGAGCTCCCGGGAGCCAATGGCGGACCCCGGCAGCCACACCGCGCCGCGGGCCCCCTCGTCGAAGCGAAGGACGGTCACCCCCGTCTGGGCGGCCTCGTCGGTCGCGTGGCCGGCCCGCACGCCAGGAACCGCCGTCACCGTTGGATTCACCTGGCCTCCGCGTGGCTCACCTTCGGGAGGTAGCTCGCGTAGTCGAAGCGTCCCCCATCCTGCTTGCCGTCGTGACAGGTGCGGCAGCTCGCCTCCCCGGGGTCGCGGACGGGGAGCACCGACGCGTCGTCCGGTCGCTCGGCGTGCGCGCGGGCCGGCCCGTGGCAGGACTCGCACTGCACGTCACGGAACGGCCCGGTCTCCCGCGCCGTCGCCGGTCCGCCCTCGGCGTGGGCGCCGGTGACGTGGCACGACCAGCAAGCGTCGTCGAAGGCGCGATTCTCGGCGACCAGCCCCGCCCACGCGCGCGCGTGTCCGGTGGTCGACCACTGTGCGTGGGGACCCGCGTGGCACTCGGCGCAGACCTCCCCTCCGGCGTAGGGACCCTCGGCCACCTTGCGGGCGACGAAGGCCGTGGGAGCGGTCTGGACGGTCGCGGTGATGCGATCCTTGCCCGCGGCCACGAGCTCGGCGGTCGCCTCGTGATCGCTGACGGACCGGTCGAGCGGGACGACCTCGATTTCGATGCGGTTCGCGCCACCCTCGACCTGGGCCTCGAGCGCGGCGATCTTGCGATCGTAGGCCTCCCGCTGCGCGAGATAGCGCGCGCGGTGCGTCTCGCTGGTGGCTTCGCTCGCCAGGCGAGCCGCGTCGTCTCGCCGCTTGCGGGCGCGCTCCAGGTCGCGCTCGGGGTCGCCGAGCCCACCGGCGGCCACCGTCCACTGGTCGGACTCCCCGAGGAACGAGAGGGTGGCGACGCCGAGGTGACGACCCCGATTGCCGGCCGACGTCCACCAGCTACCCCCTCGCTGTTGGGGTCGCGCCTGCATCGAGCGGCTGTTGGCGTCGATCACGAGGTCCACTCCGAGGTCGTCCTGCCCCACGGAGAGAACGCGCCCCACGCCGCGCTGGTCGATGGCCGGGACGAGGGCCACGGTGAAGTCGGTGTCGGTCAGCGCCTCTGCCGCGGCGCGGATCGCCGGTGCCGCGTCGCCCACCGTGCAGCCCGGCACCTCCCCCTCGGTGACCGCGACGATGCCGATGCGACGCCCCGACACGTCGACCGTGCGGCTCGGGGGAAACGCGTCACCTCCCTCGCAACTCAAGTTGGCGGCCAGGACGGGCAGCCGGTGCTTCTGCACGAGCCCCCGCACGAACTCCACGCCGAGCGACCAGTCGGACGCGGACAGCGCCATCGCGTCGATGCCGCCCATCGCGAACGCCTCGGCGACGAGCGAGGCCTTGATTCGACGCTGCGCGAGCGACGAGCCGCGCTGACCGCCGGGCTTGTCGAGCGAAGCCCCGCTGTCGACGACGAGCCGGGGAGATGGCAGGGACTCGAGGACCGTGTTTCGTCTGGACAGACCGCCCAGAGGATTCTTGGGTCAACCGCAGGGCTCGATCTCGCCCTCGACCCGTCCTCCGATCACCAACGTCACCGTGTCCTCGGCTGGTGCGCGGGAGGAGCACCCCGTGACCGACGCAAGCACGAACGCTGTCCACATCTCACCCTCCGAAGAGATTCGACAGGAACCGTCTGATTCGCCCACCGATCCCCCGAGGCGGGGGCGGGGCGGGCCGGACCGGCTCGTCGACGGTGACCGTCCTATCATCCGGCTCCGGCGCCTCCTCCGGCTCGGCCTCGGTTGGCGAGCGGTCCGGCTCGGGGCTGGTGTGCGAGATCTCGTCAGGCTGCACCTGAGAGGCCCCGGACAGCTCCACGACGGGCACCGTGGGCTCGGTGTCCCGGTCGGCGAGGCTCACCTCGGGCTGGTCGGGATCCTGACGATTCGGGACGTCAGGGCTCGTGCGTGCCACCGCGGCCAGGCTCCTCCGGTCGGGCTCGGGCGGGTTCTCCGGGGTAGCTCCGCCTCGCGAGGGGAGGCTCTCCACCGGAGCCGGGCCCTCCGACGGGACCGGGGGCAGAGGGGCCACCACGTCGACCTCGCTCGGCTCGGGGGGCAGCTCCTCGTCGTCGAAGAGCAGCAGGAAGTCCGTTCCGTGCAGCAGCCGTCGAACGTCGACATCGAGCTCGTTCGCGAGGCCGCGGAGGAACTCGGCGTCGACGTTGCGGCGTCCGCCGAACACCCTCGACAGCGTGCCTCCCGACACGCCGAGGCTCTGCTCCAGCTGCTTCTGGGTTCGCTCGCCCAGGGCGTCCTTCACCCGGTTGCGCAGCGTCTCGCGGTCGCTCTTGGTACCCTTCATCGTTCGTGCCGTCCTGAAGGCAGGGTCGCCGATCGCACGGTATCGGCACTTCGGCACGCCGTCGACCGGCGCCTTTCCGCTCGCGTGTCTGATTGGTCGGTTGACTCCTGCCTTCTTCCGGGGAGGTGGGTACGGTGTGGCTGAGTTAGTCTTTTCCTGTGCTTCTCTTCGTGCTGGGCCTCGCTCTCGCCGCGCCACCCACCCTGGTCGACCGGGTCGTCGCCGATGTCGACGGCCAGCTCATCTTGCTGTCCGAGGTCGCCCAGGAGGCCATCCTCACCGAGGTGGACGTCGACGGCACCCCGTTCTGGGACCCGAACTGGCTGGTTCCCGAGCAACGTCTCGTCAGCGCCGCGATCGTGCGGAACATCGCCGCCGACGTCCGGCTGTACGAGCCGAGCCGGCAGGACGTCGAGCGTCGCCTGGAGGCGATCCGCGGCCGCTTTCCCCGTCGCCGGGCGTGGCAGGCCTTCCTGGATCGGCTCTCGGTCGACGAGGCTCGCCTGGCGGTGCTGCTGCGACGACGCATGGTGGTGGATCGCTACCTGCGGCGCAACCTGCTCGCCGACCCCGCCGACCCCGTCGCGTTCCAGGCGGTCGCCGCAGCCCACCTCGAGGAGCTGTACGAGGTCAGTCGGGTCCGTTGGATCCCGGTCCTCGGCGAAGCCGCGCCGTGATTCGCGAGGCCACCGCCGCGGACGCCGGTCTGCTGGCCGACATCGACGCGCACGAACCAGACCGCTGGAGTCGTCCGGCCTTCGTGTCGTCGCTCGCGCTCGCGACCTCGCGGGCGTTCGTGGTCGGCGACCGGGGCTTCGCGCTCGTGTCGATCGTCGTGGACGAGGGAGAGCTGCTGCGCATCGTGGTGCGTCCCGCGGCGCGACGTCAGGGGACGGGTCGGGGGCTGCTCGGTCGCTGCCATCGCGCGTTCGCGGACGAGGGCGTCGACCGCGCGCATCTGGAGGTCCGGGAGGACAACGTCGCCGCTCGTGCGCTGTACGCGCGACACGGCTGGATCGAGACCGGAAGACGTCCCCGCTACTATTCCGATGGCTGTGACGCGGTGTCGATGCAGTGGCTCAGGGACCCACGTGGAAGCTGAGGGTCTTGCTCACCTCCGTGGGCTCGGCCACCGGGGCGAACGCCCAGCGCCGCACGACGTGCTCGCGGAGGCACCCCTCGAGAGCCTCGTCGTTTCCGTCGAGACCAGCGAGGCTCGCGTCGGTGGCTCGCCCCTCGGGTGACACCGTGAAGGTGAGGCGCCACCGTCCGGCGAGGTCCGGCCGCTGTTTGAGGCGCCGGTCGTAGCAGCCGCGGAGCTCGGCGATGCCGCGACGCAGGCGCTCGCCGATCATCGTGCGTATGGCGACCGGATCGTCGAGGATCGCGCTGTCGTCGCGCCGAACCCCGCCGGCCGCGACGCTGATCTCCACGGAGCCGGTGCCGCTCGCCGCCAGTCCGGTGCGCCCAGCCGGAGGAGCGGTGATGGACCTGGCCGTGGCCTGCCCCGACGCCCGCCGCCGCAGCGCGGTGTCCCCGGCGACGCTCCGATGGTTCGACCGCAGTGCTGCCGTGAGGTCGGACGGCGGCGCCAGGGTCTCGGGACGTCGCGCGTAGGCGTCGGGCCGCCTGGGCGCGCGGCGGGGCTGAGGGACCGGGACCACGACCGGATCGGCTTCTTCGACGACAGCCACGATCTCGGGCATGGGCCAGTCGTCGAAGTCCATCACTTCGGTCTCGCCAACCGATTCGCCCAACCTCGCGCCGAGCACGGCGAGGATCACGAGCGAAGTCCCGACCACGGCGCCGAATCCGACGGCGAGTGCGGGGCTCGGTCGGGGCCGCGCGGGGGCGTCAGCCGAGTCGGGGGCCTCGCCGGGATCCGTCGCCGCCTCTTCGCCGGGGATCTCGCCGAAGCAGCGCGGGCAGGTGCCGCCAAAGCGCGAGAGAACGTCGTCGATGGCCTGACCACAGAACGGGCATTCGTCCAAGGAGCGCTCCACGGAGTGCGAATGGCTGTCCCATCGGTCAGCTCAGGCCAATTCCGTAGAGGTGATCCAGGATCCGGACGATGACGTTGCACCAGGCGTGGAAGACGGCGCCGGCCAGAAAGCCCCCGGAGCGCGCACGCATCCAGCCGAACACGAGACTCGGGATCACGATGAAGACGTGCCACCACTGGAACATCACGATCGAGTGTCCGAAGGCGAACAGCACGCAGGTGATGACGAAGCCCCAGCCGAGCCTGGCCCCGAGGACCTCCACCTTTGGCTCGAACACTTCGTCGAGCCGAGTCTGCAGGTAGCCGCGGTAGAAGATCTCCTCGGGGATCGCGACGAAGAACAGGTGGTAGGGCACGAGCAGAGCCAGGTCGTCGGGAAGCCCCCAGGCAAACGAGGGATCGGGTCGATACAGGTCGACCGCGAGCGCCTGCTCGACCACGGGCACGAGCCACACCTGCCAGACGTGGTAGCCGGCCCACGTCGGCAACGTGAGGGCGAGCGCCAAGCCGCCACCGAGCGCCAGCGCCTGCCCCCACTCGCGCCCGAACCCGTCCGGATCGTGCCAGGGCCAGTCCGGCATCGCCATGGGGTAGGACCACGGGTCCGCCCCCCGCAGCTGGGTCGACCACACGGGCGCGTACATGAAGAGCAAGGGTACGCCGACGAGGACGACGTCCCACGCCCACCAGCCCGCAGGACCGGCCTGGTGGATCGCCACGATGGCGCGGATGGCGAGCAGCGTCGCGAGGAAGAGGAGCCCCACCTCGACGAGGGCCCGGCGCCGATCGGTCATCGCTCGATCCACCGCTCGCCGACCTGGAGGGCTCCGAGCTGGCCGCGTCGGAAGAGCGACAGCGCTCGCTCCGCGCTCGCCACGATGGGCTGGCGTTCTTCGCGCAGGGGCCAGATCGACGCGACCGGTGCCTGTCCCCGCGACGCGAGCGCCTCGAGGACCGCCCGCGCCTCTCGCTCGTCCTCGCCGACCTCGCGGAGGTGCAGCCGTCCATCGGGGAGCGGTGCGGTGGGGGGACGCAGGGCACGCACCGCAGCAGTCCCGTGAACGAGCGGTCCCTCCAGGCGCGGCCGGTCGACCACCTCGACGGTCTTCGGCAGCGCGAGGACCGCGGGCTCCGACCACCCAGGGAGGCGCAGGCGCGTGCGGATCCCGGAGCGCCGGTCGCCGGCCATCCAGACCGACTGACTACCGCCGCCCCACGGACACGCAGGGTGTCCGCCGACGAAGCGCGCCACGGCCTCCCCCGCCAGTAGCCGGTCCGCCATGCGACGGGGATCGAAGGGAATGGACGGCTCTCGGAGCTGGAACGCACCCAACGGAGCCCAGGACGCCGTCGAGACGGAGGCTGGAGCTGATCCTGCCTGGGCGAGCGCCGCGCCGAGGGGAAGGGCGGCGAACCCGGGCACGGGCGGAGCGTGGACCACGAAGCCTGCTTCCGCCACCGACGCGATCACGCGCGGATCCGCGAGCATGGAGCCCGCCAGCACCACGGTCGGGATCCCCTGGTGCTCGGCGTGGTACTGCGCGAGCGCGATGGCCGCCTCCTTGAGGTGGGCGATCACGCTGGCGGCGGCGACCTCCCTCGGCGCGGCCGCGAGCTGTCGCCAGGGAGCGCCCGTGGCGGCGGCGCGCAGTCGTGGGCCGCGGTTCACGATCTGTCCCTGGTCGACGCCCCAGAGCTGGTGCAGCGCCGCGACGAGATGCTCGTCGATCGAACCGCGAGCCCCGAGGGCCGACAGGTCGTTGTGGGGCTGCCCGTGCAGCCCGAGGACCGCGCGGCAGCGATCGAGGTGGAGATGCATCGAGGCACTGACGGGCTGGGCGAGAAGCTGCTCGAGCTGCCCCGACCGTCCGCGGTGGATCGCGAGGCCCACCCCGTCCCCGCGGCCGTGGAGGGTCACCACGACCGCGTCGGGGGCGGGCTGGGTCCGGTAGGCCGCTGCGGCGAGAGCCCGGTGATGATCCACCATCAGGAGGCGCCGAGGGGAGAAGCCTCGCGCCGCGAAGCCCTCGCCGAAGAAGTCCGCTGCGCGGTCTGCTTCGATCGCGGCCAGGCCCGACTGCCGCAGGAGCGCATCCCGCGCCACCTGGGCGTCGAGCACCGCCGAGAAGGGATCCTGGGCCAGACTCCTCAAGCCCCGGTGCCGACGGACGATCAGTGGCGGCGTGATCCTCCCCGCCACTGCCACCACGTCCACGTCCTCTCGCCGCACCTCACCGTCGGCGAGCACCTGCTCGATCGCTTCCCACGGAAATGCGTCCGACCGGGGAATGCGGTCGAACCGTTCCTGGAGCCGGAGCGATACCGTCCGCGCCCCGACCACCAACGCCGCACCAGCGTCTCGCCCGTCGGCGACGCCCAGAATCACCATCGAAGCCTCTGGCCACGCCAACGTCAGTATCACCTGCCATCCGAGGAGCCGCAGCGATGAACCCACGCGCCTGGTTCGTGTTCGTCTGTGTCACGGGGGCCGGCGGCCCTGCCGTCTCCGGCTGCGTGAAGACGACGAGCCACGTCTCCTTCGTCGACTCCGCGCCGGTCAGGGCGTCGTCGGCGTCGAAGTCACCTCCGAAGAAGAAGACGGCCGAGCCCAGGGTGCCCTCGATCGGCCAGCGAATCGCCAAGGTCGCGGCCTACACGCTCGACCACTGGCCCAACGGCTTCCGGAACGATTGCTCGGGCTTCGTCGAGGCGACCCTGCATCGCGTGGGGATCCCGCTGCGGGGCTCCACCGAGATGTTCTGGGATGCCGCGGATCGCCTGGGCTGGCTGCACCGGGAGCGCTACCCGCGCCCCGGTGATCTCGCGTTCTTCGACTACACCTACGATCGCAATCGCAACGGCCGCTACGACGACGAGCTCTCCCATCTCGCCATCGTGCTCGAGGTCCGGAGGGACGGCACGATCGTGCTCGCCCACGCGGGCACCCGGGCCGGGCGCTCGCGCTTCGTGATGAACCTCGTGTCCCCGCACGATCGGGTCAACAAGACGGGCTCGCCGATCAACGACCCGCTGCGCCGGGGGACCAACGGGTCGTGGCGAGGCTCCCTCGCGGGCGAGCTACTGCGGGGCTTCGCCACCATCGGCGGCCGGTAGGTCGGACTCGGCCACCGCGTCGTCGCTCGGGACCATGTCCGCGGTCACGGGCAGGGTCAGCCGCTGACCGGGGCGGAGGTCGTCGAGGTCCACCGTGGGGTTGAGCGCCTCGACGATCCACACCGGCACGTCTCCGTTCTGACGGGCGACGTGCCAGGCCGTGTCTCCCGTGCGTACCGTGTAGGTGGCGTGGTCGACCACCCCGCCCCGGCGCGAGAGAAAGCGTTCGACGCGATCCGCGTGGTGAGCGTCGCGGCTGGCGTCGATGGTGGCGCGCAGGTCGTCGTCAGCTGCGATGACGATCTCGGTGCCCACGTCGTGGCGGGCCACGACGGACAGGGCGCTCGACTCGGCGATCTCCTCGACGGTGAGTCCGCTCCACCGCGCGAAGTGATCGAGCGTCTCTCCGGATCGCAGCGCATAGATGGCCGTCGGGGGCGCCTCGACGGCGCCGACGCCTTCGGCCACGGGATCATCGTCGATCACTGGCCCGGACTCCGGAACCGCCGGTGACCCCGACTCGAGGGGCTCCACGATCGCCACGGGCACGGCGGGCTCGGGGCGTGCGGTCTCGTCGGCGCTCTCGGCGACGGGCTGCGGTAGCTCGGGGGCGGCGTGCGGCTCCCGCGACGCGGGAGTCGTGCAGGCGGCCAGTCCGCCCAGCATCATCAGGGTTCGAATCACGAGGTCCTCCTCTTGGTCGCCGGACGTGGCGATGCCGAGGGGGATTGCAGCGGCCATGCCAGATGATTCGATGTGCGTAGATCCTAGAAAATCTCCGCATTACAGCCTTGGAACCTCAATCTCTGGTCTATTTTTCGTGTCGCTGATTCTACGGTTTATCGATGTTCAGGGGCAAACGTGGTCTCCGGGGCCGGCTTACCTGGCTGACCACTCGGGGCCTGGCGACCGAGGATGACAACCTGCCCTCACCCCGCGTCGACCGAGCTCCTTGCACGCTGACGAGGACTTTGCGAAAAAACGCCGTGTACCGTTGACAACCTGGTGGCAGCGACCACCGTGCTCGTGGTAACAGTGTCGTCACCTTTCACTCCCACCCGAATCGGATCGCACATGCGCGCAGCTTCGACCCTTTCCGTCCTCGTTCTGCTCGGCTCCATCGCCTGTTCCGGCGACAAGGACGACGAGACCCCGCCGCCCCCGCCGCCCCCGCCCGAGTCGACGCCGCGGCCCGAGGGTCCCAAGTTCGTCACCACCATCGACGTCGAGGGCGAGTTCGGCTGGAACAACGAGACCAAGACCATCGTGAACCCGAGCTTCGGTGGCGAGGCGAGCCAGCTCGGGGCCTTCTGGGAGATCACGCTGTTCGGCGAGGGTGGACAGAACGCCTCCGAAGACGACCAGTGCATCGTGGTCGTCGACCTCGACGGCTTCCCCGCCGTGCCGTTCATCACCGACGGCTCCGGCGCCAAGTGGCAGCTGCTCATCGAGCCTGGCTTCACGGGCGAGGGTCCGCAGTTCCCGGGCGGCCAGAAGCCCATCCTCACCAACTGCGCCGACCAGGGCTTCGGCGACGAGCAGTACCCGGAGAACCCGGGCGGCCTCGTCGAGTACTGGGGATCCATCCCCTGGATCATCTCGACGTTCGCCGGCCCGCTCGGCGCCTCCATCGAGACGGAGCTTCAGGACATCATCGGCCCCGACGACTTCGAGCCCGACGAGTTCTTCCAGTCCCGCCTCGACGGTCCGTTCGGCTTCGACGAGGAGCCCTTCCGCACCAACGTCTACATGTTCGGCTTCGAGATGGACGCGGACACCAATGACGTCCCGGTCGACGGCAACACGATCTCGAGCCCGCGCATCCTCGAGGGCGACATCGCGGCCGCGCCTCCGGGCGAGCTCCCCACCGGCTTCTACCGCTATCGGGACCTCGTGGTCATCATCAACCTCCCCGAGGCGCTGACCTACGACCCCGACAGCTTCGGCGGCGGCGACGCCGACACCGACACCGACACCGACTCCGACACCGACGCCGATACCGACTCCGACACCGACGCGGACACCTCGGGCACCGGTGACACCGGGGCTGCCAACCCGTGAGTCCTCGCGTCACGGTCGGGGCGGTGCTCGGGGTTGTGCTGGTGGGCGCAATCCTGCTCTGGGCCTTCTTCGGTTCCGCCCCCCGGACCGCACCCCCGACCGTGACGAGGGACCCCACCGCCGTGAAGCTGTCCGACGAGGACATTCGGCGCATCGGACAACCTCCGCTCGCGTCGCTTCGCAACCAGGCGCGTGACCTGCGGGGCGCGCTCCGGGTGAAGCACGACGACATCGCGGAGTGTGCCGAGGTGGTGAGGGTGCAGGGCGGTCAGAACATCGACCGCGTCGAGCTCACCGCCCAGTACACCGAGCGAGACGACGGGCGCTTCACCATCGAGGTCATCGCGCCCGCGCTCGGCGAGGTGGCCTTTGACCGCTGTGTCAATGCGGTTCTCGAGCCGGTCGTGGTGAGCGACGACTCGGTCGAGACCATCGAGCTCGACCTCTCGCCCAGGGACTGACGTGCGACGCTTCATCATCGGCTTCGTGGTCGTAGCTGCGTGCGCCGGTGGAGATCCGGGACCGGACCCGATCGCTTCGACCGGAGACACCGGTGGTGTGTCGCCGCCGGCTCCCGCGTCGCCATACGTGCGCGAGCTCCGCGTCAACGCCTACCTCGGCTGGGACGCCGAGGCGGCGGCCATCGTCGACGCGACGATCGATGGCGTGACACGGCCGTCGGTCCTGGTCCTCGAGCTGTCCGCGGCCCCGGGGGCCGGACTCGAGGACTGCTCGGTCACGGTGGAGCTCGCTCCGCTCGCGGTGGAGACCCCCGATGGAGCCGCTCGCTGGCAGCTCGACGTGCCAGCCGGCGACTCCGACCGCAAGGTGGTGGTCACCGACTGCCCCGACAAGGGCTACGACGACGCGCAGTACCCTGGCCAGGACGCGCTCTCGTACTGGGGCGCGCTCCCCTGGACGCTCCGGGTCGTGGGCGCCGACCTCGCTCCCACGCTCGAGGCGGCTCTGCCAGAACAGATCGACCCGACCTTCGTTCTCCAGGGAGAGCTCGAGGGCGAGGAGCCGTACGGTCTCCTGGGCGGTCCCCTGGGCGAGCTCTCGTTCTGGCGTGGCTTCGCCATGAGCGAAGGTACCGTGGCCACCGCGGGCGGGGAGCTCACGAACCCGCTGATGGCCAGCGAGGTGGCGAGCGCTCCCGAGGGCACGCTTCCCACCGGGTACTACATCTACGACGACTTGGTGGTGACCCCGCTTCCCGATCAGCTCGTGCGCGGGGCTCGCTGACCTCGGCTCACTTCGAGCTGTCGAAGCCCGCCGCGCGATGAGAGCCGTCGCAGAACGGCTTGTTCTTCGAGTGCCCGCAGCGGCAGAGGGCGGTCTTGTCGCCCTCCCAGGCCGCTCGTCCGCTGCTCGCGAGGATGCGGAGGTTGCCGCGCACGAGCAGCGGACCGTTCTCGGCGAGCTGCACCTCGAGCTTGCCTCCTTCGCCGGGGCGCCCGGGCCCGGTCTCCCCGACCGCCCCGTGGTCGCGGAAGTCGCCGGCCTCGTGGCTGTTGTCACAGAACGGCTTGTTCTTGGACAACCCGCAGCGACACAGGGCCGCACGGAACGCTACCCCCGGCATGTCGTCCTTCGCGCCTTCGATCTGCAGATCGCCGCGGACGTACAGTGGGCCGTTGTTCGCCACCATCACCGTGTTGTCGGCGGCGGGCGCCTCGGCGGGGCCGCCGTCCTTCCGCACGAACGCCAGCGCGCCCGTCGGGCAGCGCATCACGGTCTCGGCCACCTCGTCGGGTGTCCCCTGATCGGGATCCCCCCACGGCTTGCGTCCGCCCACGAACAGGGCGTTGGCCGCCCGACCGCACTCGGCGACGTGGATGCACAGTCGGCCGTCCCACGTCATGTCGGCCTCGGCGCCCGGGTAGGTCTTCACGTCATCAGCCACGGTGCCCCCAAGTCTACTGGTTCCCGACCCGGCAGCTCCGTCCGGGCCGCAGAGAAACGTATGACTTGGCGAGCCCCCTTGGGTCGGACGATCAGTTGGGGGCCGGCGACACCATCTCGGCGATGCCGAGCTTCGCGACCGGCTCGGAGACCTGCTCGAGGTCGCCCACCACGATCCAGGTGGTGCGGGCCGCGTCGATGTGGTCCTTCGCAGCCTGTCGCACCTCCTCGAGCGAGGCGGCGCGAATCTCGGACACGTACCGATTCCAGTAGTCGTCGGGCAGATCCTTCACCACGATCTCCACTACGTTGGACAGCAGCTCGGACCCGGTCTCGTTGTCGCCCGGGAGCGACAGGGTGAGGTTGTCCTTCAGCACGGCGAGCTCGGCCTCGGTGGGCGGACGGGACGTCACGAGCTCCACGAGCTCGCGCTGAACCTCCGCGAGGGCGTCCGCCGTGCGATCGGTCTGCACGGGCGCGAAGAGGCCGAGCATCCGCTGGTTCGCCGTGTCGAACACGAAGCTGTAGGCGCCGTAGGCCCAGTGCTTGTCCTCGCGGAGGTTCATGTTCAGGCGGGAGGTGAACTGCCCGCCGAGCACGCCGTTCGCGAGCTCGAGCGGAATGTCGATCACCTTTCGCGGCGGCACGAGGATGCCGCCCAGCACCATGGTCTGCTCGGAGTTCGGCTTCGAGACAGGGTAGATCCGTGCCTTCGCGGCGGGCTCCACGGAGCCCACGTCGAGCTGGGGCCGTGGGTCGGCGGGGGTCTCCCAGCCGCCGAAGGCCTTCTCGAGCTCGGGCAGCAGGGTCTCGAGCGTGGTGTCGCCCACGACGACCAGAGTGGCCGCGTCGGGCCGGAACCAGGTGCGATGGTAGCCGACGAGCTCGTCACGGGTGATCGCGCCGACTGCCTCGACGGTCCCCGTGCCGGTGAGAGGCACGCCGTAAGGATGCTCGTCGCCGAACATCAGCGGGCCGAGCAGGCGGAGCGCCGAACCAGACGGACTCGCCTGCTCCTGCTCGATGTTGGCGAGCACCATCTTGCGCTGGCGCTCCAGCTCGACCTCGGAGAAGGCGGGCTCCAGCACGATGTCGCTGTAGAGCTCGAGCGAGGGACGCAGAGTCGACGCCAGGGTGGAGAGCGACACGTAGCAGTTGTCGAGGTCCGCCGAGCTACCGACGGACGCCCCCAGGCGCTGGAGCTCCGAGCTGATCGCGAGGGCATCGCGGGAGCTCGTGCCCTCGTCGAGCATTCGCATGGTCAGGTTGGCGAGGCCCGACCGTCCCTGGGGATCGGCGGCTCCGCCACCCTCGAAGACGAGCTGCGCGCGGACGAGCGGGGTCTCGTGGCGCTCCGCGAGCACCACCTGCAGGCCATTGTCGAGGGTCGCGCGCTGCAGCTCGGGCAGCACGAGATCGGGCGGAGTGCCGGCCTCGGGGAGCTTCGACCGGTCCGCACCCTCCGACGCAGACGAGAGCTCTTGCTCGCGGGCATCGGCGACGAGCACTGGCGCATCCTGGCCCTCCAGCGCCGTCGCGTTCCGCTTGGGCGTGTCGGTGACCATGGTCTCGGCGTCGAAGGCGTCCGTCGGGTGGACCTCGAGGTGGAAGGCGCTGTCGTCGAGCCACTTCGCCATGGTCGCCTTCAGCTCCTCGGCGGTGGCCGCGCGCACGATCTCGTCGCCGCGCATCCAGGCGTCGGGGCTGCCGGCGTACACCTGACTGCGGGCGAGCACGTCGGACTTGCCCCCGAACCCGCCGATCCGCTCGGTGCTGTATACGGCGTCGGAGAAGTAGCTCATCTTGGCACGCTGCAGCTCGTCCGCGGTGGGACCCTCCGAGGCCAGGCGGGCCATCTCGTCGTCGATCGCGGCCTCGACCTCGGCCAGAGCAACCCCGGGACGCGCGGTGGCGATGACGTAGAACTGCGAGCCGATCTCGGCCGAGGCGACGAAGGCGCTCACCGAGGTGGCGAGCTCGTCGGTATAGACGAGACGCTGGTAGAGTCGCGAGGTCTTGCCGTCGACGAGCAGGTTGCGCACGAGCTCCAGCCGCTGCTCGTCCGGATCGAGCCAGGGCGGCACGTTCCAGACCTCGTAGAGCCGGGCCTGCGGCACCTCGTCGGCGATGGCGAGCCGCGTCGGGCGGTCCATCTTCGCCACCCACGGCGCCGGCCGCGACACCACGGGTCCGGGCTCGATGTCACCGAAGTAGTGTTCGACCTTCTCCTTGGCTTGCTCGACGGTGACGTCGCCCGCGAGCACGAGCACCGCGTTCGAGGGGCCGTACCACTTCTCGAACCAGCCCGTCACGTCCTCGAGCGACGCTGCGTCGAGATCCTCCATGCTGCCGATGACCGAGTGCGCGTAGGGATGGCCCTTGGGATAGGTGTACTCGGGAACGAGCTCCCAGACCTGACCGTAGGGCTGATTGAGGCCCTGGCGCTTCTCGTTCTGGACCACGCCCCGCTGCTCGTCGAGGAGCTCCTGGGTCACGGAGTCGATGAAGTGGCCCATGCGGTCCGACTCCATCCACAGGGCGAGGTCGAGGGCCGGGGAGGGCACGTTCTCGAAGTAGTTCGTACGGTCCTCGTTGGTCGTGCCGTTCATGTCGGTGGCGCCGACCTTCTGGAAGGGCTCGAAGAACTCGCCTTCGAAGTTCTCCGTGCCCTGGAACATCAGGTGCTCGAAGAGGTGGGCGAAGCCGCTGCGCCCCTCGGGTTCGTTCTTGGAGCCGACGTGGTACCAGACGTTGACCGCCACGATGGGGGTCTTGTGGTCCTCGTGGACGACCACGGTGAGCCCGTTGTCGAGGGTGAACGACTCGTACGGGATGTCGACCTCGGGTGCGCCGAGCGCCGCCGCTTCGTCGACCGCCGCGCTGGGATCGGTCTTCTGGCAGGCGACAGCGAACAGCGCCACGGTGACCAACCACAGGTTCGTGCGCATGGATCTCCTGGGAGTGAGCCGGGGCTGGCCCGGGATTCCGCCGTACGTATGCCGTCGGGCTGCGGTCCACCCGTCACCG
>CAZZLC010000046.1:0-32703 GCA_964655065.1 uncultured Enterobacteriaceae bacterium | reverse complement strand
CTGGCCCGGGATTCCGCCGTACGTATGCCGTCGGGCTGCGGTCCACCCGTCACCGGACGGGTTCGCCGAGCAGCTGGAGCGCGCACAACCAGGACCAAACTGGACTTCTCCGCTCCGTGCGAAGATGTTCGGTGGGGACGGGGGCGAGGAGATACGCGGCGAGACCACGGAGGTGTCTCGTGTTCCACGCACTCACGGCGGTCCTGATGGCTCGCAAGCTCGACGACCTGGCGTCCTGGATCGACCAGGCCATCGCCTACGCCGAGCAGAGGGGCTTCGACCCGGAGGTATTCGTCCAGGCACGGCTCGCCCCCGACCAGTTCCCGTTCGTCCGCCAGGTCCAGTCCGCTTGCGACACGGCCAAGTTTGCGACGAAGCGGCTCACCGGTCGAGAAGCGCCGTCCCACCCCGACACGGAGACGACGCTCGCAGAGCTGAAGGCTCGCATCGAGGAGGTCCGCTCCTGGCTCGGAGAGGCCTCCGAGGCCGACTTCGAGGGTGCGGCAGAGCGTGGCGTCACCCTGACCCAGGCCGAGGGGCTGTCGTTCAGCGGCGCGGAGTACCTGAACGAGTTCGCGATCCCGAACTTCTTCTTCCACCTCACGCACGCCTACGCGATTCTGCGCCACAACGGGGTGCCGCTCGGCAAGCGAGCCTACCTCGGTCCCCTGTCGCTGCGGCCCGACGGGAACGGATAGACGGACGACGACAAGGAGGTCTCCGTGCCCGTCTGGAATCCCGAGAACGCCGAGTGCTACGTCTACACCTTCAAGGAAGGGCTGCTCGCCGCCGCGGGGCACGACGTGAAGCTCCGCGTGTCCGAGTTCGAGATCGTGGCGGACCGGCGGTCGGTGACGGGAACCTTCGCGGCGGGCAGCCTCGAGGTGGTGTGCGCGATGGTGGGCGGGGAGGAGAGGCCCGATGCCCTCTCCGACAGCGACCGGGCGACCATCGAGGGCTACGTCCGCAACGACATCCTCGAGACGGCCGAGCATCCCGAGATCACCTGGTCCACGACGCGCCTGCGGCGCGACGGGGAGGGCCGTCTGCGCGTGCAGGGGGATCTGTCGCTGCACGGTCGCACCAAGCCCGTGAAGGCCACGGTCGAGCAGGTCGATGACCGACTCGTGGCCCGGGCGCGCGTCCGTCAGCCCGACTTCGGGATCAAGCCGTTCTCGGCGCTGATGGGCGCGCTGAAGATCAAGCCGGTCGTCGAGGTGGAGATCGTCGTCCCCTCCACCGACGAGCTGCCGGCCGAGTGACGATCAGTTCGAGATGAGCTGGGACGCCGACGCGTGCATGCTCTTGGCCTGGGCCAGAACCGCGACGCCGGACTGCTGCATGATCTGGTACTTCGACATCTGGGCGGACTCGAAGGCGAAGTCGGTGTCGCGGATCCGACTCTCGGAGTCCTTCAGGTTCAGGTAGTAGTTGTCGGCCTGACGGTAGGCCGCCTCGAGCCGGTTCTGGGCGGCACCGAACCCGGAACGAACCTGGTTGACCGTGTCGAGCGCACTGTCGATGTTGGTGATCGCGTTCTGGGCGTTCCCGGCACTGTCGAGGCCGATCGAACCGGAGTCGATGGCCAGGACCGTGGCGCGGAGGTCGGCGAGCAAGATGTCGATTCGGCTGTTGGTCGTCGCGTCGATGCCGACCTGCACGCTCACCGTCGTCGAAGCGTTGGCCAGCGCCACCCCGTTGAACTCGGTCACGGCCGCGATGCGATCGATCTCGAGGCCGAGGGCCACGAACTCGTCGTGGACGTAGCTCCGTTCCTGGTCGTGCAGCGTCTCCGAGGCCGACTGCACGGCGAGCTCGCGCATCCGCTTCAGGATGTTCGCGATCTCCGAGGCCGCCCCCTCGGCCGTCTGCACGACGGAGATGCCGTCGTTGGTGTTCCGCATGGCCATGCGGAGCGAGATGTGCGCGGCGGACAAGTTCTCGGCCACGCCGAGACCCGCCGCGTCGTCTCCGGCGCGCGTGATGCGTACGCCCGAGCTGATCCTCGACAGCGACTTCTGGAGCATGCCTTGCACCGAGTTCAAGTTGGAGATCGCGTCGAGCGACGCAATGTTCGTATTGACGGTGAGACCCATGGCGCTCTCTCCTTGCGAAAGCGTAGGTTTAAGCTTTAAAGAAGCAGTATTGCCTCTCCGCTCACCCCCCTTCTCGGATCGTCGAAATCGCAAATGCAGTCCTTGCCGAGATTGCGAACAATCGTTCGAAGCGGTCTTTTCAGCACGTCTCGCTTGCTTGGGCGTCAATCCACGAGCCGCCCCGAGTCGTTCCGGCAAACTTCGCCGCTCCGGGCCGTCCGCATATATTGGCGCCCGAGGAGGGCCAGGGATGTCTCCGAGACCCGGATTGCTCGCACTTCGCGGTGTTCTCGCCTGTCTCTTGGCAGGACTGGCCTTCGCGGCTCCTCGTGCCGCGGCGGACCAGTGCGAGAAGGACACCTGCATAGACCGTGCGGAGTTCTACCGCGGGTTCCGGAAGTTCAATCGACGGCACGAGCTCGCGCAGGACCCCAAGAGGCTCCATCCCCGGTCGTTCGCTGCCTTGCAGGACATCCTCGACCACTGGGACACGTCCGAGGAGCTCACCGACACCCGCTGGCTCGCCTACATCATCTCGACCGTGTTCTGGGAGACGGGCGGACACCTCTACCCGGTCCGCGAGGGACTCTGTGACGATGCCAAGTGCGCGATCGCACATCTCGAGCGCCTGTGGCGCCGGCGGCTCGTTCGGCAGCGGTACTGGGAGCCCGACCCGACGACAGGGCAGTCCTACTACGGTCGCGGCCAGGTTCAGCTCACCCACCTCGTCAACTACTGGCGGGTCGGCGGCGAGCTCACGCGCACGCAGGGCGCGACAGACTTCGCCGACTTCGACGACAAGCTGGTGAGCGAGCCCGATCTCGCGCTCACGGACTGGGTGTCGACCACCGCCCTCGTCGAGGGCATGGTGCGAGGTTGGTACAACGTCGAGCTCGGGCGAGGACTCGGGAGCTACATCAGCGAGGATGCGCCGAGCGACCGCGTCGCCTACCTCGAAGCGCGACGCACGGTCAACGGGCTCGACAAGCGGGACGTGCTCGCCGACTTCGCGCTCGAGATCCACGAGTTCATCGACGTCGTCCCGGCGGCCGAGCTTCCGAGCTTCGACGCGAACACGGTGACGGACGAGGTCGAAGGCGTCGAGCCGGTCGAGGTCGAGGGCAGCGATGGCGTGGTCCGGGGACGTCGTGCGGATGCCGTCGACACCGGAACCCGCGTAGGGCCGGTTCGGGAGGGAGCGTCCCGGTCCGAGTCGCGGCGAGCTCCCATCGACTTCGAGCATCCCGTCGGTCCTATCCGCAACGTCACTGGCGTGGTCGCCGGCGGGGCGGCGGCCGCGGCGCAGGGACAGCTGAGAACGCCGCCCTCGAAGAAGGAGCTCCGCAAGCAGCGGAGGGAGGAACGCAAGCGCGAGCGTCGCCAGCGCCGGCGCGAGCGGAAGCAGAACCGAGGCGGGTGAGCCACTTCCGGCGCCCATCCCATCCACGACCAGAGGAGAGAACATGCTCGCGTCCGCAGTCACCGCGGTGTTGATCGGGGGACTCGTTGCCCCGGCGCATGCCCAGGACGGCGCCATCGACCTGACGGTGCCCGTCGACGGGCGCAAGGAGGCGGACCGCGCCTCCAGTGCGACGCTGAAGGCGCTCGACAAGCTCGCCAACCACTCGCTCGTGTGCCTCGACGTGCGCGTCACGGTGGACGGGAGCCAGGCCACGGCCATCCTCACCTCGAACGAGGGCGACATGCGGCGGTACCCCGTGGACTGCCGCAAGGGCCAGCTCGGCTCCTTCCCCATGTCGTCGACGATCGAGTACTACCTTCCGGCCGTGGGCAAGATCGGGAAGTCCGAGGTCGACGTCGAGGTGTATCCGGGCAGCCGCACGAGCCACCCCTTCAACGACGTGAGCTGTGTGTCGTCGAGCGAGGGTGGCAACGCGGCCACCTTCCGGATCGCGGGGTTCTACACCGTGCGGACCCAGGACTTCGGGGACCGTCGGGTGGTGGAGTTCAGGCCCGCGACGGGGGCCGGCGTCACCCGCGAAGCCGCGGCGGCCTGCCTGAAGTGATCAGTGGCGCTCGAGCGCCCGCGCGACCGCCGGCGGCACGTACTTGGAGATGTCGCCACCGAACTTGGCGATCTCCCGCACCAACGACGAGCTGACGAAGATGTGCTCGGGGTCGGTGAGCAGAAACAGTGTCTCCACCCCCGCGAGATCGCGATTGGCGAGGCCGTTGCGGAACTCCAGGTCGAGGTCCGACGAGGTGCGGATCCCGCGGAGCAGAACCTGCGCGCCTTGCTCTCGCGCTGCCTCGACCACGAGGCCCGCGAAGGTGACCACACGAACGTTGTCGAGGTCGGGGATGGAGGACTCGAAGAGGACTCGGCGCTGCTCGGAGTCGAGGTGGTAGCGCTTGGAGGGATTGCTGCCGACCCCCACGATCAGCTCGTCGAAGAGCTCCGCGCCGCGCCGGACGATGTCGATGTGGCCGTTGGTGGGCGGGTCGAAGGAGCCCGCGTACATCGCGCGTCGCATGGTCACTCTCCGCTCCCCGCGACCCGGGGGGGTCACTCGGGGGGAAGGGGCACGTGATCGCCGAAGAACTCGGTCAGCACGGACCGGAAGCGTCGCTCCTCGCGGAGCGAGGCGAAGCTCGGGTCGAGCCGGATGTCCTGGCGGAACTCGATGCGGTGGAAGGTGCCCATCGTGCGGTAGCCCTCGAGGGCCCGCCGCAGGTAGAAGTAGGCTTGCTCCTTGTCGCCCATCTCCGCGTAGATCTTGCTGCGGTGGAGGTTCGCGTAGGCGTCTCCCGGCACGATCTCCTCGAGCTGGTCCATGATCGCGAGCGCCTCGTCGAAGCGACCCTGGTGCGAGAGGTTAACCGCGAGGTTGTTCATCACGACGTCGTCGCTGGGATCGATCGACAGGGCGATGCGGTAGAGCGCCTCTTCCTGCTGGTACTCGCCTCGGCGCTTGTAGATGAGCGCCTTGTTGTTGTAGCCGTTGGGCGAGTCCGGCACGAGCTCGATGAACCGGTCGTAGGTCTCGATGGCATCGTCGTACTCGCCGACGAGGTACTGGAAGTTGCTCAGGAGCGAGAGTCCGATGGGGTCGTCGGGGTCGAGCTCCACCCGCGCCTTGATGCGCTGGAGCGCGTCGCGGAGGATGAGCTCCTGGATGACGGGGTCTTCCTCGTCGTACCAGTCCGCGGCGCCGAACCCTTCTTCCTCCTCGGCGGGAGGCTCGAGGTTCTCGGCCTCGGAGTCCTCGGCGTCTTCGATGCCCTCCTCGGCCCCGTCGTCGGGTTCCTCGACCTCGAGCGGGTCCTCGAGGAGCCTCTGGTCTTCGAGCGCGAGCTGCGGCTCGGCCTCCTGACGCTTCTTGGGGATGACGATGTCGTCGTCGTCGACACCACGCACCGGCTCGGGGGCCACGTCCTCCGCTCCACCCATGTTGTCGGTGGGACCCCGGTTCCCCGCGGGCAGGAAGAGGTGACGGTCCTCGTCTTCGATCTGGCGTTCCGCTTCGGGCCGGTCGATGTTGTCGACGGTCTCGATCAGGCCTTGCTCCTCGCCCGCCAGATCCTTGTCGAGGAGTCGAGCGATGTACTCCGCGGTGAACGCCGTGCTCTGGGCGCCGACGCTCTGGTCGTGCATGCAGTCGCGCTGGTAGAACACGAGCGAGTACTTGTAGTCGCGCAGCAGGTGATCGGAGACGAGGCAGTAGTTCGGGAAGCGGTTGAGCCACTCGACCTGGGCCGACAGCAGGAATGCGATCATCACGAGGGCGAACCACGCCAGCGCCGCGATGCTCGACCAGGGGCGCGCCCGCTGAAGCGGAAACTGCGCGGCGAGGTACAGCCGCAGGGTGACCGGCCCCACCTCCATGGTGACGTCGTCGCCGGGGGTGACCTCGTGGAGCTCGCCGGCCGCCGTCTCGACCACGGCCAGCTCCGGGCCTGCCCACACCACCCGCGCGAGGTGGTCGTGGCCCTCGGGCACGGGGACGGCCACGGCGGCGGAGTTGCCGAGCTGGACCGGCTCACCGAACCGGACCTGCCGCTCTTCGACGACCTCGCCGTGGAAGCTGACGGCGACGTACAGCGCGTAGGAGGAAGCCACGATTCTCCGGTGGACGACTACGGTCGATATCGCAGCGTGACCCGCACCGGCGGGTGCGCAACATCCGATTACACCTCGGATCCGAGGTCCACGCACCGCACGGTGGACCGGAGCATCCGCACCGCCTCCCGGAGCTGCGTGGCATCACGGCTGTCTGCCGTGATCATCACGCGGTACTGCTGCTCGCCCCAGCGCGGATAGCTCCCGATGGTCACGTCGGGCAGGGCCCGCTCGACCGCCTCGAGGTGCTCCGCGATCTCGGATTCGCCCTGGGTGCAGTACAGGCGAGCGACGTGGACCTGCGGGCCGGCGAAGTGCTGCGCGATGTCCTCGAACTTCGTTCGCATCAAGCTCGGGATACCGGGAAGCACCCAGACGTTGTCCACGCGGACCACGGGGAACGACGAGCCGGGAGCGTCGACGAGCAACGCGCCCTCGGGAACGGTGACCATCCGCAGGTTGGCGACGCTCTTGTCCATCCCGAACCGGTCGAGGAGGGCAGCGAGGTCAGGGTGGACCTGGAGTGGCCGGCCCACTGCGAGGGCCACGCCCTCGAGGGTGCGGTCGTCGTGCGTGGGTCCCACCCCGCCGGTGGTGATGACGTGGTCGTAGGTGGCCGCGGACCGGGCCACCTCGTCGGCGATCGCCGAGGGATCGTCGCCGATGGTGGCGACTCGCCCCAGGTCGGTCCCGAGCGCGCGGAGCCGACGGATGAGGAACGGTCCGTTCTCGTCGGCGAACTTCCCCGACAGGATCTCGTCCCCGATGATGATGACGGCTGCAGTGGGCATCACCTCTCTCCATACGCTCGCTCGGCCGCGAGTGGCAGCTCGAGCTGGGGGCGGAGGGCGAGAATCCTCCTCGCGAGCGTGGACAGCGCGACGTCCTCGGGGTTCGCTCGCACCGTGATCTCCTGGTAGTGCGCGACGCATCGGGGCGTCCCGGAAGCCTCGACCCGGAACACGGTGGCCCGCAGCCGGCGATGACTGAACACGTGGACGACCTCACCGATGGGATGGGCCTTCGACACGACACAGCCCGTTCGCAGCTCGAACGCAGTCGTCAGGGCAGTTCTCGGATCGGCGGTCTCGGCGAGCTCGGTGCCGATGGGCTCCCAGAGGCCGGACAGCAGACCGCCTTCGGGCCGTCGACCGAGCACGATCCCCTCGGGGCGCTCCCAGATCCCGTACACCGCGAACATCGGGGTGGGCGGCTTCTTTGGCTTCTTGGTCGGGTAGGTGAGGACGGCGTCTTCCGCGAGTGCGCGACATCCCCGGGCGATCGGGCACCGGTCGCAGTCGGTCTGTCGGGGTCGACACACGGTGGCGCCGAGCTCCATGAGGGCCTGGTTGAGGTCCCCTGGCGCGACATCGGCTTCCGCAGCCTCGTGCAGCTCGGCCACCCGGGCCCACAGGGCCTTCTTGCCCGCCCCGCGCGGATCCGGCGATCGCGCATCGAACCTGGAGATCACGCGCTCCACGTTGCCGTCGACGAGGGGGGTGCGCACGCCGAAGGCGATGGAAGCCACCGCGCCGGCCGTGTACGGGCCGATACCCGGCAATGCCCGCAGCTCGTCCACCGTCTCGGGCATGGCTCCTCGCTCCGTCACCGTGCGCGCACACCGCAGCAGGTTCCGGGCCCGCGAGTAGTAGCCGAGCCCAGCCCAGGCGTGCAGCACGTCCTCCTCGTCGGCGCCCGCGAGGGCCTCGAGGGTGGGCCAGCGAGTGACGAAGCGCTCGAAGTACGGAACGACGGTCTCGACGCGCGTCTGCTGGAGCATCAGCTCGGAGAGCAGGACGTGGTAGGGCGTCGGCGAGTCTCGCCACGGCAACGCTCGTCCGTTGGCTCGGTACCAAGTCGCGAGTGCCGCCACGATTTCCGCTGCGTGCATTGGATTCACCGAAGGAACAACGACCCCACGTATGCCGCGCTCCCGAGCAGGAAGGTGAGCAGCCCCACCGCCGCGACGATGCTTCCCAGAGCGAGCACGGTGGTCTCGTCCACGCTTCCGTAGAGCCCGAGGGGGACTCCGACCATGGTGACGAGCCCCGCCAGCACGACCGCCAGTCCGAGACAGCCGCAGCCGCAGCCGCCGCCTCCGGCGAAGTTCTTGAGCGGGGAGGGTTCGTCCATCGACCTCAACGGCTCCTGGCCCCGTCCGGTTAACAAGGGCTCGCGGCGGTGGGGAGCGCCACCGCACCGGGGGAGACGTCGTGAGCACGGGCTTCGAGTGGGTGGGGGACGGCTCGGCGCCGACGCGGGCGTGGTTCGTCCACGGGATCCTGGGTCAGGGCCGAAACTGGCGGAGCTTCGCCCAGCGCTGGCGGGGCGACGACCCCTCGCGGGCCGCGGCGCTCGTCGACCTGCGGAACCACGGCGCCCACCCGCCGGTCCCGCCTCCTCACGACCTGGCTGCGTGCGCTCGCGACCTGCAGGCCAGGGTCGCTCGTGAGGGCCTGCCGAGTCTCCTGCTGGGCCACAGCTTCGGAGGCAAGGTCGTACTGCAGTGGCTCCGCGACTTCGCACCCGGAGAGGCCACCCGCGTGTGGGTGCTCGACAGCCCACCGGGTCCCGGGAAGATCGACGGTGACGAGATCACAGCTGCCCCCACCGTTCTCCGGCTCCTGCGGGGAGCCCCCGTGCCGGCCGAGAGCCGAGATCCCGTGCGGGCCTATCTGGCAGACCAGGGCATGCCCGCCCCCATCGTCGCCTGGCTCCTCACCTCGCTCCAGCGCAGCGACGATGGCGTGTGGCGCTGGGTCTACGACCTCGACGGCATCGAGGCGATGCTCCGCAGCTACGAGACGAGCGACCTGTGGCCGGTGGTCGAGGCTCGCGCCCCTTCGATCCGCATCGTTCGGGCGGGCCGGGAGGGACGCTTCACCGAGGCCGACGAGATCCGCGCCCGCGGCATCGCCGGCCTGACGGTGCACGTGATGGCCGAGGCGGGTCACTGGCTGCAGGTCGACGACCCCGAGGGGCTGCATCGACTGGTCGAAGCCGACTGAGGGCTCACAGTCGACCCGCGAGCCCGTGCCGGATCACGGCCCCCACCTCTCGCAGCGCCTGACGGATCCTCGAGCGCGGGGGCAGCCGCACGCCGGTGCCGTCGACGCGGGCAAAGAAGCGACCGAACATGCGCCGGCAGCGGAAGACGTGGGTGCTGTCGCTGACCACGCAGATGCGTTCGGCCTCGATCCTACGCGCGGTGAACTGGGCGTTCTGCCAGGTGGTGCGCGACTGGTCCTCCAGCACGATGGCCTCCGCGGGAACGCCGTGTTCACGGGCGAGGTCGGCGGCCGCCTCGGCTTCGGAGCGGGGCGGCGGCGGTTCGCCCTTGCCTCCGGTGAACACCATGCGGGGAGCGCGCCCTTCCTGGAACAACTGCACCGCGAGGAGCACCCGCCGGGCCAGGGCGGGTGAGGGGCGCCCATCTGGCATCACCCGGCAGCCCGCGACCACGATGGCGTCGTACCGGGCTCCCTCGGGAAGGGGAGAGAGCCCGTACTGGTCGAGCCACCAGGCGGCGAGTCCCCAGGCCGCCGGAACGCCCAGGAACAGCACCATCACTGAAGCAGCTCGCGAAAGCTCGGTCGATCGAGGAGCGCAAAGGTCCCCGGAGCCTGATTGCGCGGGATCTCGCGTGCGAGCCTTCGCAGGTCGGCCAGCTCGTCGACGTCGAAGGCGAGTGGGAGATTGTGAACCACGTACCCCCACTTCCTGAGTCGAGCCGCGGTTGCCGCGGCAGTGTCGGGCTTGCTCCAGGGAAGGTCCGCGAGGAGCCCGGGTTCGCACTGGGACAGGCCGATCAAGTAGAAGCCACCGTCGGTGCTCCGGCCGAGCACGGCATCCTCGACCGGCGTGGCGAGCGCCTTTCGGTACACCTCGGGTCCGACGCCGGGGGCATCGGCGCCGATGGCGAACGCCCGTCCGTGCACCTCCACGCCGCGGGCCAGCATCCGCTCGACCCTGGCCCCGAGGTCGCCTTCGCCCTGGTCCCAGGCCTCGGCGCTCACCAGTCCGTGGTCCGCGTCGGGCTCGGGCGTCGCGAGGATCGGGACCAGTCCCTCGATCGCGGAGACCAACCGCCACGTGTCCACGAGCATGGCCCGTGCGAGCAGAGCCGCGCGCTCGTCCCCGATTCGCGCGGCGAGGCGGGTCTTGACCGCGCCAGGATGCGGGGGTTTCGCGAAGACGAGACACGCGGTTGCCATGTTGGGTCCTCCCCACGCCCCAGCGGCGCGCGCAACATGCTATCCGGCCCATCGGACCGGAGAGCGGCATGGCTACGTCCGCACAGGCGCGAGGGGGTGACGGCCCACCGGACGGGGAGCTGGTCGAGCGCCTTCGAAACAAGGATTCCACTGCGTTCGCCGAGCTGGTGGACCGCTACGCCAGCTCGATGCTGCGGGTGGCTCAGGCGATCGTCCGCTCACGGAGCGTCGCCGAGGAGGTGGTGCAGGAGACGTGGGTGGCCGTACTCCGAGGCATCGGGAAGTTCGAGGGCCGCAGCTCGCTGAAGACGTGGATGTTCCGCATCCTGACCAATCGCGCTCGCACCCGGGCCACCCGCGAGAGCCGCACGCTCCCCGCCTCGGCCCTCGGCAAGGACGACGACGACCCGATCGACCTCGACCGCTTCGACCAGAACGGCATGTGGAAGACCCCGCCCGACCGGTGGCACGGTACGCCCGAGAAGTCGGCCGTCGACCAGGAGATGGGCGCGGAGCTCGAGCGCGCCATCGAACAGCTGCCCGAGCGACAGCGGATGGTGCTGGTGCTGCGCGACGTGCAGGGCTGGTCGAGCGAAGAAGTGCGTAACGTCATGGACATCGGAGAGACGAACCAGCGCGTACTCCTCCATCGTGCAAGGACGAAGGTACGGAACGCGCTGGCCTCGTATCTCGAAGGTAAGAAATGATGCCGATCATCTCCGCCGGCTACTCGTGTCGAGAGATCGTGGACACCGCGAGCGCGTTCCTCGACGGCGAGCTGAGCGTCACCGAGTGGGCCCGCTTCCGGATCCACCTGCTCACCTGCCCGCCGTGCGCGCGGTACGTGCACCAGATGGGGCTCACCGTCGACGCCCTGCGAGGGCTCGGAGGCGACGAGGGACGCGACGTCAGGTCGAAGCTCGTCGACATCTTCGACGACTGGTCGAACGGGCGGCTTCCCGACGGGCCCGACGAGGAGTAGCCGCGACCCGGAGGGCGGCCTATGCTCCGCGCAAGTGGGCGGAGGGTTCGTGCTGCTGTGGTTGATCACCCTGTTCACGGCGGCGCTGGCGTCGCCAGAGCTCGACGTCGAGCGCGGTCGCGCCGCGATGGTTCGCGAGGCCTACGACGAGGCTCGGGACTTCGCCATCTCGGCGTTGCGGGTCGACGCCCGCCACGCAGAGGCGCAGCAGCTCTACATCGACGCGACCGCTGCAGCGGGACTCGGCAGCCGGGCGCTGCGGGAGCTCGCGTCCCGAGCGGCGGACACCCCGCCCTGGCGCCCCCTGGAGGCGGAGCTCGCCGCGAGTCTCGCGGAGGGCGACACCAAGCGGGCCCGCGCGGTCTTTCGTCGGCTGACGAAGGAGTTCCCGGAGCACCCCGAGGTTCTCGCAACGATCTGGGGCCTCGACTCGCTGCGTTGGCGACTGGCGACCTTCCGCGTGCAGCGGCGCTACCTCACGAGACGGGCGTGGGCGGACTTCGACGTCGTGCAGCTCTACCGCACGCGGAAGCTCGCTCGCGCCATCGAGCGCCTCGATCTGGTGGCCGGGATCGACGACGTGCTTCGCGAGCGGGGTGAGACCCCGCCTCCCTCTCGGGAGCCGCTCGACCGCGTGGGCCGCACCCGGTACGCCGAGCGTCTCGTGGCAGACGAAGCCCTGGAGCTCGACGGCTACCCCTCCGAGCTCGTCGACGTCGCCGATCGCGCGGCCCGACTGCTGTTTCAGGGGGCGCGACACGAACGTGCCGGAGCGCTGTATCGACGGGTTCAGGAGCGCAGCGGCGGGCCCGAGGCCTGGGCGGGCGAGGCGGAGGCGTGGCGACTCGCCGGTCAGCTCGGGCGAGCCCTCGACGTAGCCAACGCGGCGCTGGCGCACGCCGTGGACCCTCGCCCTTCCGATCTCGGCGCCACCAACGCCGAGCTCTTGCGTGCCACGTTGTCCCGCGCCTTCCTCGTCCGCGCCAAGATCCACGAGGACAGTGGCGACATCGCCGCCGCCCAGAACGACCTCGTGCTGGCCTACCTGCTCGCCCGGCGCGAGCTCGACGACCGGATGACCGAGCGGATGCGAGCGCAACGCCGTGCCCTCGACGTCGATCTCGAAGCCCGCTACCGCGGGCGGGCGAACCCGGTTCGCCGGGCCCTCGACGCCGCCGACACGAGCGACGACGCCGACGAGATTCGGCGCGCCGTGCGCGACGCGCTCCTCGTCATCTCGGTCGGCACGCGCGGTGGACGACGGATCGCCCGTGACTCCGAAGCCTACGAGGACCGCTTCGCGTTGCCGATGTTCCTGCTCTCGAGGGCCGCTCGGAAGGAGGGAGACGTGCGCCTGGCCCGATCCTACGCCTCGCTGGCCACCCTGCTCGCCGACGAGCCCGATTCCTTCTGGTTCGAGGAGCTCGGCGAGCTCCAGCGTACGCTCGAGGAGCTCGACGCGGCCTTCGTGTCGTTTGCGAAGGCGCGGAGCCGGGGGGTTCGGAGCCTCGAGGGGCGCCTCGCCGAGACCTACGTTGGCCTCGGCGACTGGGAGGTCGCGGCCGACCAGTGGGGCGCGCCGCCCAGCGACGATGCAGCGAGCGTCGAGGCCTCGGCCGCTCCCGAGCCCTCCACCGTGAAGACGGTGCCGCTCACCCGACCCGAGACCGTGCCCCAGCTCGGCAAACCGATGCCCAGCTTCGTGATCGGAACGCGATCCGGTCGCGTCGACTCCTCGTTCTTGC
This sequence comes from uncultured Enterobacteriaceae bacterium, assembly GCA_964655065.1. Classification (GTDB taxonomy): domain Bacteria; phylum Myxococcota_A; class UBA796; order UBA796; genus DRPG01. Next base: position 19,585 of record CAZZLC010000046.1, on the reverse strand, counting down.
GTGGCCGCATCGTCGTGCTCTCGTTCTTCGACCGCGAATGCGATGCCTGTCTGCAGATGCTCCCTCAATTTGGGACCCTGGCACGCCGATTGCGAGCCCGAGGCATGGACACGACCGTCATCGCGGTGTCCACCGACGACGATCCGACGGAGTTCGAGCGAATGGCCCACGTGGGCGGACACTGGGGTGAGGTGGTGCACGGGCCGGAGCTGGCGCGGCGCTTCGGGGTCCAGCGATTGCCCACCACCTGGCTGATCGACGCGAGCGGCGTGGCGCGCTTCACCGTCGACCACTGGATCTCGGGCGACGAACTCCTCGACTACATCGATCAGATCAAGTAGCGCGTACGATCGACCAGGAGTTGCTTCATGTGTGGAATCATTGCGTATCTCGGGTCGAAGCCTGCGCTGCCCCGGCTCGTGGAGGGACTCCGACGGATGGAGTACCGGGGGTACGACTCGGCTGGGATCGCCCTGGTCCACGGTGGCGGTCTGTGGCTTCGCAAGGCGGTCGGTCGGGTCGCGGATCTCGCCTCGGAGGTCGAGGGAGGCCCCGCGGCGACCATCGGCGTCGGGCACACGCGCTGGGCCACCCACGGCGGCATCACCCTCGAGAACGCTCACCCCCACATCGACGCCCTGACGTCGATCGCCGTCGCGCACAACGGCATCATCGAGAACATGAGCGCGCTGAAGAGCTGGCTGTCGGGCGAAGGGGTGACCTTCCGGTCCGAGACGGACACCGAGGTGCTCCCTCACTTGATTCGGCAGCACTACCGGGGCGATCCGGCCCAGGCGGTGCGTGATGCCCTCCAGCACGTTCGCGGCACCTATGGGATCGCGGTCGTGTTCGCGGACCATCCCGACGTCGTGATCGCCGCCCGCTTCGGCTCGCCGCTCGTCGTCGGGCTCGGCCAGGGCGAGAGCGTCATCGCGAGTGATCCCCAGGCCATCGTGGGCCTCACCCGCCAGGTGGTGTACCTGCAGGATCGCGAGCTTGCGGTGATCAGCGTCGACGGCGTGGACGTCCAGACCCTGACCGGCAAGGCGGTGGACTCGGCGGTCGAGGTGCTCGACTCGGACTTCGTCCTCGCGAGCAAGGAGGGGTTCCCGCACTTCATGCTCAAGGAGATCCACGAGCAGCCACGGAGCATCCGACGCGCGCTCCGAGGTCGCCTGCAGACCGAAGAAGGCAACGCCAAGCTCGGGGGACTGAACCAGACCCCGCGGGACCTCGTCGCGGTGAACCGCGTCATCAACCTCGGCTGCGGAACCAGCTACCACGCCGGTATGACGGCTGCGATGGCCATCGAGGCCCTGGCGCGGGTGCCCGCGCGGGCCGAGATTGCGAGCGAGTTCCGCTACCGTCACCCCATCATCCCACGCGACGCCTTGTTCTTCGCGTTCTCCCAGTCCGGCGAGACCGCGGACACCCTGGGGGCCATCGGAGAGGTCCAGCTCAAGGGCGGCGAGGTCATGGGCGTGGTCAACGTGGTCGGCTCGACCATCGCCCGCACCTGTGGCCGCGGAGTGTACGTGCACTCGGGACCCGAGATCGCGGTGGCGTCCACCAAGGCGTTCACCTCGCAGATCGCCGCCATGCTCGTGTTCACGCTGATGCTCGCGCGCTGCCGCAACCTCTCGCTCGAGCAGGGACAGCGGGTGGCGGAGACCCTCGACGAGGTTCCGAGCCTGGTGGCCCAGTACCTGCGAGAGCCGGGCCCCATCGACGACGCCGTGGCCCTCGTGGCCAACGCGCCCTACGTGCTGTTCCTCGGTCGCGGCTATTCCTTTCCCGTCGCGCTCGAGGGAGCCCTCAAGCTCAAGGAGATCGCCTACATCCCCTGCGAGGGCTACCCGGCCGGCGAGATGAAGCACGGCCCCATCGCCATGCTCGACGACGGCGCCCCCGTGGTCTTCATCGTCCCGCGCGACAACCAGACCCCCAAGGCCGTGTCGAACATGATGGAGGTCAAGGCGCGAGGTGCGAAACTGATCGTCGTCCACACGGCTGGCGACGAGGAGGTCGCGGAGCTCGCGGACGTGTCCATCCCCATCCCCCGGACCGCGGACTATGCAAGCCCCCTCCTCACGGTGTTGCCGCTGCAGTTGCTCGCCTACCGCGTGGGGCTCGAGCTCGGTCGCGACGTGGACAAGCCGAGGAACCTCGCCAAGTCGGTCACGGTGGAGTGAGCGGGTCGGGCTCGCGCTGATCGTCGCGTTGATCGGGTGCGCCAGGGTCCCGCCGGCTCCCCTCGGGGAGCAGGACGGCGACGTGGTGCAAGCTGGCGAGGAGGCCTTTCGCATCGCCTTGATCGAGGGGCTCGAGCGGCTGGACGTGCCCAGCCTGCGACGCATCCGATCGTCGGACCCCGATCGAATCGTGGTGAGCGAGACGGTCTCCCGATCGACGCGGAGGCGATGGCGAGACGCTTCGACGGTCCTCGGTTCGCTCCCCCCCGCATGGCCGGTCGCAGGGAGGGGGGAGCGTCGGGGGGATCGGGAGCTCCGTGGGTTCTTCGCTGCCTGGCCCGGCTCGGGCGTCCCCGTGTACTCCGACGACGCGGCCTGGTACGGCGTCGACGTCCTCACGGGCGACGTTCGCTGGCGGTGGGTCGTGTGCGACAGCGGCGCGGAGGGGTCGTCGTGGCTCGACGAGCGGTCGTGGATCCCGAAGGCGGTGGGCGACCGTCGCATCGATCGGCTGGTGCTGGTGCTCCACGGCGGACCCGAGCTGCGCGAGGAAGCGGAGGGGCTCCTCGAGCTCGTCCGCGACCACGCGTCAGCCGAGGAGGTCGTCCTCGTGGTGGCCTTCGGCACCGGTCGGCCCGGGTTTGGCGCCGTGGGCGGCCGCTGGGGCGAGGGCCGGCTTCGGCCCGCTCCCCTCCCCGCGGGAGGCTGGTGGTTCGTCGACCTCCGCGAGGACGGCCTCACGATCACCGCCGAGCGCCCGCTCGGGCCGTCCGTGGTCCACCGGTGGTCTCCCGACGCGGGGTGGACGCGTCAGCGCTGAGCCGGGGCGGTCACGAGCTGCGGCGGCGGTAGGCCCAGCGTCGACAGGGCGCGCTCGTCCCCCTCCCGGTTGAGCTGCCAGTAGGCGGCGCGCTCCGTACCGACGAGCTCTGCGCGCTCCCCACCGGTGCTCGACCACCCCACCAGACGGTGAGGTTCGTCGCGCTCGACCCACCAGGTGGTCTCGACCCCGGCGTGGGACGTGGTGACGTCGCGGACCACGAACGTGCCCGCGGGCGTGGTCTGCTCGTGGGTCTCGTCCGCCACGGAGAGCGACAGGGGCGACCACCGAGGCGGGCGGTGGGCCAATCGACCCGAGACCAGGGTGGACAGCCCATCGAAGGTCCGCGTCTCGCCAGGGGCGACCGGCGACGCGACGATCCCTCGAACGAGGGCGGGAAGCGCATCGGTCAGAACGCCGCTCTTCCGACGACCGAGGTCGAGCTCCCGGTCCCCCTCGCCGTCGAAGTAGCTGTGCTGCGTCCAGGTCAGCCGGTCCCCTCGCGGGACCATCTGCTCGTAGACGTGCCCGCACCATTCCTGCATCGACATGGAGACCTTGACGGGCTCGCCCCAGGCCGAGCCCCCGTCGAGGCGGATGTAGGTGCTCGTCATCACGTTGTAGTCGTAGATCCCGGTCTGGAAGTCCCGGATCTCGTTGAGCTTGAGCACGGGGTACTCGTCGTCGTGGCCCCCGTGGGACTTGACCCGCTGGCCATCCGTGAACGTCTCGGTCACGAACACCAGCGTGACGCGGCCCTCGCGAGCCTGACCGTAGCGCGGAGTGGTGAGTCGGTAGGCCGACAGCTCGGCCCTCCCGTCGCCCCAGTGGTCCCAGAACCCTGGCTCGACCCGAGCCCGCTCGGGTGCTGCGGACGCCTCGGAGTTGGCCGCGCAGGACACCAGGAACAAAGCAGAGAACAAAGCTCTCATCGACGTCTCCTCTCACAGGGTGTATGGACACCTCTTGGCCCGGAGCACACGAGGTACCGATGTCGCTCGAACGCATCCTCGAAGACGAGATCCTGCCGCTGGTCGACAAGCCTTCGCGCTACCTCGGCAACGAGGTGAACGCCGTGCGGAAGGACCCGTCCTCGGTCGACGTCCAGGTCGCGCTGGCGTTTCCCGACCTCTACGACCTGGGGCTCGGCAACCTGGGCATCCACATCCTCTATGCCGTGGTCAACGAGCTTCCGTGGGCGAGCTGCGAGCGCGTGTACGCTCCAGGTCTCGACCTCGAGAAGATCCTCCGTGAGCGTGGCCTGCCCCTGTTCACCCTCGAGACGAAGACGCCGCTTCGGGAGCTCGATCTGCTGGGCTTCACGCTCCAGTCGGAGCTCACCTACACCAACATCCTCAACATGCTCGACATGGCCTCGATCCCCGTCCGCACCGCGGATCGCGGCGAGGACGACCCGCTGACCGTGGCGGGCGGACCGGCCGTGTTCAACCCCGAGCCGCTCGCCCCCTTCGTGGACTTCTTCGTGATTGGCGACGGTGAGGATGCGATTCGGGAGATCTGCGAGGTCCTCCGGGCGGTCCGGGACCGGCCGAGGGCGGAGAAGCTCGCTGCGATAGCGGAGCTCGAAGGCGTCTACGTGCCCGCGCTGTACCCCATGGAGACGCTGCCCGACGGCTCCGTCCGTCCGCCGGTCGATGGTCCCACCATCCGCAAGCGCATCACGCGCGACCTCAACGGGGCCACCTTCCCCGTCGACTACATCGTGCCCTTCACCCAGCAGGTCCACGACCGGATCAGCCTCGAGGTGCTGCGGGGCTGCACGCAGGGTTGTCGCTTCTGCCAGGCCGGGATGACGACCCGCCCGGTCCGCGAGCGCGAGCTCGAGAACGTCGACGACCTGCTCGCTCGCACCCTCGAGACCACCGGCTACGAGGAGGTCTCTCTCGTCTCCCTGTCGACCTGCGACTACAGCCAGGTCCGGCAGCTCGTCGAGAACACGGTCGAGACGGCGCGTCCGCAGCGGGTGAGCGTCTCGCTGCCTTCGCTGCGCCTCGACAGCTTCTCCGTCGAGCTCGCCGACATGGTGGCGGAGACCCGCCGCACCGGGCTCACCGTGGCGCCCGAGGCTGCCTCGCCGCGACTGCGGGCGGTCATCAACAAGTGGATTCCCGACGACGACCTGATCCGCATGGCGACCGGGGCCTTCGAGCGTGGCTGGGACCACGTCAAGATGTACTTCATGATCGGGCTGCCCACCGAGCGTGACGACGACGTCGTCGCCATCGCCGACCTCGCCAAGCGAGCCGTCGAGGAGGGGCGGGCCATCCACTCCCGCGCCAAAGCCAACCTCGGGGTCAGCACCTTCGTGCCCAAGCCCTTCACCCCGTTTCAGTGGGCGGCCCAGATCGGTCTCGAGGAGACGGAGCGCCGCCAGGACGTGCTGCAGACCGCGTTGAAGGACGCTCCCCGGGTGAAGTTCGGTCGGCACGAGCCCGAGGAGACCTTCCTCGAGGGGCTGGTGAGTCGCGCGGACCGACGCGCGGGCGATCTCATCGAGCAGGCTTGGCGCAACGGCGCCCGCTTCGACGCCTGGCGAGAGCACCTGGACTTCGAGGCGTGGACCAGCGCCATCGACCAGGTCGGCTACGACGTCGAGGACGCGCTGCGCGAGCGCGATCTCGACGAGCGGCTGCCGTGGGACCATATCGACATCCTGATCGGCAAGGAGTGGTTCAAGTCCGACTGGCGGCGCGCGCTGGTCCTTCAGCACGCCGAGGACTGCCGTCACAGCAAGTGCCACAAGTGCGGGGTCATCGACCACGAGCGGCCGCTGTGCGCCACGATGCTGCGTCGCTCGGTCAAGGGCCGCAAGCCGGAGTCCGAGTGGACCCGCAAGCCCACCCCGGAGCACGTCGAGCCGCCGGCCGTGCAGCGACTCTGGCTCAAAGTGAGCCGCACGGGCACCGCCCGGTACCTCGCCCACCTCGAGGCGATGAACGCGTGGCTGCGGGCCTTGCGGCGGGCAAAGACGCCGCTGTCCTATAGTCAGGGCTTCCATCCCCACCCGAAGATGGCGTTCTCGTCGGCCATGCCGGTGAACACGGCGTCGATGGGCGAGTACCTCGACATCTCGCTCGTGGCACGCGTCGACCCCGAGGACTACCTCGCGACCCTCGCGGAGGTCCTCCCCGAGGGGTTCGGCGTGCACGGGGTCGCGGAGGTTCCGAAGAGCGCTCCGTCGCTCATGTCGGTCAACGAGGGGGCGGAGTACCGGCTGTATCTCCCCACGTCGAGCGAGTCCGAGCTCCGCGAGCGCGTGAGCGCCCTGCTCGGTCGCGACGAGCTCCTGGTCGAGCGCAAGACCAAGAAGGAGCGCCGCCGGGGCAAGCGCGGACGGTCGTCGCAGTCCGCGAAGCGCTCCGTGGACGTGCGGCCCTCGGTCCGGGCGGCCGAGGTCCACCTCGAGCACGGAACGCCCTACGTGCGGCTCCGCCTCCAGAAGCACGATGGTGTGATCGCGAAGGTGCGAGACCTGCTGCCCGCCCTGACCGACCAGCCGGCCCGCGCGGTGGTGCTCCGAACCGAGACCCTGTTGCGCGACCCGACCGGAGCGGTTCGACCGATTTGCGAAGGCTGGTGGCCGATGTCGGACAATGTCTCCCCCGAGGTCCAGCCAGTGAGCTAAAGGACGCATCCGGAGGAAGCGTGTTCCAACCTACCGACGACCAGCAGGCGCTCGTCGAGGCCACGACGACGTTCGTGGAGGAGCAGCTCGGGCCGTTGGTTCGCGAGGACGACGAGGCCGAGCGGTTCCGGCCCGAGATGATTCGGGCTCTCGGCGAGCAGGGTCTCACCGGCGTGGTGACCGCCGAGGCCTTCGGGGGACTCGGCCTCGGCTATGTCGAGTACAGCCTGGTCCTCGAGGCGATCGCGAAGGTCAGTGCGTCCTACGCGGTCTCCGTCGCCGTCACCGGCCTGCCGCAGATGATCTTGTCTCGCTTCGGGAGCGATGCCCAGCGCGACCGCTACCTCGAGGGCCTCGCGACGGGACGCCTGCTCGGCGGCTTCGCCCTGTCGGAGCCGGGCAGCGGCAGCGACGCTGGTTCCCTCAAGACGACGGCCACGAAGCAGGGGGGCCGCTACACGCTGTCGGGCACCAAGTTCTGGATCACCCACGGCGGCTTCGCCGACGTCTACGTCGTGATGGCTCGCACCGGGGGGCCGGGCCCCAAGGGCGTCTCGGCTTTCCTCGTCGATGGCGACGCGACCGGCTTGTCCTTCGGCAAGAAGGAAGAGAAGATGGGCCTGCGCAGCTCGCCGACCGTCGAGCTCGTGCTCGACGGCGTCGAGGTCGACGAGAGCGCGCGTCTCGGCGAGGAGGGCACGGGCTTCAACGTCGCGATGGCCGCCCTCGACTCCGGGCGGATCACCATCGCGGCCACGAGCCTCGGGATCTGCCAGGCCTCGCTCGAGGTCGCCACGCGCTACGCGAGCCAGCGCCGACAGTTCGACACGCCGATCATCGACTTCCAGGGCGTCGGGTTCATGCTCGCCGACATGGCGGCGAAGACGGAGGGCGCCCGGGCCCTCACCCACAAGGCCGCGATGCGCCGCGACGCGGGACTCCCCTACAGCTACGATGCAGCGCTCGCCAAGCTGACCGCGACCGATGCGGCGATGGCGGTCAGCACGGATGCGGTCCAGGTCCTGGGCGGCTACGGCTACACGCGGGAGTACCCGGTCGAGCGCTTCATGCGCGATGCCAAGGTGATGCAGATCGTCGAGGGCACCAACCAGATCCAGCGACTCGTGATCGCGCGTCACCTCAAGCGGACCTACGGAGCCGACGGATGAGGTCCGGCCTGTCGTTGCTCGTTGCCGAGGCGCTTCCGTATACTCAGCCGGCCCGGAGGGACGGGCCAGGGACCGGTTCGCGATGAAGGTCTGTCAGACGTGCGGTGCGCGGTACAAGGACGTCATCGACTTCTGCTTCGATGATGGGCAGGTCCTCTCCGCGATGACGGAGGCCTACGACGCCGTCGACGTCTCGCCGATCTTCACGGACGACGATTCGCCCGAGGAGCCCACCGAGTCGGGGCCCATCGCGGATCCGGGACTCGTCGGCGTCGACGACCTCGCGGTCGACGAGGAGCCCACCCAGCGTACTGACTCCGTCGAGGTCGACGACGATCTCACCGTGCCGCGCGTTCCGAGCCACGGTGGTGACCACGCGTCTCCCGAGCGGACGTCCCCGACCGAGTCGGACACCGACCCTGCATTGGCCTCGTCGGTCCCCGTCGCGTCGCTCGTCACCGAAGTGACCGATCCCTCTCTCCTCGAAGCTCCCGTCACGTTCGAGGACGAGTCGTCGGACGACGAAGACACTCCCGTGCTCCAGGAGCCCGTGCTGGCGGTGGTCCCTCCGGGCGCGAACGGCCCGAACGAGTACGAGACGGCAAACACCGTGGTCCCGTCCGACTCCTTCGAAGGGCCCCGGCCCCACGCCGAACCGCTCGACGACGACGACGACGTCGAGAGCCTGCTCGACCCGGAGGACGACGAAGACGAGCCGGCCCCGCTCTCGGGCGGGGGACCGACCCTCGCTCCCTCTCCTGCGCCGCAGGCGACGCCCCCTCCGGTGCCGGTCGGGCTCGGCCAGAAGACGCTGCCCCTGCACGAGGTACGCTCGCAGCCGGCCGCGGTCGAGACCAAGCCTCTTCGGCCTCGACCGAGCAGCACCCCCACCTTGCCCGCGATTCAGTTGCGCCCGGCGGGTCCCGCGGAGCCCGAGGCCGAGACCGCGAGCGGGACCGGCATCCTCGTGCTCGGCCTCGGCGCCTTCGCCGTGAGCGCCGCCTTCGTGCTCTTGCTCTTCGTGGTCGCGTGGGCGACGGGCTCGTTCAGCAGTGGCGAAGCAGTGGCCGACGAGCGTCGCGCGACGCTTCCCGAGCGGGGCCCGATGGACCCCATCCCGCCCCCCGAGTTCGAGCTTCCCGACGACGAGGGACTCGACGAGGGAGACGAGATGGCGGCCGAAGGCGAGTCTGACCCCGTGCCACGAGTCCAGCGCGCGACCGCTCGCGAGTCGAAGTCCATCACCATCGTCGAGAACCTCTCCGGAGCCACGGACGGCACGGGAACCCGACCCGTCCTCTTCGAGTCCACTCCCGCCAACGCTCGGGTCGAGCTCGAGGGCCACGACGCGTTCCGCACGCCCTACGAGATCCGGCTGAACATCGGCGAGACCTACCGGTACACGGTGAGTTTTCCGGGCTACGATCCCGTCAGGAACGAGTTCAGCGTAATGTCGGGCACCAGCGTGCTCCATCGGCGCGAGAACCTCGATCGCACCCCCACGGCAGTTGCGCCGCCGCGCGAGGGGCCCATCGTGCTCGGTCCGACCGGGTGCCGCCTGCGGGTCGACGGTCAGCTCATGCGCGCCGAGGACATCGTGGGCGGGACGACCATCGACGAGAAGACCGGCCGTGCGGCCCTCTTCCTGCCGTTCCAGCTCAAGGGTGCCGTCCTGGGTCAGGACCCCGGCCGCCACACCTTCCAGGTGGTTCCAGGCGTGGACACGCCCACGGAGTGCGGCGACTACCGCGAGCGGATCATCGAGTACAAGGGCCAGGCCTCGATCTTTCTCGGCAAGTGACGCCGGCGCTCAGAATCGGGCGCCGATCAGGACCTGCGGTCCACCGCGCTCGGTGGGCGCCATCGAGATGGCGGCCTGCTGGCGGTCGAGCGTGCGGTGACCGAGCACCTGGCTCGTGAGGACCGTGGCGCCGTAGAACCCGACGGCGGAGAGGGCGACGAACTCACCCGGGCTCTGGCTGCCTTGACCCACCGCGCCCACCCACACCGCCGTCGCGGGCACCACGAGCCCCATTGCGGTGAGGAAGCCGCCCGTGTCGCCGCGACGGAGCGACGGGTACCCCGGCAGCGGTACGAAGGACTGGAGCGCGACCTTGCGCCGCTCCGACTTTGGAATCTGCGGCACCTCGGGTTCGGACTCGACCGCGACCACAGGGTCGACGACCGCGACGGCCGGCGGTGGTTCGTAGGGCCGCTCGAGGCCCAGAAGCTCGTGGACGCGACCGTCGAGGTTCTCGAGCGAGGTGCTGACGTCGATGGTCGTGGGGTCGGTCGTGGAGTTCGTGCGGGAGGTGAGGCGCAGCCGCCCCCCCTGCTTCCTCGCCCACACGAGCCACCGCCAGCCCGACTCGGAGGAGACGCGCGAGATGCAGTCGAGGTCGTCCTCGCACTCGCGACTCGCCTCCGCGACCGCCTCCGGAGCGCCCTCGCCCACCGGGGTCGCGCGAATCCCGTCGATCGCGGCGAACGCGGCCAGGATCTCGTCGCGCTCGGGCTGGTCGGCCACCACCCACACCGACCAGTCCGGTTGCTCGCGGTAGCTCAATCCGTCGGTCGGCAGCATGTCGACCAGCAGGTCGAACGACACGAGGGCCCGTCCTTGAGGGAGCTGGAGCGCGAGGCCGTCGGACTCCGTGGCCAGGATCTGGGCCGTGAGCACGCGACCATCGACGAGGCGGAGTTGCCGGTATTGAGGCTCGGCAGCCTGAGCCGTGCCGAGCACCGCGAGTCCGACGAGGAAGGGGGTCACAGCGCCTCCCGCAGCAGCTGTTCGTTCAGGGCGTCGCAGGCAGCCTGGCTCGGCACGACGGCGACGGCCAGGCTGTAGGGTACACACTCCACGCGAGCTTCGTCCGCGAACGTTTCGTCACAGGGCTCGGCACCCTCGTAGCGCCCACACACTGCGGCGAGAAGCAGGGCGTAGTCGCCTGGGGGCAGGTTGGCGAAGAACAGCCCGGCGTTGCGCAGCCCGATCGCGGTAGGGAAGATCCCGTCGGGCTCGTTGAGCCAGTTGCCTACCACGCAGCCGTCGTCAGCGAGCTCGTAGAGCGGGGCGTCCCACAGCGGTCGTGTCACGCCGTCGGGGCAGTCGTAGCGCTCGTCACCGCCCTCGTCGCCGGGTCGGGCGATCCCCGTGAGCTCGGTCGCCGCCGTCACGCACAGCGACCCGCCCTGATGCGCGAAGCGTACGAAGTCGACGTCGGCTGGGTAGGTCAGCGGCAGCGGGTCGATGGGGCACTCGAAGGTCTCCTCACCGACCCCGAGGGCGGGCAGCCAGCCGAGACCTCCGCGCCACACGACCCCTTCGTTGAGCTCGCCCAGAGTCGAGAGTGGACCGTCGAGCTCGAGGGGTTGCTCGGGTCGATCGCCGTCGCGCGACTCGTCGCCCACGATTTCGAGGTCGACGCGAAGCGGCTCGGTCGGGACGAATTCACCACCGGGGAGGTGGTCGAATCGTGGCCATCCGTTACATCCCGCGCCCACCCCGACGATAACCCAGACGTACCGAATCAACTGGTCTGCTCCGCCCCGCTCGGGCGCCTCGTACCCCAGGACACCCGCGGCAACAAGCCCGGTGTGCCGAGGCATGCCCACGGGGGCCTGTGTTATGCGTCCCACCCGGAGGCACCGACCGTGTCCGAGACCGACGAAGACGACGACCTCGAATTCCAGCAGGCTGACGCCGGCCTGCTGTTCCGTGCCGAGATGTGGGCCACCAACGCCTTCCTCGGCTACTGGCGCCACCTGGTGGCCGGACTCGTGGTCATCCTGCTCGGGTTCTTGCTCTGGGGCCAGTACACCGCCTGGGTCGTGAGCGATCAGCGCGGGGCGAGCCAGCGCATCCATCAGGCCACCGGAGACCTCCCCTCGATCGAGCGGCTTGGTCTCGGCAAGGCCTTCGGCCAGGAGATCCCGGAGTCCGACGACCTGGTGCGTGCGGCCGACAAGCTCGTGGCCATCGCGAAGGAGAGTCGCGGTGCTGCGCGTGTGGAAGCGCTCCTCAAGGCCTCGGAGCTCTATCGGCTCGCCGAGCAACCGGAGTCCCAGCGCTCCGCCCTCGAGCTCGCCGAGGACACCGCGGAGGACGTGTTGGCGTTTGGCGTGCAGAGCTCGCTCGCCAACCTCGACCTCGAGGATGGCAAGGGTGACGCGGCGGTCGAGCGCCTCCGGGAGCTGGCGGACCGAGACGACGTTCTCGGTGAGCAAGCCACCCTCGATCTCGGACGCGTCCTCGAGACACTGGATCGTGACGAGGAGGCACGCCAGGTGTACGAAGCATTCGAGAACCAGTGGCCCGAGTCGACCCGACTCGACGAGGTCCGGGAGCGCAAGAAGGCGCTGGCGGGTTGATGCTCTCCCTGCTCTGCTCTCTCGGCCTCGCGGGAACCATCGACGACTTCGAGGCTCGACCCGCGCCGCCCGCCCCTACCTTCGCGGGCGCGTTCGATGCGGCGCCTGCCTTCCACTTCCGCGTCCGCTTGCCCGGCCCGGCCGAGGCACCGGTCGACCTACGGCTCGAAGCTCCTGCGTCGAGTGTCGACGTGTCGAACGACGGGCGGGGGGCGTCCGACGGCGGCACGAAGCTGACGATCCTGCCTCGCGCGGCGGCAACCCCGTCCACGTCCCACTCCGAGTGGACCGACCCGGTGATCCGGGGAGACGCGGTGTACGTCGGATCCGCCCTCGGACAGGGACTGTACGCGCTGTCGCGCCGCAACGGGAGCACGAAGCGTGTCTACCCGTCGCGCGCCTCGGTGGAGTCGCACCCCACGTTCGACGGTGACCGACTCTACTTCAGCGACACTGCGGGCATCACCTACGCCTACGACGTCGACGGCACCGCCCGGTGGATCCACCAGGGCCGGGCCCCCGTGGTGACGGCGCCCACGGTCAGCGATGGGCTGGTGATCGTCACCAACGTCGACGACCTCGTCATCGCGCTCTCGGCCGAGACCGGCGAGCTGCAGTGGCAGCACCGGGCGGAGCCCGACCTCACCCGGGCCGCCGAGCTCGCGCTGTTCGCAGCTCCGCAGCCCGTCGTCCGTGGTGACGACGTGATTCTCGGCTTCTCGACCGGGGCCATCGTGGCGCTCGATCGGGAGACGGGCGAGCCGCAGTGGCAGCGGGGGGTGGGCGAGGGGCGCTACCCCGACATCGTGGCCGACCCCCTGATCGTGGGCGACGAGATGTTCACGAGCGGCTACTACCGACCGCTCGTCGCGTTGAACCTCGAGACCCAGGGGGTTCGCTGGCGGCTCGACTTCGGCGCGGCGCACCCCGTGGCGACCACCGAGGACGAGGACGGCGTCCGCACGCTCTACCTGCCCGCCTCCGACGGCAAGCTCCTCGCGGTCGCGGCGCTGACCGGCGAGGTCCTCTGGACCTGGGAGTCCGGCACCGGGGGATCGCTCACCACCCCGATCATGACCGATGCGGGCATGATCGTCGCGTCGTCCGAGGGTGGCATCTACCTGGTGGACGAGAAGACGGGCACCGAGCGGTGGCGCTGGCGTGAGCCCTACCTGCTCCGGGGTGTCTCGTCCCTCCCCGTGGTCGACGGTCGGCAGCTCGTGTTCGTGAGCAACGCGGGCAACCTCTACAGCATGGTCGTTCCCGAGCGTTCCAGTGCCGAGAGCCGACGGCACGACCTCTTTGGGCTACGGATCCCGAGGCGCTAGCTCTTCGGGGCCTTGCCCTCGGCGTCGCCGGCCAGCTCCTTGTCGCGCTTGCGCCGGGGGAGGGCAGCGAGCAGGGCCGAGATGCTTCCCAGCATCACCGCGGCGTCGTCGATCCAGCCGACGACCGGAACGTCGGTGATGAGGTCGAACGGCCAGATGGCGTAGACGACCGACATGATCACCATCATGATGCTGACACCCAGCCAGCCGCCCTTGCCCTTCGCTTTGCTCATTCGTCCCATCTCCCCAACGGTGGCTGGCCCACCGTAACACCCCTGCGCCACACGACCCGAGGGAAACATGAACGACGCCGAAGTCCTGAATGCAACCTTGGCACGCGAACTACCGGCCGCATTCCGCTGCTTGTCGCCTCTCGGGAGACGAGCCGTGTTTCCCCGAGGGATCCCGTTCCAGGCCGCTGAGGCCAAGCAGGCTACGATCAACCTGACGATCGGTCAGATCACCGACGGGCACGGCGCCCCCTTGCCCCTCGACCGGCTGGCGGATCTGACGCGGTCCCTCGACGCGCGCCGCGCCTTTCTATATGCCCCGATCGACGGTCCTGCCGATCTCAATGCGGCGTGGCAGGCTCGCCAGCGACGGCTCGGAGGCTCGGAGGTCGCCACCAGCCTCCCCCTCACCACGCACGGTCTGACCCACGGCATCTCCCTCCTCGCCGACCTCTTCGTCGACGACGACACCGACGTCGTTCTCCCCAACCCGTACTGGGAGAACTACGATCTGCTCTTCGGGCTGCGGTCGAGTCCCCGCTTCGTCCGCTACGACGCATTTCGTGGCGATTCCTTCAACGTCGAGGGCCTCGCCGACGCGCTCGCCAGCGTCCGCCACAAGGCCATGGTGGTGCTCAACTTCCCGGGCAACCCCACCGGCTACCAGCCCACGACCGCCGAGGCGAAGGCGATCGCCGCCGTCCTCCAAGCACACCGGGGTCCCGCGGTGGTGGCGACCGACGACGCCTATCAGGGCTACGTCTACGCGCAGGGTCGCCACGGCCGCTCGCTGTTCTGGGACATTGCAGAGGGAGCCGATCCCGAGCGACTCTTCCCGGTGAAGGTCGACGGTGCGACCAAGGAGCTCGTGTTCTTCGCGTCGCGCGTGGGCTTCGTGAGCCACCTGTCGGGAACCGATGCGGCGAACGCGGCGATGCGCTCCAAGCTCAAGTGCGTCGTGCGGGGTACGGTCGGCAGCGCCTCGGGACCGGCGCTCGCCCTGGCCGCCGAGGCGCTCGCGGACGAGGGACTCGACGCTTCCTTCGAAGCACGCCGGCAGGTGATGGCCGAGCGATGGCTCGCGCTGCGGGAGGCGCTCGCCGCGGTGCCTCCCGACCGCGGCACGGTGCGCCCGTTCCACGGAGCGTTCTTCGGTCTCGTGACCCTCGCGGAGGATCTCGACGCCGATACGCTGCGACGCCAGCTGCTCTCCGAGCACGGCATCGGGACGATCGCGTTCCCCGAGGTCAACTCGCTGCGCATCGCCTTCTGCTCGGTCGATCCGGCGCGGTTGCCCGAGATGGGCGTCGCTCTGAACGAGGTGCTCGCCCGCTGACTCACTCCGCGTCGAGAAGCTCCCGGAGCTCGTAGAGCACGGCCATGGCCTCCCGCGGAGAGAGCTCGTCGGGGTCGACGCTAGCAAGCCGCTCCCGGAGCACGTCGGGGGCGGGCGGAGGCTCGACGACGCCGTCGGGCGGAGGAGCTCCTGCGGCGAACAGGGTGAGCTGCCGGCGTTCCGCGAGGGGCTGGCGGGCCTCGAACCGTCCGAGGAGCGCTCCCGCCCGCTCGATCACCGGACCGGGAAGCCCTGCGATCCGCGCACACTGGATGCCGTAGCTGCGGCTCGCCCCTCCTGCCTTGAGCCGGCGCAGGAACAGGATCTGACCGTCGGACTCCGCCACCGCGACCGACTGGTTCTCCACCGTGGCTCGAACCTCGGCGAGCTCGCAGAGCTCGTGGTAGTGCGTGGCGAACAGCGCCCGGCACTGCACGCGGTCCACGAGGTCCTCGGCCACCGCCCACGCGATGGCGAGTCCATCGTAGGTCGAGGTGCCGCGGCCGATCTCGTCGAGCACGACGAGCGAACGGTCGGTCGCGTGTTCGAGGATCGAGGCCGTCTCCGCCATCTCCACCATGAAGGTGGACTGGCCCCGACGCAGATCGTCGGCCGCCCCCACCCGGGTGAACACCCGGTCGCAGACACCCACGTGGGCCCAGTCGGCGGGTACGAACGAGCCCATCTGCGCGAGGATCACGATGATGGCCGTCTGGCGCAGCACGGTGGACTTGCCGCTCATGTTGGGGCCCGTGAGCACGATGAGCGCCCGGTGCTCCGGCTCGAGCCGCACGTCGTTGGGGACGAACCGCTCCTCGTCGAGTGCGGCCTCGACCATCGGGTGACGTCCGCCCCGGATGTCGAGTCGCCGATCATCGCCCACCGTGGGCCTCGTCCAGCGACGGGCCGCCGCCACCTCGGCGAGCGAGGCGAGCGCATCCAGCGAGGCGAGCTTGCTCGCGAGCCCGAGCAGGCGGTGGGACGCCGCCGCCACTCGCTGGCGGAGCTCGACGAAGCGCTCGTACTCGAGCGACCGTCTGCGCTCGTCGGCTCCGAGGACCTTCTCCTCGAGCTCCTTGAGCTCGGGGGTGATGTACCGCTCGCAGTTGGCCAGGGTCTGCTTGCGGAGGAAGCGGTCGGGGACCTTGTGGAGGTGCGCGCTCGTGACCTCGATGAAGTAGCCGAACACCCGGTTCCGCTTGATCTTCAGCGAACCGATGCCCGTCTTTGCCTGTTCGTCGGCCTCGAGGCGCGCGATCACCGAGACGCCGTCCAGTGACAACCGATGGAGCTCGGCGAGCTCTTCGTCGGCCTCGGGACGAAGCATGCCGCCCTCGGTCAGGGACTGCGGGGGGTCATCGACGAGCCACCGATCGAGGTCCTCGGCGACGTCCTGGCCGCGATCCGTCGGCCGGAGCGCCGCGAGCTCTGGCCGCCCCTCGATCGCAGCGAGCACGCGGGGCACTGCCTCGAGCGACCTGAGCAGGGCAGCGAGGTCCCGAGCGTTCGCCGTGCCCTGGGTGACGCGGGCCCCCACCCGGGGGATGTCGACCACCTCGCCCAAGGCGTCTCGAAGGTCACGCCGCGCCGCGGCGTCTTCGACGAGGGCTGCCACCGAGGCCTGCCGCGCAGCAACGTCGTCGATCGCGAGGAGCGGGAAGGCGAGCCAGTCCCCGAGCGTGCGGGCTCCCATGGGGGTTCGCGTGCGGTCCAGGAGATCGATCAACGAGCCCCGGCGCTTGTGTCCGATGATCGTCCGCGCGAGCTCGAGGTTGCGGCGGGTGGGGTCGTCGATGACGACGTACGCGTGTGGCTCGTAGGCCTCGACGTGGTGGACGTTCTCCAGCGCGCCGCCGAGCTGCTCGCGGGCATACCGGAGCACTGCTCCAGCCGAGGCTCGCGCCACGGGACCGACATCGACGGGCACGAGTCCGCCGAGCCTCCCCTGGAGCTCCTCCTGGGCCGCGGCGGGGGTCCACGCCTCCTCGGCGAGCGTGCTCACCAGCTTGACGTGGTGCTCGACCGCTTCGGCGAGCGATGCCGGGATCCCAGGGCCGATCAGCGCCTCGCGGGGCTCGTGACGCTCGATCTCCGACAGCACGTGGGCGTCCTGCGAGACCTCGGTGACGCGGAGGTCCCCCGTCGAGACCTCGAGAAAGGCCACCCCGTAGGTCTGCTCCAGGCGGGCCACCGCGACGAGCCAGGTGCGGTGCTGCGCGGGCAGGGCCGTGGGATCGTAGGTCACCCCTGGCGTGACCACCCGCACGATCCGCCGCTCGACGAGTCCGCGCTTGGGGACCTCCCCCACCTGCTCCGCGATGGCGACCCGGTGACCCGCCTCGGTCAGCCGCTCGATGTAGCTCGCAACCGAGTGATGGGGCACCCCTGCCATGGGTATGGGTTCCGGATCGTGCTTGTTGCGGGACGTGAGCGCGATGTCGAGCAGTGGAGCCGCGATGACGGCGTCGTCGAAGAACAGCTCGTAGAAGTCGCCCATCCTGAAGAGCAGGATGGCGTCCGGCACTTGTTCCTTGAGAGCGTGGAACTGGTCGAGCATCGTGGTCTGCGTGGTCAGGGCAGCCTCCGGAGGCGACAACCGTAGTGCGCGTCTTCGCCGATCACCGGCGGGGCTGTCAGCAGCATGGCCTCGATCGCGAAGTCGGGGCGGGCCGCGACGAAGGCCTCGACGACCTCGGGCCCCTCCTCGGGCTCGGGTGAGCACACGGCGTAGACGAGGATCCCCCCGGGGCGCAGCCGGGTCGCGGCCCTGGCCAGGAGCTCACCCTGACGCTGGCCCGCCGCCGCCAGATCGGTCGGCTGTCGCCGCCACCGAACCTCGGGGTGGCGGCGCAGCGTCCCCAGCGCGCTGCACGGCGCGTCGACCAACACGACGTCGAAGTCGTCCGGCAGATCTCCTGGCCCGTCGCGCCAGTCGTGTCGGCGGATGTCGAGGCTGACGTGCACCCGTGCAGCGCCCTCTCGGAGTCGGGCGAGCCGCGCAGCGTCGCGATCGACGGCGCACACCCTGGCCCCCCGGCTCGCGAGCCGGAAGGCCTTGCCCCCCGGAGCCGCGAACGCGTCGAGGACCCGCAGATCAGCGACCTCACCCGCGAGATCGGCCACCCGAACCGCGGCGAGGTCCTGGATCCACCAGGCTCCCTCCGCATACCCACGCCAGGCCTCGACCCGCGAGGACGGCTCGGAGCACCGATAGACCCCGGGAGGTCCACCGACGATCTGCTCGAGGCCTTCCGGGCCGAGGGCCCCGGGGAGAGGCTCGTCGGGACGACGGGCGACCACGAACAGGGGAGGGGGCTCGGTGGCGTCCCGGGCCCAGGCTTCGGCCTCCTCCCGCCCGTACCGGTCGACCCAACGCTCCCACAGCCAGTCCGGCAGGTTGTGACGCTCGGCGTCGCGCAGGTTCGTCGCCTCACTGACCCGTCGCACCACCGCGTTGACCATGCCCGCAGCGCGAGCAGGCCCCACGGCCTTCATCACCTCCACCGCCTGATGGACGGCGGCGTGCGGCGCGGTCCGGGCGAAGAGGCGCTCGAATGCCCCGACCCGGAGCACGGCCCGAACGGCCGGATCCAGCCCGGTGAGGGGCCGGGAGAGGCGAGCGCGCAGCGCGGCGTCGACCTCGCTCCGGCGCCGGGTCACGCCGTAGGCCAGGAACCAGGTGAGCTCACGGTCGCCTCCCTGGTCAGGGGCCAGCTCCGCGAGCGCCGCGTCGAGGTGCGCGCCTTCCTCCACGGACACCAGCGCGCGCACCGTGGCGAGTCGAGCGGGATTCGCGCTCACCAGTTCCGGGTCTGCGTGTCGGGGTCGGGGGCAGCCGCCGGGGTGGCCTCCGGTTCGGCCTCTTCGGTCCGGGGAGCGCGGTTGGCGGTGGTGCGGATCGGCGTGGCCACGTTGGTGACCGGCTCGTCCCGCTTCGTGGGAGTCACGGGCTTCGGTGACGCCGAGGGAACCCGCGCGACCGTACCCGGTCGCAAGGCGAGCTCCTGCCGCAGCTTGCGGACGCGGCGACCGTGTCGAACGGACTGCCAGGCGACGCCAATGCCTCCGAGACCGAGGCCCCCGAGGAACCCGAGCCCCACGAGCAGCAGCACGGCCGGCGGCCGACCGGTGGTCGGGTTCACGAAGGTCCAACGAAGCGGTGGGTAGGGGAGCTCGAGCGACAGCGCCGCGGTCTGCGCGCTGTTCTGCACGATGAACAGGCCCAGCAGGGACGCGGCCAGCACCACCAGCAGCGCCGCCAGCACGGCCATCACCCACCGCATCGTGGCCAACTCAGACGTCCGCCGCCGGGACGTCGTCATCGTCGACGGATCCCGCCGGGTAGTCGTCATCGTCGTCGGCGGGCCCCGTGGAGGCGTAGTCGCCGTCGTCGCCGACGGGCCCTGCCGCGTAGTCACCGTCGTCGCCGACGGGCCCTGCCGCGTAGTCACCGTCCTCGCCATCGTCGGTCTTGGACTGCAGCTTGCGCGAGA
>CAZZLC010000045.1:0-52151 GCA_964655065.1 uncultured Enterobacteriaceae bacterium | reverse complement strand
GTCGTCGTCGTCCGAGTCGTCGTCATCCTCCTCGTCGTCGGGGATGCCGTCGCCGTCATCGTCGTCGTCTTCGTCGTCTGGAATGCCGTCGTTGTCGTCGTCAGCGTCGTCGTCATCATCGAGGCCGTCGCCGTCGGAGTCCTCCTCCTCGTCGTCCGGGATGCCGTCGCCGTCGTCGTCGTCATCCTCGTCATCCGGAATGCCGTCGTCGTCGTCGTCGTCGTCCTGGAGGTCAGGCACGCCGTCGCCGTCGGTGTCGCGAAGGGCCACGCCCTCGGCGATCTCGATGTTCTCGGGAACCTCGTCGCAAGCGACGACGAAAGTGACGGCGGCAAAGGCCAGGGCGGTGGTCAGGCGCATGGTTTCTCCTGGGGTGGCTCTGTGGTTTCACGAGGCTCAATGCCGGCGGGCCCGAGGCTCGGACACGCCCGGCCGAGATTCGTCGCATCCCGGCCTCCCGAGCGGAGATCGCCGATCCGTGGCCGACGCGGAGCCCGGGGAGCATTGAGTTGGCGATGGATCCAGACCTCACGATTGACGAGCTCTACGAGCAGGCCGGACCCCTGGTGCTCCGTCGCTGCACGCAGATGCTCGGCGACCCCGAGGAGTCCCTCGACGTGGTGCAGTGGACGTTCCTGCGCGCGCTCGAGGTCGGATTCGAGGTCCGCAGCCTGCCCGAGGCGCTCGCCTGGCTCTACCAGACGGCAACCCGACGGTGCCTGTGGTTGCTTCGGAACCAGCGCACCCGTCGACGTCTGCGCGTCGTCCACGGTGACCACCTGCGCTCCCTGCCGGGCGACCACCCGGAGCGCGCCGTCGTGGACCGCGACCTGGTGAGGCGCGTGCTGCAGGAGGTCGACGATCGCACGGGCGAGGTCGCGCTGCTCACCTGGGTCCAGGGTCTGTCCAACCAGCGCGCGGCCGAGATCCTGGGCATCTCCGTCCGCACGGTGGGGCGCGCCCGTGCCGAGTTCGAATCGAGAATCCGCATCCGGCTGGAGTCCACGTGAATCCCCGACTCACGATCCTTCCCGGGCCCGAGCCCGACGACATCGACCTCGATCTGCTCGCGCTGGGCGCTGCGGTCTCGACTGCCGACCGAGCCCGAATCGAGGCGGCACGGGCCGGGCCCCTGGCCGAGGCCGATGCCGAGCTGGCCGACGCTCGCGCCCGATTCGCCGAGCACGCACGGCCGCTGCGGTCCGAAGCGCCCGAGCCGGTGCGCTCGGCGAAGCCGAGCGCGGAGCAGGCGACGAAGTCGACTGCCGGCCGAGACCGAGACCGCCCAGACCTCGCGGTCACGGAGCCTCCACGCCTCCGGTCGAAGCGGTGGCGTCTCGTTCCGCTCGTCGCCCTCGCCGTGGCTGCACTGGTCCTCGGCTGGCTGGGCCGCCCCTCACCCGACAACGGCGTGCGTGCGATGGGAGGGGGCCTCCTCGCCGAGCCTGGCGGGCTCGCTGTCCAGCTGGTGGTTCGCCGCGGCGGACAGATCCACTACGGGCCCGATCTGCGAGCCAACGACGAGCTCCACGTGAGGGTCCAGAGCCCCCGCGACGGCTACCTCGACGTGTGGACCCGTCAGGACGACGGCTCGGTCTCGCAGCTCGTCGTCGGCGAGCCGGTGGCCGCGGGGAGGTCGATCGAGCTACCCGGAGCGATCCGCCTCGACGGCTACGAGGGTGAGGAATGGCTTGTCGTGCGAGTAGGCGCCGTGCCGAGCGATCCCGACGACCCGGCGGCCTGGGGTCCCGACGACCTCGAGCCGGCGTCGTCGTGGGCGCTCGAGGTGACGAGGCAGCCGCGATGACGGAGGAACGGTGAGCGACGTCGCGGGCATGGCGGTCGGGCTCGCGCGCCTCGCGGTCGTGATCTCCACGAACCAGGGCCTCCCCGCAGAGGCCCCGCTCCGGTACGCCGACGCCGACGGCGACCGGGTGGCCGAGGTGCTGACCACGCTCGGCGGAGTCGCGCCCGAGCACCTGTTCCGGGTCCCGTCCGCCGCGGTCGACGACGTGACCGACGCCCTGGGACGCGCGGTGCTCGAGGCCTCGGCCCTCCGTGACGCGGGACGGCCCGCGGAGCTGGTCGTCTATTACACCGGTCACGCCTCGGCCGACGGCCTTCACCTCTCGGGTGAGGTCCTCCCCATCCCCTCCCTCAAGACCGCCGCCCGCGTCGTCCCCGTCGAGCACCGCGTCTTCGTGCTCGATGCGTGCCGAGCGGGCACGATGCTCCGCTCGAAGGGGGCCACCCTCGTCGCCGTGACCGACGCCCCGGGTCCGACGGAGGCGCCCAACTACGAGCCACCTCCCGACGAGGCGTGGATCGCGAGCACCGGGGCCGAAGAGCTCGCCTTCGAGGTCGACCAACGCCGCGGCGCACTCTTCACGCACTTCTTCGTCTCGGGGGCCCGAGGGGCCGCCGACCTCGACCTGGACGGGCGGGTGACCCTCCAGGAGCTCTACGGCTTCGTCCAGCGTCAGACCGAGCAGACCGCCGCCGGGCTCGGCGTGGTCCAGCGCCCCCGCTGGGCGGGATCGCTCGGCGACCTGGTGCTCGCCGACCTGGACCGCGCCGACAGCGGACTCACCGTCACCGGACCCGTGGAGGCCCCCGTTCTGGTCATCGACGTCGAGGCGGCCCGCGTGGCGGCCGAGGTTCCGGCCGGCTCGGGCCGCCAGCTCGCGCTCACGCCCGGTCGGTACCAGCTCGTACGGCTGGGCGAGGGTCGCCGCGCGGCGATGGCCGAGGTCGTCGTGCCCGAGCGGGGGTTCGCCTCGATCTCCGCTCGCCACCTCTACCGACACCCCGGCGTGCGCACGAAGGGCGGGCTGCTCGACCCCAAGCCCACGCGCCTCGCGGTGGGCGCGACGACGGGGACCGGCTTCGTGCCGGCCCGCCCGGGCCTCGGGGGCTTCCTCTCGCTGCGGCGCTCGACGGGGCGAGGCCATCGACTCGCCATCGGCCTGGAGGGCGGACAGCTCGGGCTCGGAATCCCGGGGGCCGAGGGCACCGACACCTTCGGGCTCGTCCACGGACAGTGGGGCCGGGACATCCGCGGTCACCGTCTGCGGACGGGTCCGACGCTCGAGCTCGCCGCAGGCCTCCTCCGGCAGACCGCCGCGCGAGCTCCCGACCCCGACTGGGGCCGCTGGTTCGGCGATCGGCGCGCCGAGCGCGCCCTGACCGTTCCGGTGGGGCGAGCCCTGTTGGGGTGGACCGCCGAGGTTCCCCTGACCGGACCCCTCGGCCTGCTCGGATTCGCAGGGGTGGGCGCGACGGCCTACGGCACTGGAGCGCCCGTCGTGCTGCCGGCCGCGGTGGTGCGCCTCGGGATCGACTTTCATCGGGGGAACCCATGACGCGATGGACGCTCGGACTCGGTCTCCTGGCCATGGGTTGCGCGAGCGACGGCGGCCTGACCGATGCCCCCCCTCCGGTCCGCCGGGGCGGCCTCGCCGTGCGCCTGGTGGTGGCTCCGCCCGTCGAGGAACCCGGGGATGCCTGCGAGGACACCGACGACGACGACGACGACCAGGAAGACGACGAGGAGCTCGGCGTGCGCAGCGTCCAGTTCGAGCGAATCGGCCTCGGGCTCGACGAGCTTCGCCTGACGCTCGACGACGAGCGAAGCTTCCTCGTGCCTGTCGACCGCGACCTCGACCTCGTGGGCGCGGCGACCCGCGACGACGAGATTGTGCTCGACCTCGAGCTGGCCGACTACCGCGACGCAGTCGTCGAGCTCGTGGCCCGCTCGGGGGACCGGCCGGCCCTGATCGCCAGCGGAGTCGCCTGTGTGACAAACGACGACGTCGAGCGCTCGCAGTCGCTTCGCCTCGAGGTACCCGACGAGATCGCGTTCACGTCGGACCCCGTGCGGCTCGTCATCGGCGACGGCCCCGATCCCCGGGTGAGCCTGGGGCTCCAGGTCGACCGCTGGCTCGCCGGGCTCGCGCCTCCCTCCGATCTCGAGACCTGGTCGCTGGAGCCGGGAGCCGTCGGCTACGAGGCGCTCCTGGACAACCTTCGGTCCGCCATCGTCACCGAGGTCGACTGAGTGTGGCTCCCTGGCCTGGTGTTCGGGCTCGGCTGTGACGGGTCGCTCGTCACCTCCGCCGAGGACCTCGGGCCGTACGTGGTGCTCTCGGGACGACTGGACACGACCCTCCTCGAGGATCCGGACGTCGACCCGGCAGACTTCTCCGGAGGCCTCGCCTGGCTCGTGATCGCCGACGGACAGCTCGGGCTGCAGTGGCAGCCCGCGGTCATCGAGCCCCGACTGTTCGGGTACGCGATGCCCGTCTCGGGCCCGCCTGATCTCGACCAGGTGGTGCAGGTGGGGTCCGCGCCGAGCGCGCTGGGCCTCGGCGATGGACGTCTCGCGGTCGGTCTGCCGGTGCTGCACACGGGCACACCTCCCGCACTGGACGGCCCGGCGTTCCTGCTCTGGGCGCTCGGGACCCTGCCCGACGTGGGCCAGATCTTCGGCCCGGAGTCCACGGTCCGCGCCGTCGCGGCGGGACACCTGGTCGTCGTCCTGCGAGCCGGAGACGGCGACCTGGTCGAGCAATCCGGCTTCGTCGACGAGCCCCCGTGGTGTCGCTGGGCGGGGTTCGAGCCAGGGCTGGCCCTGTACCGAGACGATGGCCCAGGGTGTGACGGCTGGCGATTCGTCACGTACGCCGAGGAGTATCAGGGCGTGGACATGCTGGCGCTGACCCCGGGAGCGCCGGACCCGTCGAGGTAGCGGTTAAGGAACCGCGCCCCCCCGGACTCCGTGGTTCTCCATTGTCGTCCTCCCTCGTCGACCGTTACTGCGCCTCTCCTCACGCGGGACCGCTCACCGCCGCGGCCTACGACCCGAGGTCGGGGGCCCTCGTGACCGCCGACGAGTTCGGCACCGTCGCGATCACGGCTCCCGACGACCGCTTCCCCTCGCTGCTGTTCGGCATGGGCGCTCCGGTACAGGGCGCCGCCGCGATCAGCTCCGGCGGTCAGCTCGCCGCGCTCGGCGACGACGACGGCACGGTGGCCGTCTACAAGACCTTCGACGGGGTCTGCGTCTTCGAGGACGTTCGAGAAGGCCCCGCGGGGCGCGCCCGGGCCATGCGCGCGCTCGCGTTCAACCCGAGCGGCACCATCCTGGCCGCGCTGTCGATCGACGGCATCGTGCGCATCTACGACATCGAGCGGTGGGACCGCCTCGCCAACTACCAGGGCTACGGTGGCTTCTCGCTCGAGTTCTCCCCCGAGGGAGACCGACTCCTCCTGGTGGACGAGAACGGCCAGCCCAAGCTGCTCGACCTGTTGGAGCAGGCGCAGATCGACCTCGAGCTCCTCCCGGCTCCCGTCCACACCGCCAGGTTCATCCAGGATGGCGAGGCCATCGCGGTGCTCGGCGAGCGCGGCATCACCCTGCTGGACACCGCGGAGGGCCGGATTCGTCAGTCGTTCGCGGCGGCGGGCTCGTCGGGCATGCTCACCCTGGCCGTGGCCCCCGACCACGGCGAGGTCGCGGCGATCACCGGCCGCTCCGTGCACCGGTTCGCACTGCCCCGACTGGAGCCCGTAGGCTCGGACAAGCACGGCGCCAAGCCCCCTACGTCCGCCGCGTTCTGGGACGACCGCGGCATCGTGGTCGGCGGCGAGGACGGCGTCCTCCACCGCCCCGGTGCCCCCCCATCGCTCGGGCCCGTCCTCAGTTGCTCGGGCTTCGGCGAGCACCGGGTCGCGGTGCACGCCAACCACCGGGTGGCCGTGTGGACCAAGGACCGCCAGCGCAAGCCATTCGAGGTGGAGTGGCCCTTCGTCGAGGTCCGCATCGACCGCGAAGGACGACTGCTCGCGGCGCTCCCCGACGGCGAGGACGGCGTCCAGGCCTATGACGCGCGCAGCGGGCGGCACCTGTTCTCCGCTGGTCCCGACACCGCCGACACGCCCAAGATGGAGGTCGGCGGCCACATCCTGGCGTGCATGCGCACCGAGGGTGGCCTGCGATGGTTCGACCTCGGCGAGAACAGTGCCTTCGAGCTCGACTGGGTGAGCACCTTTGCCCTGTCGGGGTCGGGGACCTGGCTCGCGGTGGTCACTCCGGGCGGCCAGGTGAGGGTGCTCGACCCCGCCACCGGTGAGGACGCCATCCCGCCTCCCCAGCCGCTCGCCGACATCCCGGTCCAGCTCGTGAGCTTCGTGAACCGACGACCCGACCTGCTCGTGCTCGACGAGCACGGCGTGCTCGGCACCTACGATCTCTCGGTGTCCGTGAGCCGAGGGATCGCCGCCGAGGGCCGCGACCTCGTCGAGCTGCAGGTCGACGTCGACCGCCTGTGGGGCATCACCGGCGGCAGGCACGCGGCCCTTCGGTTCCAGGACGCCGCCGCGGGCACCGCGAGCGTCATCTATGTCGACCTCGAGGCCGGCGAGGTGGTCAGCGAGGTCGGCGGGCTGCTCCCCTATGCCTGGGTCGACCCCGAGACCGGCCGGATCCTCCAGCCGGCCCGAGGCGCCGCCATGCTCGAGCTCGACAGGTGGGGCAAGGAGAGCAAGGTCCTTCGTGCGCTGCCCGAGGGAGAATGGGTCGCGTTCGGGCGCCAGGGAGTCCTCGAAGCGTCGCGCCACGCGGACGTCGACGGCCGCTGACGGCGGGGTCGGCGCTCCGTGGCCCGAGGCGGGTCGGGCTATGGAGTTGCCAACACCGAAGTTCCCCGGCCAGAGGTCTGCTGCATGTCGTCCGATCGCAAGCGTGGTCGCCGCTCCTCGGAGCCGCCGAAGCGGCCCCGGCCGCCCAAAGTCTCCCAGCGGCCACCGCGCCCGTCACGACCGACCCGTCACACCGTGCACAGCCAGCGTCTGGCCCAGCCGGCCCCGCGGCGCTCGACCGCGTGGGTGCTCACCGAGGTCCTCACCTGGGGCGCCGGAATCGCGGCGGGCCTGGCCATCACGGGCTTCGTGCTCTGGTCTCAAGCCCAGCGCGACGTGGCCCGGTTCCTCGCCGACCCGCCAACCGAGGTGATGTCGACGGTCTGGTCGGCCCCCATCACCATCGAGCCCGACATGCCGGTCGACGCCGAGGCCCTGGCCCGGGATCTGCTCGCGGCGGGGTACGAGCGCGTCAGCAGCGTGCTCGACGACCCGACCGAGGGCGACGGCACCGGGATGTTCTCCCTGTCTGGCGGTCGCTTCGACATCTGGACGTTCTCGGGCCGGTCGGTGGGGCGCGGCCCCTCGGTCACCGAAGGGCGCAGCCGCATCGAGGTGGAGGATCGCCGGGTCGTCTCGGTGTCGCGTCGCGAGGGAATCGTGCTCCCGCCCACCCGCCTCGCTCGCATCGGCAACCCCGACGCGCAGCGGACCCCGGTCTCCCTCGACGAGGTCTCCCGCTGGGTCGAGCCTGCGCTGCTCACCATGGAGGACCAGCGATTCCGGGAGCACAGCGGGGTCGACCTCGCGGGCATCGCCCGGGCACTCTGGTCGAACCTGACCCGGTCGCGCACCCAGGGTGGCTCCACGCTGACCCAGCAGCTCGCGAAGAACCTGTTTCTCTCCCACGACCGCACGGTCCGTCGCAAAGTGCGCGAGCTGTTCTTCGCCGCCGCACTCGAGCGCCAGATGTCGAAGGACGAGATTCTCGAGCTCTACCTCTCCGAGGTGTACCTCGGCCAGATGGGCGGCCTGCCGCTGTACGGGGTCGAGCAGGCGGCAAAGGCGTGGTTCGGCACCGGGGCCGACAAGCTGACGCTCGCGCAGACCGCGACCATCATCGGGGTCATTCCCTCCCCCAACGCCTACTCGCCGCTGCGCCACGAGGACGTCGCCCTGAAGCGCCGCGATCTCGTCCTCACCAAGATGGTCGAGCGGGGGGTGCTCGACGCGCGAGATGCCGACGCCGCGAAGGGACAGCCCATCGTGATCGACGGGCTGGCGCCGAGCCAGGTACGATCGGCCCCCTATGCCGTCGACGCAGCGATCGAACGTGTCGAAGCCGTGCTCGGCCAGGGAGTGTTCGCCCGCGGACTCGACGTGTACACCACCATTCATCCGCTGTACCAGCGCGCCGCCGAGGAGGCCGTCGCGCTGTCGATGGAGGCGCTCGACAAGGCCTACGAGAAGGCCCGGGGAGCCCAGGTCGGGCTCGCGTCGGTGCGCGTCGACACTGGCGAAGTCGTCGCGCTTATCGGGGGCCGGAGCTACGCGGAGAGCGCCTTCAATCGCGCGGTCGACGGGTACCGACAGATCGGCTCGACGGTGAAGCCCCTGACGGTCGCAAAGGCCTACACCGACCGCGTCGCGAGCCCTGCGACGCGGCTCCCCGACGAGCCGATCACCGTGAACCTGGGCGGCGATTCCTGGACCCCCCGCAACTACGACGGCAAGTACGAGGGCGAGGTCACGATCCGCCGGGCGATCGAGGTGAGCCGCAACATTCCCGCGGTACACCTCGCGGAGAAGGTCGGCCTCGGCAAGCTCGAGCGCTTCCTTCTGTCGGCGGGACTGTCGCGGGCCCACGGCCTGCCCTCGGCCGCCCTCGGCGCCTTCGAAGCGTCGCCGCTCGAGGTGGCCGGCGCGTACACCCTGTTCCACTCCGGGACGGCGTGGCGGCCCGAGATCGTGGCGGGGGTCCGCACCGCCGACGGGGCCTGGGCGATGGAGCCCCGCCCGCGCCAGCGCCAGGTCGTCGACCCCAGGGCGGCGGCCCAGGCCATGGACCTGCTTCAGGGTGTGGTGGCCCACGGCACCGGCCGGGCCGCGTCGAACTTCGGGGTCGGCCACCCGGCGGGCGGCAAGACCGGCACCACCGACGAGTACCGCGACGCCTGGTTCGTCGGTCTGTCCCCCGCCCTGTCCACCGCGGTGTGGGTCGGCCGCGACAAGGGCGAGAACCTCGGACTGTCCGGCGGCCGCGCGGCCTTGCCCACCTGGGCTCGCTTCATGGCGGCCACGGGTACCGTGAAGGGCGTGTTCCCACGGCCCGAAGGCCTGCGCGAGGTCGAGCTGTGCACCGCGACGAGCCAGCAGGCGAGGCCCGCGTGTGATCGCGTGACCACCGAGCTGTTCTGGGCGGGCGATCGAGTGGAGAAGTGCGACGAGCACGCCTCGGGGCCCCGAGGCTTCTTCCGCAACCTCTTCGGCCGCAAGCGGGACCGCGCCAACGACGACGACGAAGAGCAGGAAGAGCCGGATCGTCGCAGGCGACGCCGCCGCAGGGATCGATGACGGCCCCTCTCCGGTGCGGGGTGCCCCAGACTATGGTCCGAGTCGAGGGCCCGCCGACAGCGGGACTGGAGGACGCTTGGACGCCGAGTTGCACCGTCGCTGCGCCAACACCATCAAGGGTCTCGCGATGGACGCGGTCGAAGCCGCGGGCTCGGGACACCCCGGAATGCCCATGGGCATGGCCGACGCAGCAATCGTGCTGTGGACACGCTTTCTCCGGTTCGACCCCGCCGATCCCGACTGGCCCGACCGCGACCGCTTCGTGCTCTCGGCCGGCCACGGCTCGATGCTGCAGTACGCTCTGCTCCACCTCTCGGGCTACGACCTCTCGCTCGACGATCTGAAGCAGTTCCGGCAGTGGCACAGCAAGACCCCCGGCCATCCGGAGCACGGCGACACGCCCGGCGTCGAGGTGACCACGGGGCCCCTGGGTCAGGGCGTGGCGAACGCGGTGGGCATGGCGATGGCCGAGCGCCTCCTGCGCGAGACCTTCGGGACGGAGCTCTGCGATCACCGCACCTTCGGCATCTGCAGCGACGGCGACTTCATGGAGGGCATCTCCTCGGAGGCGGCGTCGCTGGCGGGCCACCTCGGGCTCGGCCGCCTGGTGCTGCTCTACGACGACAACGGCATCAGCATCGAGGGCTCGACCGAGCTGGCGTTCACCGAGGACGTGCCCGCGAGGCTCGCCGCCATGGGCTGGCACGTGCAGAAGGTGGATGGCCACGACCCCGACGCCGTGGCCACCGCGATCGAGGCCGCGCTTGCGGTGACCGACCAGCCCTCGCTCGTCGCCACGCGCACCGTGATCGGGCAAGGCTCGCCCTCCTACGAAGGGACCGAGCGCACCCACGGGGCCGCGCTCGGCGCCGAAGAGGTCCGCAAGACGAAGGCGCGGCTCGGGATGGATCCCGACGCGACATTCGTGGTGCCCGACGACGTCGCGGCCGCGTTCCGGTCCGCGGCGTCGCGGGAGCTGCACGAGGCCTGGAGACAGCGGCTCGATGCTCACGCACGCAAGCTCGAGTTCGAGCGGTGGCTCGCCCCCGACATGGAGGCCGAGCTCGCTCGCGTCGAGTGGCCCGACTTCGAAGCCGGCAGCTCGCTCGCGACCCGCAAGGCGAGCGCCGCGGTCCTGAAATCGCTCACCGCCGCGCTCCCCTTCTTCCTGGGGGGTTCTGCCGACCTCGCGGGGAGCAACGGCACCGCGATCGGCGCCCAGTCGGTCACCCCCACCCGGTTCGCCGGAGGCCGCACCCTGCACTTCGGGGTGCGCGAGCACGCGATGGGCGCCATCGCCAACGGCATGACGCTTCACGGAGGGGTTCGGATCTACAACGCTACCTTCCTCGTCTTCCACGACTACCAGCGTCCGGCCGTGCGTCTGTCGGCGATCATGAAGCAGCCGGTCATCTACGTCTACAGCCACGACTCGGTGTTCCTCGGCGAGGACGGTCCGACCCACCAGCCCATCGCCACCCTCGCCGCGCTGCGGGCGCTTCCCGGAGTGGAGACCTGGCGTCCGGCCGACGCGACCGAGACCACCGTGGCCTGGCGAGAGGGCCTGCGGCGCTCCGACGGGCCCTCGGCGGTGGTGTTGACCCGTCAGGGCCTCCCCGTCATCGATCGCACCGTCTGCGCCCCGGCCGAGGACGCGGCCCGCGGCGGCTACGTCTTGAGGGACGCCGACGCTGCCAGGGTCGTGCTCGTGGGCACCGGCTCCGAGGTGTCGCTCTGCATGCAGGCAGCCGACCTGCTCGCCTCGCGAGGCATCCCGGCTCGAGTGGTGAGCATGCCGTGCGTGGAGCGCTTCTTCGCCCAGGAAGAGGCCTACCGCGCACGGGTTCTCCCGGCGGACCTGCCCAGGGTGAGCGTGGAGGCTGCCAGCACGTTCGGCTGGCACCGCGTGGTCGGCGAGCGTGGCCTCACCATCGGCATCGATCACTATGGGGCGTCGGCCCCGATCAAGGTCATCGCCGAGAAGCTGGGGTTCACCGCGCAGCGTGTCGCCGACGACGCCGCACGCCTCGTCCAGGCGCTTTGAGCGGCTCGCACGTCCAGGTCCAGTTTCGCGGGTCCCTCCCCCGAGAGGTGAGGCCCACGGCGGCGTTCGACGCAGCGACCATCCTCGGTCGGGCGGTGCAGGCGCACTTCGGAGCCGCGTGCTCGATCGTGGTGAACGCCAACCGACAGCGCGTCCTGTGGTGGCGCCGCCGGGCGGGCCGGGTCGAGATGTCGGTGCACTGGGCGCTCTTGCCCCACGCGAGTGACGTCCTCGCCTGGCTGCGCAAGGAGCCCGGCGCCGTCGAGCGGCTCCGCACCCACCTGCCGGTGTCGGAGGCCACGGCATCCGGGCCGCCGTCGGTCCCCACCCGGCCCGCGGCAGGCCGGGTCCACGACCTGGCCCCGCTGCTCGCAGCCGAGAAGCAGCGCTGGCCTCACTGTCCCGACGACATCTACATCGAGTGGGGCTCGTGGCCTCGAGTGCCGCCGACCCGATCGCTGCGACTCGGCTCGTGCCTCCCCCCGCGCATCCGGATCCATCCTGTTCTCGATCACGCATCGGTCCCGGAGTGGTTCGTGGGGTTCATCGTCTTTCACGAGGTCTTGCACGTGCGGTTCCCGCCCACCCGCGGCCCCGACGGGCGACGTCGCGTCCACGGACGGGCGTTCCGGGCGATCGAGCGCTCTCATCCCGACCACGCCCGGGCCGGGGCCTTCGAGCGGGCCCAGGTGGGGGAGTGGCTGGCCCGGTGCCGGGCGCAGGTGCGACGACGGCAGGCCTCGCGTCGATGATGCTCGACCGGGTGGTCGCCGACCGCACGGGCTGGTCGCGCCGGGAAGCCGCGCGCGCGATTCGGCGCGGCCGCGTCGTCCTCGGCGGGGAGCGGGTGGACGACCCCCGGCAGCGTGTCGACCCCCAGGCGATCCTCGAGCTCGACGGCGAAGCGCTCGCTCCGCCGCCGAGCCTCGCCGTCTACCACAAGCCTCCCGGGGTCCACTGCACGGTCGGCGACCCTCTCGGCCGACGCAACCTCGAGTCCGAGATCGCCGATCTGCTCGCCTGGCGGCTTCACCCGGTGGGCCGACTGGACGCGGAGACATCGGGCCTGCTCGTGCTCACCCGGCACGGGGCCGTCACCCAGTACCTGCTTCACCCCAAGCGGGCGGTCGCTCGAACCTACCGGGCGCGGGTCTGGCCTCCTCCCACACTGGCGTTGTCCGACACACTCGCGGCCGGAGTCGCCACTGCGGCCGGCGTGTTCACCGCCGAGGACGTCCACGTCGACGAAGACGTGGTCACGCTGACCGTGCGCGAGGGCAAGCACCGCATGGTCCGTCGCATGCTCGCGAACGCAGGTCACCCGGTGGTGGACCTGCAGCGCTGCGCCTTCGGGCCGTTCAACCTCGGCGAGCTGGCTCCCGGGGCGTGGCGTGAACCCCTCGACGCCGAGCGAGACTGGCTCGTGGAGCACGGGCTTCCCCGCTGATGGACAAGCCGCCCGCCGCAAGCCATTTCACATTCAGCGAGGTTTCGGTGCAGCGAATGTCGGTGGCGAGCGCGTGCCTGTTGGTCGGGAGCCTGTGCGTGGGCGGCATGGGCATGCTCTGGTTCGGCATCCTCGTCCTCGTGGGGGTGTTCGGTGCGGCGCTCGGCACCGGGGCGGCCGCCGCGAGCACGGTGCTGGAGTTCGACACGGACCTCCTCTACGCCGGAGGCACGGTCTATCTGGCCGCCGTCGTCCTGATGAGCGCCGTGGCCTTCGCGAACCTGGTCGGGGGTGCGTTCGGCCTGTTCGCGGCGGTGCGAGGGCTCACCGGTCAGCCGTGGGGCCTCCGGATCGCCGCCACGGTCCAGATCGCCATGGCGCTCGTGTTCGGTCTGCCGGGACTGATCACCATGAACCCGCTGGCCCTCGTGTGGCTCGTGG
Source organism: uncultured Enterobacteriaceae bacterium (assembly GCA_964655065.1). GTDB lineage: Bacteria > Myxococcota_A > UBA796 > UBA796 > DRPG01. Next base: position 39,006 of record CAZZLC010000045.1, on the reverse strand, counting down.
TGCTCGGACTTTCGGTCGCCACGCTGGTGGTCGCCCCCCCCGGGCAGTAACCTGACGGTAGAAGAGAGGCATGACCGCCACCACCGACGAACTCGCCCGCGCGCTGCCAGGTCGGATCGTGGTGCTCGTGGGCGCCGGCTGTAGCACGGCGTCGGGCATCCCCGACTACCGTGGCGAGGGAACGGCTCGCAGAGCCCGCAACCCCGCCCAACACCGCGACTTCCTGGCCGACCCGGCCACGCGCCGTCGCTACTGGGCCCGCTCCTACCGGGGCTGGCCCCGCCTCGCGGCCGCCCGTCCGAATCCCGCCCACTGGGCGCTCGCGCAGCTCGAGGCCGCGGGGAAGGTGGAGGGGATCATCACGCAGAACGTAGACGGGCTGCACCATGTCGCCGGATCCCGGCGCATCATAGAGTTGCACGGTGCACTGCGTCGGGTCGGGTGCCTCACCTGCGGGTCGACCTCCCGCCGCGAAGATCTGCAAGCCAGGTTCTCCGAATCAAATCCTGGAATCACGCCCCAGGAGGAGCTCCTGGCCGACGGTGACGCGGAGGTCTCGTCGACCGATGGCTTCGTCGTTGTCGACTGTGACGCTTGCGGCGGCATTCTCATGCCGGACGTCGTGTTCTTCGGCGGCACGGTTCCCGCCCCTCGCGTCGAGCAGGGCTACGCTTGGGTCGACCACGCAGACGGACTCCTCGTCGTCGGGTCCTCGCTGACCGTGTTCTCCGGATACCGCTTCGTCAAACGGGCGGTAGCCCGGGGCCTTCCCGTCGGCATCGTCAACTTGGGGCCGACCCGGGCCGATGCCGTGGCGACGGTCAAGGTCGAGGCCGACGTCGTGGAGGTCCTCCCCGCGCTGGCCCGAACCTGGCACGCTGAACAACTTTACCCATCCGCCGACGCACACTACATCTTACCATGAGGCCGGCGTCGGGAAGCGTGCCCCGCCCACCGAAACCGGGCCAAAGTCTGTTCACCCACTCTCGGCGGTCCAGGCGGATTCCGTGATGTGGTCTCCCTCCCGGTCTACAGCGGAAGGGACCAGCCAAGGCAACGTCCTCCACGGGTTAGGCGTCCGCTAGACTGTGCCGCCCCACGGCGGATTTAGAGGAGTCATCAGTGGTTCGAACTCGACAAGCTCTGATTCAGAACACGGTCGGTAAGAAGGTCGTCATGGCGGTCACCGGCGCGGTGATGGTGGCCTTCGTGTTCTTCCACATGGTAGGCAACACGCTGATCTTCCAAGGCGCCGAGGCGATCAACGACTACGGCTGGCTCCTCCAGGAAGGCACCCACGGCGCGGTCTGGGTGGTTCGCGCCGTGCTGCTCGCCGCGGTGGGCCTGCACGTGTGGGCCATGTTCGGCGTGGTGGGCTCTCAGCAGGCCGCTCGTAGCTCGCGCTACCAGTTCCCCCGGAAGAATCAGGCCACGACCTATGCCGGCGTCACCATGAAGTTCGGCGGTCCCGTCATCCTGCTCTTCCTCGTCTACCACCTGCTGCACCTCACGACGGGACACCTTCACGAGGACTTCGTGAGGGGCGACGTCTACCACAACCTGATGTCCGGCCTGGCGAACCCCGTGATTGCCGGCGTCTACGTGGTCGCTCAGCTCGCCCTCGGCCTCCACCTCTACCACGGCATCGCCTCGGGCCTGCAGACGGTGGGCCTGCCCATGCGGTACGACCGTCTTCGCCGCGGAGGTGCCCTCGCGACCGCGCTCGTCGTGGTCGGCGGCAACCTCGCCATCGTGACCTACATCCAGCTCGTTTCGCTCGGAATTGTCTAGGAGCTCCTCCATGAACCTCGATTCTCGCATCCCGTCGGGCCCGGTCGAGAACGTCTGGTCCGACGTCAAGCGCAACCTCCGGGTGGTGAGCCCGGCCAACAAGCGCAAGTACAGCATCATCGTGGTCGGGACGGGGCTCGCGGGGGCATCTGCCGCCGCGTCGCTCGCCGAGCTCGGCTACAAGGTGACGGCGTTCACCTACCACGACAGCCCGCGCCGAGCGCACTCCATCGCGGCGCAGGGCGGCATCAACGCCGCCAAGAACTATCAGAACGACGACGACAGCGTGTGGCGGCTCTTCTACGACACGGTCAAGGGCGGTGACTTCCGGTCCCGCGAGGCCAACGTGCACCGGCTCGCCGAGTCGAGCATGTCGATCATCGACCAGGCGGTCGCCCAGGGGGTTCCGTTCGCTCGGGAGTACGGCGGCTACCTCGCCAACCGCTCCTTCGGCGGCGCCCAGGTCTCCCGGACCTTCTACGCCCAGGGTCAGACCGGACAGCAGCTGCTGCTCGGTGCCTACAGTGCGCTGTCCAAGCAGATCGCCGAGGGCGGCGTCGAGATGCACAACCGCACCGAGCTGCTCGACATCGTCGTCGTGGACGGTCATGCCAAGGGCATCGTGACGCGAGATCTGTCCACGGGCAGCGTCGACACCTGGAAGGCGGACGCCGTGGTGCTCTGTACCGGCGGCTACAGCAACGTCTACTACCTCTCGACCAACGCCAAGAAGTGCAACGTCACGGCGACCTGGCGGGCGTACAAGCGCGGGGCCGGCTTCGCCAACCCCTGCTTCACGCAGATCCACCCCACCTGCATTCCGCGGTCCGGCGAGTTTCAGTCCAAGCTCACGCTCATGAGCGAGTCGCTGCGCAACGACGGGCGCGTCTGGGTCCCCAAGGACAAGTCCGACGCTCGCGACGCGGCCGATGTCGACGAGGACGCGCGCGACTACTTCCTCGAGCGGATGTATCCGGCGTTCGGCAACCTCGTCCCGCGGGACGTCGCGAGCCGGGCCGCCAAGCGAATGGTCGACTCCGGCTTCGGCGTCGGCGCCCGCAAGGAGAGCGTTTACCTCGACTTCGCGAGCGCCATCCAGCGGGTCGGCGGCGACCGCATTCTCGAGCGGTACGGCAACCTCTTCGAGATGTACGAGCGAATCACGGGTGACAACCCGCTGAAGACCCCGATGCGCATCTTCCCCGCGCCCCACTACACCATGGGCGGGCTGTGGGTCGACTACAACCTGATGAGCACCATCCCCGGGCTGTTCGTGTGCGGCGAGGCGAACTTCTCCGACCACGGCGCCAACCGCCTCGGCGCCTCGGCGCTCATGCAGGGCCTCGCCGACGGCTACTTCGTGCTGCCCTACACCATCGGCGACTACCTCGCGGGACAGAAGCCCGACCAGGTCGACACCCGCCAGGGCGAGTTCCAGGCCGTGGTCGAGGACGTGTCTGCGCTGACCGAGAGGCTGCTGTCCGTGAAGGGCAAGCGCTCGGCGGCGAGCTTCCACCGGGAGCTCGGCCAGGTCGTGTGGGACGCCTGCGGCATGTCTCGCACGAAGGAGGGTCTCGAGGATGCTCTGAAGCGCATTCCCGAGATCCGCAAGGCCTTCTGGGAAGACGTCTCCGTCCCCGGCAAGGGCAACGACCTCAATCTCGCCCTCGAAGAGGCCGGCCGGGTCGCCGACTTCCTCGAGTTCGCCGAGGTCATGGTCACTGACGCGCTGACTCGCGAGGAGTCCTGCGGGGCTCACTTCCGCGAGGAGTACCAGACGCCCGAGGGCGAGGCCATGCGCGACGACGAGAGTTTCTCTCATTCCGCGGTCTTCGAGTACCAGGGCGAGGGCAAGCCGCCGCTGCGCCACAAAGAGGAGCTCGTGTTCAAGGCCGTCACCCCGTCCACCCGGAGCTACCAGTGAACGTCACGCTCAGGATCTGGCGCCAGGAGGCCCCCGACAAGCCAGGCGCCTTCCAGACCTACACCGTCTCCGATGTCACCGAGGAGCTCTCGATCCTCGACGTGCTCGACGTACTCAACGAGGAGCTCGTGTCCAGGGGCGAGCGCCCGGTGGCCTACGAGCACGACTGCCGCGAGGGCATCTGTGGCTCGTGCGGCGCCATGGTCGACGGCATCGCCCACGGGCCGACGCCGCGCGCCACGCTGTGCCAGCTCCACATGCGGACCTACCGCGACGGCGACACGATCACCCTCGAGCCCTTCCGGGCCGATGCCTTCCCGGTGATCCGTGACCTCGTCGTCGACCGCAGCTCCCTCGACAAGATCATCCAGGCCGGTGGGTACATCAGCGTTCGCACCGGGGCCGCACCCGACGCCCACGCCGTCCCCGTCGGCAAGCAGTTCGCGGACCGCGCGTTCATGGCCGCGGCCTGCATCGGGTGCGGGGCGTGTGTCGCCGCGTGTCCCAATGCGTCAGGCATGTTGTTCACCGGCGCCAAGGTCGCACACCTCGCGTCCCTGCCTCAGGGCCACCCCGAGCGGACCGCCCGGGCATTGAACATGGTTGCCGTGCACGACGAACAGGGATTCGGGGCGTGCGGGAACCATGGCGAGTGCGCGGCGGTCTGCCCCAAGGGAATTGACCTTTCGGTGATCGGGCAGTTGAACCGCGAGTACCTTCGCGCGCTCACGGCGGAAGCGTCCTGACCGGAACTACGCTATGGATGTCCCATCGAAGATGAACAGGTTTTCTTGGGGGACACCTTGCGAGGGCACTTCAACATTGCCGCCGTTGCCGAGCTGACAGGGATCCCTGCCGAGACGCTCCGCACCTGGGAGCGTCGCTACGGCGTCGTCAACCCCGAGCGTACGGCAGGCGGGCAGCGTCGATACTCCAACGAGGAGGTCGACCGGCTCTGCCTCATCGCCCAGCTCGTCGAAAGCGGTTCACGCATCAGCACGCTGGCGAAGCTCGACCTGACCGAGCTTCGTCAGCGCTTCGAGCTCGCGCAGGACCAGCCACGGCCCATCCACGGAGACATCCGCGTGCTGTGGGTGGGTTCCTCGCCGCTGCGGGTCGACGGCTCGACGCCCTCCGGGGTTCGCGTGCAGGTCGTGGGCTCGGTGAACGAGCTTCCGGCGCTGCCCGAGCGCGTAGAAGACACCGACGTCGTGGTCGTGGGACTCGACGAGCTCGGACCCGACCCCAAGGCGGCGTTGAGCACGCTGCAAGAGCGCATGAACGACGCTCGGATCGTGGTCACCTACAGCTTCCTGCCGAGCTCCCGGCGCGCAGAGCTCGAGATGCCCGGCGTGCGGGTGCTCAGGACTCCCCTGCCGAGCCCCGAGTTCCGTCAGGCCATCGCCGACTTCTTCCTCGCCGACACCGGCGCGCGGGCGGTGGGCCGGGGTACCGCTCCGGCCCCTCGCTTCACCGTCGAGCAGCTCCGCATGTTGTCCGACCAGTCGGCGAGCCTGAAGTGCGAGTGCCCGAACCACATCTCCAGCGTCGTCACGTCGCTCCTCGCGTTCGAGGAGTACAGTCGCAACTGCATCGAGGAGTCTCCGCCGGACGAGGCGGTCCACCGCACGCTCGAGCAGGGCACGGGCTGGGCTCGTCTGCAGATGGAAGACCTGCTCGACCTGGTTCTGAAGCACGACGGGATCGAGATCCCGAGCTGACCGCGATCTCCGGGGCCTCCCTCTCCGGGCGCCACCGTCGAGGCGTGGACGGCGACGGTGACCGCGCCCAGGCCTGTCGAGGAGCTGGCCCGCTCCGCCGAACCTGGAGCCGCTCGGTCGGCGCCTTGGTGCGTCACGACGACATCGTGGCCTGCATCATCGATTGTCCTAGCGAACTGGATTTGAATTGATACCCACATCTCCTCCCCCACCGGAGCAAGGAGACTGAAGTGGAACTTCCAACCCAACTTACCCCCACCCAGTTCAACCTCGTCTACAACATGCTGTCGCTCGCGATTGCGGCAATGCTGGGTTCCTTCGTGTTCTTCGTCCAGGCACGCCAGCAGCTGTCGGCCAAGTATCGCCCAGCCATGATTCTCTCGTCCCTGGTCGTCGGGATCGCCGCCTACCACTACTGGCGAATCTTCAACTCCTGGGAGGAGGCCTACGCGCTGACCGAGGCTGGCATGTACAGCGTCACGGGCAAGCCGTTCAACGACGCCTACCGCTACGTCGACTGGCTGCTCACCGTGCCGCTGCTCGTCGCCGAGCTCGTCGCCGTTCTCGCGCTGCCCGCGGAGCGTCGCAACACCCTGATGCCGCGGCTCGTCATTGCGTCCGCGCTCATGATCGGCCTCGGCTACCCGGGTGAGATCTCGTCGGACTTCAACACCCGCATCATCTGGGCCATCGCCTCGACGATTCCGTTCCTGTACATCCTGTACGTGCTCTGGGTCGAGATCACGAGCGCCGCAGCCGACTTCGACGACGACACCAAGGTGCTGCTGCGGAACACCCGCCTGCTGCTCCTCGCCACCTGGGGCTTCTACCCGATCGCCTACGCGCTGCCGCTCCTCGGTGTGAACCCCGAGACGGTCGTGGGCCTGCAGGTCGGCTACAGCATCGCGGACATCGCCGCGAAGTGTGGCTACGGCTTCATGATCTACGCGATCGCGCGCTCCAAGATGGCGGCCGCGGGCGAGATCGGCGCCGACGGCGCGCTGGCCACCGCGAAGTAGCAGCATGGACCAGGCAGGAGGTCACTACTGGACCACGGGTGCCGCCATCCTGTTCATGGGTGGCCTCGGCCTGACCGCCGCGCTCGTCATTGGCTGGCTCACACCTGAGCTACTGGGATTCATCGGCTTCGAGGCCTTCGTCTCGATCGCCGTCCTCTACCTCGCCGTCGGAGGCTACCTCGTCGGCACCTACCGGAACGCGGCGAACGACGACTGAGCGTTCCCCCGCCACGACCCTCCCGCGGAAGCTGCCCCGAGCAGCTTCCGCTTTTCTTTGCACGGAAGATACGGCCCTCCGCATGAGCGACCCCATCGACTACTACAGCTATCGGCCCCTCGTCGTTCCGGAGCGGCCGCTCGCCCTCGCGGGCGCCATGGCGGCCCGCATCAACCGAACCGCACGCCTCGTGTCGATCCTCACCGGCCTGCCGCTGTTCCTGCTGGACCGCGCGGTGGAGCACCGGCTCGGCAAGGACCTTCGGCGCGTGTTGCTCGAGGACGGCGAAGCGGCTCGCCTCGAGGCCGAGGCCGCGCTACTCGACCGCCCGCTGAACCAACGCACGCCGCCGGTCATTGCCCTCGGCAGCACCACGCTCCTCGACGAGCCGCTGCGGCGCAAGGTGCTGGAGCGAGCCACCGTGATCTACGTCCCGGTCGACGGCGACGAGTCCGACCTCGACACCCTCTACCGCCTGGTCGCCCACGTGGTCGTGCCCCAGCTCGACCGACACGAGCAGCGCGTCGCTCAGCAGATCATCCAGGAGCTGGGCCTCGACGTCGACCTTCCGTAGTCAGCGGATGCCGAAGTTCTGCACCCAGTAGTTGCCGACTTCGTAGAAGCCGACGCCGAGCTCGTTGGACTCGGGGTCGAGGATGTTCGCGCGGTGACCGGGCGAGTTCATCCAGCCCACCATCACGTCCTCGGGTGTCGCATAGCCGCGGGCGATGTTCTCCGCTCTCGGGAACGCGTCGTAGCCCGCGGCCTGGATGCGATCGGTGAACCGTCGGCCGTCCTGCGAGGCATGGCTGAAGTAGTCGTTGACCGACATGTCGACGGCGTGGTCGTAGGCGGCGAGCGCGAGCTCCGCGTTGTAGTCGTGGGGTGGCAGCCCCTCCTCGCGCCGCTCCACGTTGACGAGATCGATCACGGCGCACGCGAAGGGGGTCTGGTCGACCGGACAGTCGGTGGACGGGACTCGACCGTCAGCCGGAGGAGCCTGGGCATCGAGGAGGCCATCCCGCTCGGGGATCTCCTCGAAGCGAGCCGTAGAAATGTCACCGTCGTTCCCGAAGATGCACGCGCCCAAGAAAAGAACAGGAACCATGGGCATGAGCCGCTTCACGAGCATTCGCCACTCTCCTCGTATCGAGGGGCTTCTGTAGCGTTGTCCGCGGCCACCTGGGAACCCACTGCCGAGGGTTCCTGGTCGAACGCCGGCCACGAGGCGATCCCCGCCCGGCCCCGGGGGGTCAGCGCGTAGGTGCCTCGCTTCACGCGCTCGAACCAGCCATAGTGGTTCGCCTGCAGGATTGCGCCCGCCCGAGGCACGCCGGCGCGCTCGCGGATGTCGCGAACTCGCAGCTCGCCAGCTTCGGCGAGGAGACGGGCGCACCGCAACGCGTCCTGCCGATACGCAGTGAGCCGTCTCCGAGACGACGACCCGCCCAGCTCGGGGTCGCCGACCCGCTCGACAAACTCGCGCAGCAGGCGCGCCCGCCGTCGGACGTTGCGACGAGGCCGGTAGGGAACGGGATCGACGATCGCCCGAACGACGTCGTCGGGGTCGACGGTGAGCAGACCGAGCCCGAGGCGACGCAACAAGCCGAGGACCTGCTTGCGTCGGGTGCGCCAGGCGCCGCTACGTCCGGGGCCCACCCGGAAGGCCACGTAGACCACGTCGCTCACTGCGAGCCGATCCACCGCCTGGAGCAGGAGTGCGAGCTCGAGACGTTCCTTGAGCTCGACGACGACCGGCGGTTCGTCACCGCGGACCGCCACCAGATCGCAGGCGTCGATCTCCCCCTTCACGACGTAGCCCTGGGCTTGAAGGAAGCCCTTGATCGGTCCGTAGAGGTCCGCCTCGGCCACCGTCAGTAGGCGCGTGCGAAGATCGCCCAGGTGTGGGAGGGCTTGCCGGTCAGCGGACAGGTCAGGCCATCCACCGGGTCCTGCTGCATCGGGTAGCACCGCAGCGTCGCCCGGACCTCGGTCTGGATCGCGGCCTCGTCGTCGTCGTCACCGCCCCAGGGGACGCGGTAGAAGCCAGGCTGGCTCTCGATCTTCTCGAGGAACTCCTCGCGCGATGCGACCGGGTAGGTCATCGCCCGAAGCCGCTCTCGTGCCGCCTCGAGCAGCTCGCTCTGCATGCCGTCGAGCACGTCGGTGACTTCGGAGACGGCGTTGTCTAGGTTCACGGCGAACTTGTCTCCCCCCGTGCGTCGCTTGGCGAACGCCTGGCCCTTCGCGACGTCGCGGGGGCCAACCTCGAGCCTTAGCGGCACGCCCTTCTGCTCCCACTCGAAGTACTTGGCGCCCGGCCGCAGGTTGTCGCGGTCGTCGACCCGGACCTTGAAGTGGACCTGGAGCTCGGCGTGGAGCTTCTCGACGGCCTCCATGACCACGTCGCGGTCCTTCGTCTTGTAGACGGGGATGATCACGACCTGCACGGGCGCGATACGCGGGGGCAGCACCAGGCCCTCGTCGTCGGAATGCGACATCACCACCGCGCCGACGAGCCGCGTGGAGACCCCCCACGACGTCGCCCAGACGAAGTCACGCTCCCCGGCCTCGTTCTGGAACGTCACGTCGAACGCCTTGGCGAAGTTCTGACCGAGAAAGTGGGAGGTGCCGGACTGTAGCGCCCACCCGTTCTGCATCATCGCCTCGATGGTGTAGGTCTCGACGGCACCGGCAAAGCGCTCGCGCGCCGACTTGCGGCCGGTGATCACGGGCATCGCGAGGACCTCCTCGGCGAACGACCGGTAGACCTCCAGCATCTGCAAGGTCTCGGCCTCGGCCTCCTTCGCGGTCGCGTGGGCGGTGTGGCCTTCCTGCCACAGGAACTCGGCCGTGCGTAGGAACGGCCGGGTGCGCAGCTCCCACCGCACGACGTTGGCCCACTGGTTGATGAGGATGGGCAGGTCGCGCCAGCTCTCGATCCAGCGGCCGTACATGTGCCAGATCACCGTCTCGGAGGTGGGACGGACCACGTAGGGCTCCTCGAGCTGGCTCGCCGGATCCGGCTCGACCCCGCCCCCTTCTGCGGCGCGGAGCCGGTGGTGGGTCACGAGCGCGGTCTCCATGGCGAAGCCCTCGACGTGGTCGGCCTCCTTCGAGAGGAAGGACATGGGGATGAACAGCGGGAAGTACGCGTTTTGATGTCCCGTCGCCTTGAAGCGGTCGTCGAGGTCGCGCTGGATGGCCTCCCAGATCGCGTAGCCGTGAGGCTTGAGGACCTTGCACCCCCGCACCGGAGCGTCGTCGACGAGGTCGGCTCGCGCGATCACGTCGAGGTACCACTTGCTGTAGTCCTCGGATCGGGGGGTGACTGCCTTGTCCTGTGCCATGATCTCCTCGTGGGGACGCCGGGGAGGGCCCGGCGTCGACTCGTCCCATAAGGCTTCCGCCCCGCCTTTGCCGCCCCGCGGTCCGGCCACGCTCCGCCGCAGAGACCGGGAGCGGGAACTTCGATAAGAAGCCGACATCATGGCGCACGTCCCCACCAAGGGCCTCCAGGTCCACGACCTGCCCCGAATCAACGAGATCTCGCTCGTCCTCGCGCGCAATGGGTTCGGCTACCTGCTGCGACTCATCGGCCGGAGCGAGAGCGAGACCGACGAGGCCGCGCCGGAGCTGTCCCTCGCGAGGCGGCTCCGGCAGGTGCTCGTCGAGCTCGGCCCCACCTTCGTGAAGCTCGGCCAGGTGCTCTCGGTTCGACCCGACATCCTCCCCAAGGACGTGATGGAGGAGTTCGAGACCCTGCAGGACCGCGTCCCGCCCATGCCTCCCGAGGACGTCGACTGGGTGCTGGAGCGCGAGCTCGGCCGCCCCATCGACGAGGTGTTCGCCTGGGTCGACCCGAACCCGCTCGGCTCGGCCAGCATCGCCCAGGTGCACCGCGCCAAGCTCAAGTCCGGCGAGGTGGTCGCGGTGAAGCTCCAGCGACGAGGCATCGACCGCGTCATCCGGAGCGACATCTCGATCCTCTACACGCTGGCCACCCTGGCCGAGGGGCAGATCGACCTGCCCGGCGTGCACACCCCGAGGGCGATCGTGCGCGAGTTCGACATCGCGATCAGCAAGGAGCTCGACTTCCTCCAGGAGATGCAGAGCGGCTCGAGGCTCGCCGAGCACTTCGCGGCGAGCGACCTGCCCGTCCGGGTCCCCCGCATGTTCGAGGCTTGGTCGACCCAGCGCATGCTCGTGATGGAGCTCATCGAGGGCCAGTCGCTGCGGGACGCCTTCGGCACGCTCGAGCCGGCAGGCCAGGAGGCGAAGCGCATCGCGCACGTCATCATGGAGTCGACCTACCGCCAGGCGTTCGAGTTCGGCTTCTTCCACGGGGACCCGCACCCGGGCAACCTCCTGCTCGAGGAGGACGGCACGCTCGTCTACCTCGACTTCGGGGTGACGGGCATGCTCACGGGCGCGATGCAGGACATCGTCATCACCGCCTTCACCTCGCTCGCGTTCCGAGACTCGGAGACGCTCGCGATGACCGTGTACCGAGCAGGAGCAACCCACGGACGGGTCGACCTGAAGGCCTTCTCCGAGGAGCTCGGGCGAAAGATGCACGAGTACCACGGGGCGAGCCTCGACGACCTCGCATCGCCGGCCACCCTCATGGAGGTGGTGGAGATGTGCACGCGCTTCGGCATCTCACTGCCTCCGGAGTTCGCCGTGCTCTCGCGGTCCGTCACCCTCGTCGAGGCGAGCCTCCGCAAGCTCCTCCCCGGGACGGACATCGTGTCCGAGGTCAAGCCCTACGCGCAGCGCCTCGTCACCAAGCGCTTCTCCCCGGAGCAGGTCGCGCAGGATGCCGCCCGCGCCCTCGTCCAGATGCAGAGCCAGCTCCGTGACGTCCCGCTGCAGCTCAACCAGGCGCTGATGGACCTCGAGGGCGGCAACATCACCATCATCACCAAGGATCCCGAGGCCGCCCTACTGCGGGAGGAGATTCGCAACGCCGTTCTCCGGCTGTCCCTCGCGGCGGCCGCGTCGACGATGACCCTCGGCTCGATGTTCTTCCTCTCGACGTGGTCACCGAGCGTGCTGGGCGTCCCCGTGGTCTGGACGACGGGCTTCGCAGTGCTGCTGCTCGGCCTCGTGCTGTTCGGAGCGCTCGGGCTCCACGTCTTCTTCTTCCGCTTCCTCTCACTGCGGTACTGGCGCCGCGTCATCGTCTCGATTCTCGGCTTCTTCGCGAGGCGCCCCCCGGAGTGAGCCAAAAGCGGTAAAGCCCACGAAGCTCCCGCCCGATGTCGTGAGCGATGCACGACGAACGTACCGATGACCCGGGTGCGCCCTCGTCCGCCGACGCGGCGGGGCGCGAGGACGAACTTCGAGAGGACCCCGCGGTCCCGCTCGACTTCCCGCGTGGCATGCTGCTCGCTGCGAGGTTCGAGATCGTCGACAGGCTCGGCGACTCTCCTCTCGGCGTGGCCTTCCGAGCGCGACACCTCGAGTCTGGCGACTACGTGCGCCTGCTCGTGGTGGACGCCGTGGTCGCGCCCGACGGGCCCAGCGCGCCGCTGAAGGAGGCCCTGGAGCGCGCCCAGCGCATTCAGCACGACAACGTCCTCGCCGTGAGAGGACTCGAGAAGCACGAGTCCTCGGCGGTACTCGTGTTCGAAGACACCGAGGGCCACACCCTCCGCGAGCTGATGAACGACCGCCGTGGCTCGTTCTCGCTCAGCGAGGCCGCCCAGATCACCGCCCAGGTCCTCGAGGGGCTCGCGGCAGTGCACGATGCCGGACTCGTGTTCCGGGGTCTGCGTCCCGAGCACGTCCTGGTCGACGGGACCTTCAAGGGACCCCGCCAGCAGACCTTCGTGGCCCGGGTCAAGATCGCCTACGCCGGCTTCTGGGAGCTCGTCTCGCCGCAGGTCCTCGCGGAGGACGAGTTCGCCCGTGGCGAGGCGCAGTACCTGGCCCCCGAGCTCAAGGGGTTCGAGCCGGACCTGTCCCCCGGCAACGACGTCTACTCCGCCGGGGTGCTGCTGTACGAGATGCTCTGTGGCCAGGCGCCCGTCGGCACCTTCCAGCTCCCCAAGACGCGGCGTCCCGAGCTCCCCGAGCACGTCAACAACATCATCGAGGTCGTGCTGTCACAGGCCGCCGAGGACCGCTACCCCTCGGTGCGCGACTTCCTCACCGATCTCAAGCGGATGTTCGACGAGCCCGGGGTCGTCGACAGTCCCGCGCCGCAGCCGCTCATCTCGCCCGTGGGGTGGGTCGCGGCCGTGGGCATGGTGTTCGTGCTCGCTGCGTTCCTGTTCAGCAGCCGGGCTGACCCGCACGACAAGGCTCTGGCCGCTGACGAGGCCATCCGCAACCGCATCGAGCGTCAGCTCAACCAGGGCATGCCGAGCCGCGCCGAGATCAACGCCATGTACGAGCGCCACCCGCCGAACATGGTCTACATCCCCGAGGGTCCCTGGCTCGCCGGCCGCCTACACGGGGAGATGGCGCAGAGCCTCACCGAGCCGCTCGCACAGGAACGGCGCACCGAGGGCTACCTCATCGACGTCTTCGAGTATCCGAACCTGAAGGGCGCCGAGCCTGTGACCGCCGTGAGCCTCGCCGATGCCGAGCAGATGTGCGAAGACGCCGGCAAACGGCTGTGCACCGCCGACGAGTGGGAGCGTGCCTGCAAGGGCCCTCACAGCACCGTCTACGGCTACCCCTTCGCCAACGCCTATGCGTTCGACCCCGGGGTCTGCGGGCGAGGCGTCGAGGATCCGCACCTGGCGGGGGCGCGCGGCGAGTGCCGCTCTGGATGGGGCGTCTACGACATCTCGGGCGGCGTCCGCGAGTGGACGAGCACCGCGGCCACGGAGGGCCGGGCGTTCGTGAAGGGAGGGCTCAAGAGCCAGCCGGAGAAGGGCACGCGGTGTGCCACCGCCAACGACGAGTCCGTTCAGTTCGTGGACCGGTCGATCGGCTTCCGGTGCTGCCGAGACCCCGACGCGCCCGCCGTGCGCTGATCACCGAACCGCGACCATCGCCGACCCCGGCGAGGCCGGCCCCCACCGGCGACGATCCTCGCCGCTGCCTTAGCCCATCAGCACGATGAAACGTTCTGATTCCGGGGATAGGCATGGCTGATGACCGAAGAGCTTCGTCACTTCCTGCTCATCTTGGAGCACGGGACCTTCACGGCGGCCGCTCGCCACGCCCACCTCTCCCAGCCGGCGCTCACGGCGTCGATCCAGCGTCTCGAGCACGCGGTGGACGCGACGCTGCTCCACCGGGGTCCACGGGGTGCGGTGCCCACCGCGGAGGGCGAGGCGCTGCGTCCTTTCGCCGAGGCGGCGCTCGGTGCCCTCGAGCAGGGACGGCGAGCCGTGCGGGCTGTCGCGGACCTCGAGCACGGCGAGGTCCGGATCGGCGCGGGGGCGATGGCGTGCACCTACCTGCTTCCCGAGCGACTGACGGCGTTCCGGGAGCGACACCCCGGGATCGAGCTCCAGCTGCGCGAGTACGAGGGGGCCGAGGTCCAGCGTCGGGTCCGGGCCGGCCACGTCGACCTCGGCATCGTGGCCAACGTGGAGGCCGCCGAACCCTGGGGCGAGGACGCCCTCGTGCTCGTCGCCGCGCCCGGAGGCCCGCCGCCGCGGGGCCACGTCACCTTCTTTCCCGGGGCCAACCACCGCGCGCTCCTCGAGGCCCACTTCCCCGACGTGCCGGTAGCCATGGAGCTCAACAGCCTCGAAGCGGTGAAGGCCCACGTGGTTGCCGGAATGGGGATCGCGCTGTTGACCCAGGCGGCCGTGGAGGGCGAGCTGTCCAGGGGTCAGCTCGTGATCGTGCCCGATCGTCGCACGCCGTTGGTCCGACGCCTGGGGCTGCTGCACGCCGGGGTAGAGCGGCTGTCCCCCGCGGCCCGCGCGCTTCGCGAACACCTTCACCGCGTGCCGCCGCAGCGTGTATCCTCGGGGTAACCGCGAGGGGTCCCGCCATCGTCGACCCTGATGGCGTGCGAGCGTAGGTGGGGCCGATCCAGCGATTGTCGGGCGCGGACGACAGCGGTACCGTCGTCGTCTGGCGAGGTGGGGATGCGGACGTGGTGGTTGTGGTGGACTCTCGGTGGGTGCACCTTCGTGACCCAGGCCGAAGTGGACGAACAGCGCGCCAACGTCGACGAGGACGCTGACGGCGTCTCGATCGGCAGCGGCGACTGCAACGACGACGATCCCGAGATCTCGCCCGAACGCCCCGAGGTGCCCTACGACGGCATCGACAATGACTGCGGCGGCGACGGCGACCAGGTCGATGTCGACCGTGACGGTAGCGTCGCCGACCTCGTGGGTGGCGACGACTGCAACGACGACGATCCCACCATCGCCCCCGGCCTCACCGACCTGCCCTACGACGGCATCGACACCGACTGTGCGCGCGACAACGACTACGACGCCGATGGTGACGGTGTCATGGGTCCACTCGCCACCCCCGACAAGGTCCGCGACTACATCCGACGCACGGGCGCCGAGATCGTGTGGTCGTTCGGCGACTGCGACGACACCGACCCGACGATCTACCCGGGGGCTCCCGGCGACGTGCCCTACGACGGCATCGACACCGACTGCGACGGCGCAGAGGAGTACGACCTCGACGGCGACGGGGTCCCGTGGCCCGTCGACTGCCTCGACCAGCTCGAGCGGACCCTTCCCCTCAACCCGGCCTTCGTGTACCCGGGGGCTCCCGACGCCCCCTATGACGGCGTCGACGCCGACTGCAAAGGCGACAACGACTTCGATGCGGATGGTGACGGGTTCGTCCGCGACGCCGACGTCGCTGCCTACGCTCAGTACGAAGCATTCTACGGCCTCGATCTCGGCGCAGCCGCGGGCGACTGCGACGACACGCGGCCCGAGGTCAATCCCGAGGGCTTCGAGCGTCTCGGTGACGGGCGCGACGAGGACTGCGACGGCGTCGACGACCAGGGCAGCTTCTCTCTGGGCAGCCTCGACGTCGAGGGGCCGGCGGTTCCCCACCTGGTCGCGACCCCTCGTGGCTTCGTGCTCGCGTTCGCCGCGACCCGCGCGGTCCTCCCCTCCGGCACGACCACGAACGCGGTGGTGATGGCGCTGCTCTCCCCCACCGTGGGCATGCACGACGCGCCGATCGCCACCGAGGTGGTCCTCGGGCCGCTGTCGGAGCCGCTCGGTCCGGGACTCGGGCTCGCCCCGACCAGCAACGGGGTGGCGCTGGCCACCGCAAGGCCCACCGCCAACGCCGTGCTCGGCGCCCTCGGAGAGCGCGTGGTCACGGACCTCGGCTTCGGCCCCTACCAGCCGTCCTTCTACCAGTGGACGAGCTCCGAGCCCCCCGTCGCAGCCGGGGTCCAGGTCGTCGACGGTGAACCCCGGCTCGTGACGTGCGCGGGGACGGGCGTGGGGCTCGTGGTCGACGACACCCGGGCCTCGGCCACGGTCCCCGAGCCGTCGGTGACCTGCTTCCACGATCCCGACGGGCGCACCGTCGCCTGCGGGGCGACCTCCTGCACCAGCTGGGACGACGCGGGCCTCGCCACGCCGACCACCGAGCCTGGGGAGCCCGTCACGGCGGTTCGTCAGCGGATCGACGTGCGGACCGAGATCCGGGCCAGTGTGCCGGGAGCGCGGCTCTCTCTCGAGGGCGTGCCGTCGGTCACGATCCTGGAGGAGACCCCGCTGCGCCAGGCCGACGCGGTGTGGATCGACAACCACTGGTTCGCCGCCGCGGTGACCGCCCCCGAGACCGGTCCGAGCGAGCTCCAGCTGGTCTACGGACCGACCAGCGGCCCGTTCACCGTGACCCCGCTCACGGGCTTCGACCCGACCCGCCCCGCACTCGAGCCCATCGAGACCACGCTGGCCGTGAACGACACGCGGCTCGTCGTCGCGGTGACCTCGAGCGACGGCACCGACTCGGCGCTGTCGTGGATGGTGCTCGACCGGCCCTGAGCCTCTTCCCCGGTCTCACCGGCGGTACGGCTGATCGTCGAGGCGACGCAGCGCGCCGCTACGGAACGCTCGCCACAGCCAGCCGACGTTCCCGGCCGTCCGATACAGGTGGGTGGGCAATGGACTCTGGGCGAACGCCTCCGTGACCGCCCGAGGAACGGGCTGGCCGAGGTCGACGGCATCGGCGGCGTCGTCGAGCGCCTGGCACTGGCCACGGGTGGGCCGTCCCACCTCTTCCGGCGAGCGACCGTGCAGCATCTCGCCCTCACCCATCGCGAGATGGCCGACCCAGGCGTCGCCGCGCTCCCCGACCGCATGCTGGAGGATCTCGACCGCGATCGCCGTGTGGGCAATCTCGGGGAAGCCACACTGCACGATCGGCAGCCAGTGCGCCCGACGCTCCGAGGGATGATCCGCGAGGTAGTGCAGCCCCTGCATCACCACGGCGGGAAGCGAGTCCACGTAGACCGGTGAGGCGGGGATGACGAGGTCCGCACGCTCGACGGCGTCGAGGAGTCGCTCGGGGTGCTTCGCGGCCGGGACTCCGAAGAGGACCTCCATGGTCCACCCACGCGCGACGAGCCGCTCCGCGAGCGCGCGCCCCAGCGCCTCCGACGTGCTGGTGCCCGCCGCCTTGGCGCTACCCACCCACACGACGACGTGCCGCGGGCCGTCCTGTCGCCGCCCCACCCCCTCGCGGGCGAGCCAGTCGTTGACGGGAGGGGCCTCGGCGAACGGCCGACCCGGAGCGCGCTCGATAGCGGCGATCGCCTCGCCCGCCGCGGCGTCGATGCGCGCGAGGGGGCTGTCCTCGTCGAAGAACTCGACCCAGGGCGCGTCGGTGTGCACGTTCACCCCGTTGCGGTGCACGAGATGACGGAAGAGCCGCCGCTCCTCGGCCCGACCGCCGCCCACCGCGAAGACCATCCAGCGCGGATACTCGTCGTACCGACCTCGATGGTGCGTCTCGCCCCCGATGGTCTCGAAGAAGGGCAGGACCAGTCCGATCGAGCGGTCGAGGACCGCCTTGGTGCGCGGGTCCCACGCTCCGAATCGGGGGCGGGTGACGAACGCGACCGCATCGCAGTCGACGAGGTCGGCCACGATCGCGTTGGCGTGGTCACGGGTGCTGCAGATCCCAGGGTGATCCGTCCAGCACTCGAAGCATCCACGACACGGCGCCACCGTCTCCTCCTCGAGGCGGTGGAGGCGGAGCTGGCTCGCCCGAATTCCGAGCGCGGCGACGAGCCGGTCGGACGCAGGCCCGGAGCCGGCACCGTCAATCAGGGTGATTCGCATCTCGCCTCCCCACTCGAAAGACCCTGGGCGACATCACCCACTGGGTCGGGCCGTTCGCCACGTCGCGAGGGACGTGGGCACCGTTCACGGCCCGCTCACCCGACTTGCGTGCAAGGCGTGGGCCGCGGGCGCCATCAGGCCTCGGGATGCGACAACGTGAGGCAGCAGGCGCCGCCGAGCGGCACGTACAGGTCGAGGAACACGTCGAGGAAGCGGTCCCAGCTGACCTGCAGAGCCGCGGCGATGGCGCCGAGGGTCCGCTCGCCGTCGAGGGCCTCGAGGATCCGGAAGTGCAGTGATGTCGGCGACACGGGGACCCGACAGGTCACCGAGTCGATCTGGAACTGGAATGCGCCGGCGTTCTGGAGCTGACGAAGCAGCATCGAGGAGTCGCGGACGGTGGCCACGACATCAGGGCCTGGTGTCGGCGGGTTGACCGGGTTGTCGTCTCGCACGGCGAAGAACGAGTGTCGGTCGAGCTGGTACGACCACAGCTCGGCCACCGCGTAGCGGTCGAACTGCGGCATCTGCGCAAGCTTGGAGAGGATCCACGGGTCCGACACCATGAGTGCCGCGGAGTAGCGGATCGAGGGCACGAAGTCGATGACCCGCATGGCGGAGTCACGAAGCCAGTCCACCACCTCGGGGACCGAGAACGCACGGTCGCACGGATGCAGGTACCGGTCCACGACCTCGTTGTCGGACAGGCCCTCCCGATAGCGAAGCCGACTGCGGGACAACGGGTGGCGCAGGGGGAGCTGGGGCAGCACCCTCCGCCCGATCGCGAGCTGCTCGGGCAGCGGGTAGTCCTCCGAGAGTCGACGCAACAGGTCCTGGGCCGAGTAGATCCCGTCGCGACCGTACCGACCGTACACCATGATGCCCATGACCCCGTCGTCCGTGAGCAGGCGTCGCAGCGCTCGCAGACCGGCCCACGGATCCGGAAGGTGGTGGAGCACGCCGGAGCAGTTGATGTAGTCGAAGCGACCGAGCTCGGAGACGTCCGCCTCGAGCAGGGACCCCCGGTGGGCCGTCACGTTCGGGATGTCGAGGCGCCGGGCCCGGTCGAGAGCGACCGCGATGGCCGCCTCGGACAGGTCGAGGTGGACGATCTCTCCGCCGTGTTGCGTCTGGGCGAGCTGCCAGCCGAGGTGCACCGTGGCATCCCCGGTGCCGCCCCCGGCCACCAGGATGCGAAGCGGCCGGTCGATCGGACGTCCGCCGAAGCCGAAGTGGCGGACGAACCTGACGCTCTCGAGAGGCGACTGCTTCGTCCGGACCCGGCGCGCATCCTCCTCGGGGGTCCGCAACGGGTAGGGGAACTGCTCGTACTGGGCCCGCACCCGTCCTTCGACATCGCTGGACGACACGTCTGCTCCTCTGTTGTCAGTCGGTCATCGGCGCGGGGTCGGACCGGCTTGACGCTCGACCCGGCGGGCCTCGCGGGCGAGAAAGGCGGCGACCTTCGGGGGCTCGTCGATGGCGAACGTGCAGGAACCGCCATGCGTCGGGTGGGCGAGTCGGAGCTCGACCGCGAACAGGAACAGCCCCTGCCCGCGGAGGACGAGCGGCTCGTGACCGTAGAGCGCATCGCCGAGCACCGGGTGACCGAGCTCGGCGAGGTGGCGCCGGATCTGGTGGGTCCGACCGGTCTCGGGCCGAGCCTCCACGCGGGTGACGTGGCCTGCCTTGACGCTCGGACCGACGTGCAGCGACCGGATCCGGGTCCGCGCCTCTCGACCGTCGATCGGCACGTCGACGGTGTGCTCGCCGACCAGCGCGCCCACCACCAGCGCGCGGTAGGCCTTGTCCACCTCGCGCGCCTCGAACGCCGAGCCCAGGGCGGCCAGCGCCGACCGGGTCTTCGCGACGACCACGAGCCCGGAGGTTCGGGCGTCGAGACGGTGCACGGGGCGAGGCCTGGCGAGGCGGTCGGGGGCCGGGGACCGGACGAGGTTGACGGGCAGCGCACGCTCGAGGGTGCGGGGGTGCGCCCCCATCGTCACGAGGCCGGCTGGCTTGACGACCACGGCCATCGCGTCGTCCTCGTGGACGACCGGTACCTCGATGGCGAGCGGGGGATGCCGCGGCGTCCGGGGCTCGAGCCACGCCACCGTGTCGCCGGGACCGACCCAGCGGCTCGACTCGCTCACCACGCCGTTGACGGCGAGCTCGCCGCGTCTCGCCGCCTTGCGGCTACTCTGGCGCGTGGGAAAGGCGGACAACCGCATCGCTGCACGGTCGAGCCGCATCGCCTCGGTGTCCTCGGGCAGGGTGAGCGACTCGAGCACGGTGCGTTCGGGGTCGGCCGGATGCCGGACGGACGGACCCGTCACCCCACGACCGCGTCGTGAAGCTGGCCGCAGCCCGCGTCGATGTCGATGCCTCGCCGCACTCGCACCGTGGCGGGTACGCCGTGCCGAGCGAGGCCCTCGACGAAGCGCTCCGCCTCGGGCGCGGCGGTGGGGTCGCCGGCGTAGCCCTTGGTCGGGTTGAGGGGAATGAGGTTGACGTGGGCGGGCAGACCCGCGATCAGGCGCCCCAGGCGATCGGCGGTGACCTCGTCGTCGTTGACCCCGGCGATGAGCGCCCACTCGAAGGTGATGCGTCGCCGGGTCGCGTCAGCGTAGTCGGCGCACGCCGCCATCAGCTCCTCGATGGGCCAGCGGCGGTTCACGGGCAGGAGCTCGGACCGCTCTTCGTCGGTGGCCGCGTGGAGGCTGATCGCGAGCCGCACCTGGAGGCCCTCGGTGGCGAACCTGCGGATCTGGGGAACCAGACCCACGGTGCTCACCGTGATGTGACGGGCCCCGATGCCCAGGTCACCCACGAGGCGCCGGATGGCGGCCAGGGTCGCGTCGTAGTTGTGGAAGGGCTCCCCCATCCCCATGAGCACGACGTTCGACAGGCGGAGCCCGTCCGCCTTGAGCTCGCGCGCGAAACGCAGGGCCTGCTCCACGATCTCGGTCGCGGTCAGGTGACGCCCGAACCCCATCTGCCCGGTCGCGCAGAACGTGCATCCCATCGCACAACCGGCCTGGGTGCTGATACACGCGGTGCGGCGGCCGTCGTCGTAGGGCATGAGGACCGACTCGATGTGGCCGCCCGTCTCGAGCCGGTACAGGCGCTTGCGGGTGCCGTCGCGGCTCTGCTGCTCGGTCACGAGTGACAGCGTGCCCAGGCGGGCACGCTCGGCGAGGTCGGCACGCAGCGACTTCGGCAGGTTGGTCATCTCGTCGAAGGTCGCCGCACCGCTGTCGTACAGCCACTGCCAGAGCTGATCGACGCGATAGCCGGGTTGCCCGAGGTCCTTCAGGAACGCGATCAGCTCGTCTCGCGACAGGGCGTACAGGTCGGTCACGAATCGGACTCCGTCGGGGGCCGGGCATCCTTGGACGGCGCCAGCTCGAGCTGGACCGGCTGGCCCGTCCGATCCTCGATCCCGAGGAAGAAGCCATAGTAGCTGCTGTAGTCGTCCTGCGGGTCGAGCTCGGCCGCCTGCTCGAAGTGCGACTTGGCCTCGGCCACCAGTCCGTGGAAGACCTGCGGGTCACCGAACAGCACCTCGTCGGAGTCGGCCCGACGACGCAGGATCTCCGCGAGTAGCGCGTGGGCGAGAGCCAGCACGACGTTCTCGGGGAGATCGTCGGTCCACTGACCGTCCTCCCCGGAGAGGATCTCGAGTCCCTGCCGCACGTGAGCCTCGGCGTCTTCGAGACGCTCGGTCTCGAGCAGGATCCGGGCGAGCTCGAGGTGGGGCTCCGCGAGCCGGGGCTCGAGCCGGATGATCTCGCGCAGCTGCTCTTCGGCCTTGTCGAAGTCGCCGCCGTCCTTCAGGGCGAGGGCGGTGAGGAAGGTCTGCTCGAGGCCCGCGAGCCGCGCGGCCTCGGTCTCCTCGACAGAGGGGGTCGTCTCTTCGGAGTCACCGGACACGGGCACACTCCAGTCAGGGAAGGTCGTCGAACTTGTTGGAGAACGGCGTCGGCTTGTCGGAGTCCGAGGAGGACACGGAGCTCCGAGGAGGCTGGCCGTGGCCTCGTGGCAGGCCTGCGCCGGGTGGAAGACCAACCCCCGGCGGGAAGCCGGGCTGGCCATAGCGGCCGTCGCTCACGCGGATGTCCACGTTGCGCGTGATCCAGGAGAGGATCGCCGGTGCGAGGAGGCGGCGGGTCGGACCGACGATGAGCAGGAAGCCGGCGAGGTCGGTGAACACGCCGGGTGTGACGAGCAACAGCCCGCCCACGAACACCATCACGCCCTCGAGCACACGCTCGCCAGGAGGCATCCCCTGCTCGAGCTCGGAACGAAGCTGGAGCAGCACACCGAGACCCTCGCGCTTGGCGAGCCAGCTTCCGATCACGCCCGTGGTCACGACGAGCAGGAAGGTGTTGAGCGCCCCCATCCAGGCTCCGAGCTGCAGCAAGGCGTACAGCTCGATGGCGGGGACCACCGTGAACAGGAGGAGCAACAGAATCACGAGGACTCCGGGGTGGGGGTTGACTTGACCGCGGCCCAGTGGGCCTCGAGCGTGTCGAGATCGGCGTCGTGGATCGGCGTGCCCTCGGCGGCCAGCCGGGCCTCTACCGCTCGAAACCGACCCTCGAACTTGGTCGTCGCGCGCCGCAGGGCATCCTCGGCGCCGACGGGGAGGTGGCGACCGAGGTTCACGAGCGAAAAGAGCAGGTCGCCGAACTCTTCTGCGATGCTGTCTTCGTCACCTCGGGCGAGCGCCTCGTCGAGCTCGCCGAGCTCCTCGTCGACCTTCGCCCGCACCGCGGCCCGGTCGGGCCAGTCGAACCCGACCCCCGCTGCCTTGGTGGACACCTTCTTGGCCCGGATCAGGGCCGGCAGCGCCAGCGGAACGCCGTCGAGTACCGACGCCCCGGGAGGTCGTTCCTCGGCCTTTCGCGCCTCCCAGGCCCCGATCCCGACCGCAGCCGCCTTTGCGGCAGGGTCCGACGCCGCCTCCCCGAAGACGTGGGGGTGCCGGCGGATCATCTTTTCGCAGATTCCCTCGATCACACCTTCGAGGCTAAACACCCCTCGTTCTTCGGCCATCGTCGAGAGCAACACGATTTGAAACAGGACGTCGCCGAGCTCCTTCCGGAGATCCGCGTCGTCCGCGCGGTCGATCGCGTCGACCACCTCGTAGGCCTCCTCGATGACGTACGGCTGCATGGTTTGCGGCGTCTGGGCCCGATCCCAGGGACAGCCATCCTCGCCTCGGAGCCTCGACACGATAGACACCAGTTGTCGAAAGGCGTCCACTCCGTCCTCCTCGCGCGTCCCGGGGCCGTTCGAGGGGACGTAGCCCGCCCGACCCAGCGACGTCGCCCCTCGGAGCCCGATTGACCTCTGCCCATCAGCAGCTCGGCGACTACCATCTGCTCGAGAAGATCGCGACGGGTGGGATGGCGGAGGTGTATCGCGCCCGCGCATCGGGCCTGGCTGGGTTCCAGAAGATCCTGGTCATCAAGCGAATCCTCCCCTCGTTGGCCAGCGACGAAGAGTTCATCCGGCTGTTCATCGACGAGGCCAAGATCGCCGAGGCGGTGCGGCACGCCAACATCGTGCAGATCTTCGACGTCAACGAGGTCAACGGCCAGTACTACATGGCGCTCGAGTACGTGCACGGGCTCGACCTGGCGCGCCTCGTGGCGCGTGCGAAGGACCAGGGGCCGTTCCCCGTGCCGCTGGCGCTCTTCATCGTGGCCGAGGTCCTCAAGGCGCTGGCGTTCGCCCACGAGCGCCGCGACGAGGAAGGGCGGCCCCTCAACGTCGTGCACTGCGACATCAGCCCTCAGAACATCCTCGTCAGCTACTCGGGCGAGGTGAAGATCACGGACTTCGGCATCAGCCGGGCCGCCTTCCAGGCCAGGTCCCTGCACGACGTGATCCGGGGCAAGTACGCCTACATGAGCCCCGAGCAGGTCGAGGGCAAGCCGCTCGACGGCCGCTCCGATCTCTTCTCGCTCGGCATCGTGTTGTTCGAGCTGCTCACCGGTCGCCGACTGTTCAAGGCGAAGACCCGCGACGAGACCATCGCTCGGGTTCGTCGCGCCGAAGTGCCCTCGCCTCGAGCCTACCGTCCCGAGCTCACGGTCGGCCTCGAGCAGCTGCTGCGACGCTCCCTCCTCGCCAAGGCCGCAGACCGCTTCCCGAGCGCCCAGATCATGCTCGAAGAGCTGGGGACACTGATCGTCCGGGAGGGGCTGCGGGCGACGAACAACGATCTCGCCTCGTACATCCGCACGGTCGTCGAGTCCGCGGACCAGCGCGAGCGGGCCAAGGGGCCCCTCGAGCCCCAGTCGGTGGTGGTGGTGGCGGCCGAAGCGTCGCCGCCGCCCCGGTCGCTCGCCAACCCGCGGCACTCGCTGGCCGTGGTCACCCAGGAGTGGAGCGCCCTCATCGAGGAGTCCGGCGGAGAGGTCTGGGAGCACTCCGACGGGTCGATGCTCGTGTGCTGGGTAGGCGGCGACCTGCGCGAGACGCTCGGCCGTGCCGTGCGCACCACCCAGGCGCTGCGGGCGGCGACCCAGCGGTCGGGGTACCGCCTCTCCGCCGGAGTCGCGCCCGGGGTGGCCCGCGTCGACCCCGTGAGCAAGCGCCCCGCCGACGGATGGGAGCTCGCGGGGCCGTTCTACCTCGCCCGCTGGATGCTCAATCTCTCCGCCCACCGTGGGCGGCCGCTGCTCACCGAGGTCGGCGCACGGCACGTCGGCGAAGACCAGCTCTCGCTGCTGGGTCGCATCTCGATCCTGGGCAATCGCTACATCAACCTCTACGAGCTGGACTGATCGTCCGTCGCTCGAGACCCCCTGGTTCGCCCCCGGCACCGCGACCGCCCACCACGACGACCTCGTCCTCGCGAACGCCCACCACGGGAGCCGAGCAGGCCCTGGACAAGGGTGCCTCGAGCGCGATCGTCCACTCCTCGACGTCCAGACGCTCGACCGTGTCGACAGGCAGGAACGCGTCGCGTTCGCGGCCATTGACCTCGCCACCGATCACGAGGACCGCCGACTTGTCGATGGCCACCACCGAGGCGTGGCGTCGGGGGACGCAGAGGTCCGGCAGCGGCGTGACCGTTCCCGCGACGAGGTCGACGCGATGACAACGCCCCACCACGGGATGGTGGTCGGGGCCGAAGCGCCGCCGCGACGTGTCACGGACCGTGCGGTGGCCGCCCGCGAGCACGATCGTGCCGTCGGAGAGCATCGCGACCCCCCGAGCCCCGAGCCCCACGGGTCCACAGGGCACGGTCGCCCACGTATCGGATCGTCGTTCCCAGACGAGCGCGCCCTCGGCCTCGCCCTCCGGGACCTCGCCCCCGACCCAGCGCGCCCGCCCGTCCGACCCACCGAAGAGCTGCCCGGAGGCGCGAGGCGCGGGCACCCTCGCCACGGGCTGCCAGCGGTCGTCGCCGCTCGCGAGCCACCAGGCATCGCGAAGCCACTCGCTCGGTCCGAAGACCGCTCCCGCACCGAGCCCTCCCGCGACCAGGATCCCGCCATCGAAGACCCCCACCCCCGCCCGACGCAAGGGTCGGGGCAGCCTCGGGGCCGGAGACCACTCCTCGTCGCCGTCCCGGAGCGTCCGCACGGTGGCCACGGGTTCGTGAGGTCGCCGGGTACCCCCGATCGCCCACATCGCGCCCGCGGACGAGACCACGACGCCTGGCTGCCAGTCGCGAGGCAGCGCAGGCCCGGGTTCGACCCCCTGGGCCGAGAGCTTCTCGACCTGCCCCGTCGGGGTCCCATCGGCACGGCGCCCGCCTACGAGCCACCACGTCCCATCGTGGTCGACGAGGTGCCGCTCGCGTTGGACGAGCGAGGCGTAGGGCTCGGCGCAGGTGCTACGATCCGACGTCGGAGGTTTTCGTGTCATCGTTGCGAGACCAACTGCTGCAGAAGGGCCTCGTCGACAAGAAGCGGAAGCGCAGGATCGAGCGCGAGCTCAAGTCGGAGCGAAAGCAGAGCCAGGGCTCCCGCAAGACCAAGCGCGAGCTCGAAGCCGAAGCCGAAGCGGCGGCCCGCGCCGAGCGCGAAGCCGCGCTGGCGGCGAGGGCCGCCGAGCGGGAGCGCCAGCGCGCCGAGGCCGAGGCCGTACAGCGACGGCTCCGCGCCCGGAACCTCGTGCTCGGCAATCGCGTGGCCCCCGGTCGCGGCCAGCGCTTCTTCTATGCGCGGGGCGACGGCCGCATCGGAGAGCTGGACGTCTCGAGCGGGGTTGCGTTCCAGCTCCGCTGTGGGGAGCTCGCGCTCGCCGAGCTCGACGACCCTTCGCTCGGCGGGGTGTACGTCGTCCGTGCCAAGGCGGCCCGCAGGCTGCAGGAGGTCGCCCCCGAGCAGGTCCGCTTCCTCGTGAGCGACCCAGAGGGGATCTCGGCGCCGGAGCTGGCGTTCCATCATCGCGACTGGCCGGTGGAGCTCGGTCCTCACAAAGCTACGCCCGAGGACCTCGCCCGCTTCAGGGCGTCGGCTCGCTGACGTCTCCGTCCTCGATGGGGTCGATGACCGCGCCGTCGTAGGCGTCGACCTCGGGCGGCAGCTCGATGGGCTGTGGGGGAACCTCGCCGTCCTCGATGATGCTGACCTCCGGGGTCTCCGAGAAGGTCTTCGGTGCTTCCTGCACGGTCGGCTCGGGTGGCGCGAGGTCGGGGTCCGACTCCTGGATCGCCCGCATCGCCCCGGTCACGATGACGTAGAGCACCGTCCCGAAGACGATCAGCATCGCCAGCACGCCGATGGTGATCCCGGCATTTCGGGCCCAAGGCCTGACCGGCGGCAGTCGGGTTGGAGCTGGGGACCCCTCGTCGACGCCGCGCCAGCTCGCCCCCTCGAGCCCGTCGACCATCGCGACCGGCGTCTGTCCCTGCGACACACGCGTGTCGATCATCGCGGGACGTGGGGCCCTCGGCTGCTCGGGCCGCGGGATGGGCGGCGCTTCGACCGCGGCCTCGTCAATCACGCCGTGCTCGGGTGCCGGCGAGGCATGGTGCGGCGGTGGCGCGGCGGGGGCACGCGACGGGGTGGTGGGGGGCGGACGGTCCTGTCGTGTCGCCGGCGCGGAGGTGATGCGCAGCTTGGTCGGGTCGGGGGCGTCCCAGGGATCCTCTGTCGACACGAGCGGGTCCTTGTGTGTGTGCGAGGTCGCCCACGTCGTAACCGCGACAGAGGCCCGACGCCGGACCGTCGCCTCGACCGGGAGACTCAGCTCACGACGGCCAGCCGATCCCCCGTCGCGGGATCGAGGGCGAGGAGCTCGCCCGAGTCCGTCACGAACGCGGCGACGCCGGGTGCGCAATGGATGGCCATCACGTCGTCGGGGACGTCCAGGAAGGCCGGCTCGCCATCGGGGAGCCGCACCGACTTGACGAGCGCCGGCCCTTCACCATCATCCCCCGCTTCGGCCCACACCACGCGTAGTCCGCCGTCCTCGACCGCCGAGCCGAGGGCGGTGACGCCGGCGAGCGTGCCGAGAATCGTCGGCTCGGGAGCGTGCCGAGGCCCCACGGCGGCCGTGCGTACGCCGCCGGGCAGGTTCCGGACCCGCGGCTCGACCCACACCGCCTGCAAGCCCTCGCGGGACTCGACCGGGGCGACGAGTCCCCTGCGGTCGGAGAACCCTTCGGGCAACGACCGCGGGGGTCCCGGTCGCGCGCCATCGACCCTCATCACCACGCCGCTCTTGCACCAGATGACGGGATGACCGGCCAGGAATCGCTGCGCGGTCTTCACGGTGGCGGAGCCCATCGGCTCGGGCGGGTCCGCGGTCAGGTCGTGCACCACCAAGGTGGGACCGCGCTCGGCGAGCCCGAGCATCTGCGGCGACGGTCCACCGCGAACCACGGGCCGAGACGCCAGGCGGTACCCCAGGGGTCCGCTCCGTGGCGGACGGAGGCCCGGAGACGCTCCGTCGGCCCCCGCGATCAGCGGGTAGGCCGTGAGCAGGGTGCCCTCGGTCCGGTCGCGAACGACCACGACCAAGAAGTCACCTTCCTCGCCGGGCTCGCCTGTGCCCACGATCCGCAGGTCGACCACCGAAGCCGCCGGCACGGGCACGACCCCCGACGACACGACATCGTCGCCGGACAGGATCGCGTACCGCGCGGACTGCAGCTCCTCCCCGTCCAGGTTCACCCACACGATCGCGACCCGGGAGCCGCGACGCGCCACCGAGAGGCGCTCGAAGATCCACGGCGCGTCCTCGTTCCACGGCACGCCGCTCGCCACGAGCGTCGCCGCGACCTCGTCGCTCAGTCCGAGATCGATGGGGTCGAGCCCCGACAGATCGGCCCCCGTGAAGTCCGCCCCCTCGAGGATTGCCCCCGAGAGATTGGCGTCGGCGAGCACCGCTCCGGACAGGTTGGCGCCGGTGAGGTTCGCGCCCGACAGGTTGGCCTCGGAGAAGTCGGCCGCGGAGAGATCGGCGCCCGAGAGATCGGCGTTGGCGAGGTTTGCCCGCATCCACCGCGCCTGGCCGAGCCGGGTCCCCACGAAACGGCCGCCAGGAAAGCGAGCCTCGGTAGCCACGGAATTATCGAGATTCGCCCCGGAGAAGTCCACCTCTGCCCCCGAAGCGCCCGTCAGGTCGGCGTTGTGGAGGTCCGCGTCGACGAGCTTGGCTTGGTGGAGCTTCGCCTCGACGAGGTCCACGTCGGGCCAGCGAGCGCCCGTCGCGTCCACGTCACGGAGCTTGGCCTGACTGAACCGCACGTAGGTCCCGCTCGAACCGGCGAGGTTCGCCCCGGAGAACGCGGCCTGGGTGAAGTCCGCTCCCGACAGCTCCACCCCGTCGAGCCAGGCTTCGCGGAAGTTGGCCCGGTGGGCGATGGCGTCGGCGAGCTTCATCTGGCTGCCGTCGATCCCCGAGAGGTCGGCCTCCCGAAGGATCGCGTCGGTCAGGTCGCTGCTCGTCAGATCCGCCTTCTCGAGCCTCACTCTCGTGAGATCGATGCCTGGGAGCTTCTTTTCGGGCAAGTCGGCGGCGAACAGATCGAGACGGGTCCGTTCACTGCGGGTTGCATTGAACGTGGCAACGTCTTCGGCCTCGAGCAGGGCCGCCCAGTCGTTTTCGGACACGCGAACCTCTCTCGGGCGACGTGTTGACGGGCCATAGGACCTTTCCCGCCGCGCCGCCACCCACGTGGGCACACCCCAGCACACCGGAATACGCCAGGGGTCAAACCCGCGTGGAGCTTCTCATGGCGGCTGATCCCGCATCCAACCTCGCATCCCCCACAGGAACCCTCGCTCCTGCCGAACGGGAGAGCATTCCGATCACGCGAGACCAGTTGCTCGCCTGGTACAGGCAGATGGCCCTCGTTCGACGGGTCGAGGAGCTGGCGGCCAAGGCCTACACCCAGCGCAAGATCCTGGGATTCTGTCATCTCTACATTGGACAAGAGGCCGTGGCGGTGGGGGCGATCGCTGCGCTGCAGCCGTCCGACACCATCGTCACCGCGTACCGAGACCACGGTCACGCCATTGCAGCCGGGGTGAGCCCTCGTGCCGTCATGGCCGAGCTCTTCGGCAAGGCCGACGGCGTCGCGCACGGCATCGGCGGCTCGATGCACATGGGCTCGTCGGAGCACAACTTCTTCGGCGGCTTCGGGATCGTCGGCGGACACGTCCCGCTGGCGGCGGGGGCGGCCTTCGCCGCCCAGTACCGAGGCGAGGACAACGTTGCTCTCTGCTTCCTCGGTGACGGTGCGGCTCAGCAGGGAGCGTTCTTCGAGGCGCTCGCGCTCTCCACGCTGTGGAACCTGCCTGCCGTCTATGTGGTCGAGAACAACTACTACGCCATGGGCACCAGCCTCGAGCGTCAGTCCCACCTCCTCGACATGTCTCGCCGGGGCGACGGGGTCGGCATGAAGCGCTGGCAGTTCGAGGGATTCGACGTGGCCGACGTCTACCGCAACGTGAAGTCCGCGGTGGACCACGCCCGCGCCGCCCGGGGCCCCGTGATCCTCGAGGCGGTGACCTACCGCTACCGGGGACACTCGATGTCCGACCCCGCGAAGTACCGAAAGGAAGGCGAGCTCGAGCAGAAAAAGGAGCAGGACTCCCTGAAGCTCGCTCGTCGGTCGCTGACCGGCATGGGCGTCACCGAAGCCCAGCTGGACGCGATCGTGACCGAGATCGAGGGCATCGCGCAGGACGCGTACGACTTCGCCGAGCAGGCGGAGCTCCCCGATCCGGCCAAGCTCTACGACTACACCTACAAGCCGTCGGAGTCCTGATGGCCGAGCTTCAGCTTCGCGAGGCGCTCCGCCGCGCGATGACCGAGGAGATGCGCCGAGACGAGCGCGTCTTCCTCATGGGCGAAGAGGTGGCGCAGTACAACGGCGCCTACAAGGTCTCGCAGGGGATGCTCCAGGAGTTCGGAGAACGCCGCGTGATCGACACCCCCATCGCGGAGAACGGCTTCACCGGTCTCGGCATCGGGGCTGCGATGGCCGGACTGCGGCCCATCGTCGAGATCATGACCTGGAACTTCTCGCTCGTCGCCTACGATCAGATCATCAACAACGCCGCGAAGATCTACCAGATGACCGCGGGTGGGTACTCGGTGCCCATCGTGTTTCGGGGACCTACCGGCGCGGCCGAGAACCTCGCCTCGCAGCACAGCCAGGCGCTGGAGTCGATCTACGCCCACTTCCCGGGCCTCAAGGTCGTGTCGACCTCCGACCCCGCCGATGCCTACGGGCTGCTCAAGACGTCGATCCGCGACGAGAACCCCGTGTGTTTCATGGAATCGGAGCTCTCCTACGGCGCCAAGGGCGAAGTGCCCGACGAGGAGTACCTGATCCCCCTCGGTGAGGCGAAGATCAAGCGCGAGGGCACGGACGTGACGCTGGTGACCTGGAACAAGCAGGTCCACACCTGCCTCCGAGCCGCCGAGAAGCTCGAGAAGGAGCACCAGATCTCGGCCCAGGTCATGGACCTGCGAACCATCCGGCCGCTGGACGAGAATGCCCTGTTCACGGCGGTGGCCAAGACCCACCGCATGGTGGTGGTGCAGGAGGGCTTCCCCTTCGCCGGAGTCGGCGCCGAGGTGGTGGCCCGGGTCCAGGAGGCCTGCTTCGACCAGCTCGACGCGCCCGTGCTCCGGGTCTGCAATCGTGACGTGCCGCAGCCCTATGCGACCAACCTCGAACAACTCGTCATGCCATCGGTCGATCGAGTCATCGACGCCGTGCGGACGGTCGTACACCGGTAGGAGAGCCGTCCATGGCCGAATTCTACGAGATGCCATCGATTTCGCCCACGATGGAGGTGGGCACCCTCGTCGAGTGGAAGATCGCCGAGGGCCAGTCCTTCGACTCGAGCGCTGTCGTGGCCGAGGTCGGCACCGACAAGGCGAACATGGAAGCCGAGATCTTCGACCCCGGGGTCATGATCAAGCACCTGATCGCCGAGGGTGACGAGGTTCCACCAGGCTTTCCCATCGCGATCGTCGGCAAGTCGACCGACGAAGACGTGAGCGCCTTGGTGGCCGAGTTCGAGCAGCGCCGAGCGACCATGGGATCGGAAGCGTCCGACGAGGACTCCGCGCCGGCCGCGGAGGCCGCCCCGAGCCCCGAGCCCACCCCGACGACGCCGGCCGCGGCGCCGCCCCCCGAGCCTGCGGCCAACGGGGTGACGACCGACATCACGCGAACCTGGCACGGTCAGCCGCTGTCCTTCGACTTCGCGGACCCGCCCGGGGATCTGCGCTTTGCGACCGGCACTGGCACCCGCGTCCACGCCTCACCGCTCGCCAGGAAGGTGGCAGCCGAGCGCGGCGTCGACCTCCGCCGCCTCCGGGGAACCGGCCCCGGAGGGCGCATCACGCGCGCAGACGTCGAAGGAGCGCCGACGGGCGGCTCGGTGCGGACGCCGTCGGGTCCCGTGCTGCAGGACGAGACCGTCCGAAACTCGCCCATCCGCAAGACGATCGCCAAGCGGCTGCTCGAGTCCCACCAGCAGATCCCGACGTTCTTCCTCACCGTCGCGTACGACGTGCAGGGCTTCGTCGACATGCGCAAGGCGCTCAAGGCGCAGCTGCCCGACGTGAAGATCAGCTACAACGACATCCTGATCAAGGCGGTGGCACGCGCGCTGCTCGACCACCCCGAGGTCAACGCGTCGTGGTCCGACCAGGCGATCTCGCGCCACGGACGCGTGGACATCGGAATCGCGGTCGCGATCGATCAGGGTCTCATCACCCCCGTCATCCGCAATGCCGACCAGAAGTCGCTCTCCCAGGTGGCGGCGGAGGTGCGGGAGCTCGCGGGTCGGGCCCGGGAGCAGCGGTTGACCCCCGAGGAGTACACCGGGGGCACGTTCACCATCTCCAACCTCGGCATGTTCGACATCGAGCACTTCACGGCGATCATCAACCCGCCCGAGGCGGCGATCCTCGCCGTGGGGGCCCTCGAGGAGGTGCCGGTCGTCAAGGATGGCATCCTCTCCACCGGCTTCCGCATGCGAGTGACGATGACCTGCGACCACCGCGTGATCGACGGAGCCGTGGGAGCGAGCTTCCTCAAGACGCTACGGAAGTACGTCGAGAACCCCTGGCTGGCGCTCCAGCCGGACCTCTAGAAGCATCGAGGACGAAGTTGGCTGACTACGACGTGATTGTGGTGGGCGCGGGACCGGGAGGGTACCCCGCGGCCATCCGAGGGGCCCAGCTCGGGCTCCGCACCGCCTGCATCGAGAAGGAACTCCTCGGGGGCGTGTGCCTCAACTGGGGATGCATTCCGAGCAAGGCGCTCCTCAAGACCGCTGAGCTCGCCCACAAGATCGAGCGCGCGGACGAGTTCGGCCTCTCCGCCGGCTCGCTCGGGATCGACTTCTCCAAGGTGATCGAGCGCAGCCGAAAGGTGGCCAGTCGCCACGAGCGCGGCGTGGGCGGGCTGTTCAAGAAGTACGGCGTCGTGTCGATCTCGGGCGAAGCCCGAATCACGGGGCCTGGGCAGGTAACGGTCGGCGACCAGGTGCTCACCGCCGACCACGTCATCGTGGCCACCGGAGCCCGTGCCAAGACCTTTCCCGGCATCGAGCTCGACGGACAGCGCATCCTCTCCTATCGGGAGGCGATCGTTCGCGACGTGCAGCCGTCGTCGGTCACCATTCTGGGCGCAGGCGCGATCGGGCTCGAGTTCGCCTACTTCTGGTCCGCCATGGGGGCCAAGGTCACCGTCATCGAGGGCGAGAGCGAGATCCTTCCCCGCAGCGACGCCGACGTCGCCAAGGAGGCCAGGAAGCACCTCGCCAAGGCGGGCATCGAGTTCAAGCTCGGGGTCTTCGTCGACAAGGTCGAGAACACCGGTGAGGGCACGCTGGTCACCCTCAAGGATGGTACCGAGCTGCGCGCCGAGCTCACGCTGGTGGCGCTGGGAATCACGCCCAACACCGCCGGGATCGGGCTCGAGGAGCTCGGCGTCCGGACCGAGCGAGGCTTCGTCCTCGTCGACGGGTCGATGAAGACCAACGTGCCGGGCATCTACGCCGTGGGTGACGTGACCCCGCACGGCGGTCTCGCCCACACCGCGACCCGCCAGGCCGAGATGTGCGTCGAGAAGATCGCGGGCCACCACGTGCCCGATCTCGACTACACCAACATCCCGAGCTGCACCTACTGCCAACCCCAGGTCGCGAGCGTGGGGCTGACCGAGAAGGAGGCGAAGGCGCAGGGCATCGCCTACAAGCTCGGCAAGTTCCCGTTCCTCGCCAACGGCAAGGCACAGGGCGCGGGTGAGCCCGAAGGCTTCGTGAAGGTGCTCATCGGTGAGCCCCACGGCGAGATCGTGGGCGCGCACATCGTCGGGTACGAGGCCACCGAGATGATCCAGGAGTTCACCCTCGCCCGCACCGCCGAGCTGACGGTCGACGAGGTCCTGCACTCGGTCCACGCGCACCCCACGTTCGGCGAGGCCATGTACGAGGCCGTGGCCGAGGGAATGGGCCAGACCGTCCACATCTGACGCCCGGGGGGCCGCGCCCGCGAAGGGTCGCCCACGGCTCCGGGTCATTGCAAGTCGCGCCTGCACCGCCTGTGGACGAGTCTGGGGAACCCCGGGGAAAGACGAGCATTCGTGTCGCCTTTGTCATGGTTGGAACCTGATCCTTCGCGAGGCTTCCCAACCTGTGCACCGGATTTCCACCCTGTGGACAACCTGTGGGGGAGGGATCGCGTGGCCCCTCGGTGTCGCGCTCTGCGCTCACGAGGCGGGCAACTCGACCAGGACGTCGTGTCCCACAGGGTCAGCGGCCGAAAACCACACGGTCGCCCCCTGGTCGGTGAGCTCGCGGAACAACTCCACCAAGGCCGCGAAGTCCGCCGGGTGCAGGCCCCGCGACGGCTCGTCGACCAGCAGCACCGTGTCACCGGCGCCGCGCTGCCACGCTCGGCCGAGCTCCTTGGCGAGAGCGAGCCGCATCGCCTCACCGCCGGACAGCGTCCGCGTCGACTGCCCGAGCGGGACGTAGCCGAGCCCGACGCGAACCATCGCCCGTAGCAGTCCCTCGACGCCAGGGTGGCCAGAGAGCAGCGGGTACGCTTGGTCGGCGGCCAGAGCGAGGAGCTGCGAGGGGTCGTGCCCCTTCCAGCGCACCTCCAGCACGTCGGCCTCGAAGCGCCGGCCCCCGCACACCGGGCACGGCTCGACCACGTCGGGAAGCGGCCCCATGTCCACCCGGCGCTCCCCCGTGCCCTTGCACGCCGCACAACGTCCCCCGCGTGTGTTCAGCGAGAACGTGCTGGGCGTGAATCCACGGATCTTGGCTTCTCGCGTGGCCGCGAGGAGTTCGCGCACGCGATCCCACACCCCCAGGAAGGTCGCGGGGTTCGAGCGCGAGACCCGACCCGCACCCTCGCTGACCACCCAGGTGCGATTGAGGTCCTCGGCCCCGACGAGCGCGAGCTCGGGCGCATCGGAGGCAACCGAGGCGGCGAGGCGCTCCAGCAGGGTCGACTTGCCGGACCCAGCGGGTCCGGTGATCGCCACCACCCGCTGTCGGGGAAGCTCGAGCGCCGGTCCGCCCCCGTCGCGGCGCCATCCCCGGGGGACCCGCACCTGGGACTCGGCTGTCGCGACGTCGCGCACCTCGAGGCGATCCCGGCCCGACAGGAATCGTCCGGTGGGGGTGTCTGCCTGGAGGAGCTCGTCGACGACGCCGTCGAACACGACGCTCCCTCCCCCGAGCCCTGCCCCTGGCCCGAACTCCACCACCCGATCGGCAGCTCGAATGACCGCCTCGTGGTGCTCGACGGCGACCACTCCGTTGCCTGCCGCCACCAGCGACCGCAGCAACGCCACCACCGCCGGCACGTGCTCTCGCGACAGCCCAGCCGCTGGCTCGTCCAGCACGAACAGCACGCCGGACAGGCCGTTCGCCGTCTGACGTGCGAGACGCAGGCGTTGCCACTCACTGCCCGAGAGCTGCGTCACGGACCGGTCCAGCGCGAGGTGTCCGAGATCGAGCGCGACGAGCTGCTCGACCCGACGTCGCACATCCGCGAGCGTGGTGCGCTCGATCTCGGAGTCGCCGTCGGGCAGCTCGAGTCGGTCGAGCGGCCGTCGACCGAGCTCGGGAAGCGTGAGCCCGCGCCACCGGACAGCCCGCGCGGCGGGAGCCAGCCGATCGCCCCCGCAGTCCGGGCAGTCACCGCCGGCCCCCTGGCAGGTGGGACAGCTCCCCAGCCCCCCGAACGGGGCCAGGTTCGCGGGCTCGAGCGCGGGCAGGACGGTTCCGTCGTGCACACACCGGGGCGTGTCGACGAACGCCTCGGTCTGGTCGTCGTGGGTCGCGATCACGATGCCACCGCCGGCCTGGGCCGCGAGGCGCACCGAGTCGGCGAGGCGACTCCGACGATCGGGATGCACCTTGATCCGATCGACCACCACGCGGACGATCTCCGCCCCCTCGAGCGCCGACGGATCCAGCTCGTCGAGCCGCACGACGCGATCGTCGATCCGCAGTCGGGAGAACCCGGCGCGCTGGACCTCCGCCACGACCGCAGGATCGGTCCCTCCGGACACCGGAGCCTCGATGGTGACCCGGGTGTCCGTCGGTAGCTCGAGGATCGCAGCCACGATCTCGTCGTGGGTGCGGGGTCTCACCGGGCGGCCGCAGACCGGACAGTGCTGGGTCCCGGCCCGCGCGAAGAGCACGCGGAGCACCGGAGCGACGTGCGCCACCGTACCCACGGTGGAACGGCCCGGCCGGCCGCCGTCTCGCTGGGACAGCGCGATGGTGGGGGGAAGTCCCACGATCCGGTCGACCTTCGGAGGCAGGGCGCCGGGAAGCCCTCGGTCGCGGGCGAGCGCCTCGAGATAGCGCCGCTGGCCCTCGGCGTGGAGCGTGTCGAAGGCGAGCGACGACTTGCCGGAACCCGAGACCCCACAGAACACGACGAGGGACTCGGTGGGCAGGTCGAGGTCGACGTCGCGGAGGTTGTGCTGCCGCGCACCACGGATCTGCAGCGTCGGGGTCTCGTCGGGGCGGATGCCGGGGGATAACCTGGCGCCCATGACGCTGCTTCCCATCGTCGCGTCGGTTCTCGCCGCGATCGTGCCCATGTTCACGTTCCTGGCCATCGTGTGGTGGCTCGACCGGTACGACCGTGAGCCCGTCTGGTTGATGTTGCTGACCTTCCTGTGGGGCGCAGGACCGGCCGTGCTCCTCGCGCTCCCCGTCGCGATGGTGGTCGAGCCGGTGCTCCTCGGACTCGGGGTCGCGAGTGGACTCGATCCGGCGGTGAGCGCGAGCGTGACGGGCCCCGTGATGGTGGCACCGCTCATCGAGGAGCCCGCCAAGGCGGCGGTGTTGCTCTTCCTGCTCTTCAGTCGTCACTTCGACAACATGACCGACGGCTTCGTCTATGGGGCCGCCGCGGGCCTCGGCTTCGGCATGACCGAGAACCTGCTCTACTTCGTCGACGCCGCCCACAGCCCGAGCGCGTGGTGGGCGACGGTCGTGATCCGGACCTTCTACTCGGCGCTGATGCACGCCATCGCGAGCTCGATCCTCGGCGCCGCCATCGGCTTCGCGCGCTTTCGCGGCCCGTTCGTCCTCCTGTTCGCCGGGATCGTGGGCTACGGCCTCGCGGTGGGCGTGCACGTGCTCTGGAACCTGCTCATCGTATCGGCCGAGCTGTTCGACGACCCTGACCTCTTCCTCGCCAACCTCCTGCTCTTCCCGCTCGAGTTCGGGCTCGTGTTCGTCGTCTTCCAGATCTGCCTGTTCTCCGAGTCTCGAGGCATCGCCCGCGAGCTCGCCGAAGAGGCCCAGCTCGGCACGCTACCCGCCGACCACCCGAGACGCCTCGCGAGCTTCTGGTCTCGCGTGTTCCGCGGCTGGATGCCTCGCGGCATCGACCAGAACGCCTACGTGCGGCTCGCGACCCGGCTCGCCCTCCGTCGGGGGCAGGTCCGCCAGCTCGGCCGGCGCGCCTCGCGCTTCTACCAGGACGAGGTCGAGCGGCACCGGCGCGCCATCAAGACCCTGCTCCGTCATCACTCCACGTAGGTAGCGACGTCGCTCTCGGCCTCGAGCCAGGTGAGCACGGACCGCGACGAGACGAAGCCGTCCCGATCCGATGCGAGGACGGTCAGCACGTTGACGCCGGGCTCGAGCTCGACATCGGCCGTGAAGGGGACGCTGCGCAGCGAGCTCCGGGAACCCCCGCCCTCGAAGAAGACCTTGTCGTCGCCGTGGAACACCATCACGTGGGTGACGCCGCCCTCGTCGGTGACCACCCCGGACAGCGTGGCGTGGTCACCAAACACGCGCAGCTCGGGGGCACGGGTGACCTCGACGACGGGCGGCGTGCGGAGCGGAGCGCGCGGCGGCTCGGCGCCGACCACGAGCGCGACCGTCTCCTTCTGGGCGAACCAGTCATAGAACCCCGACCTCACGACCGACCCGTGATCGTAGGCCTCGGCGTCTCCGATGGAGAGCTCCATCTCGAGCGGGGTCTCGCCAGGCGGTGCCCCTCGGACCTCCACCTCGAACGCCCCCGAGAACGTCTCCCCCGGGGCGAGCACCACCGCACACTCCGGATCGGCCGGAATGCAGGATTCTCCTTCTGAGTCCCGGCCAACTCCGGGGGCGAGCGTGCCCACCACGAGGTCGAGTGCCTTGCCCGACTTGTTGCGCAGTCGCGCGAACGGGTCCACGGTGGGTCCGGACCCCACGTTGGTGACGGTGAGGTCGATTGCGACGCGCTCTCCGACTTCGACGATGCCATCACCGTCGCCCCCGCTCTCCCGGGCCTCCCACGACCAGGCGAACGCGGGCAGCGGCTGCGGCTCGACCGCCAGCACGGCATCGAGCCGTCCGATGCTGCGCTCGCCAGCATCGCGGAAGTCCAGCGTGTAGGGAGACCGCTCGGCCGGCCAGCCTGCCGGGGGCTTCGCGGGGTGGGCGAAGCTCCGGGACTGACCAGGCTCGAGCTTGCCGAAGAAGAACTCGTGCCCCTCGATCACGTCGGACTCGGTGATCACCGCAGCGACTCGGTAGAGCGGCTCGGGGGCCCGGTTGGTGACCGTCACCGTCATCGTCTGCTCGACGCCGGCGAGCAGCACGTCCTGGCCGCCGAAGTCGATGTCGACCTCCAGGGGGAGCCCGCCCGGGCCATCGAAGGCGGGACCGTCGGACCAGTCGATATCGTGGGCCGAGAACGCCGCGACCAACGCCTCGTCTGCCGCGGCCTGCTGACGCTCGATCACGGCGTGCGCGGTGGCGAGCACATCGGCGCGGCGCCAGCCCCGGGACTCCTCGATCACCTGGCGAGCCACCTCGACCTGGAAGTCCACGCTGTCGTCGTCGCGCGACGTCGTCAGGTAGCGAAGCCGGTAGGCGGGGTCATCCAGCCGGTCCATCCCCTGCTCGAGCGAGTGATCGAGGTCCGCCTCGCGGCGGACGCGTTCCCGGTGGAACAGCCGAATCGGACCACCCACCTCGGGATCGGTTGGGACGACGGAGGCGACGAGCTCGATGTCGGCTGGAATGCCGAGAGCCTGGATGCTCCGGTCGCCCGGCGTCAGGTACCGCGAGATCGTGAGCTTGAGCTTGGAGTTGTCCTGGAA
>CAZZLC010000044.1:0-53772 GCA_964655065.1 uncultured Enterobacteriaceae bacterium | reverse complement strand
CAGCTCTCTCGAAGGCTCAAGGCCGAGCGCGTTCGCGGGCTGGGCCTCACTCGTGACGAGCTTACCGGTCGCCCGCTCCACGAGCGCCGGAGCCACTTCGCGCACGTCCTGTCGCGCTCTGTCTACCCCGAGTACCTGGACTGCACCTGGAACGGCGTCGTGGTCAACGACGACACCCACGAGCTGCTCTCGGCGGCCGACCTCGTCGATCACACCGATCTCGCCAGGTTCTGCGAGGAGCGTGGACTCTCGACCGCGTGGCGCGGCCCGTTCGTCCACGCCCTGCGCGACGCACAGGGTGGGGGTTCGCCGTGAACCGAGCGATCAGAACGGGGTCAGCGGTGGCGAGAGAACGCACCGCTCCCGATGAGCTGATTGACGGCATCGTCGCCGGCCGGCGTCACGAAGCCGCCTCCCTCGAGCGCGGCACCGAGCAAGCAGCTCCCGAGGTCCACCTCGGCGGCCCGCCGCCCGAGGTCCACCAGCTCACCCTGGAAGCCGAGGGGACTCGACAGCATACCCGACCCCGAGGTGCTGTCGGGCCCGAACACGTCGGCGGGATGAAGGTCGAGACCTTGCTCGGCGAGGTCCCGCGGGTCCATCGCGACCACCCGGCCGAGCGGCAGCGGGAGTACGTCGGCGGTCACCGTGCCCAGATCGACCGACACGAGCCCCGATCCCTGGAGGTCCACCGGCTGGGTGGAGGTCCGCCACGGGTAGGCGCCGGGCTGCATCACGAGACCGAGCGGCGACGAGAGCATGCCGCTGCCGGTGTTCACCACCAGGTAGCTGTCGGCGACCGGCCCGAGGCGCTCGTCGTGGCCGGCCGAGAGGCGAAAGCCGAGCAGCGGGGACTCGAGCGAAGACTCCGCGGCCAGGGCCTGCAGCACGATCTCGAGGCCCTCGGTCGCGAAGAGCGCCGGCGTCGGTCGATAGGCGATCCGGCGCGCCACGACGCCGTCCACGGTGAAGGAGAACACGCCGCGGCCGTCGTCGGGCCGCGGTGCGCCCTCGAGGTCACAGGTGTTGGTGTCGCGAATCGCGCAGCGCACGGGATGCGCGCCGGTGGCGTCGAACAGTGTCCCCAGGACTTCGACGTCGAGCGCTTCGTCCTCGCCAGGCTCCACCACCCAGACCCGGGCCTTCGGCGCGAGCTGGTCGTCCTTCGACCGAACGAAGGGCAGCAGACCGACGCTGAACTTGCGGATTTCGACCTCATCGCCGTCTTCGAGATCCTCGAGCGAGGTCGACAGCTGGATGGTGCCCGCTCCGAGGCCTTCGAAGGCCTCCGCGTCGAGGCCACGGGTGTGCGCCCCGCTCTGGAGCAGCCAGGGCACCTCTCGGGGATGGGCCCCCCCCTCGAGGAGCCACGCCGCGGCCCCGGAAACCACGGCCGCCGCCTGACTGGTCCCGACGAGCAGCCAGTCCTCGGTCACCGAAGGGTCCCCGGGCCGAATCGTCTCGGCGAGCATGCCGTCGGGCAACCCGTCGTAGGTCCGATCTGCGTCGAGGTCCCCGCCCGGAGCCACCACGTCGAGGCCGTTCCACCGATTGGCGTAGTCCACCTCGCTGACGTTGAGCGGCCACTCGTGCGGTGCGACCGCCCCCACCCCCACGACCAGGCGGCTGGCCGCTGGCCAGGAGGCCACCTCGAGCCCCTGATTCCCGGAGGCCGCGACCATGACCACGCCCGCGGTGTGGGCGTACTCGAGTGCGTCCTTCAGGGCTCGCGAGGGCACGTACCCGGACGGAAACGACAGGCTCATGTTGATGATGTCGGCTCCGTGGTCGACCGCGTGGCGAATGCCCTCCACCAGCGCGAGCTCGGTTCCCGCGTTGTTCTCGTCGAGCACCTTGACGGGCATGAGGCTCACCCCTGGCGCCACCCCCTCGAGCCGACCCTCGGACGCGATCAGGCTCGCGATGTGAGTGCCGTGGCCGTGGTCGTCGTTGGCGTGGTCGTCCCCGTTCACGAAGTCCGCTGGCGCCACGAAGCTCACCCCGGCGAGCGTCTCGGCCCGTGCGTACACCTGGTCGCCGTCCACGTGGTCCTCGTAGGCGACACCGGTGTCGAGTACCGCGACGATCACGTCGCGGAGACCCTCACGGACCCCAAGGGGGACCTGGGCGCTGGCCAGGTGCCACTGGTAGCGGTTCGCGCGGCCGAGCATCGCGATGCTCCAGAAATCGGACCCCCGGATCCGGGCCATCCGAGAGGCGTTCGCCACCATCGGGTGGGCCGCGAGGCGGAGCGAGAAGCCGCCCGCCGACGCCCCCTCCGGCACGGTGAGCAGAGCGAAGCCCGAGGGGCCGACTGGCTCGCGCACGGTCACGCCGAGCTCGCGAGCGAGCTGGCGGGCGCTCACGCCCGGGGCCGGAGCCACCAACACCACCTGGCCGTCCCAGACGTCGGGACGGGATTCGAGCGATGGCGTGAGCGGGTCCGCGTGAGGCGGAGGTCCGTCGGGCTCCTGGCGCTCGGGCTGCCGTTCGTCGGGCGAGAGCTCGACCCGTGGATCCTCGGGCCTCTCCGTCCGAGTGTCGGCCGCGCCCGTCGCGAACGACCAGCCCGCGCCATCGGGCTCTCCAGCCTTCGGGAGCGTCGACTCTCGCGCACGGTCCGCTTCCTCGGCTCCGCCTCCCGAGTGGCACGCGAACACCAGCCCCCAGACGATGAACCAACCCCGCATGGCACCAGCCTCCCGTACCGCCGTGACTCCCACGTGACCTCGGCCCGGAAGCGAGCCTCGTTCAGCCCTTTCCGTCTCGGGGGCGTTACGCGGCCATCACAGGTAGTTCGTGTGCAGGAGCGGGTGTGCGTCGGGTCCCGTGGTCGCGGGCCTTGCCGGCAGCAGCACCATGAGCACGAGCCGCCCCGGCGTGCCGTGGGCGGCCGGCGGGCGCTGCGACAGCCCGATGGTGAGGTGCGTGCAGGTCCGGGCCTCGCCTCCGATGACCAGGGGCACGACGAAGGTGGAGATCGGCTCGAAGCGGGCTGCGCGCCTCGCCCAGTCTTCGGGCAGCTGGTGGTTCTGTACCAGCTGGTCCACCACCTCCTGCATCGCCGGCTCGCCGGTCATCACCGCCTCCTGCTGCAGCAGCATCGCCACCCCGCACTGCAGCTCCGTCCAGTTCCGCGGCTCGCCACCCGGCGGCACGGCCCGGAAGAGGGCGTCGAAGTAGGTCAGGAGCGTGACGGGTCCGTCGTCGGGCAGCGCCGGCCCGAACCAGTCGAGCCAGGCGTGGTTCGCCATGCGCACCCGCGAGGTCGCGTCCGACAACACCGCGGGGCTCGGGTCGAACGCGGCAAGGGCTCGTGCTGCACCCTTGCGGGTCCAGCGCAAGGCTGGATCGTCGAACGACAGCGGCTCCGACTCTGTCGCGTAGCCGGCCGCCCACAGGAGCTGGTGGGTGTCGCGCTCCCCGAGCTCGAGGTGCTGCGCGATGCGCTCGACCATCCGCTGGCTCGGGCGCACACGACCGTTCTCGAGCCGCGAGATGTGGCGGGTCGACGACGCGAGCTCGTGGGCGAGGGCCTCCTGCGACACGCCGAACACCCCGCGCCAGAACCGCAGCAGGCGTCCGAACGGCTCCGCCAGGGACTCCTCCATGGGCTCCTCCCGCCCCACCTTGACCCGTCAGGTCATGGACGAGGCGCCATCGCGGCTTGTATCTCCGATCTGCCGGGGCGCTCGACGACCCCGTGCGACGGAGCGTGCATGGTTACGGCCCCGGCCGCCGCGGCGGCCCCCTTCTGGATGACCGACGAGCACCACGCCTGGACCGAAGCCGTCCGGCAGTTCCTCGCCGCCGAGCTGGTCCCCCGAGCCGAGGGGTGGCGACGTCAGGGCTACGTCGATGCCTCGTTCTGGCCCATGGCTGGCGAGATTGGCATCCTCGGCGCGACGATCCCCGAGGAGTACGGCGGAGCGGGCGCCCCGTTCAGCTTCGACGCGCTCACCCAGATCGAGATCGCGCGCACCGGATCCAACGGCTGGGGCTTCGCGCTGCAGACGATCGTGATCCACTACCTGCTCTCCTACGGAACCGAGGCGCAGAAGCAACGCTGGCTGCCACGACTCGCCAGTGGCGACCTCATCGCGGCGATCGCGATGACGGAGCCGAACGCGGGCAGCGACCTCCAGGGCATCGGCACCATCGCGGAGCCCGACGGCGACGGCTACCGCATCA
The DNA here is from genome assembly GCA_964655065.1 of uncultured Enterobacteriaceae bacterium. Taxonomy (GTDB): domain Bacteria; phylum Myxococcota_A; class UBA796; order UBA796; genus DRPG01. The sequence continues at coordinate 49,581 of CAZZLC010000044.1, read as the reverse complement.
CCGGCAACAAGACCTTCATCACCAACGGACAGACCGCCAACCTCGTCGTCGTCGCGGCCAAGACCGACCGCTCCGTCGCCGGCTCGCGCGGCATGTCGCTGTTCGTGGTGGAGACCGAAGACGCACCCGGGTTCTCGCGCGGTCGCAACCTGGAGAAGATGGGCCTGAAGGACGCCGACACCTCCGAGCTGTCGTTCGAGGACGTCCAGGTCCCGAAGACCGCGCTGCTCGGCGAGGCCGAGGGGCGCGGATTCAAGCAGCTCATGCGCCAGCTCCCCTGGGAGCGGCTCATCATCGCGGTCGGCGCGGTCGGCGCCATGGACTTCGCGCTGCAGCAGACGCTCGACTACGTGAACGAGCGCAAGGCCTTCGGCCAGCGTGTGTTCGACTTCCAGAACACCCGCTTCGAGCTCGCGGCGGCCAAGACCAAGCTCGAGGTCACACGAAGCTTCGTCGACGACTGCATCGCCAAGCAGGACCGCGGAGTGCTCGACGCCGTGACCGCCTCGATGGCGAAGTACTGGGCCACCGAGATGCAGTGCGAGGTCGTCGACGCCTGCCTGCAGCTGTTCGGCGGCTACGGCTACATGACCGAGTACCCGATCAGCCGTGCGTACGCCGACGCACGCGTCCAGAAGATCTACGGTGGAACCAACGAGATCATGAAGGAGATGATCGCGCGGTTCCTCGATCCGTCCACCTGAACTCCACCTGGGAGGGCCCCATGGCCGAAGCCTTCATCTACGATGCCATCCGGACCCCGCGGGGCCGCGGCAAGAAGACGGGAGCACTGCACACGGTGCGTCCGATCGACCTGCTCGCCGGCGTGCTCGGCGACCTCCGCGATCGGAACGAGCTCGACACGAGCCAGATCGACGACGTGGTCGTGGGCTGCGTCACCCAGACCGGTGAGCAGGGCACCTGCATCGCTCGCCTCGCGACGCTGCAGGCCGGCTACGACACCGACGTGCCCGGCGTGACGGTCAACCGCTTCTGCGCCTCGGGTCTCGAGACCATCAACCACGCGGCAGCCATGGTCGCGTCGGGGTTCCACGACGTCGTGGTCGCAGGCGGCGTCGAGTCGATGTCGCGGGTCGAGATGGGTGCCGACGGTGGCGCCATGTTCGACCCGTCGTTCCAGTGGGAGGTCGGCTCGGTGCCGCAGGGCATCAGCGCGGATCTCATCGCGACCCTCCGGGGCATCGGCCGCGAACAGGTCGATGCCTTTGCCGCCGAGTCCCAGCGTCGCGCCGCCGCGGCGATGGAGCGCGGGGCGTTCGCCAAGAGCCTCGTCCCCGTGAGAGACATGAACGGCCTGCCGATCCTCGAGGTCGACGAGCATCCTCGTCCCGGCACCACGGCCGAGTCGCTCTCCTCGCTGAAGCCGAGCTTCCAGATGATGGGCGAGCAGTTCGGCGTCGACGCCCTCGTGCGCAAGAAGTACCCGGCCGTCGATCACATCGACCACGTCCACCATGCGGGCAACAGCTCGGGAATCGTCGACGGCGCTGCGGCGGTGCTCGTGGGCAACCGCGAGGCCGGGGAGCGGCTCGGCCTGAAGCCTCGCGCGCGCATCCGGTCCGTGGGGCTGTCCGGCACCGAGCCGCTGATCATGCTCCTCGGGCCCATGCCCGCGTCGCGGAAGGCGCTCGAGAAGGCGGGTATGTCCGCCGACGACATCGACCTGTTCGAGGTGAACGAGGCGTTTGCCGTCGTTCCCCTGGCGTTCTCGAGCGACATGGGTGTGGCGCACGAGAAGATCAACGTCAACGGCGGCGCCATCGCGTTCGGCCACCCGCTCGGCGCCACCGGCGCCATGCTCCTGGGCACGCTGCTCGACGAGCTCGAGGCCCAGGACAAGTCCGTGGGGCTGGCCACGCTGTGCGTGGGCGGCGGCATGGGAATCGCCACGATCATCGAGCGAGTGTGAACGTGTACACAATCGAAATCGACAATGAAGGCATCGCCACCCTGACCCTCGCGCTCGAGGGCAGAGCCAACAAGATCAACGCCGAGTTCATCGAAGGCCTGGGCCGCGCCTGGGACGAGATCGAGGCCAACGGCGACATCGCGGGTGTGGTGATCACCAGCGGCCACAAGGACTTCTCGGTCGGCGCCGACCTCGAGATGGTCTACCGTGAGCGCGACGCGGCACGCCTCATCGAGGGCATCCGCGTCCTCCACCGCCTGTTCCGTCGGATGGAGCAGGGAGTACCCGTGGTGGCTGCCCTCAACGGGTCGGCGCTCGGCGGCGGCTACGAGCTGGCGCTCGCCACGCACCACCGCATCGCGGTCCCGGGCGCCAAGGTCGGTCTACCCGAGGTGAACCTGGGCCTCATTCCCGGAGGCGGCGGCACCCAGCGACTGCCACGACTCGTCGGCATGCAGGCCGCGCTCGAGGTGATCACCCAGGGCCAGCCGCTCCGCGCCGACAAGGCGCTCGCCAAGAAGCTGATCGACGAGGTGGTCGAGCCCGGTGAGCTCATCGATCGGGCCAAGGAATGGTTGCGGGCCAATCCCCGGGCCAAGCAGCCGTGGGATCAGTCCGGATTTCGCTGGGTGCCGCCCCGGCCCGGCAGCGAAGACGCGCGCAATCTGTTCCTCGGCGCGTCCGCCATGGCCTACAAGAAGACGGCCGGCGCTTTCGCGGCTGTCGAGCACGCGGTGAGCGCGGTGCAAGAAGGCAGCCTCGTGGCGCTCGACGGCGCGATCGAGGTCGAGGCGCGTCACTTCGCGAAGCTCGTGGTCGGCGACCAGTCGAAGGACATGATCCGCACCCTGTTCTTCTTCAAGCAGCGCGCCGATCGCCAGGTCGACCTGCCCAGGGTCGAGGAGCACGGGTTCACCAAGGTCAGCGTCCTCGGCGCCGGCATGATGGGTGCGGGCATCGCGTTTCTCTGCGCGAAGGCCGGCCTGCAGGTGGTCCTCAAGGACGTCGCCGCCGAAGCGGTCGAGGCGGGCATGCAGCACGTCCAGGGCCAGGTCGCCCGCATGAAGTGGCTGTCCGACGACGAGCGGAAGGCCTTGCTCGACCGCGTCAGCGGCACGCTCGACGTCGCCGACTGCGCGGGCAGTGATCTCGTCATCGAGGCCGTCCCCGAGAACAAGGGCATCAAGGCCGCCGTGGCCAGGGAGACCGAGCCCCACCTCGCCGACGGCGCAGTCTGGGCATCGAACACCTCGGCCCTGCCGATCACCGAGCTCGCCGAGGCGAGCGCGAGTCCCGCCCGGTTCATCGGGCTCCACTTCTTCTCGCCGGTCGAGAAGATGCCGCTGCTCGAGATCATCACCGGTGCGCAGACCGACGAGGCCACGCTCGCCCGCTGCCTCGCGTTTGGTCGCGCCATCGGCAAGACCTGCATCGTCGTGAACGATGGCTACGGGTTCTACACCACCCGCACCTTCTCGGCCTACATCCTCGAGGGCGTGGAGCTCGTGGCCCAAGGTCACGACCCTGCGCTGGTCGAGTGGGCCGCGCGGTCGGCAGGCATGCCGGTCGGTCCGCTGCAAGTGTTCGACGAGGTCACGCTGTCGCTCGGCCACAAGGGCATCGTGCAGGGCGCCGAGTACCGCGGTCCGGAGATTCTCGAGATGCCCGGCGTGAAGCTCGTGTTCGAGCTGGTCGAGGCCGGTCGGGGCGGCCGCTCGGCCGGGGCCGGCTTCTACAGCTACGAAGGCGGTCGCCGCAAGGGCATCTGGGACGGCATTCGCGAACACGTCCACGCCACCCCCGACGAGACGGGCCTCGAGGTTGTCCAGGAGCGGCTGCTGCTCGCTCAGGTGGCCGAGGTGGGCCGCTGCCTCGACGAGGGCATCCTGCGCGATCCGGCCGACGCCGAGGTCGGCGGGGTGTTCGGGATCGGGTTCCCCCCCAACCGGGGCGGTCCGCTGGCCCACGCCGACCGCGTCGGCCTCCCCACGCTCGTGGAGCGGCTCGAGGCCCTCGCAGCCAAGCACGGCAAGCGGTTCGCCCCGGCCGAGACCTTCCGCACCATGGCCGCGGAAGGCAAGACGTTCTTCGGAGACTTTCTCGCGCAGTGACGCAGGCCTCGTCGGCCTGCCGTCAGGCGGTCACGGTGAGCGAGCGGCCGGCGGGCTCCACCGCGAGCTCGCAGACCCCAGGGGCGAGGCCGCAGGTGTAGCGGCGCTGGGGAAGCACGCTCAGGGGCCCGCCAGTGTCGCTCGTGTCTCCGCCGGTGTCGGCGTCCGTGTCCCCGTCGGTGTCGGCGTCCGTGTCGGCGTCGACGTCGGCATCCGTGTCGCTGTCCGCGTCCGCATCCGTGTCCGCGTCGCCGCGGGACTTGTCGTCCTCGACCACGATGATGCACGCGGTGGCCGCCCAGAGCAGTGCCTGAATCATGTCTACCTCCAGTACCTGCAGACCGGGACACCCGCGCTGGCCACAGCCGTCACCTCTCGGCGGCAGGTGGTACGCTCTGCCCGACGAACCCTGCCTCGTGAGGTCCCTTCTCGACAATGACCCGGCTCCTTCTTCGGGTGCTCCGTACCGCCGACGACTCGAACCTCGCGGTCGGCGACCTCCTGCACGTTCCCACCGACGTCGCGGTGCTGGGACGCGGCGAGCAGGCGGACGTCCTGCTCCCCGACCCCACCGTCTCCCGCGTCCACGCCCGGCTCACCGTGCTCCCCGACGGAGTGCGCGTCGAGCGCCTGGCCGAGCACAACGGGGTCTTCGTGGACGAGCTGCCGGTCGAGGGTGACCTCGTGGTCCGCGACGATCAGGCCGCTGTACAGCTCGGGGCCGTGGTGCTCCTGATGATGCGGGTGGACAGCGGGGCCAACCGCACCACCCTCCCCGTGGGGAGCGTGCACGTCGTGCCCGAGCCCAGCGCACGGATCCGCGTGGTGTGGGATGCCCAACAGTGCACCGTCTACGTCGACGGCCGCGCCCTCGACGTGACTCCTCGCGCGGCGGCCTTCCTGGGTGCGCTCTGCGAGACGCCGGATGCTCCCGTCCAGGAGGACGACCTGCGCGAGCGAATGCACGGCTATACCGGAAACATCCACCAGTGTGCGACCCTCGCCCGGTCAGCCCTGCGTCGGAGGGTCGAGGAGGGAACGCTCGAGCTCGCGGACCTCGTCACGTCCGTCCGTGCCGCCTTCGACGCCTCGTTCGACGACACCGACCCCAACACCGTGGTCCGGTTGCTCGTCGGGAACCAGCACAGCTTCGGCTATGTCGCGCGCGTCGGGGCGCTCGGCGTCACCGTGGAGCAGCTATGAGTCGACGACCGCGACCGCCTCGATCTCCACGAGCATCTCTGGATCCACGAGTCCCTTCACTTCGACCATCGCCGTAGCGGGCCGGATGTCGCCGAACACCCGGCCGTGCTCCCGCGCCACTGGCTCCCATTGCCTTATGTCGGTGACGTACATTCTCGTGCGCACGACGTCAGCCAAGCTCGCGCCGAGCTCCTCGAGAGCCTCCTCGATGATCTGGAGGCACCGCCGAGTCTGGGCCGCAGGGTCGCCCTTGCCCACCAGCTGACCGTCAGGTCCCTGGGCGGTGGTCCCCGACACGTGGATGGTCGACCCCACCCGAACGGCGCGCGCGTAACCAGCAATCGCTTCCCAGGGAGCCCCCGACTGAACCGTACGTCGCACTTTCACCTCCACGAGCAGTGGCCGATTCACGACGGATTTCATACCGTCCGATGCAACAGAACCCGGAGGCCCTCGTGGCTCGACCGCTCATCGGCATCGACGACATCGCGATGCACGTTCCGCATCTGTTTGTCGACATGCGCGACTTCGCGACGCTCCGAGAGCAGAACTACGACAAGCTTCGCAAGGGACTCGGCCTCGAGGCCATGGCGATTCCCGATGCCCACGAGGACACGGCGACCATGGGCGCCAACGCCGTGGCGCGTCTCATTGACCGCAATGGCCTCGACCCTCGCCAGATCGGGCGTCTGTACCTCGGAACCGAGTCCGCCCTGGACGGCGCCAAGCCCACGGCGACCTACATCCTCGAGATGCTCGAGATGCGCTACGGTCCTCGCTACGGTGCGGGTTGTTTCCGCCACTGCGACGTCGTGGACATGACTTTTGCGTGCATCGGCGCCGTTGACGCCCTTCACAACACGCTCGACTGGGTGGCACGCGGCGGACCCGACACGGATCGGATTGGCATCGTCGTGTTCGCCGACAATGCGAAGTACGACCTCGGGTCTACCGGTGAGTACACGCAGGGAGCCGGCGGCGGCGCGATGCTCGTCCGTCACCACCCCAGGCTGCTCGCGATCGAGGACCGGTTCGGGGTGTCCACGCGCCCGGTGCACGATTTCTTCAAGCCGCGCCGCTCGGTGGCCGTCAAGGACCTGCTCGCCGCGGCCCTCGAGCTCGCTCGCGAGTCGGGCGGCACGGTGAGCGACGACCTCGTGGATGCGATGATGGCACGCCTGGCGAGCTCGGATCGCTTCCGAGAGGTGTTCGGCGAGAGCCCCACCGTTCAGGTCCACAAGGACACGCCGGTGTTCGACGGTCAGTTCTCGAACTCCTGCTACCGAGAGGCCGTCAAGGAGGCGTTCCTGGACTTCCGGAGCCAGGCCGTACGGGACGGCCGCTACAATCCCGATCAGGACGAGGTCCTCACCGAGCAGTGGGCCCGCATTCTGCTCCACCTGCCCTACGCCTTCCAGGGCAAGCGCATGTTCCCCGACGTCTTTCGGCACGAGCGCCAGGCGCTGCCGATGTGGGCCGACATCGAGGCCGAGATCGGGCCTGCACCCGACAAGCCCGCCGACGATGCCTCGCCCGAGGCCGCCCTCGAGGCGGAGCGAGCCCAGGAGGACTACCGCCGGCGTGTCTCGCGCACCGAGGCCTATCGCACGTTCGTGACCGAGAAGATCGAGCGCGGTCAGCGCGCCTCGAGCCTCATCGGCAATCAGTACACGGGCTCGCTGTTCCTCGCGCTGATGTCGACCTTCGAGTCGGACCTGCTCGACGACACGGACCTGACCGGCAAGCGCGTCGGTCTGTGCGGATACGGGTCCGGCGCCAAGGCGAAGGTCTTCGAGGGCATCGTGCAGCCTGGCTGGCGCGAGATCGCGGCCCGTTTCGACCTGTTCGTCCGCCTGCGCTCCCGGCAGCCCATCCCCACCGACCTCTACGAGGCGCTCCACCGCGGCCGCCACACCGACTCCGTGCGCGCCCCGCAGTCGGAGTTCGTACTCGCGGGTATCGATCGCGGTGGGGTCCGCGAGGGAGCGCGCCGCTACGCCTGGGTAGACTGACCGCGCTACCCTGCGCCCCTGGAGGCGCACGTGGGTCAGGACATCCCCGAACGCACCCGGGGCCTGCGAGGCCACGGGTGGCTCACCGTCGAGCCCCTTTCGGCCAACGTGGTCGCCGAGCGGGACGTCGAGATCCGGCTCACTGACGGAGCCATCGTCCGGTGCAACGTGTTCAGACCACGCGGCGTCGAGGGCCCCCTGCCCGTGATCCTGCACTGCGTGCCCTACGGCAAGGACGACACGCCGGCCGTCGGTCGACTCTGGAATCGCTGGAACAACCAGTACCGCGTCATTCGCTATGCCCTCGGCGGAGACATCGGCGAGATCACCCTCTCCGAGGTCACGCCCTGGGAGGCTGTCGATCCGAACACCTGGTGCGCCCTGGGCTATGTCGTGGTGGCCTGCGACTCGCGGGGGTTCGCGAAGAGCGACGTGGCGGGAAAGGGTCGACGGCTCGCCGACGCGCCGCCGGCCACCCTCCTCACCCCGCAGGAAGCCTACGACTTCCGCGACGTGGTGGAGTGGTGCGCCGACCTGCCGTTCAGCAACGGGCGCGTCGCGACGGTCGGCGTGAGCTACCTCGCGATCAGCCAGTGGGGGCTGCTCGGCTGGGCCCAGCCCGAAGCGCTGAAGGCGGCGGTGATCTGGGAGGGGGTTCCAAACGTCCTCCGCCACGTCTTCAATCAGGGTGGCGCGGGACCGACCCGCTTCGTGCGGGCCTGGCTGAACCTGACCCGCCGCCTGACCGTGGGCGGGGCCCGAAACTTCGGCCAAGACCTGCTCGGCGAGCTCGAGGCCATGAAGGTCCAGCGAGGCGTCTACACCGCCACGCCCCAGATGGCTGCGATGAACCCGCCTCTCGAGCGCATCGATCCCGAGCGGACAGCCGTGATGGTGTGCGGCAGCTGGAGCGACCAGGGTGTGCACACCCCGGGCACGCTGGTCGGCTGGCAGCGCCTCGTGGGGCGCGAAGGTGCGCGCCCGCACACCTTCCTCGTGACCCACGGTCGCCGAAAGTGGGAGGCGTTCTACACCTGGGGCGTCCCCTTGATGGCGAGGTTCCTCGATCACTACCTGAAGCAGGACCCCGAAGGGGAAGCGCCACTGCCCCGCGTCCGACTCGAGCTGCGCGACGACGAGACCAAGAGCTGGATCCGCGACGAAGGGGCGTTCCCGCCCGCCGAGACCGTGGTGACGGCAGTGACCTTCGGCAAGACCGCCCTCGCACCGGGCCGGCGGCGTGCCGTGGAGGGCGACGCGGTGGTGTTCGAGGCCCAGAGGGGCGAGGCCACCTTCGTCCACCGTTTCGAGCACGACACGCTGCTCGTCGGGTTCGCACGCCTCACCGTGCACCTGTCGATCGAAGACCCCAAGGGGGAGCTCGATGACGGCATTCTCGTGGCGCAGCTCCACAAGTGGGTCCCGAACGACGACCCGAGACGCCCCGGCATGCGGCGCGTGCACTTCCCTGGCGTCATGGGCGACGTCCACGAGGGGGTGAGCCGCGGCTACCTGCGCCTGTCCCACCACGTCGGGCACGACGAGAAGGCGAGTCGCCCCTTGCAGCCCCACAATCGCCACGATCGGGCCGAGCCCCTCGCTCAGAACCAGGTGGTCACCGCCCGCGTCGCGATGAACCCGAGCGCCACTCGCTTCCGCGCCGGCGACGAGCTCCACCTCACTCTGACCGGTCGGGAGACCGCCACTGCCCCAGCGATGAAGCGGCTGCATCTGGACGAGGTCAACGCTCGCGGATTGCGGATGCGCGTCTACCTCGACGACGGCCGGGCGCCGGTCCTCGCGCTGCCCGTGCTCCCCGACGACGGGCGAGAGTGGACCTTGATCCGCGATCGGAACCCGGCATGAGCGGCGGGCTCGACCGTCCCCGGGTGGCACTGGCACGCGTCTTGAACGACCCACCACCGAGTCTCCGGAGGTGCCCTTGTCGAACGTCCCGCTCGCTCTCGCCCTGCTCGCGCTCGGCGCCTGCTCCACCGACCCGAGAGCAGGTCCCGAACCCACGGAGCCACCGGTGGTTCCCGAGCGCATCGACCGCTCCGTCACCTCCGCCGAGGGCGATCTCGGTGCCGTGGTGGAGGGGAACTCCGCCTTTGCCTGGGACGTCTACGGGGCGCTCTCGGGTGGCGACGACAACGTGTTCGTCTCCCCGTTCTCGATGTCGGCCGCCCTCGGGATGACCATGGCGGGCGCCGATGGCGACACCCTGACGGAGATGTCGCAGGTGCTCGGTGCGACCCTCCCCGACGCCGACTGGCACCCTGCAATGGGCGAGCTGATCCGCGATCTGAACGGCGACTTCGAGCGCGGCTACACGCTGTACGTGGCCAACCGACTGTTCGGACAGGACGGCTACCCCTTCGAGTCGGCGTTCCTCGCCACCTGCGAGGACGACTACGGGGCTCCTCTCGCGGCCTGGGACTTCGTCTCCGACGCCGAGGGTGGCCGTGAGCTCGTGAACGACTGGGTGGCCGAGCAGACCAACGACCGGATCCTGGAGCTGCTGCCGCCGGGGTCGGTCAGCGGCGACACCCGGCTCGTGCTCGCGAACGCCATCTACTTCCTCGCCGACTGGGCCCTCCCCTTCGACCCCGACGACACGTCGGACGGACCGTTCACCCGGCTCGACGGCAGCCGCGTCACCGCCCCGATCATGCGGATCGCGACGCGGGACCATCGCGATGCCCCGCACGAGTTCGCCGAGGTCGACGGCGCCACCATCGTCCGGATCCCGTACAAGGACGACGAGCTCTCGATGATCCTCGTGGTGCCCGAGGCCCCCGACGGACTGCCCGCCCTCGAGGCCGAGCTCGACGCCGACACCTTCGAGAGCTGGGTCGCCGGCCTCGAGCGCGGCGACTTCGTGCTGCGCATGCCCAGGTTCGAGCTGCGGTACGAGGTCGATCTGGTGCCTGTCCTCGAACAACTCGGACTATCGACCCCCTTCTCGGACGCCACCGCGAACTTCGACCGGATGTCGTCGAGCCAGCCCGATGGGCGGCTCTTCGTGAGCGGCGTCTTTCACCAGGCCTTCGTGGCGGTCGACGAGCTGGGCACCGAGGCGGCCGCGGCGACGGGCGTGGTCGTGGGTCCGGCCAGCGCGCCGCCGACGGTCGACGCGACGCATCCCTTCCTGTTCGTGCTGCGCGACGATCTCACCGGCAGCGTCCTGTTCGTGGGGCGCGTCGCCGACCCGACGGCGGGCTGACCAGCGCCTCAGGGGCCCCTCGAGCCCCGCTCGGAGAGGAAGGTCAGCCGAGCGGGCTCCGCGCCCGCCCCGAACAGGGTGACGCTCTGCAGCTCGTCGCCCTGGGCCTCGGGGTCCACGACGTGGAGGACCTGGTCGGAGCCGGCCACCGACACCGGGTATCGCTCGTCGAGCCGGGTCGCGACCTCGTCGGCCCGACGGGCGAGGAAGACGGTGATCCCGATGAGGCGGTCGTCGTCGAACACCGCGGAGGCCGCGGAGACCTCGCCGAGCGAGGGCGGAGTGGGCAGTCCGTCGCAGCGCGAGGTCCGGCCCGCATCGAACCACTCGCGAACGACGGGGGGTTCGACGGACCAGTCGTAGGCGTCCACCGCGTGACCCGCCGTCCGACACGCCGCGCGGAAGGCCTCGCGAGACGACCCGAGCGCGAACCCCCAGATCTCCCGACCCGCCCGCGGCAGCTCGCCGGGCTCGGTGAGCGGAGCCTCGAGCGACAGCGAAGGCACGCCGCCGTACGCTCGGGAGGCCAACGCCGGCTCACAGATCGCGCTGTCGGGGGCGCTGCAGGTCACCGCCCGCACGAGCAGGCTGCGGTCTGCCGTGACCGTGAGCAGCGCACAGGTGTGGCGAGCCGTGCCGTCGGCGACCGCGATGGTGCAGATCTCGCGGCCACCGTCGCGATCCCGCGCCGAGATCTGCCCCGACTCGCCGTGCTGACCACGGAGGTCGGCCTCGAGCGCATCGAGCACCGACTGCGGGGAGGGACCGTAGCGCGCGGCATCCGGCTCCACGCTCCGCTGGATCTGAACGAGCCCGTCGGATCCGCCAGGGCCCCGCCGCGCCGCGGCGAGTGCGTGGGTCTGCGTGGGGGCCTCGGCGTTCGCGATCGCGAGACGCTCGGCCAGCGCCTCGTCGTCGAGCGCCACGAAGCCGTCCGCCAGCGTCACCTGCAGGCCTGGGAGAGCCAGCGTCTCGACGTCGGGCGAGAACCAGGACGCACAGCCGATCCACCACGCCACCACCGTCGAGCGCCCTCCCGTAGCCCCGCGGCTCCTTCCCCCATGCTACCGCAGCTTCAACTCCGACGCCGCCGCAAGAGCACGCCCAGTCCCAACAGCGCGATCCAGGCCGACGACGAGGACCCACCGGAGGCACATCCGCCACAGCCCTCGTCGTCGAAGCCATCGCAGTCCTGATCGATGCCGTCGTTCGGGATCTCCGAGCTCGCCGGCGAGATGTCCACGTCGTTGTCGTCGCAGTCGCCATCGACGGCGACGGTGCCGTCGGGCTGGTTGCAGTCGACGACGGCCTCGTCACCGTAGCCATCTCCGTCGGCGTCGACGTACCAGCTCGGAGCGTCCGTGGCGTCCACGTCGATCCCTTCGTCACAGTCGTTGTCGATGCCGTCGCAGATCTCGTCGGCGTCGGGGTAGCGGTCGGGGTCGGCGTCGTCGCAGTCGTCACAGAACGCGGCGCCGTCACCGTCGTTGTCGTCGTTGCCCGAACGTCCGTCGCAGTTGGTGTCCCGACGATCGGAGCAGTCCTCGGGCGCACCAGGAAACACCACGTCGTCGGCGTCGTTGCAGTCGCCGGGCTCCGAGACGAGACCGTCGATCCGATCGCAGGCGAGGATCGACTGACCGCCGTAACCGTCGCCGTCATCGTCGACGTAGAAGGTGGACTCGCCGACCGCGCCGGGCTCCTCGGCTTCCCCGTTGCAGTTCTCGTCGACGTCGGCCTCGTCGCACACCTCGGCCTGACCCGGGTTCACGAGCTCGGCAGCGTCGTCGCAGTCGCCCCCGACGCCGGCGTACCCCGCGGGGGCATCGCACTGACGAACGGTGCTGGCGTCGTCGCCGAAGCCGTCGGCGTCGCGGTCGCGGTACCAGGTGGGCGCGCTGGCGACGTTCAGGTCGGTCGTTCCGTCGCAGTCGTCGTCGATGGCGTTGCACACCTCGGCAACGCCAGGGTTCACCATCGCGGCGGCGTCGTCACAGTCGAGGTCGTTGTCCACGAAGCCCGCGGGACGCGCGCACTCCCGGACCGTGAGCCCGGGGTCGCCGTAGTCGTCGCCGTCGGCATCCCGGTACCAGGTCGGCGCGTCGCTCGCGTCGACGTCGACGCCACCGTCGCAGTCGTCGTCGAGGCCGTTGCCGCACCGCTCCGGCATGCCGGGATTCACCGCCGTGCGCTGATCGTCGCAGTCGGTTTCATCCAGGACGAAGCCCGTCGGCTGCGTACACGCCACCACGGTCACCGACGCGTTCCCGTAGTCGTCGCCGTCGGCGTCCTCGTGCCAGACCCGCGCGTCCACCGCTGTGGGATCGTCGATCCGCGTGTCGCAGTCGTTGTCGATCCCGTCGCACTCCTCGTCGGCTGCCGGGTTCACCGCCGGCGACTGATCGTCACAGTCGTCGGCCATCGCCACGAAGCCTTCGGGTCGTGTGCAGGCGACCTCGGTGACGTCGCGGTTGCCGAAGGTGTCGTCGTCGCGGTCGGCATACCAGGTCCGGGCGTCGCTCGCCGTGGGGTCGTCGATCCGCGTGTCGCAGTCGTTGTCGATCCCGTCGTCGCACTCCTCGTCGGCGGCAGGGTTCACCTGGGAGTCCTGATCGTCGCAGTCGGTGGCGTCGGCCACGAAGCCGACCGGAGCCGTGCACGCCACCTCGCTCACGTCTGCGTCGCCGTAGGTGTCGCCGTCGCTGTCCGCGTACCAGGGACGGGCGTCGAACGCGGTCGAGTCGTCGATCAACGTGTCGCAGTCGTTGTCGATTCCGTCGCCGCACGCCTCGTCGACGGACGGGTTCACCGCGGGCGCTCCGTCGTCGCAGTCGGTGGAGAGTGCCACGAAGCCCGGAGGAGGGGTGCACGCCACCTCGGTCACCGTCTCGTCGCCGAAGCCGTCGTTGTCGGCGTCCGCGAACCAGGTTGCCGCATCCACCGCGCTCGGGTCGTCGACGAGCATGTCGCAGTCGTTGTCGACGCCGTCGCCACACACCTCGTCCCCGGCGGGGCTCACCACGTTCGAAGCGTCGTCGCAGTCAGTGTCGTCGGCGACGAAGCCCGGCGGCTGGGTGCACGCGAGCTGGGGCACGCCAGGGTCACCGTAGCTGTCGCCGTCCGCGTCCCGATACCAGGTCGCGGCATCGGTCGCGGACGGATCGTCGACGAGCGTGTCGCAGTCGTTGTCGATGCCGTCGCCGCAGACCTCGTCGGCATCCGGGTTGACCGTAGCGCTCCCGTCGTCGCAGTCGAGCGCGTTGTCCACGTAGCCCGAGGGCTGGACGCACTCGAGCTGGGTCGTGTCGGGGTCGCCGAAGGTGTCGCCGTCACCGTCCGCGTACCAGGTCGCCGCGTCGAGCGCCCCCGGACCATCGACCGTGCCGTCACAGTCGTTGTCGAGGGCGTCGCAGACCTCGGGCGCCCCGGGGAACACGATGGCGCGGGTGTCGTCGCAGTCGGTGGCATCGGCCACGTAGCCTGGAGGCTGATTGCACGCGGGCTGGCTCGAAGCAGCGTCGCCGTAGCCGTCGCTGTCGACGTCGGCGTACCAGGTCGGCGCGTTGGCCGACGTCGGCGGGTCGGTCACCGCGTCGCAGTCGTTGTCGATGCCGTCACAGACCTCGGCCGCCCCGGGATTCACCCCGGGAGCCTGGTCGTCGCAGTCGGTGTCGTCGAGGACGTAGTTCGCAGGCTGACTGCACGCGAACTGGCTGGACGACGCGTTGCCGTAGGAGTCGCCGTCCGCGTCCTCGAAGTACTGGGTCGCGTTCGACGAGGAGCTGTCGTCGACGAGCCCGTCGCAGTTGTCGTCGAAGCCGTTGCACAGCTCGGGGTTGCCCGGGTTGACCGCGGCCGTGGTGTCGTCGCAGTCCGTGTCGTCGGCGACGTAGCCGGCCGGGGCGGAGCAGTCGAAGGCGGGGGCGTTCGGGTCGCCGAAGCCGTCGCCGTCGGTATCGGCGTAGAAGGTCAGCGCGTCCGTCGAGCTCGGCCCGTCGACGGTGCCGTCGCAGTCGTTGTCGAGGCCGTCGCAGACCTCGCTCTCGCCGGGGTTGATGGTGGGAACGACGTCGTCACAGTCGCTGTCGTCGAGCACGTAGCCGGGGGGCGGCGAGCACGCGTTCAGCGGGCTGCCGGGGTCGCCGTACGTGTCGCCGTCGACGTCGGCGAAGTAGGTGATCGCGTCGTCGGCCGAGGGGCCGTCGACGGTGCCGTCGCAGTCGTTGTCGATGCCGTCGCACACCTCGAGCTGACCGGGGAACACCGTGGGGTCGAGGTCGTCGCAGTCGTTGGTGCAGGTCGTGGCCCCGTCACCATCACGGTCCTCGCAGATGGCGGGGCCTCCCTGGTTGAGGAGGGTGATGGGCGCAGAGACGGGGCCCAGCGGCACGCCCTGGCTGTCGATGACCGCAGCCACGAACGCGATGGGTAGGACATCGTCACCAGGAAAGTCGTCGGCCCCGGCGATCGAGTTCGCGATGTTCACGTAGTCGAACGACTGGTTGCCCACGCCGTACGTGATGTCCACGCTTCCGCT
Organism: uncultured Enterobacteriaceae bacterium; assembly: GCA_964655065.1. GTDB lineage: Bacteria > Myxococcota_A > UBA796 > UBA796 > DRPG01. The sequence goes on along the minus strand of CAZZLC010000044.1, from coordinate 34,562 downwards.
CGCCGGCACCACGACGTCGACGTGCTGCCACTCGACCGCGTTGTTGACCGGGAAGTCGGGGTACTGGGCCTGCAGTCGCGCCGCGACGAGGGCGTCGATGGAGATCGCCCCGCCCGCGACGGTGGCCGTGTTCCCGACCGGGTCGAGAGCCTTCACCATCGAGACGCGCACGGTGTCCCCCGGCGTACCCGTCACGACGACGACCGGGCGATCGATCCCGTAGGTCCCTGCATCGCCGGGGAGGAAGCCATCGACGCTGACCTCGGCGGTGGGCGGCACCGCCGAGCCGCCAGTGACGATGCGGGCGTGCGCGCCGGCCTGCGACCCGTCGTGACCGAGCTCGGCCCGGCCGACCGTCCCGTCGCCGAAGAGGACCGTGATGACCGAGCCCACGAGCTCCGCGCCGCTGACCCCGCCGATGTCGAAGTTGCTGCCCACGCCCACGGGGTTGGAGCTCGAGTCGACGCTGTTCTTGGTGAGGCCCGCGATGGAGTTCGGGTCCATGTCGGAGGCGAAGCCGACCGTCTCGCCCGCCCCGAAGTCGTCGAAGATCAGCAGCTGGCCTCGGAAGCCTCCGCCCGCCTTGGGGCTCGGCAGGTTGTTGTTCGAGACCGCGTCCACGAAGAGGTTGTCCACGTTGCCGAGCTGGCCGGGCACGAACGCCGCCAGCGGCGCGAACGACGAGCCACGGGCCGGCTGGGCCAGGTGGTCGTAGGGCGTGACCGCCGGGTTCACGGGGAGCGTCGCCGAGGCCCCCAGGCTGAAGGTGAGCGGCTTGGTCACCTGATCGCCGCCCGTCCCGTCGTCGTCGAACACCGAGTCGCCGAACAACGCCGGCGCGACATCGAGGTAGACGGCCGCGATGCGCTTGGTGCCCAGGTTGTCGATGGTCCAGGAGTTGTTGCCGAAGTTCGAGGTCTGGACGTTGTTGGCCCCGTCGAGCACCTCGACGAGCACGTCGCCCGTGCCGCCCACCGCATCCGTGGTGTCGATGAGCGGCGCGTTCGCAGGATTGAGGAACGCCGAGAGGGAGTTCGCGTCTGCCGGGTCGACATCGAAGACCGCGAACGCGTTGAGCTTCGGGTTCTGCACGATCCCGACCGCCTCGTATCGGAGCAGGCCGTCGGTGACCTCGACCACCACGCGCTTCGTAATCGCGATATCGATGCCACCGGCCTCGTCGAAGATGTCGAGGTCGTCGAAGACGAGCTGGCCCTCGACGAACACGTCCATCAAGCGCTGACCGGACCCGGTGATCTGGTTGGAGATCTCGGCGTACTCGAGCTCCATCAGGTAGGTCCCGTTGGGAACGGGGAACTCGTAGACCAGCGGCCCGTTCGTGGCCTGGTCGCTGAACCGCTCGGACTGGTAGAGCGGCGTGTCGGACGTGCCCGCAATGGGGCGGCCCACGCTGAAGTCCTGGCCGTTCTGGAAGGTGTCCGCCTGGTAGAGGAGGCCCGTCGAGGAGGTGTAGGCGCCCTGATCGCCACAGTTCACGGCGATCACGGCGGGGTTGGGCGAGCCGACGAACGTGTAGGCGCTGTTCGAGAACGCCGCATTCGGGTTCCCCGCCGCGTCCTGGATGGCCCCCCCGGGCACGCTCACCGTGATCGTGTCGTCGACCCAGCCACCGACCGGCCGAATCTCGTAGACGGCGTAGGCCTGACCGCCACTGCCCGAGACGGTCAGCGTCTCCTGCAGGATCTCGAGCGGGTTGCCGGTGCCCGCGAACGTGACGTCGGGCAGGTCGATGGAGGTCGCGTCGAGCTGCTGGTCGTCGGCATAGGTGACGGTGACCTCGAGCACGTCGTCGAAGATCACGGGGGGATCGTAGGTCACGGAGATGGTGGGGGCCAGCGTGTCGAGCGTGAACTCGTAGATGGCGAACCCGTTGATCTGGGGGTTCTGGCTCTCGGGCGTGGTGGTCAGGGTGAGCGAGCCGTCGGCCACGCTGACGAGGTCGGACTTCACGAGCGCGGTGTCGCCGCCCCCCGCCTCGGCGAAGACGTCGAGGTCGTCGAACACGAGGCTTCCCTCCAGCAGCACGTCGAAGACCCTCGCGCCCGCGCTGAAGTTGGGCCCATAGGTCTCCGCGAAGTACATCTGAACGAGGTAAGAGCCGTTCTGAACTGGAATCTCGTAGGTGAACCCGCCCGGGTTCCACCGCTCGGACTGGAAGAGCGCGTCGTCGGCCGTGCCCGCGATGCTCGCGGTGGTGGTCGCCGTGTTGCCGTTGTTGAAGAGGTCCTCGGCGAACACGGTGCCGTCGACAGCGGTGTACTGGGTGCCTCCGGCATTGATCGCGGTGACCAGTGGACCCGCGCCCGCGCCGAAGCCCGAGATGGCGAGATCGTCGAAGTCCGCCTGGAAGGTCTGGTTGCCTGCACCCGCGAGCGAGGAGAGCAGGCCTACCGCGAACCCGGAGGGGATGTTCGTGCCCGAGTCGGTCGGAAGCATGAGCACGCCCTGCAGCGCGTCCCAGGCATCGCCGGTGAGCCCCACGTCCACGCCGTTGCCCGACGCGGTGACCGTGCCGTTGGCGGTCGTGTACGTCCACTCGGGGGTCACCATGCCGGTGCTGCGGTTCACGTCGAGTCCCAGGGTGACCGTGTCCTGGGCGCCGGGACTGGCCAGGGCGGGCACGGGGTACCAGTCGACCTGAACCGGCGTGGCGCCGACGAACGCGAACGCGAACTGGGACTCCACCTCGAAGCCGACGTCGCCGTTGCTGCGCTTGGTGAGCTGCACCGCGACGTAGTTGTCCTGGTCACCCGCTCCGACGAACAGCCCCTGGCGCGCCTCGGCGGCCGCAGGGAGGTTGCCGATCTCGTCGAGGAAGTTGTCGATGTGGGTCGAGACCTCGAACGAGGTCACGGTCGAGACCGGGTTCACGCCCAGCTGAAAGCCGTTGCGCTGCGTGTTGGCCGCCGGAGTCCCCTCTTCGACCGCCTTGACCTGCAGGATGCCGGGAGCCCCACCGTAGATGACGTTGTTCGGATCCACCAGCGTCTCGGGCAGCCCCTGCCGGTTGGTCATCAGTCCGGTGAACCCGATGCTCCCGCCCGCGTAGAGCCCGCCAGTGCCGTCGAACCACGCCGGGTTGTCGTTCGGGGGGGCGCTGTTCGGACCGAGGACGAAGTCCCACACGTAGGTGTCGCCGGAGCGGACGAGGTCGACGTAGCCGTTGAAGGGGTCGACCGCGAAGGGGTCGAAGGTGTCGTCGATACCGTCGAGGTCACGGTCGTTGGGGTTCGGCACCACCCCCTGACCCTGGTCGGGGGAGAGGATGACGATCTGGTCAGCGCCGTAGGCCGCCACGAAGATGACGCCCGGGTAGGGATCGGTGACGTCCTGGGCCACCACGTCGAGCGGGCTGGACGTGAGGGCGCGGTGCTGCGACGAGGCCACGTCACCGTTCGCGTCGAGCAGGAGCGCGGTGATGTCACCGTTGAAGCTGACGGTGAGGAGCGCGTTGTGCAGTCCGCCGGGTACGGGGTACTCGTCGATGCCGTTGGTCGACGACGAGAACGAGTACAGCGAGCCGTCCGGGCCTCCCAGGATGCCCGTCTGGCGAGCGGGGGCTCGAAAGACCTCCTGACGTGGGTCGACGTTGGGCTGCCCCTGCGCGTTCGTGCCGGTCAGGGCGCTCGCGTTGGAGACGAGCGGTGCCAGGTCGACGGGAATCGCGCTGGCCACGACGGTACCGTTCACCACGTCGAGCGGCGTGCCCGAGGCCACGCCGTAGGGGTTGTTGTTGGCGGCGTAGAGGTAGAACCCCGCCGCCGCCCCCCGCGCCCGGTAGAGGTTCGGATGGCCGCCGTACTCGGCCTGGTCGTAGGCCGGCGCCGTGAAGCCCGTCCCGACGTAGTGGAGCTGGTCGCCCTTGTTGACCGAGCCCGACTCGTTGGAGAGGTTGACGCCCGGGCCGTTATCGGCCACGCCGTCGCTGTTCGCGTCGACGAGCGGCTGCCCGGACGCATTGAGCACCACGCCACCCCATCCGCCGTTGGGGCCGTTGTCGGCGGTGTACACGTCCCCGCTCGCCGTCACCGTGACGTCGTAGGGGTTGCGGTAGCCGACGCCGTAGAGCTCGACGACTCCGCTCGGGTCGAAGATGGCTTGATTCAACCCGTCGTTGCCCCCGAACACGTCCGCAGTGGCGACCCCGTCACCGTCGAGGTCGCCCCCGTTGGGACCGTTGGTGCGGGTGGGGTCGTCGAGGGTGGGCAGGTCGAAGAGGTAGGGATGGACGCTGCCGGGCGACGGCACGTAGAGCTGCGGTCCGGGGCTCGCCTCGAGCATCAGCAGTGCGTCCAGATCCACGAGCACGATCGAGCCCGAGTAGAAGTACTCGGGGGTGTACGCGAAGTTGTTGCCCTGGGCCCCGGCGTTCGTGTGGCCCCCGACCGCGACGAGCAGCGCCTGTGTGCCGTCCGCCCGCGTGACCAGCTCCAGCCCGTTGATCGTGTGGTTCTCTTCGGAGCGCGGAAACCCGCGCACGAGATCGAGCTTGTCCCAGACGGGGTCGCCGTTGCCGTCGAGCACGACGTTGCCGCCCGCGTCGACCCGCTGGGTGAGCCGGCTGATCACGCCAGAGTTGGTGTCGAGGTTGGTGTCGGTGCCGACCGCGCCCCCCGGATCGCTCGACGTGACGTAGAGCATCACGTTGCCGCCCGCGTCGACCGTGGTGACGGCGCCCGTGATCTGCCGGTCGCCGACGTTCGCCAGGTAGCGCCCCTGGTCGTCGTGGTTCGGCATGGTCCGGACGCTGGCGATGTCGTAGCGATCCGTCACCGTCCAGGTCTCGGTCTGGACGCTCCCCACGGTCGAGGTCTGCCGCAAAACCGTGAGCACTGCGATGAGGCCGTTCTGCTGCGAGACGTACAGCCTACCGTCGGCCCCGACGTTGACGGTCGTGGGGTTGTCGAGGTTCACCCCCTGAAGTGCAAGCTGGGTGAAGTCCGAGAGCGACTGGACGGTCGTGGCTTGCGCGAGCGCGTCGCTCCCCGCGAGCAAGCCGCCGACCGTCGCGGCAAGGAGAGCCTCCCACCGTCCCACGCGTGCCTCCGTTTGCCGCGGCGTCCCGAGTCCACCCGCGCGATGGCCTACCGTGCCACGGAGGGCGACCCTACACCAAGTGGGGGTTTGACGTCACGAGGTCCCGGGGTGAGTCTCATCCCCAAGTCGAGACACGATTGGGAGGAGAGACGATGGTGCTCCTGGGGCTCACTTGCGCAATCGGATGGGCCGCTCCGACGTGGTCAGAGATGGTCGCCGACGCCGAGGCCCTCGCGCCGAGCCTCACGGTGCCGACGAGCTGGGAGCGCCGTCCCGGTCCGGCGGTCGTCGACCTCGTGTCGCCCCTGGGGGCGGGCTGGTTGGTCGTCGGCACGTCGCAGCTCTCGGCCCGAGGGCTGCCCCGGGAGGGCCGCCTCGAGCTCTGGAACACCCGCACCGGCGCGGTGCAGTGGACCACCCCTCGACCGAGCTTTCCCGGGGCGGTGTGGGAGGTCCTCGAGACCACCCCGCTGGTCGTCGCAGGCCGAGGGCGAGGGCGGCTCCTCCTTCTGGGCATGGACGTCGACGTCGGCCAGATCCGCTGGACGGTCGAGGCCACCCACCCAAAGCTCGCGCGTGACGGACTGACCGCGATCGTCTGGCGCGACGACCACGTCGAGGCCATCGGGCTACGCGACGGACAGACGGTGTGGAAGGTCCCCACCGCGAAGCCCGACCGCCTGGTGGTAGACAACGGGCGGGTCCTCGTGGAGACCCAGAGCGAGGTGGTCGCCATCGAATCCGGATGGGGGGCCGAGAGCTGGCGCGTGCCCGGCCCCTGGAAGGCCGCTCCCCCGACCGACCCGTCCATGCAGCTCCTCCACCAGCCAAACGCAGTTCAGGCCCTCGATCCCTATGGCTCACCGACCTGGAACTGGTCGCCCGGGCACCCCGTGGTCGACGCCTTCAGCGACCAGGGCCGAGCGACGGTGGTCACGCGCGAGGCGGACACCGATCGCATCAACATTGTGGCCGAGGGCGACGTCATCGGCACGGTGTCGCTCGATGGACGACTCGCCTCCGCCCTCACGCCGCTGAAGGGCATCGTGGTCGCCACCACCGAGGACGAGGTGGTGGCATTCTCGTCGACGGACGGCTCGATCGCTTACCGCAAGCCGCTCCCCGACGGGCTCCTCCCCCGACCGCGCGACGCGGACGAAGACCAGCTCGTCGAATACGACGAGAAGCTGATCGTGATCCGGCCCGACAAGGGCGTGGCCGGGTACGACGCGAGCAGCTACACGGCCGGGCGCCTGGTGTTCGACCAGCCCTTCGTCGCCCCCGGGACCGACGGGCGCTCGCTCGCCGCGCGTCGCGAGGCCGAGCGTGGGACTGCCGACAACACCCGCCTGCGACGCACGCACGAACGCCTCGCCGCCGCGCGCTGGCTCGCCGAGCCCGTCCAGGGCGACCTCCTGATTCGTCCCTTCCGGACCGGTCGAGTGCAGGGCTTCACCCTCGTCGACCTCGACGACGGACGCCGAGCGGACCTCGTCACGGGCCCGGTGTGGCCCGGACTGCTCGACGCCGGACTCGACTCGATGGTGGCCGCGCTCGACCCTCGCGGGGAGACCTTCGTGGTGGCCGACGTGCCCCCGAACCCGCGTCAGTGGCACCGCGTCCCGCTCGGTACCGCCGCCACCCCTGCGCCGACAGTGCGAGGACTGCCCGTGTCCAGCCTTCCCTTCGACGCCGAGCCGAACCCGTTTCTCGCGCTGGACAGTCGCCCCCGCCCCGGCGACGCGGCGGGTCCGGACGCCTCGGCGCCAGCACGCGACGAGTCGGCGGCCACGGTCGACATCGACCGTCTCTTCCTCGACAACGGTGGGCCGAGCTGGTCGCTGTGCGTGCGCGAGGGGATCGTGGAGGCGTCGCAGCCCAAGGTGGTCGGGGCCTGCCTGCGTACGGGCATCCGGCTCCAGGATGCAGACGAAAACGGCATGCACGCCCTGTTGCTCGCCGCCGAGCGCAACCAGCGGGAGAACGTCCGGCTGCTCCTCGATGCCGGTGCCGATCCCAACGCCACCGAGCCCGTCGATGCCCGCACCGCCTTCGAGCGCGCCACCGACCTCGAGGTCCGGGGGCTGATCGCGAGCCGAGGAGGGCGAGAGCGATCGCGCAAGGAGAAGAAGAAGGCCATGAAGGCGCTCCTCGGCCTTGCGGGCCTCAAGAAGCCCAACGATGGCTGGTGCTTCCACCACAGCACCCGAGGACGCGTCGACGTGCTCGAGTACTGCCTCGAGCAGCGTCTGCTCGTCGACTACGTCGACCCCGGACAGGGGCACCTCCTGCACGTCGCCGCGGATCGGGGCTGGACGGGCCACGTGCGCCGGTTGCTGGATGCGGGGGTCGACCCCAACGTCGTCGATGCCACGGGAGTGACCCCGCGCGGGCGACTGGACGCCATCGGGGAGCTCGACGAGGGGCAGGAACGAGCGGCCAAGCTCATCGAGGCCGCGGGCGGGCTCTGACCCGGATCGCCTCGGACCGCTGCTCGACCTCGGCTTCCCACGTTGGGAACCGCGATGCTGTACCGGCGGTTGTGGCGCGCGGGGGGCTTCGCTAAGGTGACCGGGGAACCCCACACCTTGTCCAGGCGGTGAAGTCGATGGAAGTCGTACCGGTATCGTTTTCGTTCCGCGAGCCCGGCTCCGACAAGGCGACCCACCCGAGCCTCGAGCGCGCCGGGGCCGAGGGGCTCCAGGTCGTCGAGCCGGGAGTGCTCTACTGGCAAGAGGCGGTGGAGCTCACCCAGCGCTCGGTCGACAGCCGGTTCGCCAGATTCGCCGAGCTGACTCGTGGGCTCGACGAGATCGGGTTGGTCTGGGACCTCGGGGAGACCAACCCTCCCGCACCGTCCGTGCTCGCCCACTTCCGCAGCCGGGCCGTGGAGATCGTCCCGAGGATCCGCCACATCGCGATCCGTACCGGCGCCAACGTGGGCATCTGGTTGTCGCTGCGGCGACTCCTCCCCGAAGCAGGCTTCCGGTCCATCTCCGTACACCGAGGGGTGGGAACCGCCCTCGACCGGGCGCGTCGTGAACGCTGATCATCCGGGACCCCTCGATCGAATCGTGGGACCGGTGCTCGACCTGACGGCCGGCGTCTGCACCGTCACCGACGACGACACGGCGATGCTGGACGATCCCGACGAACAAGCCATCCTCGTCGCGGTCCAGCTGATCCACGAGTCCCTGCACGCGCAGACCGCGCAGCACACCGCACAGCTCGCCCGGTTTCAAGCCTTCTTCGAAGCTTCCCCCGATGCGGTGATCCTGGTGGACGACCAGGGGCACGTTCAGCGCTGGAACTCCGCGGCCAGCCAGCTCCTCGGGTGGCGCTCGGCCAACGTCCTCGAGACGCCGATCGAGGCGCTCCTGCCGGCGCTGCGGCCCCATCTCGACGAAGACGTTCGCGGTCGCCGCATCACCCTGTCTCGTGACCGCACGCCGCTCACCGTCGACGTCTCGATCGCGCGCTGGCTCGAGGGCGACCGGTGGTACCGTGCGATCACCCTGCGGGACCAGACCGAGAAGGTCGCCCAGGAGCAGCAGCAACGCCAGGATCAGAAGCTGCAGGCGATCGGTCAGCTCGCCGCGGGCATCGCACACGAGATCAGCACCCCTGCGCAGTATGTCGGCGACAACCTACACTTCCTCGAGCGTTGTCTCGAAGGGCTCGTCCGGGTGCTCGAGGCGGCACACAACGAGCCAGCCCCCACGTCCACCCTGAAGCAGGCGCTGGCTTCGATCGACATCGATCTCGTCACCGAGGAGGTCCCGCCGGCCGTCCAGCAGGCCCGCGTCGGGCTGCAGCACATCGCGCGCATCGTCAGCTCCATGAAGGACTTCGCCCACAAGGGTCGCGGAGAGCCCGTGTCCTTCGACCTCGGGCAGGCCATCGAGACTGCGGTGGCCCTGGCCCGCAGCGAGTGGCGCCACACCGCCGAGGTCAAGCTCCAGATCCAGCCCGATCTCCCGGAGGTGGTGGGCTGGTCCGACGAGCTCAAGCAGGTGGTGCTCAACCTCGTGGTCAACTCCGCTCACGCCATCGAGCAGGGTCCCCGCGACCACGGCACCATCTGGATCCGCGCCCACGCCGACGACACCTGGGCCACCATCGAGGTCCAGGACAACGGGGTCGGCATGACCGACGAGGTCCGCAAGCGCGCCTTCGAGCCCTTCTTCACGACCAAGGAGGCCGGAAAGGGGTCGGGCCAGGGTCTGGCCATCGCGTGGGGCATCGTGGTCGAGCGCCACGGCGGCGAGCTCGAGCTCGACAGCCAGCTCGGGTCGGGTACCCGGTTCGTCATCCGCTTGCCGCTCGCCGGTCCGGGGGTCAAAGGCGAAACAGGCGGCTGAACTTGAAGAAGGCGACCCGCTCGACCGTCTGACCGGACCGACGGTCGATGCGCTCGGTGAGTCCCAGGTACAGCGCGGTCCCCGGTACGTCGATCCAGGTGAGCAGCGGAGAGATCACGAACTCCTGCTCGATGCCCTCGGCCTGACGCCGCTGGCCGTCCTGCACGAGAAGACGCACCCCGGTCCGGTTCGTGAACTGCCAGGTGAGCGTGCTCCGCAGGAGCCTCGCGGTCTCGACCTCCAGTCCGTCGGGCTGAAAGCGAGACAGCTGAAGGTCGGTGTCGAGGCGCCCTCCCCCGATCCGCAACGTCGTGGACACCGACGCTCCCTGTGACGTCGCGGGGCCGAGCGTACCGAAGTCGAGGGCACGCTCGGCGAAGACGGTCGGCGTCCACTCGAGCACCGCCCCGACCTGGCCCGAGTAGCGAAGCTGGGCGCGGTAGCCGTCGACCACCGACCCGGTCTGGCGCCGCCGACGGAGATCGCCGTCGAGCGACAGCCGGTGGATCCCGCGAATCAGGACCTCCTGGCCCAAGGACACCGCGCGAAAGAAGTCTCCGTCGAACTCGTCCAGCGTGGTGAGCCCGATGCGGGGGATCACCGTCGACACCGCTCCCGACGGGGCGAAGATGTGGAACAGCCTCGTCTCGCTGGCCACGAGCGCGCTCTGGTTGAGGAAGCCGAGCTCCTGGCGATAACCCTCGTTGCGCACCGTCGCCGAGACGCTCCCGCCAGTGCCCACCCCCGGACTGCGCTCGATGGACGCCTGGGCCGCCAGCCCGAGCGGAACGTCGCGCTCGACGCCGTCGCTGGTTCGGCTCGCCTGCGCCGCGGCCCTCGCGAGCCCGGATCGTCCGATGGGGATGCCGAGGTCCGCACCCAGCACCTGGTGATCGCCCCCGGCACCCGGTCGGCTCGCCGTCCCGAGCAACCGCTTGTCGGCGGCAGTGATCCCGATCCAGCCGCCTCCGAGGGTGTCGAGCTTGAGCCGGGCGAGCGTGGAGCTCGCGAGGCGGTCCTCCACGTCGTCCTCGGAGAATCCGGGGGCGCTGTTCTCGTGGGCGGAGGAAAGCGGCGAGCGATCCAGGGCGTGCACGAGCCCGATCGACCAGGCGCCCTCGCGGCCCGAGAGCTTCACACCGTACAGGGGCTCCGCGATGGACCGCGAATACAGCGTGTCGAGCTCGTCGGCAAAGAAGTCGATGCCGTCGAGGAAGAACGGCCGCCGCTCCTGGAATCGGAACGCGAACCGAGCGTTGAGCCGCACGTCGGCAAGGTCCGATTCGACCTGCGAGAAGTCGGGATTCAGGGTGCCGGCGAGCCCGAGATCCGGCGTGATGCCGAAGCGCACGTCCAGCGAGGGACGGAACCAGTCCGGAGGCAGCGAGGTGAGATCGGGGGGGCGCCCCTCGTCGTCGGGGAGCCACTGCGCGGCGGCGGTCACGGCGGGCACGAACTCGATGCCCGAGCCCCGCGCGGGCGGCCGCACCCCGACGAGGTCCGCCTCTTCGCTGAACAACAGCGGCTTGCCGCGGGTGATGTCGGGAAACGCCGACTTGGTGCCGGTGTGCGGGACCTTGCGGGTGACGATGACGCCCCACGTCTGGTCCCGGCCCTCCACCGGCCGCGGGAACTTGAGCGACCGCCACGGAAACGCGAGCTCGATGGTGTAGCCGCGGCCGTCGTCGTCCACGGTGCCCGCGGAGCGATACGCCGCATCCCAGTTGACGTTCCAGTTGCCCGAGTTGTGCCGGATGTCCTGCTGGACGCCCCGGGCGTTGTGGTAGAAGATGTAGCCGGAGCGTCCGTCGTGGAAGGTGTCGAGGTACACCCCGACCTGGTCGTCGGCGTTGATCCGCTCCCTCGCGCTGACTCGCGCGCGAACCGCGTAGTCGAGATCGTCCACGCGGATGCCCACGTACAGCGCGCGCTCGTCCTGCGCGAAGCGAACCTCGGTGGTTCCCGGAGGCGGCCCACCCTCCGTGGGCTGAAACTGCAGGAACTCCGTCACCGGGGCGGCGGCGGCCCACTGCGGCTCGTCGAGGACGCCATCGATCTCGGGAGCCTCGAGGAAGCTGGCGACGGACGCCTCGGGTGGCCCGACGCCAGGGTCTGGCTGGGCGAGACCCACCACGGGCCATAGGATCACGAGCAAGCGGGCTCCCTGGCCGCGGAGGGTAATGTGTTCACCGGCATCGTCCAAGGCACCGCCACCGTGCGCAGCATCTCCGACGCCGGAGGCGTGCGGCGCCTCGAGGTGGCCTTCCCCGAAGGCGCACTCGCGGGGCTGCAGAAGGGAGCGAGCATCGCGATTGCCGGCGTGTGCCTCACGGCGGTGGCCCACGACGACGACCGTGCGACCTTCGACGTCATCGACGAGACGCTGCGCCGCACCACGCTCGGCGAGCTCACCGAGGGCGGCCGGGCCAACTTCGAGCGCGCGGCCAAGTTCGGGGACGAGGTCGGCGGTCACGTCGTCTCGGGCCACATCTACGGACGAGGAGAGATCGTGTCTCGGGCCGAAGACGGCGACAACCTCGCGTTGGTCGTTCGCGCAGGGGGCGACGTGATGCCCTACGTGCTCGAGAAGGGCTACCTCGCCGTCGACGGCTGCAGCCTCACCATCGGCCAGGTCGACCGCGACGCGGGCACCTTCGGGCTGCACCTCATCCCCGAGACTCGCGAGGTCACGACCCTCGGCGACCTCCAGGTGGGCGACCCGGTCAACCTCGAGGTCGACGCGATGACCCAGGCCGTGGTGGACACCGTCGAGCGGGTGCTCGCCGAGCGATTTCGCGACTGATTCCGCTCGACACCTGCTCCACATCCAACCGATACTCCCGGAGCGCGGTCGATCCCGACCGCCCGCCAAGGAGGAGCCCGTGAACCGTACGCTCGTGCCCGTGCTCGGCCTGCTGGCCGCCTGTTCGTCCAACATCAGCCAGGAGGACGCTGACGAGCTCGTCCAGGCCGCTACCCCCCTGATGGAGAACGGGGGGGCCGGCACGCCCCAGGCCTACCAGGACACCGCGGAGGTCGCCTCGGCCGCCAGCACCCGCTTCCCGCTGGACGACGACGGAGCGTACGTCGGCAGCGTCGGCACGCTGTCGTGGTCGTGGATGGTCGACTGCTTCGACGGAGCCGGAGCGAGCGTCGACTGTGACGACAACACGGTCCGGGCAGAGGTGGGGACCACCCTCGACGGCAGCCTCGTGACCCCGCGCTACGATCTGACGCTCGACCGAGACGCGGACTGGGTCGTCGACGGTCTCGACTCGAGCGTGGTCACGCTGGACGGCACGGCGACCACCGTGGTGCAGTCTTCGTTCGAGGCCCTCTTCCGCGACGTTCGGCGCACCTGGGCGCTCGACCTCGCCGGCGACTACGCGTTGACGGGGGACGCGACCGCCGCATCGGTCACGGGCACCGTCGAGTGGGACGTCCTCGCCGAGCGGACCCGTACCGAGGGCGCCGCGGAGGCCACCTCCGAGCTCGATACGACCATCGAGGTGACGTTCCTGGGCGACGGAACCGCCGACGTCCTCGTCGACAGCGTGTACAGCTACACGGTCGACCTCGACAGTGGTGACGTCACGAGCCTCTGACCGGCGCTACCCGCGTGCCGAGCGCTTCCTCACCCGGCGGACCTTCTTGCGGCCGCCCGGAACCGCGGCGGGGGGCATCGCGACGCGCATCGCGGTGTGAATCCCCATGGCCATGGCGATCCCGATGGCGGCCGGCAGCAGGTCCCGCACCCGACAGTGGCCGGCGTTCATCGAGAACTCGACGACCTCGACGCCCACCGCGGTGATCGCGGCCAGGCTGGCCGCCTGGATGATCTTGGGACGCAGGAACATGCCCGCACCGACGGTCGTGAGCAGCCCGTACACGGCGACTGGCCACCCGAACGCCACCCCGGCCCACATCTCGAGCGGCGCGCTCACCTCGCAGATGGCGAGCACGCGGGGCACGCCGGAGGACTCGTAGACCGGCCAGAGAAGGAGGGCCGCCGCGAACGCGGTGAACAGCCCCCGAGAGATCTGCCGGGCCGGCGAGATGCGAGTCGGCGCCCGGCGTCCCCGAGGGACGCGGGCCGATGCTGCAGAGCGGGTCGAGGTCCGAGCCATGACCGCTCTTCGGCCATCCGACGAATCCCGTTCAATCCGACACGGTTACTCGTGCGTCTCCTGCATCAGCAACCGTCGCAGGCCTCGCCATCGAGGTACCCGAGCCGACACAGAGCGCAGGTCTCCTCCTTGGTCTGCCCCTCGCTCGCGACCTGCTGGACCTCGGCGCCGAGCGAGGGGAGCTCGAGCTTCAGGATCCAGTCGGTGAGCGCGCCCTCGAGCTGGCGTCGCGCGTCGGGGTACGTCTCGGAGACGTCGCGGTCCTCACCGAGCTCGAGGTGGAACAGCGCGGTGCCGTCCAGATCGTGCTGAGCGAGCTTGAACGGACCCTGCCGAAACGTGCGATAGCGTCCTTGCGGATTGACCAAGAGCCCCTTGCCGTTGGCCTCCCCCTCCGCGAACCGCGAGCTCAACAGGTGCTTCTCGAAGCGCTCGGCGATCACCGGCTGACCGACGGCCTCGGCCCGCGCGACCGCCTCGGCCTCGCAAGCCTCGGCCTCCTCGCCCGTGCAGGCCGACGTGTCGGGAATCGCGTGGATCAGGCTCGTGACCTGGACGGTGTCGGGAACGGGCACCTCTGCGAGCTCAGCCAGGGTCGCGAACGTGCCCACGGTCGACACCGGGTGGTCCACGACCACGCCTGCGGGCACCTTGCTCGGGTACCGGAACACCAGCGGAACGCGCAGGTCCTCCTCGACGACCGCCGAGAGATGACCGAACGCGTCGTGCTCCCCGACGACCTCGCCGTGATCGGCAAGCACGACGACCACCGTGTCGTCGAGGGTGCCCGCAGCCCGCCAGATGTCGACGACATCGCCGACCAGGGCGTCGGTGTAGAGGACGCCACCGTCGTACATGTCGATCATGGGCGCTCGGATTGCGTCGATCTCTTCCTCGGTGAGGATCCGGCCCATCTGAGCCCCGAAGGCGAGCTGGTCGGCGTGGTTCTGCACCGAGGCGGGCCACTGCCCGAAGGCGTCGACGTACGCGTCGGGAATCTGGCGGAAGGGGAAGTGCGCCTCGAGGAAGTTGACGAACACGAACGCGGGTCGGCTGTCGTCGTCGCGCTGGGCCATCCACTCGCGGATGTTGCCGACGACCTTGCCGCCGCCATGATCCTCGACCCCGCCGACGCCCAGGTGGTCGAAGAGCCGGTAGACGAACGTGAACTGCCGGGCGCCCTCCCCAGAGGCCCACGCCTTGTCGCAGGCGTCGAATCCGCGCGTCAGCCCGAAGGAGGCCGAGATGTGCGGGTTGGCCGAGAAGCAGCGCGTCTCGTACCCCGCGCGCTGGAAGACCTCCATGACGGTGGGCAGCTCGTCGGAGAGCGCCTCGGTCTCGGCGTGGCACTGGTGCACGGAGGGAAAGGTGCCCGTGAACAGCGACGCGTGGGCGGGCAGCGACCAGGTGGCCGGGGCGGTGGCCTGGTCGAAGCGGAGACCCTCCTCGGCCAGCGACGTGAGCACGGGCGTGGTCTCGCGCTCGTAGCCATAGGTCGAGCAGCTCTGGGCCCGCACGGTGTCCATGACGACGAAGAGCACATCGGGCGCGCCCTCGCGGGCCGCCGGGCGGTCGGCGGGGATCTCGACGACGCTGTCGTCGGGTTCAGTGGCGGCAAACAGCTCGGGGACCGCCAGCAGCACGAGGTGAACGGCCGCGGTGGCCCCGGCCAGGGCCGCCGGAGCGGTTCGGGGGAAGCGCCGGATCAGCTCGGCCCCTCCCACGAAGAAGAGACCTCCGAGGAGGGGTCCGGCGAGCCACATCAGCGGCTTGGCCGGATCGACGGCGACCCAGCGTTCGAGCCCCAGCCACACGAGCACCATCACTCCGGCAATGATCCACGTGCCGTCTCGTGGGCGCAGGGCGGCGATCGGGGAGAGCACCAGCCCCACCCCGAGCGCCATCACGAGCTCGAGGGCCACGGCCTGGACCGCGAACCAGGTGTGCGGCGGCTGGCCGAGGGCCACGATGAGCCCGATGCCATGACCGAGGTGGACCGTCGCGATGGCCGCGCCTACACCGAGGGCGGTGAGCAACGCGAGAACGAAGGGAGATCGGGAAATGCGTTCGTCTTGGGTCACGGGGCCTTCCGGTTCGCTTCTCGGCACTGTGTAGCCTCCTCCCGGGGGTTCCTGCTCCCCACGACCGAGCGACCTCCCTGCCGACCGTTCGCGCTCGCCGTCGCGAGGCGCGCTCCCCGCGGTTCGCTCGGTCGTCTCTCCTCGCTCCGCCCACGGGAAAACGCGGGACTCGTGGCTTGCCGAGGAGGGGCACGTCGTGTTGAAGTGCCACCATGACGACCTCCATCACCATCGGCGTGGCCATCGACATCGACGAAGGAGCGGCCTCGGTCCTGCAACACGCGGTGGCGTGGGGCCGGCACCTCCGCGGTGCCTTGCTGCTCGTGACCGTGAGCGACGATCCCGCACACGAGATCGCACTTGGGGAGCTGGAGGAGCAGATCCCTGCCGAGCTCCGCGCAGGGCTGAAGCGTCTGCCGATCGCACGGGGGGATCAGGCCGGAGGGGCCGAAGGCACCCGGCTGTCGCGAGCGCTCGGCCAGCTGGACGTCGACCTGCTCCTCGTCGGCACCCACGGACGCCGGGGACTGAACCGCCTCCTCTCGGGCTCGGACTCCGAGCCGATCGTCCGCTTCTCCCGGCTGCCGGTGCTGGTCTGTCCGCTGCACGCGAGTCCCGCCGAGGCCCCGCTCGTCGTGGCCTGCCCGGTAGACCCCGACGAGCTCGACTGGACCGCCGTCCAGTGGGTCGAGAAGCACCTCCGCGCGAGCCTCCAGGTCATCGCGGCCTACCCCCACGAGACCGCCGCCCAACACCTCGCGGGCCGGGATCTCGACAGCGACGTCCGGCATCAGCTGGAGAGCGGCCTCGATCAGATCGGACGACCCGACAACGTCACCCTGCACGGGCTGCCTGGCGTCGCAGGCAACCCCGCGACGATCCTCGCTCGAGCCGCCGATCAGCTTGCCGTCGACCTCGTAGCCCTCGTCTCCCACCAGCGCTCCGGTCTGGCGCGGTTGTGGCACGGAAGCGTGGCCGAGCGGGTCGTCCGGGAGTCCTCGCGCGCCGTCCTCGTGGTGCCCATGGCCGACGACGTCCTGCTGTGAGGGCGCTGATTCGGGAGCTCCAGGCCTCTCCAGACGACGAGCGGCTCTGGCTGGTGTTCGCCGACGCGCTGCTCGAGCGAGGCGACGTCCGCGGGGAGCTGATCACGCTGTCGCACCGACTCGAGCACGAGTCCCTCTCGATCGAGCAGATCGACGCCATCCGCTGGCGCATCGAAGAGATCGAGCAGGCCAACCGGTGGGTCTGGCAACAGGAGATCGCCGGGCTCCCCCCGGCGACCGCCCGGTGGAAGGCGGGCTTCGTGGTCGGGATTCGCCTCGATTGGACGCCCGCGGCCCGCGACGCGCTCGCGGCGTGGCTCGACCATCCCGCGGGAGCGTTGGTCCGCGGGCTCGAGTTCGTCAACGAGAGCGAGCTCGGCAACGGAGGAGCCACGAGGCTCGCGCACTGGTCCGAGCTCGAGCACCTCACCGACCTCGGGCTGCGGCGCACCGCGCTCGGGAGCTCGGGAGCGTCGCGGCTCGCCGCCTCTCCCCACCTCGCCGGCGTGACGCGGCTCGACCTGCGGGGGAACCACGTCCAGGCCGAGGGCCTGCGCGCGATCGCGGAGTCCCGGGAGACGCTGGTTCACCTCGACGTCGGCTACAACCTGCTGCGCGAGTCGGCAGGCGCAGTGCTCGGTCGAGCGAATCTCGAGGCGCTCGCCTCGCTCGACCTCTCCCACAACCGCATCGGCACGGATGGCGTCCGGCTGCTCGCTGCCTCGGACTCGCTTCGGGGGCTTCGCGCCCTCGAGCTCGGCATGAATCAGGTCGACGACGACGGCGCTCGCGCGCTCGCCCACGCCAACTGGTGGGGCCAGCTCGAGACGCTCACGTTGTCGCACAACCAGCTCGGCGACAAGGGGGTCGCCGCCCTCGCCTCGGTCGCTGCGCCGTCCCTGCGGATGCTCCGGCTCAAGTGCAACGACATCGGACCGCTCGGAGCGCAGGCCCTGGAGCACCCCGACCTCGTCGGCCAGCTCGTGCACCTCGACCTTCGATGGAACCGGCTCGGCGCGGGGGGCGCCGAGGCGCTCGCCGCGGCCGCGCCGGGCGAGCTGCGCACCCTCGTCCTCGACCGGAACGAGATCGGCGATGCGGGCCTTCGGGCTCTGTCGAGGAGCCCGCTGATGGTCGGCCTCTCGGAGCTCTGCATCGGCCGCAACCACATCGGCGACCGGGGCATCCAGGCCCTCGCCCAGGCGCCATGCCTGCAGCTTCGATCGCTGAACCTGTGGCACAACGATCTCGGCGCCATGGGGGCGAAGGCGCTCGCCGACTGCCCGTCGCTCGCCTTCCTCGCCCACCTCGACCTGGGGGGAAACCGCATCGGCAGCGAGGGGGTCACCGCGATCGCCCGCTCGACCTCGCTGACACGGCTCAGCAGCCTCGAGCTGTGGCACGCGGGCGTGGGCGACGCGGGGGCCGAGGCGCTCTCCGCCGCCCCCATGGAGCGGCTCGCCCACCTCGACCTGACCTACAACTTCATCTCGGACCGGGGAGCCCGGGCCATCGCGCGAGCGCCGTGGCTCGGTCACCTCGCCACCCTGGACCTCCGCCGCAACGACCTCGGGCCCGAGGGTCGGGAGGCGCTGCGCCGCGCGGCGAAGGTGCACCCCGACCTGCGGGTCATGATGTGAGGGTCACTCGGACTCGAGCGTGAGCGTGTCGATCAGGCCTTCCTCGATCTCGGCGTCGGTGAACCGGATGTCGCGCATCTCCCCGCGGGCGTAGACCTCGAGCTGGTCGTAGGCATGTGGCGAGTTCTCGCTCGCGCTCTGCGAGTAGGTGAGGATGCCCCGAGCACGCGGGCCATCGTCGGTGAACTCCAGCGCCATCACGAAGCTGTTGCCGTTGTTGAGCCGATAGCCACCGTCACGCAGGTCGCTCGCCGGGTTGATGGCGTCGGGCGGGACGTCGTAGTCGAGCCGGATGTCGGGGATGGAGCCGAAGTCCGCGATCGCGATGTGCCCCTCGGGCTGCTGACCGCCTGGCCGCGCGAATCGCCGGCCGTGGCGCTCGTAGTACTGGATGTCGCCGAGGCGGGCATCGAGGGCCACGTTGGCCTCTCGAAGTCGGAGCACCGCGTTGGCAAGGCCGACGAGCACCGGGTCGGGACCCTCCACGGGGGCCGCGACGAGCGTGTTGGGGGTGTAGATGGGGTCCCCCAGATCCCACTCGTCCTGGTAGAGCCGTCCGGCACCCTCGAGGTTCTGGCTGTTGCGGTCCTCGAGGACGTACTCGCGCCAGAGGTGGGCGCCCACGGCGTCGACCGTGGTGCGGCCGTCCCACGCGTCCAGGATCGCGCATGCCTGGGTGAGGTCCACGGTCTCGTCACCGACGGTGACGGGATCTGCGCCGGTGCAGCGGTCGACGACCTGGTCCTTGAGGTCCTCGGCGATCGAGGCCCGGCCATCGAGGGCCGCCGCTTCGAGCTCGTCGAGCGAGAACTTGTAGTCGTCACCGGAGGCTCCGTTCTCCTCGACCAGGTACCGCAAGTTCATCTTGGTGCGCGGGGTGAGGCGGTCTTCAGGCAGCCCGTAGACGATGTTGAAGCCCGAGATCGGCTCCTCCACCACGTTGGTGGCCCAGTAGTTCTGGTTCGCGTTCATGACGAAGTCTTCCCGAAGCAGTCGGGGCGCGTCGTCGTAGGGGACGTTCCCCGGAATGACCGACCGCGGGTCCTCGACCCACTGATTGGCGGGGTCCGAGCCGTCGAGCGTCCAGATCCCGAGGCCCACGAAGTTCTGCGCGAGGAGGTTGCCCTGCAGCTCCTCCTGCCAGTTGTCGTAGGCCTGCTGGGTCATGTTCGGGGCCGCGGCGGAGTCGACGTAGAACGCGTTGCCTTCGCGGTCTGCATAGGTGGTGTGGACCCACGGCACGCCCTGGGTCTCGCGGTAGTTCTGCTCGAACTCCTCGAGCGACTGGGCGCGGCCCGCGCCGAGGAACGTCCGGATGACGTTGATGTTGGGCTCGTTGGCGTCGCGGTAGGTGTAGCCGAGCGTGGTGCCCCAGCCGAAGACCGGTGCGTTGATCATGGGTCCGTACATGGTGCGGTACAGCGTGCGCTGGACCGAGCTGGTCGAGCCGCCGTCCCCGAGCACCTCGATCTCGTAGGTCTGGCTCTCCATGTCGACCCACTCACCGTCGAAGTCGTACTGAGTCGGGTCCTCGGGGTTGAGCGTCAGCCGGTAGACGACGACGCGGGGGGTCGGCGTGACGGTGTGGCTCCATCCGAGCTGCTCGTTGAAGGCGATGAGCGGCACACACGCGTTCAGCAGCCCCACGCCGTAGACGTTGAGCTCGTCGGGGATGGTGATGTGGTGCTCCCAGAGCTTGAGCCCACCGTCAGAGGGGAAGTGCGGGTTGGCGAGGAGCATGCCGCGTCCGCCCTCCGAGCGCTCGCGGCCGATGCCCCAGGCGTTGCTCCCGAGCGCCGACTCCTTCAGCTCCTCGAGCGCGGAGAGCGGCGGGATGGGAAACGCCGGCTCGCCGTCGCGGAATCCCGGCGGCGGCTGCGCCGTAGCCACGAAGTCCTGGAGCTGCCGACCCGATCCCTCGAGGGCGAGCGAGTTGTAGTAGGTGAGCAGGTCGATCTCGTCGATGGGCTGCAGCCACTCCGCTCCCGCGCAGCGCGGATCGATGTCGGAGGCAGGCGTGTCGGCGAGGTACCGGTTGTAGCCGGTGACGTAGCCCTCCATCATGTCGCGGACGTCCTCGGGGAGCTCGTCGTAGCGCTCTTCAGCGGTCTGGCGGACCCGCAGGCCGAGCCACGCGAAGTCGCTGTCGATGTTCGCGTCGCCGGCGCCCGCGCCGTAGTACCGCGCGCGCTGGGAGTTCACCTTCACGAACTGGTCGGCCAGGATGCACACGTGGTCGCGAGCCAGCGCGAATCCGACCCCGACCCCGGCGCTGAAGTAGTCGTCGGCCTGGATGTGCGGAATCCCGAACTCCGTCGTCCGGATGTCGACGCGATAAGTCCGCGTCTCCTCGGCATCCTCCACTTCCTCGCCGCCGCTGCACGCGACGATCGCCGCCGCCAACCCCAACCATCTCGTCATGGGCTTCCTCCTGAACCGCCGAGCATAGCAGATGGCTCGCGGGGCCCGCAGCGCACCGGGGATGATACGCCCCGCCATGCTCGGAGGCCCCTTGACCACGCTCGTGGCGAAAGCCTTGGTCGTCCTCTGGTTCTTCTCGTGTGGTGGTTCCACGGAGCCCCCCACCCGCTTCGATCCGTCGGCCGATCCCGCGCGCGACGTCGCCGCCGCGGTCGCACGCGTCGAGGGCACCGATCGCGCAGTGCTCGTCGAGGTCGGCGGGGATTGGTGCTCCGACACCCGCGCTCTGGATGGCATCTTCGAGTCCGACCCGAAGGTCTCGTCGCTGCTGTCCGATCACTTCGAGCTGGTCCGCGTCCACACGAGCGACGACGTCTCCAACGCGGCGTTCCTGAAGCGGTTTCCGTCGTTCGACGGCGTGCCTCATCTGTTCCTGCTCGACGCACAGGGTGCGCTCGCCGCGTCGGCCTCGGGCGAGGCCATGGTCACCCAACCCCCCCGAGACGAGGCCCCCCGCCGAGCAGCAAAGCTGCTGGAGGCCTGGTCGAAGCGCTGAGACGCCGTGGATCACGCGCCTCGACGATGGCCTGGAGATGCCGTGCAGATCATCCCCCTGTACTTCGACTTCATCAGCCCCTACGCCTACTTCGCCCACCTCCAGGTCGAGCGGATCGAGCGCACCCACGGCGTGAAGGTCGAGTACCGGCCCGTGCTCTTCGCGGCGCTCCTCGACCACCACGGCCACCTCGGTCCGGCCGAGATCGAGAGCAAGCGCGAGGCCACCTTCCGCGACATCGCGCGCTACGCCGCAACCCACGGCATTCCGCTCTCGGGGCCTGCCGCCCACCCCTTCGTTCCCACGACTGCCCTTCGGCTGGCGCTACCCGACGTCTCGGGTGACGACCAGGTCCGGGTCATCGACACCTTGTTCTCGGCCGGGTGGGGACACGGGCTCGACCTGGGCGACGCCGATCAGCTCGCCGCCGCCCTGGAGGACGTCGGCCTGCCCGGCGAGCGCTGGGTCGCGAGGACGCAGAAGCCGGTCGTGAAGGAAGCGCTGCGCGCCTCGACGGCGGAAGCCATCGAGCGTGGCGTGTTCGGTGTTCCCACCTTCGATGTCCGCGGCGAGCTGGTCTGGGGCAACGACCACGTCCCCACGGTGGAAGCCATCCTCGACGGCACGGACCCGCTCCCCGACGACGCCGTTCGGCGACTCCTCGCCATTCCTCGGGCGGTCACCCGGCCGAAGGCGCGCTGATCACCTGGGCGGCGTGGCCTTGGGCGACCACAGCCAGGCCTGCCGGAGCCCCCACCCCACGCCGGCCGGGAACCCACTCGTGGGCAGCGCCGCACAGAGCTCGGGCGCAGACTCACCGTCGAGGTGACAGGTGCGCGACTGCTTGCCGCCTCGCGGCTGGATGCTCAGGTCGACGAGGTGCACCGTGTCGGCCTTCACGAAGGGCGCCATGGCCGCCACCAGTGCCTCGTGGTCGGGGTGCTTCTGCACGCCCTCCCGGTAGGTCCAGCCGGGCAACACCTTCACCGCCCCCCGGTCGATCACCTTCGCCGGAGCGGGTTCGTCCTTGTACATGCCGGTGAGCGCAGGACGCTCGGGATCCGCGAGCAGCCAGTCCACGATCGCGGCCCCGTCGACGACGCCCCACAGGTGGGTCCCCTTCGACAGCGCCTCGTCGCGGTTCATTCCGTAGTGCCGGAAGTGCGTGGTCACGGCCGGACGATCGGCCGCGCTCACCGTCGCCCGGCCCTCGAGCGTCGTGATCCCGAAGCGCTCGTCGATGGTGTCGAGGTCGACCGACACCTCGATCACGCCGACTCCGTCCACGGTCAGCGTGCTCTGCTCGCGACGACAGGATCGGCGAGCGGTCTCGAACACCTTGCAGAGGGCCTCGGAGACGGCGTTCGAGGCTTGGCGCTCGTCGGCCTCCGTCGGCGCGGGGGTACCGCAGGCGAGCAGCATCGCGGCGATCAAGGCGAGACCTCCGGGCCAGGGGGCGGCGTCACGATCGGCGCCTGCTTGCGGAGCTTGGCTCGTTGCCTCTCCGCCCGCTCCATCACGCGCAGCAGGTTGCCCCCCGCGATGGCGGCGATGTCGTCGTCGGAGTACCCACGGCGGAGCAGCTCGACGAACAAGGCCGGAAACCTGCTCACGTCCTCGAGTCCCTCGGGCTGGCCACGCATGCCGTCGAAGTCGGAGCCGACGCCAAGGTGCGCGACGCCGATGCGATCCTTGACGTAGTCGACGTGGTCGGCAACCTGGGCGAGCGTAGCCGCGGGGGCCGGATTCGCCTCGTCCCACGAGGCCAGGGCCCGCTCGAGCCCCACCGGATCGCCGAGGTGAAGCTCCTGGAGGCGGGCCTCCTCGCCTCGCCGGGCCGCCCGGTGCTCCCACACCTCCCGCGACACGTAGGCGGGCAGGAAGTCGACCATCACGATGCCCCCGTTGTCGGGCAGGCGGTCGAGGATCGCGTCGGGCACGTTGCGGGGATGCGGGTTGACCCCGCGGGCCCCCGAGTGGCTGAAGATCACGGGCGCCTGTGCCACGTCGAGCGCGTCGGCCATCGTGGCCTCGGCGACGTGCGACAGATCGACGAGCACGCCGAGCCGGTTGCACTCGCGCACCACGTCGCGGCCGAAGTCGGTGAGGCCGTCGTGCTCGGGCTCGTCGGTCGCCGCGTCTGCCCAGGCGGTGTTCTGCCAGTGCGTCAGGGTCAGGTAGGACGCCCCGGCGCCTGCCATGACCCGCAGGGCACCCAGAGACCCTCCGATGGCGTGGCCGCCCTCGATGCCCACGAGCGACGCCACGCGACCCCGGCGGTGCGCCTTGCGGACCTCGGCGGCGGTGGTCGCGAAGGCGAGCTGCCTCGGCCACTTCGCGACCATGCGGTGCACGACGTCGATCTGCTCGAGCGTGGCCTGCACGGCCTCCGGACCCGACAGATCGGGAGGGACCCACACCGACCAGAACACGCCACCGACCTGGCCCTTCTCGAGCCTTGGCCAGTCGGTGTGCATCGGCGGCTCGAGGGTCGTGGTGTCGTCGTCGAGCGGCAGCGCCTCGAGATCGCGGGCGGCTCGATGCCGGACCTGCCAGGGCACGTCGTTGTGCCCGTCGACGAGCGGGGTCCGCTTCAGCACCTTCTCGACCCGACGCTCGAGGTCGGTGTCGGCGGCGTGAGCGGCTCCGAGGAGCAGGAGTCCGGAGATCAGCAACGCGATCCTCAGCGGTTGACGACGTGGATGGCCTCGCCGATGGCGGCCTTCGCGGCCTCCATCACCGACTCGCCGAGCGTGGGATGGGGGTGGATGGTGAGCCCGATGTCGAGGGCCTCGGCCTGCATCTCGATGGCCAGACCCGCCTCGCTGATGATGTCGGAGGCGTGGTGACCCACGATGGTGACCCCGAGGAGCAGGTGGGGTTCCTCCTCGGTGACCAGGACCTTCACGAAGCCCTCGGTCGCGTGGTTGGCGATCGCCTTGCCGATGGCGGCGAACGGCACCTTTCCGGCACGATAGGCGATGCCTTGCTCCTTCAGCTCGGGCTCGGTCATTCCTGCCGTCGCGACCTCGGGCTCGGTGAACACGACGGCCGGTACGGTGCGAGCGTCGTACTGCACGTTCTTGCCGGCAATGACCTCCGCGACGACTTCGCCTTCGTGGGTGGCCTTGTGGGCGAGCATCGGGTTGCCCGCGACGTCACCGATCGCGTAGATGCCGGGCACGTTGGTGCGGAGCTTCGCGTCGACCTTGACGAACGGGCCGTCCATCTCGACGCCGATCTCCTCGAGCCCGATCCCCTTGGTGTTCGGCCGCCGCCCCACCGTGACGAGGACGTAGTCGGCGGGCAGGGCCTGAGCTCCGTCCGGTCCCTCGACGTTGACCACGATGCCCTTGTCGGCCTGCTCCCAGCCGAGCGCTCGGGTCTTCGTCAGCGTCTTCACTCCGTCCTTCTTCAGGCGACGGGTGAGCACGCGCACCACGTCAGGGTCGAAGCCAGGGAGCACCTGGTCCATCATCTCGACCACCGTGACCTCGGTGCCCATGCGCGAGAACACGCCGCCGAGCTCGAGACCGATGTAGCCGCCGCCGATCACCACGAGTCGCTCGGGGATCTCCTGGAGGGCGAGAGCCTGGGTGCTGTCGAGGACCCGCGGGTCGGCAAACGCGAAGCCCGGGATCTCGACCGGCGAGGACCCGGTGGCGATCACGATGTGGTCCGCGGTCATGCGCCGCGTGCCTTCGGCGGTCTCGATCTCGACCGTGTTGCGATCGACGAGCTTGGCGGTGCCGAAGACCATGTCGGCCTTGTTGGCCTCGAGCAGGGTCCGGACCCCGCCCGTGAGCTTGTCGACCACGCCCTGCTTCCACGCCTGGAGCTTCTCGACGTTCACCTGGGTCCCGCTCGGGATCTCGAGACCGAGCTCCTCGAGGTGTTCCAGGCTCTGGTAGGTGGTGGAGGCGTGGATGAGGGCCTTGCTCGGGATGCAGCCGACGTTCAGGCAGACGCCGCCCCAGTACTCCTTCTCCACGATGGTGGTCTGGATGCCGAGCTGGCCGAGGCGAATCGCGCAGGGATAGCCGCCCGGGCCGGCTCCGATGACCAGCACTTGGGTGTCGCTCAAGAGGACTCCTTCCGTGCAGGCAGGTGGGCCTGCACGAGATGCAATCGATTCGTACCCCGCGCCGCGACGACTGCCTCGTGGACAGCGGCGGCGTCACTTCCGTCGACCTCGGTGGTCGCGATGCCGAAGCCCGCGGCCCACGACGTGGGCTGCACGGCGAGCTGGGCCGCAAAGGGCACCCGGTCGTCGGCCGCCGGCACCGCGACCACGAACAGCACGGGCAGCTCCTGGAGGACCGCGAGGTTCAGGGCCTCGTGGGCAGCTCCCTCGGAGAGGCTGCCGATGCCCAGCGAGACACAGACCCGACTGTCGTCGTCCTCCCGACAGGCCATTGCGAGACCGACGCCGTAGAGGGCCCGAAGCGCCGCCGACGCTCCAGGAGGGGCGATCCGGTAGGGTCGGGCACCGGCAAAGCCGTCGACGAGACGCTCGACGGGCACGTCGCGAAGCACCGCCCCGACACGCTCCCGCAGCCCCGGCACCCACCAGTCCACGCGCCGCAACGCGGTGACGGTGCCCGCGACGACCGGAGCGAGGCGCCCGAGCGGAAGGGGGAACGGCGTGGGACCCATCGTCGCGAGGTGGCCCTCGGCCTGGGTCAGCGTCGAGACGGCCTCGGCGGGACTCACGAGAGCTCCATCAGCAGCTTGTGCGGGTTCTCCAGCACGTCCTTGAGCGCGGCGACGAACCGCGCCCCCACCGCCCCGTCGACGATGCGGTGATCGAACGAGGGCGAGAGGTACATCATGGGCCGCACGACAATCTCTCCGCCGCGAACCACCGCCTGATCCCGGATGGCGTTCACGCCGAGGATCGCGACCTGCGGCACGTTGAGGATGGGCGTGGCGAGGACGCCCCCGATCGATCCCACGCTGGTCATGGTGAACGTGCCGCCACGCAGCTCGTCGAGCCGCGCCTTGCCCTGACGGGTGCGTTCGGTCACCTCGGTGATCTCCGCCGCGAGGTGGAGGATCGACTTCTGCTCGACGTTGCGGATCACCGGCACGTACAGGCCGTTCGGCGTGTCCGTCGACAGCCCGATGTCGTGATCGCCCTTCACCACGAGCTCGAAGCTCTCCTCGTCCATCACGGCGTTGACGTTCGGGAAGTCCCGCAGCACGAGGCTCGTCGCCTTCATGATGATCGGGATGTAGGTGAGCTTGATGCCCCGGTCGGCGGCGGCGACCTTCATGCGCTGGCGAAGCTCCACGAGCTCGCCGCAGTCGACTTCCTCGACGTAGGTGAAGTGGGCCGCCACCTGCTTGGACTTCGCCATCTGCTCGGCGATGGCCCGACGCACGCCCCGGATCGGCTCACGACGTTCCGCTCCGCTCGGTACCACCTCGACCTGCGGCAGGGCGGGGGCGCGAGCGGGCATCGGTGCGTCACCCGCGGGCTGATGGTGTCGCGCGAGGTCGTCCCGGGTGACGCGCCCGCCAGGTCCCGTGCCGGTGACGGCGTGGAGGTCCACGCCCTGCTCGCGAGCCTCCCGGCGGACCGCCGGCGTGGCCTTCGCGGGCGCTCCCGTGGTTCGCGGGGCGGGGGCGGGATTCGGTCGCGGCGGCGGTGGAGGACTCGCCGGCGGACTCTGCGTCACCCCGTTCGCCCCGTGGCTCGCCGCCCCGTTGCTCGGCGCCGCCGCGGGCGCCTCGCCGGCCGCGTCGGTGTCGATCTCGACCAGGGGGGCGTGGACCTTGATGATGTCGCCGGGCTCGCCGTGCAGCCGGAGGATCCGACCCGCCTTGGGGCTCGAGATCTCGAGCTGTGCCTTGTCGGTCGTGATCTCGCACAGCGGCTGGTCGACCGCGACCACGTCGCCGACGGCCACGTTCCAGCTCACCACTTCGGCCTCGACGACTCCTTCGCCGACCTCGGGCAGCTCGAAGACAAACGCCATGGAAACGAACTCCTGCGAGCGAACGAGGCTCGCGTCAATAGTGGACCGCTGCCCTCGCCGCCTCGACGACCGCGTCGGGGTGGGCGTGTGCCTCGCCGAGTGGGGCTTCGAGGTAGAGGAAGGCCGCGTCGAGGCCCGCGTGCCGGACGTGCCGCGCGAGCCCGGGATCGCCGGGGTGGACCACCACGAGCCGCCCCGTCTGCCGGACGTGAGCGCCGAGCCAGTCGTGGTCGAGGGGCGCGAGGGTGACGAGGTCGATGACCTGCGTGGACACCCCCTCGGCTTCGAGCGCCTCGGCCGCGCGCAGGGCCACCGGCAGGGCGGGCCCCCAGGTGGCGAGGGTGACGTGTCGCCCTGCCCGGACCTCGCGGGGCTCGGCCGAGACCGGTTCGTTCGGCACACGGCCCCGGTGGGCGCCGAGCGAGCGGGACTGCAGGAGCACCGTCGGGTTGCGCTTGGTCAGCGCGGTGGCGAGCAGCCCGACGGCGAGCGCCGGCGTCGACGCGCACCACACCTCCACCCCCGGAAGATCCGCGAGCACGGGGCCGACGGGCTGATCGAGACCCGGGGCCTCCTGTCCGTAGGGCAGTCGGATGGTCAGGGGCACGTCGAACTCGGAGTCCCTCGCCAGCCGACCGGCCTCGGCGAGCGGCTCGAGCACGCCATAGAGTCGCGCGGTGTCGGCGAGGTGGACGACCGGTCGACGTCCCCCCAGCGCGAGCCCCACCGCCATCGCGACCATCGCCCGATCCGCGATGGGAACGTCGCGGACGCGATCGGCAAAGTCCGCGGCGAGGCCTTGGGTGCTGCCGTCGAACCCTCCGAGCTCCACGAGGTTCTCGCCGAGCAGGACCGTGCGATCCCCGTCTGACAGCGAGGCGCGGAGAACGTCGCGGAGCGCCGACTCGATACCAAGGCTCGAACTTGACAATGGAGACCCTCGATGCGACCGGGAGGAGCACCCGGGCGGGAGAATACCCCGGGGCATAACGCCCCGATCGTCGAAGGACATGCCGGCGAGCTCGGCAGCGTGTACCTTGGTCGGGATCATGGCCCGACCGCTCGACTGGCCCCAACTCGAGACGTCCGTGCTGGCGGTGCTCGCCGACGGTCCCCGTTCGGCACCCGAGCTGCAGGACGCGCTCGACATCAGCCAACCGTCGCTCTCTCGGTTGATGTCACGCCTGACCCGGAGGGTGGTCGCGTTCGGGAACGCCCGGCACCGTCGCTACGCCCTCCGCCGCGAGCAAGGGCCACTGCCGATCCCCGTGTTCGAGGTGGACCGGTGGGGCGAGCTGTGCGAAGCGTTCGTGCTCGAGGCGATCGTCCCCGAAGGCCTCGTGGTGGTGGGAGCGCGCCGGGTCCGGGCTGGCGTGTATCGAGAGCTGCCCTGGTTTCTCCGGGACCTTCGACCGCGCGGGTTCCTCGGCCGACAGGTGGCCACCGACGACGTTCGCCGGTGGGGCGACGTAGACGTGCTGGAACACCTCGTCGGCCAGGTCGACCTTCCAGGGGCCTGGCTGTTCGGCGAGGAGGCGGTGGTCCGTCGAGCGGCGCGGGCAGAGCCGCCGGACCTCGTGGAGGGTGATGGCCGCGTCGCCATCTACGCGGCGCGCGCCGAGCACGATCCCATCGCCGGCTCGAGCTGGATCGCGGGCCGACATCCCAAGCTCCTCGCCACACGTCGCGAGAGCGGCTCGGACGTCCCCGTGATCGTCAAGTACTCGTCCCCGCGAGGCCGACCCGCAGCCGATCGAACCGCGGACCTGCTCGTCGCCGAGCACATCGCCCTCGGTGTGCTGCGGAGCGCGGGCCACCTCGCGGCCCGAACCGTGCTGCTCGAGGCCGGCGGGCGAACGTTCCTCGAGATCGAGCGGTTCGATCGTCCGGGCCGCAACGGGCGCCGCGCACTCGCGAGCCTCCGCGCCATCCACGGCGAGCACCTGAGTACCGAGCCGACTTCGGCCTCCGCGTCGACCGCCCGCCTGTTCGAAGCCGGGGTGGTCGACGAGACGACCCACCGCGCGGTCCGGTTCCGCGAGCAGGTCTCGGAGTGGATCGGCGGCCCCGAGCTCGCCACGGACGACGTGGCGTTCTTCTTGAAGGGCCTGGTTCCGCGGGACCTCGCGCCTGCGTTCGACGTGCGACCCGAGGCCTACGCGCCCGGCCTGGGCGACGTCGTGCCCGAGATCGAGCCCCCGGTCCGGGTCGCGCTGCCCTCGAACCACGACGTCGCCTCCGCCGCCCACGAGGTGGCGATGAGTTTCTGGGCGCAGGTCGTAGAGGACGACAGGATCTCGTCCGGGTTCCGGGCGGTGGCTCTCCGGGCCCGCGCCCGACTCGCGCGCGTGCGACCGGCGTGAGCTCAGGCGCGGGCGGCGCGCTCCTCGAGCACCCGGGAGATGAAGAACTCGCCTGCCTTGTAGGAGGAGCGGACCAGCGGCCCGCTCGCCACGTAAGCGAAGCCCAGGTCGAGGCCGATCGCCTCGTAGCGGGCGAACTGGTCGGGGTGAACGAACTCCTCGACCTTCAGGTGCTTCTTCGTCGGCTGTAGGTACTGCCCGATGGTCAGGAAGTCGCAGTCGACTTCGCGCAGGTCGCGCATGGCCTCGACCACCTCGTCCTCGGTCTCGCCGAGGCCCACCATGAGCGAGCTCTTGGTGAAGCGGTCCGGGGCGATCGACTTCGCGTGCCGAAGGACCTCGAGCGTGGTCTCGTAGCTCGCCTTCGCGTCGCGGACAGGGTGGGTGAGCCGGCGGACGGTCTCCTGGTTGTGGGCGACCACGTCGGGCTCCGCCATCATCAGGGTGAGCAGGCTGCCGATGTTGCCGCCGAAGTCCGGGATCAGCACCTCGACCTTCGTGTCTGGCGACTCGCGGCGCGTGTGCTCGATCACCGCGGCGAAGTGACTCGCGCCCCCGTCGGGCAGATCGTCACGATCCACGCTGGTGATGACGACGTACTTGAGCTGCATCTCGGCGATGGCCCGAGCGGTGTTGTAGGGCTCGTCGGGGTCGAGCGCGCCCGGGTACTTCGCCGTCTTCACGGCGCAGAAACGGCAGCCGCGGGTGCAGGTGTCGCCCATCACCATGAAGGTGGCGGTGCCACCGCCCCAGCACTCCCCGATGTTGGGGCAGCGCGCTTCCTCGCACACAGTGGCGAGCTTGAGCTGGCGCGCACGCTGGCGAATGGCGTGGTAGGGCTCCGAGCCCGGCATGCGGACCTTGAGCCATGGGGGCTTGGCGCCCACGGTGACCTCCAACGGTTCGTCGGTCGATGCTTGCTCGTAACAACCCGGCGCCATGCTCGAAGCCGACCATCCGGATACCCCGAGGACCCGGAGGACTCCCCGCAGATGGCGCAACTGCACCGCTTCTACAGCCACGAGCTCGGACGCGACGTTCACGTCTGGTCCTACGGTCACTACGGCACCCCCATCATCGTGTTCCCCACCGCCGGCGGCATGGCTCACGAGTGGGATCACCACGGGCTCGTGTCTGCGCTCGGGCCCCTCCTCGCCGACGGACGCATCAAGCTCTACTGCACCGAATCCAACGTGAGCGAGACGTGGACGAACTTCCACGCTGATGCAGGCTGGCGCGCGCATCGCCACCACGCCTTCGAGGCGTACGTCCACCGGACCCTGGTGCCCTTCGTCCACCACGACTGCGGGGGGATCTGCCGGGTGGCAGTGGCCGGGGCGAGTCTGGGCGCGCTGTACGCGATGAACCTGGCCCTCAAGTCGCCCCGGCTCGTCGAGTGGGCGCTCTGCCTGTCGGGCCGGTACGAGCTGCGCGGCTTCACCGGCGGCATCGACAACGCCGACATCTACTTCAACAACCCCATCGCCTACGTGCCGGGCCTCCACGACCACGCGCTGTCCGAGACCCGGCAGACCGCACTCACCCTGGTCGTCGGACTCGGTCCCCACGAGGGCCGGTGCGTACCCGAGACGATGGCCATGGCCGAGCGCCTGGCCCACAAGCAGATCCCCCACGAGCTGGACGTGTGGGGACACGACTCGGCCCACGAGTGGCCCTGGTGGCGGCGTCAGGTCGTGCACCACTTCGGCCGTCGCTTCGCGTGAGCTCCCGGGACCACGTGCGTGCCGCCATCATCGCCCTGGCCCTCCTGGCCCACGGCGTCCACGCGCTGCCCCTCCCTCGCGCGGTCACCCCCGTCACGCTCCAGGAGGACTGGCGGCAGCGCGACATTCGACTGTGGCGGGCCTGGCTCGCCGATCTCGGCATCGACGTCACCCACCGTCAGATCGAGGAGCAACTGACGTTCTGGACGGGGGTGACGGGCACCGTGCACCAGACGCTCAAGGCCCCGTTCCAGCCACTGTTCGAGCTCACGGCGAGCAACCAGGCCTGGGCGTTGTTCGCGGCGGCGAGCACCCGGCCAGAGTCCCTGGTGGTCCAGGTCCGCGAGAACGGCGAGTGGAGGACCATCGCACGCCGCCTCGACCCCGACGCACCCTGGCGCGACAACGTCATTCGGTACCGGCGGCTCCGTGGGGTCTGGGACGGGCAGAAGCGTCGGCCGCGCAGGACCTACGAGAGCCTCGCCCAGTGGCTCGCCGACGAAGCCTTCGCCGAGATGCCCGAGGTCACCGACGTCCGGGTCTTCGTGGAGCAGAGCCGCAGCGTGTATCCCTGGGAGGAGCCCGATCCCACCGTCGTCGAACGGTTCCCCCGCCTGCACCGTCGGCCGGAGGAGCCGTGAGCGTGTGGCTGCGGCGCGTGTGGGACCAGTGGGTCGCCTTCTGGGCGGTCCAGGAGCATCCCCGCACCCTCGCGCTGGTCCGGATCACCCTGGGCCTCGTCATCCTCTACGACTTCGTGCAGATCTGGGTGCTCGATCTCGTGCCGCTGCTGTTCGCCGACGCCGACGCGGGGGGACTCGCCCGGATCGTAGGCCGTCCGGATCGGCCCTGGTTCTACGACGTGTTCCCGCCGACCGCCGCCTCGGCTCGCCTCCTGCACGCGATCATCACCGTGAGCGCGTTCGCGTTCACGGTGGGCGCCTTCACCCGCACCGCAGCGCTCGTGCTGCTGCTCTCGTGGGCCCAGCACTCCTACGTGCTGCCCGGCGCCGACCGGGGAATCGACACGCTGTGCCGAGACGTGCTCTGGATCTTCGTGTTCGCGCAGGCCGGTGCGACGTGGTCGGTCGACGCGCTGCGGCGCACGGGCTCCTGGTTCGGCGACGGTGCGCAGGTGGGGGCCTGGGCGCGACGCCTCGTCGTGCTACAGCTCGTCGCCATGTACTTCCTGGCCGGAGTGCAGAAGGGTGGCATCCACTGGTACCCGATGGGCTACTTCGCCGCGCTCTACTTCATCCTGCAGGATCCCGCGATCGCGGCCCACGACTTCGGCTTCCTGGCCCGACAGCCGTTCTTCTTGCTGACCCAGCTCGGGACGGCGGTCACCATCGTGTTCCAGGACACCTACCCGCTCGTCCTGCTCTGGGCGCACTACCGAAACACGCCGGAGAAGCCAGGCCGATTGCGCGCATTTGCCAATCGCTGGCGGCTCGAGTGGTGGTGGATCGGCACGGGAGCGCTCTTCCACGTCCTCCTCGCCGCCACGACCGAGCTCGGCATCTTCCCGTGGGCGATGCTCGCGTTGTACCCCGCCTGGCTGCGTCCCGTGGACCTCGCGAAGGTCCAGCGCTGGCTGGCGGAGCGCACCGGACTGCCCCTGGCCCCCGACGACCTCAACGGTGCCGTGCCCTCGCCGAATGGCTGACCATGGGATGCGGTTGCGCGACGGCGCCAATCCGGTCAAGAAGGCCCCGCACGGCGAATCAACGATCGGGGCTCAGGTTCCGAGGACGAACCGTGGGGCGACGTCCCGACCCTGGGTGGACATGAAGGTCGTTTGCGACAACTGCGGTTCCGCGTACCGGGTGCCCGACGAGAAGCTGCAGAAGCCGATCAACAAGGCCGTCTGTCGGGGCTGTGGCTACCGGCTGATGATCCCCCGCCCCCAACCCGGCCACGACCCCGACCAGCGCACCATCGTGCACGCTGTTCCGCCGAAGAAGCCCGGCGCGTCCAGCGGCGCGAGCGACCCCGGGCAACGCAGCGATCCGAGAGGCAGAAACAGTGATCCGGGGCGTCGGAGCGACCCGGCTCGGCGTTCTGCCACGTCGTCGCGCGTCGAGCCCGCGTCGCGACCCCGCCCGTCGCGGCCCTCCCAGGCGACCTCGGTGGCAAAGCCGCCCACCCTCGACCCCGAGACCATGCCGATCGAAGACGCCCCCCAGGCGATGAAGGCCATGGGTCCCGAGCTTCAGTCGAGCGCCAGCCCCGACACGCCGACCGCGGTGCGAACCCCGAGCCACCCGTCGATCCCGTCCGCTCCTCGCTCCCCGAGCGTGGCCCCGGGCTCGCGCCCCATCCGCGGCCCGAGCCAGCCCTCGGCTCCGATGGCGAGAGGAGCTCCGTCGACGCCCGGCGTGCGCAACCCGAGTCACGCGTCGCTCGACCGTCGCTCCGCGGCGCCTCCGAGCCCACGCCGGTCAGGCCCACCGTCCGTGCCGAGCACGGCGTCGCGCGCCGCCGGCCCCGCGATCGCTCACAACCCAGCGGTCAACTACGTCTGGACCTTGCTCGGTCTGGGGGTGGGCGGGGTGGGCTTTCTCGTGAGCCTGGTGACCTTCGTGGTCGACCACCCCGTGGTGGTGTTCGCGGGCAGCGGCATGCTGGTCGGAGGTCTGCTGCTCTCGGCCCTCGTCGCGATCTCGGGGGGCAACGGCAAGCGTCCGCCCCGCGTCGTCTCCTCGCTGACCACCAGCGTCGGCGTGGCCGCGCTGGTCGCGTCGACCATCGTGTCGGTCCGCTTCGCGCTCGATTCGAACCACATCTGGGCACGCACCCCACCGCCGCTGCCGCCGCCCACCCCGGTCGACGAGGCGATGACCCCCGAGAACAACAACCCGACCGGCATTCCCGTCGAGGCCGTCCAGCCGCTGGTCGAGAACAACCTCGGGGTCAAGCGCTGCTTCGTGCCCATGTTCCGCACGAACACCCTCCCGCCGCGTGTCGACGTCGCGTTCACCATCTCGCCCGGCGGCAAGGCCTCCGAGATCAGCGTGGCCGCGCCGGAGCGCTTCGTGGGCACCGAGCTCGAGGAGTGCCTGGTCAAGGCAATCGGTGACCTCGAGTTCCCGAAGTCGACCGGAAAGGGCACCTCCTTCGTCTACCCGCTCATCATCCGGTGAAACGGAGACCGCGATGTCTGGGCGGTCTCGGTCTCGGCCGGCAGTCGACTTCGTCGCCTGC
>CAZZLC010000043.1:27464-55870 GCA_964655065.1 uncultured Enterobacteriaceae bacterium | reverse complement strand
CGGGACCTCACCGGACTCGCAGCCATGATCGCGAACCGCACGGTTCCGCAGCTCTGCATCCTCGTCGTTGGGGCGCTCGGCGCTCTCGTGCTCCTCCGCTCGCCTGCGGTATTGCCGAGGCTCCCCTACTACGCCGGTGAGATTGGTAGGTACAAGCTCTGGGTGTGGTCTCGGACGATCCACCAAACTGGGTCGAGGCGCACGGCTTCGACGCCGGCCACCTGCGGCTCGCCGATGGCGACGCACCTGTACTCCTCGACGTTCGAGCGTACGTCGCGACCTACGGGAACCAAGTCGTGGTCGACTTCGAGCCGAGGACGATCGGTCACCTTCCGCCGGGCGCCCGATCTCAACCGCTCGAAGGAGAGCCGGTCGAACACCGATTGTCGCAATCCGAGGTTCTGGGCGGAGCAAGCAGGGTCAGCGTCGACTTTGGCCGCTCCGGCGCTCGTCCAGCGGACCGATCGTATTGCTCGACCACGCTGACCAACCATCACGGCCAACCCGTTCGTGTCGTGAGGTTCGGCGGCTACTTTCGAACGAAGGGTGACCTGTTCGAGCTGAACAACTTCACCGATCGGTTCTTCACCAGTGACGACTTCATCGAGTGGTACGCGGTGCAGGATCCTGGGGGATGGCTCGCTCCGGGCGGTTCGGTCACCGACCCCAACAACTGGGGAGGACCAGACACGTTGTGGGCTTTCGAGCTGGAGACGAAGACCGGAGAGCGCTTCTGGACAGGAGCGCTCTATCGGTGAGGATCCGGATAGGCTATCGCTACTCTAAAAATGTTAGAGTGGTTTCATGTCCACTGCCACCGTCCGCCGAGCCCTCGCCCTTCCACCTGATGAGGTCGGCCTCGCCACCCTCTCTCTCTCCGAGAACCAGTGGTTCGATCGCAAGAGTGCTCGCATCGGTGCCCGAGAGCTGGCCGAAGCAGCGATCGCGATGGCCAATGCCGAGGGGGGACACCTCGTCATCGGCTTGTCCTCGGGGCGAGTCGAAGGAACGGACCACGTCGGAGCACAGGCAGAGAACGCTTGGCGTCAGGCGACGTTCGACTTCGCCGTTCCTCCTCTCCGTTCCAGCTTCTCGAAGATCGCGTGTGTCGATGCCAAGGGAGAGGCCAATCACCTCGTCGTCGTCAGGGTCGACCCCAGCACCCAGGTTCATGCGACGGTCAAGGACGATGTCTTGCTGCGTGTCGGCGACGAGAACCGGCGCCTGACGTTTTCGCAACGTCTGGAGCTTCTCTACGAGAAGGGACAGGCGAGCTTCGAGGTCAACCCGATCGACGGAGCGGAATTCTCGGATCTCTCGATCGAGCTGCTTCGAGAGTATGCCGAGGCGGTCGGCCATCCAGATGCGAGACGGCTCCTCGTGGCGCGGGGACTCCTCAAGTCCGACGGACGGGTCACCGTAGCCGGCTGGCTCCTCTTCGGGAACCATCCCCAGCGGCTCCTACCCGAGGCTCGCGTCCGGGTGCTCCGGTACCGTGGTCGAGAGCGAGGCGCAGGCAGTCGGCAGCAACTCGCTGAGGATCGGCACTTCGAGGGGCCGATCCCGAGGATGCTCGAAGAGGCCCGGCGAGCGATTGAAGCACTCGTTCCGACGCGTCGGGCCATGACGACCGCCGGCCGCTTCGACTCAATCGGAGTGGTCCCTCGCGACGCGTGGTTGGAAGGGCTCGTCAACGCCGTGGTTCACCGAGCCTATAGCGTAGCGGGCGACCACATCCGGATCGAGATCTTCGATGACCGGATCGAGGTCGAGAGTCCAGGGAGGTTCCCCGGCCTCGTCGATCTGAACGACCCGGTCGGGATCTCGCGCTTTGCTCGTAATCCAAGGATCGCCCGTGTCTGCGCTGATCTCGACTTCGGACAGGAACTGGGGGAGGGCATTCGACGCATCTTCGAGGAGATGCGTCTCGCGGGCCTCGTGGAGCCGCGCTACTACCAGACGGCAGGTTCCGTGCGCCTGATCCTGTCTTCCGAGCCCATCGACGTCGAGCTGGAGGGGCGACTTCCCCCAGAAGCACGCGACCTCCTGCGGGTGCTCCGAGAAGGCCCGGCCGGTACGGGGGCTCTCGTGGAGCAGACGGGCGTCTCCCGGCCGACCCTGTTGCGGAGGCTTCGGGCGTTGCAGGAGGTGGGTCTGATCGAATGGGTCGGGAATTCGACCAAGGACCCACGCGCGGTTTGGCAGGTCAAGGTGACGTGACAGCCGATGCCCGCTTCCAGGCTCTTCCCGAACGTTCCAGGCACAAATCCTTAGACACTTTGCTGTCAGACGTCCAAGCCGACCGGGCAGGAAACCCCCGTTCCACCGAGGCCGCAGTATCCGTTCGGATTCTTCGAGAGATATTGCTGGTGATAGTCCTCGGCATAAAAGAAGTCGCCGGCATCCACAATCTCCGTGGTGATACCGCCGTGCCCCGCCTCCTCGAGCGCGCCCGCGTACATAGCGAGGCTCGCCTCGGCCACCCGCCGCTGCTCCTCGTCGTGCACGTAGATGCCGGAACGGTACTGGGTGCCGACATCGTTGCCCTGCCGCATCCCCTGGGTCGGATCGTGGCTCTCCCAGAACGTCTTGAGCAGCCTCTCGAAGCTGATCTTCGCCGGGTCGAAGACGACCTGCACCACCTCGTTGTGGCCGGTCTGGCCCGAGCAGACCTCCTGGTAGGTCGGGTTCGGCGTGTAGCCGGCCGCGTAGCCGACCGCCGTGCTGTAGACACCCTCGAGCTGCCAGAACTTGCGCTCTGCGCCCCAGAAGCATCCCATTCCGAAGTGCGCGACCTGAAGGCCCTCGGGAAAGGGCCCCTCGATTGGCGTGCCCAGCACGTGATGCTCGTTGCCGAATGCGTAGGGCCGGGCGTCGCGTCCGGGGAGGGCGCGATCGCTGGTCACCATCTGGGTCTTGTCCTTGAAGAGGAACTCGAACACGGAAACTCCTGGTTCGGTCCCCTTGTGTATGTGCACGGAGCGGATCGTTGCACAGGAAGATGGTGAGTGTCGTGACGGGGATTGACGTGGGGCGGGGCCTACGGGCTACAGGACTCGGACGAGACCCCGCGGTCGGCGGGACCAGGCAACCGGAAGGACTTCGATGGGCCGGATCTTCGAGACACGAAAGAGCACCATGTTCGCCCGCTGGGACCGCATGGCGAAGGCGTTCACGCGGATCAACAAGGAAATCACGATCGCCGTGAAGTCGGGCGGGCCCAACCCCGACTCCAACCCCCAGCTCCGCCGCGTGCTCCAGAACGCCCGCTCGGTCAACATGCCGAAGGACAAGGTCGAGGCCGCGATCAAGCGGGCGTCGGGTGAGGGCGCCGAGGACTACGACGAAGTCATCTACGAAGGCTACGCTCCCCACGGGGTGGCGCTGATGGTCGAGACGGCCACGAACAACACGACCCGAACGGTCGCGAACCTCCGCAGCTACTTCAACAAGCTGGGCGGCAACCTCGCAACCTCGGGGGCCGTGTCGTTCGGCTTCGAGCGCATGGGCGTGTTTCGACTGAAGCCCGAGGGCATCGAGCGCGACGAGCTCGAGCTCGAGCTCATCGACCACGGCCTCGAGGACATGGGGGACTCCAAGGACGACGATGGCAACCCCATCCTCGTGATCCGGTGCGCCTTCGAGGACTTTGGCCAGCTCCAGGCCGGCCTCGAGGAGAAGGGCCTCGAGCCGGTGGAGAGCGGCTCCGAGTGGGTGCCCAACAACCTCGTGGAGCTGGGCGACGAGCAAGCCGAGGAAGTCCTGAAGTTGGTGGACCGCATCGAGCAGGACGACGACGTGCAGAAGGTCTTTCACAACCTGGGCTGAGCGGCTCACGGGGTCAGCACCGCCTGGCCCATCACGAAGCCCGCGACGAGCCCGGCCATCCCGAGCGCGACCAGCCCGAGCACCGCAGGGGGCAATCGCGGCTCGGGAACCAGCCCTCGCATCACCCGGGACACCTCCACCGTCGGATGGTCGTCGATCCCCGCTCCCTC
Source organism: uncultured Enterobacteriaceae bacterium (assembly GCA_964655065.1). GTDB lineage: Bacteria > Myxococcota_A > UBA796 > UBA796 > DRPG01. The sequence goes on along the minus strand of CAZZLC010000043.1, from coordinate 51,872 downwards.
ACCCCCGAGTGGCGCGTCCACGTCGGTCGTGAGGGCCACGCCCCAGGTCCGGCGTACCCCACCCACGGGCGGCTGGTTCCGGACGACCTGCTCCGTACGGAGATCGAACCAGTTGCCGTCGCCAAGATCGAGCCCGACCCCGAGGACGCCATCCGGACCGAAGTCGATGCCCGTCACCCGACGATCGAACACCTGGACCCGCGACACCGGCCGCCGCTCGGACACCGACCACAGCGCGACCAGCGAGTCGGTCAGCGTCACAGCGAGGATCCGCCCGGTCGGCGATGCCGCAACCTGTCGGATCGCCGCGTCGGACCGCACCACGGGCCTCACCCGCCCCCCGGGCGTGACCTGGAGAACCTCCTCGTCGCGGGCCACGAACCACCCCGAAGGCCCGCCGGGGATCACCGTCTCCCCCCTCACGCCGACCACCCGGCGCCGCCGATCTCGCGCGTCGACCAGCCAGAGCTCGCCGGCCTCGGTGATCACGGCCACCCGACCGTCGCCCGCGCAGGCTCCTGCGCACACCTCTCGCGCCGAGGTCGTCCGCTCCTTGCCCCACCGGGTCCCGGGCCGCGCGTCGTCGATCCGCCAGCGCAGCCAGCCCTTGTCGGTGAACGCGACGACGTGGTCGCCGTAGCAGCCCACGCCGACCCCCCGACCCTTCAGACGACGCCGCAGCTCGAGACGCCCCCGCCGGTCCGCCATCACGAGCAGGCCGGCCCTCGTGACCACGAAGATCCGGTCGTGGGTCAAGGCGATGCCCGCGGCGGGGTCGGGTAGCTCGAGCACCGCGGCCGGAATCTGGCCGGTCCCGCGTTCCGACAGCCCCACCACGAGGTCGTGGGCCACCGCGAGACAGCGCCCATCGGGGGAGAGGGTGGTCAGTGAGCCCATCGGTCCTCCTCGGACCGCGGACGTACCCGGCTTCGCCAGACGACAACCGTCGACGAAGGCCCGGTCGTTCGCTCAGGCCCAACCTCGCCGCGTGGCCCCGAAATCGAGGCCGCTCCGGCGACGGACGTCCGTCACCAGTGCCCGGTGCCCGGTCCGCCCTTGATTGGACCCACGATGCGGTCGGTCACCCAGCCGGCGTAGAAGCCGCCCTGAGGTCTCACCACCTCTCCGTCGAGCGTGATCTGGTCGACGCGGCCCGGGTAGAAGCCGATCCATCCCGCCACGGTCTCGTAGCCCTGCCCGAGATCGGTCAGGGGGTCGGGGTACGCGAACGCGGCGTCACGAACGACGGGCTCGCCGGGGAGGACGAGGTCGTAGTGCACCGCCGCGCCCTTCCACTCGCACAACGTCACGTTGTCGTTCTCGCGGAGGACCCCGCCCCGAACCGTGTCTGGCGGTAGGTACACGACCGGGGCGCCAGCGGTCTCCACGATGCGTCGCCCACGGTCCGTGTCGACGAGCGGCACGCCGGCGTGGACCACGACCACGCGCTGGGGGACCGGCTCCACCCGGGGAGGGCGCGGGTAATCCCACACCGACTCCTGGCCGGGCCCGGGGGGCACGGGGGTGACGCCAGGCGGGGGCGGTGGCCCCCACTTGCCCCGGCTGGACTTCACGAGGGGGAGGATCTGATCGTGCGTGGGCAGGTTGGCCATGTCGGGCCCATACCAATCGCGGTTCCGTCCTGCGGTCGACCCGAGCGCTCACGCTCTTTCGGAGGCAAAGTGTCGGAAACGCCGGAGGAGACATGAACCTGAACTTTGGTCTGATTGCGGGTCTGCTGCTCACGGGCTGCGACTTTCGCTTGTTCGAACCATCCAGCTCGCTCAGCGTCGACCCGCCGGTGGTCGGCTTCGGCGTCTCCGAGGTCGAGGTGACCGACGACGAGCGCCGGCTCGACTTTCGCCAGGTCAGCCAGGTCGATGCCTTTGGTGACTTCTATGTTCGCGAGTGGAGCAGCAACGACCAGCGCGTGTTCGCCGAGATCGACGTCTTCGACGATGCATTCGGCACCCAGGAACTGCTGATTCGGCTCGAAGACGACGACGTGCTGCAGGCGTTCTTCACCGTGCAATAGCGGCAACGAAGCGATAGGGGGGCTCGCATGTACCGGTGGATGCTCCTCATCGCAGCGTGCAGCTCATCGAGCCAGGGAATTCCCACCGCCGAAATCGAGCGGGGCCCTCTCGAGGTGATGCTCACCATCCAGGGCGAGCTGGAGGCCGTCCGTTCGGTCACCGTCTCCGCGCCTCCGCTCGGCGGACCGGCCAAGGTGACGTGGGTTGCCGACGAGGGGTCCCGAGTGGAGGCGGGGGACGAGCTGATCAAGTTCGACGACACCGAGCTCGGCCGCCGCCTCGAGGAAGCGCAGAACAAGCTCGACGTCGCGCTCACCAAGATCCAGCAGAAGCAGGCTCAGCTCGAGGTCACCCTCACCGACCAGCGCAACGCGATCACGAAGTCCGAGCTCGCCCTGCAGCGTGCCGAGATGAAGGTGACCGACGCCGAGAGCGTGCCGCGCATCGATCGTGAGTCCGCCAGGATCGACGTCCAGGACGCGACGCTGTCGCTCGCCCAGGCACGCTCGAAGCTCCGATCGGCAAGACTCGAGGGTGAAGCTGCCATCGAGCTTCTTCGTCTCGAGGCCGAGCAGGCTGGCACCGATCTCGAGGAAGCCAAGCAGGCGCTCGAGCGCGCGGTGGTCAAGGCAGAGACCCCGGGCCTCGTGATCCTGCCCGAGGTGTGGAAGGGCGGCAGCTGGGGGCCTGTCGCGGTAGGCGACCAGGTGTGGCCGGGCCGCAGCATCATCGAGCTCCCCGACATGTCGGAGATGTCGGTCGAGGCGTGGGTGCACGAGGTCGACTCCGCCAAGGTCTCCGTTGGCCAGGAGGTCTCGGTGGTGGTCGACGCCCACCCGGAGCCAGCGCACACGGGGAGCGTCGAGAAGGTCGCCGACCTCGCGGTCAGGCGCAACGGCAGCCAGGTCAAGTACCTCAAGGTCGACATCGAGCTCGACAAGACGACCGAGATCATGAAGCCCGGCATGACGGTTCGCGCCGAGGTGAAGGTCGACCACCGCGACGACGTGCTGTCGGTGCCGCTCGAGGCCGTGTTTCCCCGCAAGGGTGAGTCGATCGTCTACACGAAGGGCGGGTTTGGGAGCTTCGAGCCCGTCGGGGTCGAGCTCGGCGTTCGCAACGACGCGAGGGTCGAGGTCACGTCGGGGCTGACCGAAGGGGCTGTGGTCGCCCTGGTCGACCCCGACCAGGCCGGCGAGGCGCCGTCGCCCGGGGCGCCGGAGCCGAGCAACGACCTGTGAGGTGGGCCGAGCTGCAAGAGCTCCTCCGCGAGGGCTACGCCGGGGTTCGGATTCATCGCGTGCGGTCGCTGTTGTCGAGTCTGGGCATCCTGTTCGGCGTGGCCGCGATCCTCGGCATCTTGTCGATCGGCGAGGGGGCGCGTCGCGAGCAGGAGGCGCTGATCAGCCGGCTCGGGATCCTCAACTTCCAGATCCACAACGAGGACCTGTCCGACGACCCCGAGCGCGAGAAGGAGGTCCGCAGGGTGTCGCCCGGACTGTCCGAGCGCGACGTGACCGCGCTTCTCGAGGCGCTGCCCGCGATCGAACACGTCGGGGCGGCGCGCGAGATCTCGCGGACCGAGGTGGTCCCTCGCCCCACGGACCCGTCGAAGATCGAGCTCCTGGGTGCGTCTCCGGAGTGGCTCGCCGGATCGAGCCTGGTGCGGACGAGCGGTCGGGGCCTCGATTCGACGGACGAGGATTCGCGAGCCGCGGTGTGCGTGATCGGCGAAGGGGCGGCCCGAAATCTGTTCGGGCCCGAGGATCCTCTCGGACGGAAGATCCGGGTGGGTCGCGTGTGGCTCACGGTCGTCGGCGTGTTCCGCGATGGCGGCGGGGGCTCGGGCGCCAGCTCGGGACCGGGTGCCTCCCTCGGGGTCGAGGTCGACGATCGCCGCGGCACCATCATCGTGCCCCTGCGCACTGCACTCGACCGCTTCGTCCGAGGTGACGACGAAGACGAGGCGCCGGAGCTCAGCGAGATCCAGGTCACCGTGACCTCGATGGACGAGGTTCCGTCCCACGTCGCCCTCGCGGACCGCGTGCTGATGCGCACGCATCGCGAGCAACGCGACTTCGCCATCGAGGTCCCGCTGCGATTGCTCGAGCAGTCCCGCGAGCAGCAGCGTCTGTTCTCGCTCGTGATGGGGCTCATCGCCGGGATCTCGCTGCTCGTCGGCGGCATCGGCATCATGAACATCATGCTCGCGAGCGTGCTCGAGCGAACCCGCGAGGTCGGGATCCGGCTCGCCGTGGGGGCCCGGCCGCGCGACATCGCGGGCCTCTTCCTCGTCGAGGCGGCGCTGATCAGCCTGGTTGGCGGCGTCGCGGGCGTCTTCGCGGGACTGGCCATGTCGTCACTGGTCGCGGCGTTCACTGGCTGGTCGACCGCCGTGAGCCCTCAGGCCGTGCTGGGTGTGTTGCTCCTGTCGATGCTGGAGGGCGTGCTGTTCGGCTACCTTCCCGCGCGTCGGGCATCGCAGCTGCCCCCGGTCATCGCGGTCCGCCAGACCTGACGACGTCGGCATCGGGCAGTGCCTCGGGAGCGACCAGGGTTCCCGCCACCCGCTGCAGCTCGAGCAGCGAGCCCTGAAGGTCGATGCGCGCTTCGAGGAGGTCGACGCCCGCCTGCTGGAGGAGCTCCAGCGACTGCGCCACGTTGCGCGACGACCCGCGACCCTCGGCGAGCAGGTCACGGTCGGCGTCCAGCGCGAGGGCCGCGACGCGCTCGGTCTCGGTCGCGAGCTCGACCCGCAGCTGATCCCGCTGGACCGCCCGCACCGCGTCCTGGACGCGAAGGACGAGGTCCTGCTCCGCTGCCTCCCTGGCCAGTCGGGCGTTCTCCGCATCGAGCTTTGCCTGACGGAGATCGGCGCGAACGGACCGGCCCAGGAGCGGCACGGAGAGCTGGGCGCCGACGTTCCAGTCATTGAGGTCCCCCGAGAGCGTCGCTCGCCTCGCCCCGGCCGCATTCGTGTCCAGCCCGGACAGACCGAAGCGACCGTTGAGGGAGAGGTCGGGAAGCGCCTGGCTGCGGGCGCCCTTGACGTCGAGTCGGGCGATGTCCAGATCGAGCGTGGCCTGGCGGAACCTCGCGTTGCCCACGAAGGCCCGCTCGAGCACGGTCCCCTCGTCAGGCAGCGACTCGGGCACGAGCGGGTCGTCGGTGGGCACGAGCCGAGGAGGCTCTCGAACGTCGCGGCCGAGCAGTCGGCACAGCCGATTGTTGGCCTGCTGACGGGCTGCGTCCGCCGAGATCTCCCGCTGGCGGGAGGCCCCGAAGGCCCGCTGCATCTGCAGGACGTCGCCCGTCCCCACGAAGCCTGCGTCGAAGCGTTCCTGCATGTCCCCGACCGACTCCTCGGCGATGCTTCGGGACTGCACGGCCAGCGCCGAGCGCTGGTCGGCGGCCACGAGCTGCCAGTAGGCGGCGCTGACGTCGAGAATCGCCTGCTCCACCGCCCTCCGCCACCCGAGCTGCGCGCGGCTGACCGACAACCTCGTGCGCCGCAGATCCCAGAGATCGGTCGGCCCTGCCCCCCGCAGGAGGGGCTGGTCGACGGTGAGGTTGGCGCGATTGCTCACCGTGACCGGCTCGTCTGCGTCGAGGGCGTTCGTGTCGGACCGCGTCTCCGACCAGGTCGCCCCGATTCGGCCACCGGTCGGCAGGTTCTGCCCCACCGACGCCGACCAGCTGCGCGAAGACTGGACGAGCACGTCCACCCCGACGTTGATGTCGTTGTTCGGTGAGTTCGATGCCGACGAAGACGCCGAGACCGACAACGACGGGTCCCAGCGTCCGCGAGCTCGGACGAGCCCCGTCTCGGTGAGCCCCACCGCGATGGCCTCCTGCCTGAGCTCGATGTTGGCCTGCAGCGCCTCCTCGATCGCCGCGGGCAGTGAGAGCGGCTCGTCCGCTGCCGCCGCCAGCCCCACCCACGCGATCCAGGTGCCGATACCCATGGCTTCCTCCCCTCGCGGGCGGATATTCAGGCTGGGTGTCGGCCCCCCTCATCCAGACCCGCGCGCTCACCCGCGAATATCCGATGGGACACTCGGTCGTCCGGGCGCTCGACGCCGTGGACCTGCGGGTGGACGATGGTGAGTTCGTCGCGCTGGTGGGCACGAGCGGCTCGGGCAAGACCACGCTGCTTTCGCTGCTCGGCTGCCTCGATCAGCCGACGTCGGGGTCCTACGAGCTCGCGGGGCGCGAGGTCGCGTCACTGTCGGTCGACGAGCTGGCCCAGGTACGCAACCAGCGCATCGGCTTCGTGTTCCAGTCGTTCAACCTGATCGAAGGGCTGACCGCCGCCGAGAACGTCGCGCTTCCCCTGCGGTACCGAGGGCTGTCTCGGGACGAGCGAATCCTCCGGGCCGAGCGGCTCCTCGCTCGCGTGGGACTCGGGGACCGGGTCGACCATCGGCCGATGGAGCTGTCGGGCGGTCAGCGCCAGCGGGTGGCGGTGGCCCGAGCTCTGGTGGGCGAGCCGAAGCTCGTGCTCGCCGACGAGCCGACCGGGAACCTGGATCGGGCCTCCGGCGACGCAATCCTCGAGTTGCTCCAGGATCTTCACCGCGAGGGGCGCACCCTCGTGATGGTCACCCACGACGACGAGATCGCGGCCGTCGCGGATCGGCGGGTGCAGCTCGCCGAGGGGCGCGTGGTCGACGAGGACTGATCACGCCTCCGACGAGGCGTTTTCGAGCGTCTTGCCGCGGTAGACGCCCCCTTCGCTGAACGCGGACCACGCCCAGGGGAGCCAACGCACGAGGCTCGACGCCAGCCAGAGCGACCACGCCAGCATCACGACCCGCCACACCCACAGGGGGAACGAGATCACGGTGGGGCGAGGCACGTCGGCGGCTACGCGGTCCACGAACCACACGAGCGTGTTGTCGGTCGATCCCGCCCCCGAGACCTGGCTGTCCGGCTGCCACAGCAGACCCGTGTGGATCGCCGCGTAGAGGCATCCGAGCGCCACGAGCGTGAGAACGACGAGGCCGAGCTGGACGAGGTTGAATGTCCACCGACCGGCCGCGGGACGCTCCCGACGCCAGGCCAGCGCGAAGAACCAGCCCACCACGAACAACGGGGCGATGAACGTCACCTGGGTCATGCCGAGCCCGAGCAGCGCCCAGGCAGGGGTGGACAGCGGCGAGTGGCGGAGCCGGGCCAGGATCGGGGCTACGAGGAGCACCACGAGCACGTAGGTCCACATGAGCACCACCGGACCCCACCGTGGCCCGGACAGCCAGACGAGCCACCGATCGGGCGACGGCTTCACCACCGTGCGGACGTTGACCGCGGGGCTACCGAGGTCCACGGCGGGCAGCCGATCGACGACTCCCGCGGACCAGGGCTGCTGCCACTTCACGACCACCCGCTGACTCCCAGGGGACAGGGGCACGGGAAGCTCTCGCCAGTCCCGAAGCTGCAGCGGCCGCGCCACCCCGTCGAGGGTGACCGACAGCAGCTGTGCCCCCTCGGGCAGCTCGACCGTCTGCCGGCCCCCCTGACTCGACCGGATGGTCAGCCCGAGCTCGGCGAGCAGCGTGCGTCGACCGGGGCGGTACTCGACGTCGACGGCGTCGATGGTGGTGGTCTGTCCCTCGACCCCCGCGGGCCGGCTCACGTCGATGGCGAGCGTCTCGCCGGGCCACACTCGCCAGGTGGGGGTCCACGCGCCGTCCGCGACGTGGACGAGCGGGGCCGGGCCATCGGTGCGGCAGGCGAACAAGGGGCTGCACGACAGGGTCCAGACCTCGGTCCACGGCACCCCGGTGGCCGCGCGGAGCTCCACGCGCGCGGTGGTGGGGATGGTGGAGAGCCAGCCGACCTCGGTCTGGTCGCGGTCGAGGCTCACGGCCACCACGCCGTCACTCGCCTCGAAGCCACCCTCCGTCACCGCCTCGCCGTCGAGCAGCGGCACCTTGAGGGACACCGGATAGTCCGTGGGCCCCACGCGTCGGACCACGGTGCGGACGCGCCACGGGAGGCCCAGATCGAGCTGACGGCGCACCTCGAGCCAGGGGGTGAGGTTCTCGGTCGACTGACCCGTCGAGGACTCCCCGAGCATGCGAGCGAGCTGGACGGACGCCTCGACAGTGCCGTCGCCGCGCAGACCGTCGAGCGCCCAGCCCTGTCCCGACCACGCGAGGTGCTTCGGCGGGGTGCCGAAGGCGAGGGGAAGCGCATCGACCGGCGGCACACGCCCGGTCACCACCACGCGGTGCACTCCCTCGTCGAGGCGAACGTGCAGGAACCCGTCGGCCATCCTGGCCATCGCCGTTGTCGGTCGGCCATCGATGGTCACGCGCCCGGGCACGAAGACCTTGGTCGGACCAGGGACCGGCCAGCTCGTATCGGCCCGCGCGTGAACCTCGGCAACGAGGGTCAGCGTGTCGCCGGACATCGACAGCGTCGCGTCGGCCACCGTGATGCAGCGAGGGTGGCAGGCGGGCGGCTGGACGAGCCGCGCCTCCAGATCCTGGAGCAGCTGCGCAGACGGCGCAGCGCGGGCGAGCCCCGGGACGGCGAGTCCCCCCGCGAGGAGCACCACGCCGATGCGCCCCGCGGCTCTCGGGTCGAGGAGCTGGCCGCGGGTCAGCTCCGCGAGCTTCAGGGCCAGGGCCGCGAGAAGCCCTACCCGAAGCAGCGCGAGCACGAGGTTGGTGAAGGGCGACAGGAGGAACAGCCGGACGCGCTGGCCCTGCGACACGGGCCCCGACCAGGACAGCGTCGCGGTCTCGAACACCCAGTTCGGCACTCCGGGGCCCGTCTGGACCACCGCCTTGGGGTCGACCTGGAGCGAGAGGTACTTGTTCGCGGCGCGCTCGGCCTTCTTCTGGATCTGACTGCCGGAGACATCGAGCTGCACCGCGGCGTAGCGATCAGCGTAGTCCTGGATCACCACGGGGGCGTTCGGATGGTCGAGCGCGGGGAACAGGCCCGACTGGAGGTGCCGGACGGCAAAGGGCACCAGAACGGCGACGAGGACGAGCATGGTCAGGAGCCGGAGCCCCCGGGCCACCTGACGGGGACGCCCCTCTCCGGCGACCCGGCCGAGAGCGACCAGCGCGAGCAACACGGCCCACGTCCACTGGGGCGCGCCCGGCTCGTGGCGCGCGAGCGCGAGCCCCACCAGCGCCACGACTCCCCACGGCCAGCCAAAGAGCCTTCCGGTCGCCATGCCCAGGACCAGCACGAAGAAGAGGTCGAACAGCGACCAGGCATCGACCATCGCGCCGTCGATGCGGTCGATTCCCGTCCCGCCGAACAGTCGGAAGCCCGGCGGGAGGTACAGGTCGATCTCGAGCTCGCTGACGTCGGTGGCCCAGCCCACGGCGGGCAGGTTGCGCGGTCGCACGTCGACCCGCGACTCGGCCACCACCTCGACGGTCTCGTCGCGCAGCTCGACGCCCACCGCGCCCTGCTCGGATGCCGTCACCACGAGGTCCTCCCCGCTCGCGGCGACGTGGCCGAGCACGAAGGGATCGACCGCGTCGAGGCGCCAGCCCCGGTGCATCTCCCCGGTGAACCGGTCGCGGGCGGTGAGCCCTCGTCCATCGAGGTCGAGCCACAGCTCTCGTTGCAGAGCGAGCTGGTTGGGAGCTGGGTCGGGGTCGCCGCGTCGCAGCGTCTCGAAGGCCAAGCTGGCCCTACGAGCCAGTCCGAAGGTGGGAAGCCCGCGCCAGGCCTCGGGCAGCGTCGTGCGGGACGGGTCGATGCCCGGAGGGCCGGCGAGGTTGACGGCGCGAACCCGATCGTCGGTCTTCACGGCCCACGTCTCGGTCTCCGGCCAGGCCTCGCCGGGGTCGGGAGCCCGTAGTTCGGTGACGGGGCCGTCGTGGACGGCGTCGAAGCGAACCCCGAAGGTGCCGGGTCGTACCTGCACGACCAGGGACCCCTCGGCGGTGAAGCGGGCTGGCAGATCGGCCGAGAGCGCCACCGCCCGGGTGCCCGGCACCAACACGCGCCCGAGGTCGACCTCGCGGCCCCGACCGGACGCTCGGAGGGCCAGACTGGTCTCGACCACCACGGGCACGCCGTCGACGATGCGACGGCTGACCTCGATGCCGAGATGCTCGCCCTCGCGCTCGTCCTCGGAGGACGCCCCGAGACGGACCCCGTCGGAGTCTACCCGGGCGAACGGGATGGCGGTGCGGTCGACCGTCAGCGAGATGACTCCGATGCGATCGGGGACGGGGAGGCTTCCGGGTCGCGCCGTCCACGGCACGCGACCGGTGACGGTGTGGGGGCCCGCGCCCACCACGACGGTGGGGACGCCGCTCTCGTCGATCACCGGCACGCTTCGCCCGTCGACCCGGACGTCGACGGGCCAGGTGGTGGCGCCCCCGGGGAGCGGAACCGGTCCCTCGCGGTCGGTCTGCACCCCGAGCCGCCAGCGCCCCTCGTCGGCGTTGGCGTCGACCGAGAGCGTGCCGGGCCAGGTGCAGGCTCGCCCCTGGGGGCTCATCGCGCAGCCGAGGTCGGGGTGCTGGCTCTCGATCCACGGCACCCACGGGCGGAGCTCGGGGGGCACGTCGCTCGCCGAGATGGGGACGGGCGACGCCGGATCGGATCCGACGTTCGATTCGGGATCCGAGGCCAGCGCGAGGCCCGCGAGCCAGGCAACCAGGATCGAGCACAGGTTCGCGAGCATGGAGCGCCTCCGTCAACCCAGGGGTTGCGCCAGGTTAACGGCTCGGCCGGTCAGTAGAGCAACTCGACCCAACGCCCCCCGGCCTCGAGCTCCGCGAGCCTACGCTTCCAGGAGGTCTCGTCGCCGGCGATCGCCGCGAAGTGCTCGTCCAACGCGTCGCGCACTTTCTCGAGCCCGGCCACGTACACGTAGGTCTTCACGTCGGCCATCATGGCCCACATCTGTTCGCCGCGGTCGCCCAGCACCCGGGCCCAGTCGAGATCGTCGCTCCAGTGGGGCCGCTTGGCCAGCACCTCGATGGCCTCGAAGGTCTCGCGGTCGTAGTACTGGCCGAGGTCGTTGACCTCGTCGTTCTCGTAGAGCTTCTCCACGCCGGTCTTGGCCCCGTGGAACAGCCACACTCGCCCGGTGAACCCGGAGTCCTCGCGGTAGAGGTGCTTGAGGAACGCGCGGAATGGCGCAATCCCGGTGCCCGCCCCGATGAGGATCAAGTTCGCGTCCGCCTCGTGCGGCGGATCGAAGGCCAGACCATAGGGGCCGGTGAGGGTCAGCGAGTCCCCCGCGGCCAGGTTGCACAGGTAGTTGCTCGCCCGGCCGGGGTAGCGCTCGCCGCTGTAGTGATCGATGTAGAAGCACCGCTTCACCGCGAGCTTGATCCGGGTCTGCCCATCGTGATGCTCGGGCAGGTCGGCGATGGTGTACAGCCGGAAGTGGTGCTCCTGGCCGAACTGGTCGTCCCCGGGGGCGATCACGCCGACGCTCTGGCCGGCGGCCACCTCGAGCGCGTGGTCGAGATCCAGGGTGAGCTCGCGGATCTCGTCGGCACTCTCCGGGGTGATGCGCACACTGGAGATCACCTCGGCGGTGTACCGCTTGTCGGTGTCGTAGTCCTGCAGCCGCACACGGGCCTCCTCGTCAGATCGTTCGACAGGTTGCCGACCCCGCCGTGGCCTGGGTGCAGATGGCCTTGTCGGCGCACGCACCGCAGTCGATGCGGTCGGCGAGAACATCGGGATCGGGGCTGACCCCAGGGAACTGGCGGGCCCAGGCGCGCTGGACCGCCACCCACGCCCCCACGATGAGCAGAATGCCGGCGGCCGCGAAGGCCACCTCGAGGAACACGTCGAGCAGTGCGATGGCCATCAGCTACCCAGCCCCGCAAAGCCCATGAAGCACACGGACAGCAGGCCCGCGACGATGAGCGTCGCTGCCGTGCCCCGAACGAGATCCGGGAGGTCGGCGAGGTCGAGTCGCTCCCGGATGCCCGCCATCAGCACCAGCGCCAAGGTGAAGCCCACCCCCGCCCCCAGGGCGTAGACGAAGCTCTGGAGCAGGCCGTAGCCCTTGTTGGTCTGGAACAGCGCGAGCCCCAGGATGGCGCAGTTCGTGGTGATCAGCGGCAGGAAGATGCCGAGCGCCCGGAACAGTGCAGGGCTCGTCTTCTTGATGATCATCTCGACGAGCTGGACGGTGCTGGCGATGACCGCGATGAAGGAGATCAGCCGGAGGTAGGGCGCGTCGAGCGCGATCAGCAGACCGTTGATCAAGTACGCCGCCGTGGAGCTGACGAGCATCACGAAGATGACGGCGCCGCCCATGCGGGTCGCGGTCGACAGCTTGCCGGAGACCCCCAGGAACGGGCAGATCCCCAGAAAGTAGGCGAGCACGAAGTTGTTGACCAACGAAGCGTTGAGGAAGATGCTCCACAGCGGTTCCTCGTTCATGCCGCCTCCTCGAGCTCGCGGTGGCGATTGCGCCGCTGCTCGTACGCCGCGAACACGAGCAGCCAGCCCGCGAGCGTGAAGAAGCCGCCGCTCGGCAGGACCATGATCACCCAGGGCTGGTACCAGTCGCCGAACAGCGAGACCCCGAACAGCTGGCCAGCGCCCAGGATCTCGCGGACCCCGCCGAGGCACAGCAAGGCGATGGTGAAGCCGATGCCCATGCCCACGGCGTCGAGCAGCGACCGGCCCAGCCCGTTCTTCGAGGCGAAGGCCTCGGCTCGCCCGAGGATCAGGCAGTTGACGACGATGAGCGAGATGAACGCGCCCAGCGCCTTGTGGAGGTCCAGGCTGATGGCCTGGATCAGGTAGTCCACCACGGTCACGAACGTGGCGATGATGAGGATGTAGGTGACGATCCGCACCTGCTTCGGGATAAAGGCCCGCAGCGTGCTCACCACCAGGTTGGAGCCGATGAGCACGAAGGTGGTCGCAAGGCCCATGGCCACGGCGTTCATCGCGGTGTTGGTCACCGCGAGCACGGGGCACATCCCCAGGACCTGCACGAAAACCGGGTTCTCGCGCCAGAGGCCCTTGATGAACTCATCGGTGGCCGACCGCTCTTCGCGGGCCATCACTCCTCCCTCTGGGCAAAGGCCGATCGCTGGCCGCTCAGGCGCGGCATCCAGGTCGACGCGCTCTGATCGAGGATCGAGACCACCGCCTGGGACGTGACCGTGGCCCCGGTGATGCAGTCGACCTCCCAGGGCTCGGTCTTCTCGCCTTCCTTGACGGCGGTGATCGGGTTGGCGAGATCCTCGCCGCTCGCGTCGAGCGAGACGTCGAGCCGCACGAAGTTCTCGAGGAAGTCCGGGTCCGTCTCGATGCGGGTACCGAGACCCGGGGTCTCGCGGCTCTCCAGCACCTGGATGCCGACGATGGCCTGCTGGTCGAAGCGGTAGCCGTACAGCAGGCGGACGGTGTCCTGGTACCCCATGCCCGCAGCCTCGAGCGCAACGCCGATCAGCTCGCCGGAGGCGTCGTAGCCTGCGAAGACGAGCTCACCGTTGGCGTCGGGGCTCGCGGGCTCGAAGCCCTGGTCGGTGACCCGGAACGTCCCCGCGCGCACCGCGCCATCGAGCACCAAGAAGATGGCCTGCTCCCGAGCAGCGATCTGATTGGCGCGGATGATCGGCTTGGTCCCTTCGAAGACCAGGACGATGAGCAGTGCGCAGAGCACGCCTACGCCCACGAGGGCGCGGTACATCGGCCAGGCGGGGGTCTCGGCCATCGGCAGCGGGTTCGCGGCGTCGCTCACGAGGCCTCCCGCGGGGCCGTGCCGTAGACTCGGGGCTGGATCCAGTTGTCGATGTGCGGCGAGATCGCGTTGCCGAGCAGGATGGCGTACATCACGCCCTCGGGCATGCCGCCCCAGGTGCGAATCACGACCACGAGCAAGGCGATGAGGGCGCCGTAGAGCACCACCCCGCGGTTCGTCATGGGGGAGCCCACCATGTCGGTGGCCATGAACACGGCCCCGAGCATCAGCCCGCCGGAGAACAGCATGAACACCGGCGACGCGTAGGTGGTGGGATCGAGCTGGTGCAGGAGGCCGGTGAGCACGAAGACCGTGCCGAGGATGGCCACCGGGATGCGCCAGTTCATGCGGTTTCGGACCACCAGGTAGAGTCCCCCGAGCGCGATGAGCAGCGCCCCGGTCTCCCCGGTGGAGCCACTGGTGAAGCCGAACAGCAGATCGCTGCTGTCGGCAGCCACCCGGTCGAACTTCCACGCGGCCAGCGGCGTGGCTCCGCTCACCGCGTCATAGGTCGGCTTGGCCAGGGGCAGCGCCAGCATCGAGGACGGCACCGACGTGAGGCGCTCCGCTGCGAACGATGCCATCCAGGTGGTCATCGGGATGGGGAAGGCGGCCTGGAGAATCGCGCGACCGACCAGGGCGGGGTTGAACGCGTTGTAGCCGAGCCCGCCAAACAGGGCTTTGCCCACGCCGACCCCCAGCACGCCGCCCACGAAGGTCATCCACAAGGGCAGTCCGGGGGGCAGGGTGAGCCCGTAGAGCAGGCCCGTGATCACCACCGACCAGTCTCTCAGCGTCGAAGGGCGCCCGCGCAGTCGACAGGCCGCCCACTCCGTGAGGACGCACGACAGCACGGCCACCGACAGCGTCAGCAGCGCCGCGAGCCCGAACGCGACCACCGCGAACGCGGTGACCGGCACCAGCGCGAGCACCACGTCGAACATGATGCGGTCGGTGCTGTCTCCCGCGCGGATGTGCGGCGACGAGCCAATGTCCAGCGTCTTTCCGGCCAGCGCCATGTCAGGACCTCGCCTTGCGGACGGCCCGCTTGGCCACGCGGAAGCGCTGCACGAGCGGGATGTGCGAGGGACAGACGAAGCTGCACGAGCCACACTCGAAGCAGTCCATCAGGTGGAACTCCTCGGCCATGCGGTCATAGATGCCGTTGCGGGCGAGCAGCCCGAGCTGGGCCGGGTTGAGGAAGATCGGGCAGGCGTCGACGCAGTAGCCGCAGCGAATGCACGGGTACTCGGTCTCCTGCGCCAGCGGCTCGATCTCGTGGGTCGTGAAGGCGGTGACCCCGGAGGTTCCCTTCGTGATCACGAGGTCGAGGTTGCCCGCCGCGGCCCCCATCATCGGACCGCCGAGGAACACCTGGCTCAGCTCGTCGCTGACGCCTACCGTGTCGAGGATGAAGCGCAGGGGCGTCCCGATGGGGATGCGGTAGTTGCCCTTCTCGCGGACCGCCGGGCCCCCGATGGTGATCACCCGCTCCTGGATGCCCGCTCCGTGGGGGAGCAGCCGCCCGATCTCGGCGGTGGTCGCGACGTTGATGCACAGCGCGTTCACGTCGACCGGCAGGCCGCCGCTCGGCACCTCACGGCCGAGCAACGCCGTGATCAACATCTTCTCGGCACCCTGGGGGTACTTGACCTTCAGGACCTCGACGCTGACCGGCAGCTCGGGCGGGATCTTCGCAGCGAGGGCTTCGGCGGCGTCGAGCTTGTTGGCTTCGATGCCGATGATCACCCGCTCCGCGCCGGTGAGCTTCAGCAGGTACCGAATGCCGTGGAAGATGTCGTCGCCCTGCTCGAGCATCACCCGATGGTCGGTCGTCAGGTAGGGCTCGCACTCGACCCCGTTGACGATCACGGTGTCGACGTGCTTCCCCTCGGGCACCGAGAGCTTGACGTGGGTGGGGAAGGCCGCCCCTCCGAGTCCCACGATGCCCGCGCTCTGGATGGCCTCGACGATGGTCTCCGGCGCATCGTCGGGATGGACTGGCCGACCCTCGGTCACCTCCTGGGTCGAGGCGGGGAACGGCTCGATGAACACGCCATGGACCATCTTGCCCGTGCTGCTGGGCATCCACCCGATGGACCGGACGGTTCCCGATGCCGGGGCGTGCATCGCCACGGACACGAACCCGTCGGCCCGGGCGATCTGCTGTCCGCGCACGACCTCCTGGTCCACGGCGACCACCGGCACGGCGGGCTTGCCGATGTGCTGGGACAGCGGCACCGCGAGCACCGGAGCGAAGGGGAACTGGCGGATGGCCAGCCCGCGGGTCTCTTCTTTGCTCTCCGGGGGATGGACCCCGTGAGCAAAGGTCTTTCGGTCGCGCGAGACCATGTCAGTTGAACTTCCTGGCGCGGGCGATCAGCTTCTCGATGCCCTTCTCGGACATGTCGGCGGGCAGCCCCGGGTGGATGACCATCGCGGTGCACTTCTCGGCCGCCTTGACCAGGTCGGCGTACGGGCCACCGTGCGGGTCCACGATCTCGGCCTTGCCGGCCGCGTTGTACTTGAAGATGCGCGGGTTGATCTGCACGCACTCGTCGCACGCGGTGCACTGGTCGGTGTCGATCCAGGGGGCCATGTAGTCACCCGTGGCCGCCGGGGCTGCGCCGTTGTCGGCCGTGGCTGGGGGCGAAGCCAGGGTCACCGCCGCGGCCTCGGCCGACGAACCGGTGACCATCTGCATCAGCCCCTGGGCAAGCTTGCCGACCACGTCCGCGCGGACCTCGTTCTCGATGTCCTCGCGAGAGATGGCGGTCAGGTCGACGCCGGCAAGGGCCTTGAGCATGATCCAGAAGTCCCGGCGGTCCTCGCAGGACTGCACGATGGCCTGGGCGACGAGCAGCCTCGACAGGTGGCCCTTCGGGTCGACGGTCCAGATGAACGGGTAGAGCCCCTCGCGGTCCTCCGGATCCATGTCGAGGAAGTCCGAGAGCAGGACCATGTTGTCGTTCCAGGTGTCCGGCGGGGCGGCCCGGAAGTGCTTGCGGAACCGGACCTCGGTGACCGCGAAGTCCGCGAAGGTGAGGGGGAGCTCCATGGTCTTGGGGCGCTCGCCCTCGAGGTACTTCAGCGTGTAGGTGGGCCACACCTCGTCCATGGCCGGGTTGCCGTCGAGGTCGAAGCACTCGGCCGGGGTCTTGCCGGCGTCGGGGTCGTACTTGAACAGCGGGTAGGCGCGGCTCTCGACGGCCAGCTTGGCCTGGTGGTCGCCCATGTCGTCGCCGATGCCGTGCTCGGGCTGACACGCGGAGTAGATGTTGAACAGCGCGGGCCGACGCGCCTTGACGCCCTTGATGAAGCCCTCGATGAGGTGGCCGGCGTGATGGATGGTGCCCTGCATCACGTAGGTGGTGCGGTGCGCCATGCCGATGAGGCCGATCTCCTTGCGGATCTCGGGCTTGCCCTGCCACACCTTGCCGAACTGGGCCATGTCGGAGATCTGCCCGAGGAAGCCCGAGGTGCACGCCTGGCCGCCAGTGTTGGAGTACACCTGCGTGTCGAGCACGAGCACCTTGACCGGCTTGCCCGACATGAGGGCCCGCGAGAGGTTCTGGAAGCCGATGTCGTACATCGCGCCGTCGCCGCCCACGACGATCACGGGCGGACAGAGCTCCCACTCCTCGTCGGTGAACGCCTGCCAGTTGAAGTAGGTGAAGAAGTCGTCGTGCTCCTTCGGGTCGTACTGTCCGGACAGCTCGAGCTCGGCCATCCGGATGGCCCGGAAGCCGTCGGCCATCTTCGCCATGTGCCCCTCGAACACGCCCAGCGCCATACTCGCGGTGTCCTGGAAGAGGTGGTTGGCCCACGGGAAGGGGTAGGGGTTGTACGGCCAGCTGCTGCCCCACACCGAGGTGCACCCGGTGGCGTTGAGCATGCCCATGGTCGACCGGCCCTGGCCGGTGATGCCGTCGAGGTACTTCCAGCGGAGCTGCTTGAGCTCGGAGACCAGCCGGGCGGTCCGGGTGAGCCAGTCCTTGTCGATGGGCTCGCCGCCGCTCATCTCCTCGAGGCGCTTCGCGATGGAGCCGAGCGTGAGGTCGCCGCTACCGAGATCGGTGAGCACCTGGCCGATGGTCGCGGGATCGCCGACCTGAACGCCTTCCATCAGCTTGAGCTGGATGTGGCGCTCGAGCTGGACGATCAGGTCGGTGACCTTGGCGAGGTGCTTCTCGACCCGGCCCTGCATCAGGGCGTGGACGGTGCCCACGAACAGGCGGACCGCCGTCTTCTCGGAGCAGCCGAGGCACGCGCCGTCGCCGCTGCTGACCGCGAGGTAGTTGTCCTTCTCGAGCAGCAGGGTCTCGAGGGCGCCGATGCCTTCCTCGAGGTCGTCGTAGCGCAGGAACCGCTTGGGGGTGCTCGGCAGGTCCAGCCAGAGGTCCCACTGATCGCGTAGCCGGGCGACGGTGTCGTCGGTCTGGGTCACCGAGACCAGCGCATCGTCGTCGCAGACCTCGATGCACGCCATGCAGCCCTTGCAGGTGGTGGGGTTGATGGTGATCGAGAGGAGGCCGCCCGAGCCGGGCGCGTTCTTCTCGGGCACCGTGAAGTAGGGCCGCGTCAGGGCGAACTTGAAGCCGCCCATGGCATCTTTGAAGCCCTCGAGCTCGGTAGCGAGCTCGTCGCGGCTCTCGGCCTCCCAGCCCGCGAGGGTGGCTCCGATGGCCTCGTCGAGCATCTCGTTGACGCTGTCCTGCTCGGTGGCATCCGCGAAGCGGGTCCGGAGGTGCTGCTCGACGATTCGGGTGGCCTTGGGGAGGTGCTGGGCGGGAAGGCCCCGCTTCTTGACCCGCGCGACCACGGTGTCGAGGACCTGGCTGACCTCGTTGACCAGACCGGGGATCGCCGTGTCGGGGCACACCGTGTAGCACTTGCCGCAGGCGGTGCAGTTCTCGGCGATCCAGTCGGGGTGGTGGAACCGGATGCCCGTCATGTCGCGGAACACCGCCGATACGGCGGGCATGATGCCGAGCCCGATGAACGGGTCGGTGATGTTGTCGTTGCCCATGCCCCGGGCGTAGAAGCTGCCCGTCTGCTCCCAGAAGCGGTGGACGTCGCTCGCCGGCGCCTTGCCACGCGGCATGCGCTTGAGCATCACGGGGAGGGCGGGCTCGGTGCTCCGGACCGTCTCGGCCGACTCGAGCACCTCACCGTGGGGCACCCGGCGGACCTCGTCGAAGCCTCGCTTGATCACCCGCATGTTGTCCTGCACGATGCGCTCGCCCTTGGAGCCGAACTTCTTGCGGATCTGCGACTCGATGGCCTCGAGCAGGCGAGCCTCGGAGAGGCCGGCGTTGGTGGCCACCGGCGAGGCGGCGAAGAACGCCCCCTGGAACGCGATGCCCTGCATGCGCAGCTGGAGATCCGAGTCGGTGGCCTCCTCGCGGGCGATGCGGAAGCCGTCGATCGCGAAGACCTGGATGTTCTTGCTGACGATGATCTGGCGGAAATTCGTGGGGATCGACGACCACATCTCCTCGACCGTCTCGTGGTCGCTCTGGATGATGAAGACGCCGCCCTCCTTGAGGCCGGCCAGCGCGTTCGTGTGGTGGAACACGTTGGGGTCGGGCGAGAGCACCACGTCGACGTAGAAGTACTCGCAGTTCACCCGGATGGGCTCGGGGGCCGCCGACAGGTAGTAGGTGGTCGGCTGGCCCTTCTTCTCGGAGCCGTACTTCGGGTTGGCCTTGATGTTGTAGCCGAGCAGATCGTAGAGCGTCATGGCCAGGTTCTTGCCGGTGGTGATGGCTCCCCACCCGCCGACGCTGTGGAAGCGGACCGTGATCGCGCCCTCGGGCATCAGGTTGGGGTTCTCGGAGCCACGCACCGACAGGGCCTTCACGTCGGGGTACCCGCGCTCGATGGCCTCCTGGTGGAGCCGCTGCTTCGGCGTCACCGGGTTGTCGCGGAGGAAGTCGATGGAGAGGTAGAAGAAGCGCTTCTGTTCTCCGTCGTCGAGCATGTTCTCGACCGCACCCACGATGCCTTCGGGCTGCAGGTCGCGGCTCCCGAGCCCGAACGACCCGCTGTAGAGCGTGGGCACGTCGTCCATGCTCGCGTAGGCGGCGAGGCCAGCGAAGCTGTCGGCATCCCGCCCGTTCTCGAGGCTCTTGCTGATGGTGGCGCGGATCTCGCGGGCCAGCGGCAGGTCGACGGCCAGAGGCTGGTCCAGCCGCTCGAGAACCGTGATGGCCCTCTTGCCCTTGATGATGCGGCTGACGAGGTCGGCCGGGAACGGCCTGAACATCACCATGTCGACCACGCCGACCTTGATGCCTCGGCTCTCGCGGAGGTAGTCGCAGACGACCTCGGCCGTGGGGATCATCGAGCCCTGGCCGACGATCAGGTACTCGGCGTCCTCGGCGCGGTAGGTCATCACCCTCGCGTAGCGGCGACCCGTCAGGGCCGCGAACTCCTGGAACGCTCGCTCGGAGAGCTCCTCGATGTGGTCGAAGAAGTAGGGCCGCTGGGCGGCCACCGACTGCATGTAGGAGTCCTGGTTCTGGACCAGACCCGCCATGACCGGGTTGTCGACGTCCCACAGCAGCGGGATGCGCCGGCGCTTCTCTCCGTACAAGAGCTTCTGGGCCGGCGTCGGGGTGTCGATGATGTCGTCGGGGCGGCCCAGGTACTCGGCGATGAGCTCGCGCTCGGGCACCTTCATCGACTCGATGAGGTGGGTGGTGAGAAAGCCGTCCTGCGCAATCGCCCCCGGAGTCAGCGAGAGCTCGGCGATCCGGTGGGAGATGATGTTGAGGTCGGCCACGTGCTGTGCGTTCTTGGCGAACAGCTGGAAGAAACCGGTATCGTCGATGCAGTGGTAGTCGTCGTGACCCGCGTGCACGTTCAGGTTGGCCTTGGTCATCGCGCGGGAGCCGATGTTCAGCACGTAGGTGAGACGCTTGCCCACGGCGGCGTACAGCGACTCGTGCATGTACGCGATGCCTTGTCCCGACGAGAAGTTGGCCGAGCGCAAACCGGTCATCGAGAGGCCTGCGGTAACCGCGGCCGCAGCGTGCTCTCCCTCGGGCTCGACGAAAATCAGGGGCCGATTCGAGATGTTGAGGTGTCCGCTGGCGGCGTTCTCCGCCCAGTACTCACCCATCTGGGTGCTCGGCGTGATCGGGTACGCACCTGCGGCGTCGGTAGACTCACGCTCACAGAGGATGGCCGCGGTGTTCCCGTCGACCGCCATGGGCCGCCCAGGGTATTTCGCGTTGCTCGCCTCGGGCTGCTCGGACTGGCCGAACGGCTGCATGACGCGGTCGAGGATCTCTCGAGCTCCCATGGGGGGCCTCCATCAAGTCGGCGCGGGCCGTCGCGCCTCGGTGCGAATGATCTTCTTGGCAGCGGCGCCCTTGACGGCGCCGTCTGGTTCGAGCCAGACGATGGCTCCGGTGGGACAGCGCTCGATGGCTGTCCGGTCCTGGTTGCTGGCGGCGTAGTTCACCACCGGGAGGTTGTCGGTCATGGTGATGACGCTCGGTGCGTCCATCGCGCACCGTCCGCACGCCGTACAGGCGACCTCGCAGTCTTCGAGGATGGCATCCCCCGCCTCTTGCGAGCGACATGCCACCCACAGACGGTGCGTCACCGCGTGCAGCGAGAACAGGTCCTTCGGGCAGGCGGTGACGCAATCACCGCAGGCCGTGCACGCCGCTTCGTCGACGACGGGCAGGCCCTGCGGGGTCATGGTGATGGCGTCGAAGTCACAGGCGACTTCGCAGTCTCCGAAACCGAGACACCCCCAGGTGCAGCCCTTGCCTCCTCCCGAGACCAGGGCCGCGCCCGCACAGCTCTGAATTCCTCGATAGCTGGCTTGAAATCGAGCTACATTGGCTCCGCCGGCGCAGGCCAGGCGGGCGACCCGCCTGTCGGCCGCTCCGACGTCGACCCCGAGGAAAGCCGCGATGTCAGCATGGTCGTCGGCCGTGCCCACCGTACACTTGCCGGGCAGGGCATCGCCGTTGACCAGCGCCTCCGCGAAGGGACGGCAGCCGGGGAACCCACAGGCACCACAGTTCGCGTGGGGAAGCATGTCTTCGACCGAGTCGATGCGCGGATCCTCGGCCACGTAGAGGCGCTGGTTGGCGAACACGAGGGACGCGGCGAGGAGGAGCGTCAGCCCTCCGAGGGTGGCGACGGCGGTGAGAACGAACATGGGCCTTCCGTTCACTCATTGCGCAAAAAAGACTACCGCGCACATCGGCACTGCGTCACTGCGTGTTCCAGCCCAGCAAACACCACAGTGCCGTGCGATCTGACACGGTCGGCGGAACGGAGAGGTCAGGTCGCCGCGGCCCGCATACCCGGGCCGCGAGGGCTCGAGGGCAGCGCGAGAGTTCGATCGGCGTTGGTCGACGACTATGAGTCGTCGTCGCTCCGGGCGGGGTGTGCGAGAATCAACGGACGTCGATTAGCGTCGCAGCTCCCCGATCATCGCGGCTCGCTCCGGGTCGCCCTGTACGAGCCACGCGCGCTCGGATTCGCGAAGAGCCTCGTCGATCCAGGGGTCTGCAGGAAGGGGTCCGAGAGCGGCAAACGCGTGATCGAACGAGCGCAGCCGACCCTGAACGGCGTAACCCCAGCACGCGAGCACCCGCAGCCGAGGCACCACGTCGGGGGAGGGATCGCCGCGGAGCTGCGCGTCCACGAGCACCAGCGCGTCGGCGGGCCGGCTGTTCTCGATCCAGATCTGGGCGAGGTGAGCGGCCGCCAGGGAGGCCCCGGGCAGCCCGAGCGAGCGGAAGACCGTGAGCGCCCTCCGCATCGTCTCGGCGGCCTGCTTGGGAAGCTCGAGGGCCCGGCACGCGAGACCGGACACGATCTGGCTCTCGGCCACACCCGCGCGGTGCCCGAGGCCCTCGAAGAGCAAGGTCGCGCGAGTGGCGGCGGCCATCGCGGACCGAGGATCGCCACGCTGGAGCTCGCGCTCGGCCATGAACCGCGCCGCCTGGGCGGCCTCCAGGGTCGCATCGTCGGCCATGAACGACTCGAGCGCTCGCTCGAGCAGGTCCACCGAGACATCGAGGTTCTCGGTGAGCACCCCTTGCCAGAGCGCGAGGGACGCCGGCATCGACTTCATGGTTCGCGACACGAGGCGCCGGGCCACCGCCAGGTGGTTGCGGGCGAGGGCCGGATTGCCAGCGGTGTGAGCGATCTCGACCCGGTCGACGATCGCCTGGACCGCGGCGTCGGCCCAGCGCTGGTTCGCCGCGTGCTCGTAGAGCGACACCGCGTGGTGATCCGCCTCGTCGAGGTCTCCGCGTCGGAGCGCCAGCTGCTGCTCGAGCCGCAAGATCTCGACGTGACGGCGGTCCGCGTCGGGGAGCTCGGCCGCGGCGATCGCGACGTGCAGATCCGAGAG
Organism: uncultured Enterobacteriaceae bacterium; assembly: GCA_964655065.1. Taxonomy (GTDB): domain Bacteria; phylum Myxococcota_A; class UBA796; order UBA796; genus DRPG01. Next base: position 28,744 of record CAZZLC010000043.1, on the reverse strand, counting down.
CACCGCGGTGGTTCCCGACAGGTCGCCGCGGTCCAGAAGCTCGTTGCCCCCCCGGATCAGGGGATCGATCGCCTTGCGCGCGTAGCTCGCGTGGAGCCAGTGCCGCCCGCACCGCTCGGCGATCCCCCGTCCTTCGCGGGCCTCGAGCATGCGGGCGCACGCCTCGTGGTGGATCGCCGCCCGCCCGTCGACGAGGGCGAGGTTCAGCAGGCGCTCGCGCAGCATCGGGTGGAGGAACGAGAACCGGACCTCGGGGTCGCCTTCCTCGACCAGGACGCCGTCGGACCAGAGGCGGTCCACGAGCCCGCGTGGGACGGTCAGGTTCTCGGCCGCGCACGCGTGTCGCCACTCGTCGGTCGACACTTCGACCCCGAGCGTCGCGGCGAGCTCGAGGGCGAGCTGGACCGAGTGGTGGGCTCCGGACAGGAACGTCTCGAGCCGACGGCTCCACACGTCGTCGAGGCTCGAGGGCAGCCCCTCGCGAAGCGCTTCCGGCTCCGCGACATAGCCCTCGGCGGTGGCCTTGAGCTGGCCCCGGCTCACCCAGTCCCCCACGAGCTGAACGGCGAACAGTGGGTTGCCCTCGCTGCGCTGGACCACCTCGTGGACGAGGGGCGGGGCGAGCGGGAGGGTCGCCCGAACCATGGCGGAGCGCTCGTCTCGCGGGAGGGGCCCGATGGTGAGCTTGGTCACGGAGTCCCGAGCGAGGAAGGGCTGCGCCGATCGACGCATCCGCTCGCTCGCAGGCTCCTCCGGGCTCTCGGGCCGCATGGTCAGCACGACGAGGAGGTTGGTCGGGCCATGGTCGAGCAGGTGGGCCACCGCGTCGAAGATCTCGGGACCTTGGTGCGCGTCCGCGACGCGGAGCACGACGGGTCGACGACTCGCCATGCGGCGCACGAGGGCGGTCAACACGCCGAACCGCTCTGCCGCCGAGGCGAGACGGACCCTGCCGGTCGGCTGGACGAGCTCGACCACGGCGTCGGCGGCGGGGGACCCCTGGTCGCCGGCCAGCGTGGAGAGCCGGTCGTCGGCTCGCTCCACCATCTGGGCCACCGTCGCGCCCGCCACCACGCCGAGCCACCGCGCGACCATGCCCGCGACCCCGGGCGTGCCGCCGGAGGGGCGCATCGAGACGGTCAGCACCTCGGCTCCCGCGTGCTCGTGGGCCTGCTCGGCCACCCACTGGGCCAGCGCCGACTTGCCGGTACCCGTGCCCCCGAGGAGCACGACGGAGCGCGGACCATCGCCGTTGACCACGTCGTACAGCGACTTCCAGA
>CAZZLC010000043.1:0-27364 GCA_964655065.1 uncultured Enterobacteriaceae bacterium | reverse complement strand
AGCACGACGGAGCGCGGACCATCGCCGTTGACCACGTCGTACAGCGACTTCCAGAGCGTCTTGCGCTCCTCGAAGCGACCCACGAGCCGGATGCTGCGCCAGCCGATGAGCCCGAGCCCGAGCTCGGCCGGGGCCTTGGGGGGGACGTCGGCGAGCTGGGCCGTCCACTGGGGCACCGGGACGTCGATGCGCTGGCCGACTGGCTCGTTGGGCCGCGGGACCGGCGGGCCCCCGACGATCATGGGCCGCGTGATCTCGGAGGTGAAGGTGTCGTCGTCGCCCAGGGTGATCGAGGGCTCGGCGTGGATCGACGACAGCGACGGGGCTTGCAGGTCGTCGAGCAGGACCCGCACCTCGGCTGCGCGCTGGGGGCGCGCCCAGGGGGCCTTGGACAGCAGCCGTCGCAGGAACTGCTCGAGCCCCGCCGGCACGGATCGGACGGGCCGGAACTCACCCGGATTCGCAGAGAGCTGCTGCTCGCGCAGCACCCGACCACCCCGGCCCGTGAACGGCGGGGCCCCGGTCACCAGTGCCCAGACGGTACAGGCCCACGCATAGAGGTCGGTGGCGGGACTCACGCCCCCCCAGCTGGGCTCGAACTGCTCGGGCGCCATGTACGCCGGCGACCCGAGCTCCCGCAGGGGTCCTTCCGCGTCGGCGAGGTGAGCGAGGCCGAAGTCGGTGAGGCGAGGCCGATCGTCGTCGTCCAGCAGCACGTTCGAGGGCTTGACGTCGCGGTGGACGACCCCGCGAGCGTGCGCGTGACCCAGCGCTGCGAGGAGCCCCCGAACCACCGGATCGACGGCGGGCCAGGGTCGTGGCTTGGCTACCCAGCTCTGAAGCGAGTTCCCCGGCAGTCGCTCCGTCACGAGGTACGGGCTGCCGAGGGCCAGCTGACCGTCGGTGGCATCGGCGACGGAGATGGGGATCTCGCCTGCGTCGACCACCCGTAGCACCCCGGGGTGGTCCAGGGAGGCTGCGGCGCGAATCTCCTGGTAGAACGCCCGTCGTAGCCGGTGGGCGTCCTTGGCCAGCGCACCGCGGATGACCTTCACCGCGAACTCCCGCCCGGTGCTGAGGTGGGTCGCGGCCCAGACTTCGCCCATGCCCCCGACGCCGAGGCGCTCTTCGAGGGCGAACAGGCCCAATCGCGGGGTGTCCGTCACGAAGGCGTTTCCTACTGCGAGCCCCGACGCTGCGCAACGCCGTGTACTCCCCGAGTCAACCGCGCGGCGGCTCGCCGACCTGGCCTCGCCAGCGCAGCCAGTGATCGACCAGGACGATCGCCATCATTGCCTCGACGATGGGCACGGCCCTGGGAAGCACGCAGGGGTCGTGACGACCTCGAGGCTTCAGCGTGGTCGCCGTTCCCGTGTCGGTGACGGTGGACTGCTCGACGAACACGGTGCTCACGGGCTTGAACGCCACCGCGAGTCGAATCGGCATGCCGTTGCTGATGCCACCCTGGATGCCGCCCGAGCGGTTGGTGGTGGTGTGGACGGTGCCGTCCGGTCCCGGGGCGAAGGCGTCGTTGTGCTGTTGGCCGGTCAGTCGGGTCCCCGCGAACCCGGATCCCACCTCGAAGCCCTTGGCGGCCGGCAGCGAGATCATGGCCTTTGCGAGGTCGGCGTCGAGCTTGTCGAACACCGGATCTCCGAGCCCCGCGGGGAGGCCTCGCGCCGTGGCGGCGACCACCCCGCCCACCGTGTCGCCAGCGTCCCGCGCGGCGAGGATGCGGGCTCGGAAGCGCTCCGCGGCAGCCGGGTCGGGACACCGAACCTCGTTCGCGTCCACCGCGGCGCGATCCACGGAGCTCTCGTCGACCTCGGCGGAATCGCCGGCCACCTCCTGTACCCAGGCCACGATCTCGACCGGGCCGAGCGTCGCGAGCACCTGTCGGGCGATGGCGCCTGCGGCGACGCGAGCTGCGGTCTCGCGGGCGGACGCCCGGCCCCCTCCGGCCCAGGCGCGAATGCCGTACTTTGCGTCGGTGGTGAAGTCGGCGTGTGACGGGCGATAGCGGTGCTGCATCTCCCGATACGCCTCGGGCCGCGCGTCCCGGTTGGGCAAGGCGAGCGCGATCGGGCTGCCGAGCGTCTGCCCGTCGTCACTGAGTCCCGAGAGCACGGTGACTTCGTCGGTCTCGCGGCGCTGGGTCGTGAGGACCGACTGGCCGGGGCGACGGCGGTCCAGGTCTGCCTGGATGGCCTCGAGGTCGAGGCGGATTCGCGGCGGACAGCCCTCGACGATGGCGCCGATGCCTCCTCCGTGGCTCTCCCCGTACGTGGTGACCGAGAACACCTGTCCGAAGCGGCTGCCCATGCACGCGACGTACCATCTCGAGCGGAGGCTCACCGGTGTGAACCTCTCCGGGATGTCACGTGTCGGCCACGGCCACCGCTTGCGCTGGCGTTAGCAGATCCGCACAGGAGGTGAGAGTGTCCGAGCAAGCAGGCGACGTCTTCCAACCCCCCTTCCTGGACCACGCCGAGCTCGATGCGATCTACGACGAGGCAGTAGAGGCCGCCGAGGCGGGCGTCGATACCCGCACCCTCGGCGAGATCTGGCAGCGCTTCGACAGCGGGTTGCGCGCCCACCTCTCCAGAGAGGAGATCACCCTGTTCCCGGTCCACGAGGTGAAGCATCCCACCGAGGTGGCCGAGCTCAGGGCCACGCACGACTGGATTCGGCAGCGCCTGGACGCGCTCGGTCTGGAGGTGGACCTCCACCTGCTCCGGTCTCATCAGGTGGTCGAGCTCACGGAGCGCCTGCGGGCTCACGCCGAGCGAGAGGACGAGACGCTGTACCGATGGGCGAGCGTCGCGTCCCCGCCTCCCCCGCGACGACTCGGCTGGTTCGAGCGGCTGCTCGAGCGGTTGGGGGCGGGGAGGAGCGCGGGACTCTGACGCCTCAGCGGCTGGCCACCCGGATCCACCCCGAGGCGCCGCGACGGTAGACCTCTCCCGTCTCGGCATCGATCTGGTGCAGGTGGATCCACTGGTTGTCGACGAGATTGGCGACCACCTCGTGTTCGTGGATCACGCCGTCGATCGCGGACCGTGGCGCCTCGATGAACACGCCGAGCCGGATGGGCTCGTGGACGAGGCGCTGGCCGTCGTGCAGCGACTGCATGGGCAGGCCGGTGCGGAGGTCGCCGCCGTTCCCCTCGAGCACGCCAATGGAGCCGCCGACTACGTTGTGGAGGACCTTGTTGCCGCTGCCGAAGCTCCGGTTGTCCACGGTGGAGGCGTAGTACTGGAAGTTGATCCAGTGGGCGACGACCATGGGCGCCGTCATCAGAGTGGTGAGCAGCCCGAAGCCTTCGTCGTCGCGCCAGTCGTAGTCGTGGAGGAACGACCGGCCGCCGAGGTCGAGGTCCGCGGTGCGGGCCCGCGGGGCCAGCACGAACCACGCATTGCCCGCGAGGCCCCACTCGGGACGCACCTGGGCCCAGTCGTGGGCTCGAGCTTCGATCGCCCGGGTCCGGGCCGGCTCGCCGAGACCACCGAGCCCGAGCGACGGAGCTCGCTCGGCGCGGGCGAGGGCCGAGGCTCCGGCGAGCCATCCCTGCAGCTGGGCGAGGTCGTCGCGGTGGCTCGCCGGGATGGTGGAGGCCTCGAGAACGGTGAGGGTGTCGGTCGTGGTCTCGTGGAGCCCACCAACGAAGAGCGTGCTCTCCGGTACGACGAGGCACCGGTCGGCGAGCGCCGCGCGCACCTGGGGGTCGTTCAGCAGCGCGGCCACGGCGATGGCGTTGACGTCGCCGCGCTGACCACAGCACGCGCCGCAGTCGTAGGCCGCCGCGTGCGGGTTGTTGACGGTCTGGCTCCCGTGGCCGGCGAGGACCACCAGTCGAGCGAGGCCTCCGGTGAGGCCGAGGCCCTTCAGGATGCCGGCGGCCAGGTCGGTCCGAGCCTCGACCGAGAGCGGCTGCCCGTCGACGGTCGACGCGAGGCGAGGGCGGCGCGAGGCCTGCTCCCCGCGCGACAGCCCGACGGTGCTCGGGTCGGGCGCGGGTCGGGCCCACCCGAGCGCCTCGGTGAGCAGTCGGTAGCCGTAGGACAGGCCGAGCGTCTCGACGAAGGAGAATCCGGAGAGTCCGGTGTGGCCGAGCTTGCCGAGCAGGCCCCGTCGCCCCATGCGCGTCCGCCGGTTCGCGTCGGTATCGGCGTCGGCGTCGGTGACGAGCACCGCGGGAGCGAGGAGGCCGGGGAGCTGGGGGCGGGCCTCGGATGCCCCTGGTGGGCGGTAGGCCATCGGCAGTCCGAAGAACCCGGCGTAGCCGAGGGTCTGCACGGTCGGGCTCTGCGCCTCGAGGGCGCGGCGGATGACCTCCGAGCGCACGTCGATGCAGAACGCGACCTGCGCGTCGGGGGGCGTCTGCCGAGTCTTGTCGACCTCCTCGCAGAGCTCGCGGGCGAGCTTCGCGTGCAGCGCCCGCTCGAGGGCGGTCTGCAGTAGCCAGTCGATGTCGCGGGCGTCGCGAGCGGCCAGACTCTGCGTCGGCCAGCGCTCGACCTCCGACCGCCAGCCTTCGGCAGCCGACGGGCCGCCCAGATCGAGCAGGAGCCGTTCCCAGGCGATCCGGATGGCGAGCAGGTGCACGATCGCGTCGTCGTCGTGGCCGTCGAGGCGCGCCGTCCAGCGCTGGTACGCGCACCACGCGGCCCAGCCCTTCACGTCCAGCAGCAGCGCTGTCAGGTAGTCTTCCACGTCGGCCGGAGGGATCCCGAGGGCCTCCAGGCTGGCTTCGATGGCGGCGCGCGGGTCGTCTTCGAGCGCGCGTACCCGACGGCGAAAGCCGGAGGCGCCCATGAGCATGGCCGGCGCCAGGTCGTCGCGAGCGGCGACCACCCAGCTCGGGTAGAGCCCCGCCTCTCGGGGAACGCCGATCTGGGCCTGGCCGCGGTCGAACCAGGATCCGCAGTGGTGGCTGATGCCGTGTACTACGTGCTCGGCCCACAGCACCTGTCGGGAGCCGTCCCGCTCGCGGTCGCGGAGATGGGTGACCAGGGCGCGCCGCGGCAGCTCGGGTTCGGTGGCCTGCACGGCCTCCAGGACCTGCTCGACGGTGTGCTCCGCCTCGAGCTGCTCGATGGCCTCCGCGACGTGCGAGGCGTCGAAGTGCCCGGCCTCCAGGAGCGACCGGTACCAGCTGCGCGGCATGGTGAGGCGGGCCCCCGAGAGCGAGCTGACGCGGGCGGCAGCCTCGGGCAGGCGGTGGTCGAGGAAGCCCCACAGCGGGTTGACGGCGATGAAGCGGTCGAGAGGCCACACGGGGGCGATGCGAGCGGTCGCGGTCTCGATGGCGGCATCGAGGTCGACCTTGCGCAGGTGGTCGAGCCTCGGCGGAAGCGAACGGGTCATCGGGAGATCTCCGGAGCCGCGGGCAGCAGGGAGTGGGGCCCGTCGTGGCGGGAAGCCAGGCGCGGGGGCCACAGGTAGAAGGTGAGGCGAGTCAGCAGCTCGTCGAGGTAGAGCCCGCCGAGGAGGTGCGGACGAAGGACACGGGCGACGACGCCGTGCGGCCAGGAATGGAGCGCCGACTGGACGACGAACCCGAGCGTGAACGCTCCTCCGACGATGCCGAGTCGGGCCGCCAGGCCTGCGGGGGGCTCGGGATGCGGCGCCAGGGCACCGAAGACCGCGTGCCAGCCGAAGTACAGCGCGGCCACCCCCACGGTGAGCCCGCCCGCGGTGAGCCAGGCTCCCCGGTCTGCGCCGTGGGCGAGCACGGGAGCGAGCGCGTAGACGAGCACGAGGCCCAGAACCACGATCTCGGGCTCGGCGGCCACGTCGATGCCGACAGACAGGCCCACGAGACCCACCACCAGCGCGGAAACGACCGTGGCCGCGACCCAGCCGAGCGGGCCTACCCTCGTTGCCGGCGCGAGCTTGTAGTTGTGCCACCGCTCGACCACGCTGCCCGAGGCGAGGAACGCGTGGGCCTTGTAGAGCGAGTGGGCCACGAGGTGGAGCAGGGCGAGGCCGTAGGCGCCGAGACCGCACTGGACGAGCATGAAGCCCATCTGGGCCATCGTCGACCAGGCGAGCTTGCCCTTGATGGCGACGCGGGTGTTCATGACGAGAGCGGCCACCACCGCGGTGAAGGTCCCGATCCCCACGAGCAGGGTCTGGGCCACCATCGACGCCGACATCAGCGGCGCGAGCCGGATGAGCACGAGTCCGCCGATGTTCACGACACCTGCGTGCAGCAGCGCGGAGACTGGCGTGGGCGCCTCCATCACCTGCGCGAGCCAGCCGTGGAAGGGCAGCTGCGCGCTCTTGAGCGCGACGCAGAGCACCACGAGCACGGTGGCAGCGGCGAGTCCGGGGGTGACCGGGGGGCTCGAGGTCATGGCGGCCTCGATACCCGAGATCGAGAGAGTGCCGAGCTCGCTCCAGACGAGGCCGAGGGCGCCGAGCAGCGAGAGATCGGCGAGCCGGCTGGCCACGAACTTCTTGTGGGCGGTGACCTGCGCCGCCGCGCGGTCGGTGAAGTGCGTGAGGAGCTGGTGGAGGAAGAGGCTCGTCGAGGTCCACGCCACCGCCAGCACCACGAGGTGGTCGGTGATCACCAGCGTCGCCACGGCGGCCAGCGTCATCAACATCCAGCGGAGATAGCGGCGAACGCCGGGATCGCCGTCGAGGTACGACCGCGAGTAGCGCAGGATCACCAGCCCGATGAAGCTCACCAGGACGAGCACGATGGCGGTGACGGCGTCCACACGGAGGCCGGGCCCTACGACGGTCGGACCGGAGAGCGGCGTCGCCACCGCGACCACGAGGGCGGAGGCCAGGGTCGCTCCGGACAGCCCTGGCGTCGCGCGAAACGGACGGGCCAGGGCGGGCGCGAGCAGGCCCCCGAGCAGGAAGAGGAGCGGCACCAGCGCGGCAGCACTGGCGGCAACGAAGGAGGCGAGGTCGTTCGGCGTCATGGGCCACGGGTTAGGCATCCCTGACGTTCACGAAAAAGACAAAAAAGATGGGAATGCGTTCTCTAAAATGGATGACCTGACGAACGCAGCGGTGAACCTGAACTTCCACCACCTTCGGTACTTCTGGATGGTGGCGCGAAACGGGAACTTGACCAGGACGGCCCAAGAGCTGCACGTGGCGCAGTCGGCCCTCTCGTCCCAGATCCGGCAGCTCGAGGAACACCTTGGCGAGGCACTCTTCGTCAGGGAGGGTCGTCGACTGGCGCTCACGGAGGCGGGGGGGATCGTGCTGTCGTTTGCCGAGGAGATCTTCGGGAACGGGGGCCGCATGGTCGCGACGCTCAAGGGAGGCCGACAGCGCGAGGACGTGCTGCGGATCGGGGCGATGGCCACCCTGTCCCGGAACTTCCTCGACTCTTTCCTGAGACCGCTGTTTCGGGGCCCCGATCTCCGGGTGCGGCTCGTGTCCGGGAGTCACGAGGACCTGCTGGACCGCCTCCGCCAGCACAAGCTCGATCTGGTGCTCGGAAACCGTCGGGTTGCGCGGACCGAGGAGCTTCGGTGCAAGCGGGTCGCGCGGCAGCCGGTGAGCCTGATCGGACAGCCCGGACAGGGGAGGCTCGCGTTTCCCGACGACCTCGAGGACGTTCCACTCCTGGTGCCCACCACCGAGAGTGCGATTCGGACGTCGTTCGACGCCTTGTGTGAGCAGCTGGGCGTGCGGCCCAGGATCGTCGCCGAGGTCGACGACATGGCGCTCCTTCGCCTGCTCGCCCGCGACACCGAGCTCGTGGCCCTGCTCCCCGCGGTCGTGGTTCGTGACGAGCTACAGAGCGGAGTGCTGGAGCACCACTGCGTGGTGGGGGGGCTCGACGAGAGCTTCTATGCGACCACCCTGGCCCGACGCTTTCCTCATCCGCTGCTGAAGCCGCTCCTCGACCGGACGCCGGAGGAGATCCTCCAGATGGGCAAGGGCTGATGCGGGACGCCGCGATCGTCACCCTGCTGTCCCTGCTTCCCCGGCGCTCGGCTTCCCGAACCCTGGGCTGGCTGTCCCGCGGGCCCTCGCGATGGTTGGCCCGCGTGTATGCCCGGGTCTACGATCTCGATCTCGCCGATGCGGATCGTCCACTCGACGACTACCCGACGCTCGACGCGCTGTTCACCCGTCGCCTTCGTCCGGGAGCTCGCCCCGTGGACCCCGATCCCGACGCGGTGGTGAGCCCGGTCGACGGCACCGTGGCCTGGTGTGGGCCCACGGACGGCACGGTCCCGCTCGGCCCGGTGCCGTTCACCCTCGCCGACGTGGTCCGCTCGCCCGTCCGCTGTCGCGCTGCCTTCGTGCTCTATCTCTCGCCGCGGGACTACCATCGAGTCCACGCCCCGGTTGGCGGCCAGGTGCACGGGTACCGCTACGTGCCGGGCAGTCGCTGGCCGGTGTTCGCGGTGGCGGTCCGCGTCATTCCTCGCTTGTTCGCCCGCAACGAACGCCTCGTGTTCGAGGCGAGCACGGGGCGGGGCCGGGTCGACATCGTGTTGGTAGGGGCGTTCGGCGTGGGACGAATCCGCTCCCCGCTCCTCGACGTCCCCGCCCGGGCCGCCGAGGGCCGGCTCGACGTCGACCTTGCGGCGGGCGACGAGCTTGGCGTGTTCCACCTCGGCTCGACCGTCCTGGTGGGGCTGCCCGAGGTACCCGCCGTGTGGGACGTGCGTCCGGGCGACCTCGTCCGCGTGGGACGGCCGCTCGCGCGATTCGCCACCCCGGGGGGCTGACGCCGCGCTACGTTGCCGTCCGGCATGAACGTTCTCGTCCCCACCGGGTTCCTGCTCGCGCTCGTCGCCGTGCCGCTCGTGGCGATGTACTTCTTGCGCATCCGGCGGCGACGAACCGTCGTCTCGTCGCTCTTGCCCTGGCACCGGCTCCGCCGCTCCGAGCAGCTGGCATCTCCGTTCCAGCGGTTCCGCAATCACTGGCTGCTGTGGCTCCAGCTGCTGCTGCTCGCCTTGTTGGTCCTCGCGCTCGCGAGGCCCTTCGTGATGACCGCCGAAGCCCCCTTCTCGAGCCGCATCCTGGTCCTCGACAGCTCGGCGTCGATGGCCGCCACCGACGGGGACCCCACCCGAATCGCGAGCGCCCGGCAGCTCGCCCGCTCCCTGGTGGACCGCCTCGGCCCCGAAGACGAAGCGTTGCTCGTCGTGGCGGGTCCCCGCACCGAGGTGCGCGTGCCCTTCACCCGCGACCACGGGGCCATCCGACGTGCCATCACGGGGGTCGAAGCCACGGACGCCGAAGGCTCGCTGCGGGAGGCTCTGGAGCTCGCGCAGTCGCTGGCCCGATCCCGCACCGACGTGGAGGTCGTCGTCTTCTCCGACGGTGGCAACGACGACCTCTCCACCCTCTCGGCCACCGCGGTTCCCGTGCGCTTCGTGGTCGTCGGCCGCGAGTCCGCCAACGCAGGCATCCTCGCGCTCGACATCCGGCGCTCGGTGGTCACCGACCTCGATCGCCAGCTCTATGTCACGGTCCAGAACTTCGGCCCGGACCCGGTCAGCGGCACGATCGAGGTGACGCTCGACGGCCGACTCCTCGGGGTCCGCTCGGAGCCGCTACCCAGCGAGCGCGCCGTGGGACTCGTCTTCGAGCTCCCCGCCGAACAGTCCGGAGATCTCGAGGTGAGGCTCGACGTGCCCGGCGACCGCCTCCAGTCCGACGACGTGGCGACCGCGATCCTCGACCCGCTGGGGCGCCGGGACGTGGTCGTGGTCGGGGGCGACGCCCTGATCGCCAAGGTGCTGGCTGCCGATCCTCGAGTCGATGGCGCCATCGTGAGTCCCGCGCTCGTCGATCTGGACCGACTGCGGCAGGCGGACTGCGTGTTGTTCACGGGCGCCGTCCCCGACGGCATCGATGGCCTCTCCTACGCGGTCCTCGGGCCGTGGCCGGGTGGGCCGGTGGAGTTTGGCGAGGTGGCCGCCACGCCGTCCATCGTGAGCTGGCGCCGTGACGATCCCTTGCTGCGCTTCACCCGCTGGGACGACGTCTTCGTCGCCGAGGCCCGCCGGGTGGCCGCGGCCCCAGGGCTCGTGCCCCTGGTCGAGGGTGACGCGGGCCCGCTCGTGCTCGCGGGACGCCATCGGGGGGGCCGGGTCGTGCAGCTCGCGTTCGATCCGCTGAAGAGCGACCTTCCGCTGCGTGTGGCGTGGCCGGTGTTCCTGCTGAACACCGTGGGGTGGCTCACCGACGACCCCGGTCGTGGCACGCCGGGGTCGATGATCCGGACCGGGGAGCCCTGGACGGTGACCACCGGACCCGACGTCGACGAGGTCACCATCGTGGGGCCACAGGGGACCGAGACCGTGCCCAGTGTCGCCGGCACGGCGCGGTTCAGCGGGCTGCACCGTCGGGGCCGCTACGAAGCCCGGTTCGACGGTCGCCGCGTCGCCGTCGCCGCCAACGTGCTCTCCGAGGTCGAGTCCCGGATCGGCCCGCGCGACTCGCTGGGACTCGGGGATGCTCCCGTCGTCGCCTCCTCGACCCTCGCGACCGCCCGCTTCGAGCTGTGGCGATGGCTGCTCTGGGGAGGGCTCTTGGTGCTCGGCCTCGAGTGGGCGCTCTACCACCGGCGGAGGACGGCATGAGCTTCGGCGTCGAGCGTCCCGACCTGCTCTGGCTTCTCGTGCTGTTGCCGGCGCTGTGGGGCCTCGCGGCGACGTCGCGTCGCCGCCTGACGCAGGGCCGGCTCGTGGCGCTCACCGTGGCGCGCAGCGTGCTGTTCGCGACGGTGGTGCTCGCGCTCGCCGAGCTCACCCTGCGTCGGCCCGTCGACGACCTGGCGGTGGCGTTCGTCGTGGACCGGTCGGCGTCGGTGGGGGCCACCGGCGAGGCTCGGGCCCTGTCGTTCGTCCAGGATGCGGTGGCCGGAAAGGCCGACGAGGACCAGGCCGCGGTCGTCGTGTTCGGCGCCGACGCCCAGGTGGACCGGGATCTCGACGTCGAGGTCGCCGTGCCCACCTTCGAGACCATCCCCAACCCCAACCAGACGGACATCGCGGGGGGCCTGAGGCTCGGGACCGCGGTGCTGCCTGCGGATCGCACGCGAAGGGTCGTGCTGATCTCGGACGGCGAGCAGACCCGTGGCGATGCGGCCATCCAGGCACTCGTGGCCGAGGACGTCGAGCTTCACGTGGTCTCGCTCGCGTCGCGTACCGGGCCCGACGTGTGGGTCGACGATCTCGTCGCGCCGGCACAGGTCGACGAGGGAGAGCCCTTCGATCTGCGGGTGGTGGTGCGCTCGGACGCCGACACGGAGGGGGTGCTGCGGCTCTACCAGAACGAGCGCTACCTGGGTCAGCGGGACCTCTCGCTCACGGCGGGTCGGGCGACGTCGATCGCGATCCGACGACCTGCGGGAGAGCCCGGTCTCCAGCGGTACCGTGCCGTGGTCGAGGTCCCGGGCCGCGACGACGTTCGCAGCCAGAACAACCAGGGCATCGCCACCGTGAGGGTGGCGGGCCGCCCGACCGTCCTGCTCGTGGCCAAGGTTCCCGGCGACGCTCGAACGCTCGCTGCCGTGCTGGAGGGGGAGGGCATCGACGTCGACCTCGTGGATCCCACGCGGCTGCCCGCCACCCTGTCTGCGCTTCGTCCGTACGCGGCGGTGGCCCTCCTCGACGTCCCCGCCTACGCGATGGCTCGCGCGACCCAGGAGGCCCTCGAGCGCTACGTGCGCGACCTGGGGCGAGGACTGCTGATGGTCGGCGGCGACACGTCGTTCGGGGTGGGCGGCTGGTACGCCACGCCGGTGGAGCGCGCGCTGCCCGTGCGCATGGACATCAGCGACAAGGCGCAGCTGCCCCGACTCGCGATGATCATCGCCCTCGACAAGTCGTGCTCGATGGGGGGCTTCGAGGGGAGCAAGCTCGGGATCGCCAAGGAGGCGGCGCTCGAGACGGCGGCGCTGCTCTCCGATCGCGACATGATCGGGCTCGTGAGCTTCGATGCGGCGTCGAGCTGGATCAGTCCCCTGAAGCCGATGGCGGGACGAAGGGGCGCGTTCGAGAACGACGTCGCCAGCCTCCGCGCCGGCGGCGGAACCGACATCTTCCCCGCGGTGAAGACCGCCATCGAGTCCCTCCAGGCGACGGATGCGGCCTTGCGGCACGTCATCGTCATCTCCGACGGGATGACCACGCCCGGAGACTACGAGAACCTGATCCGGCCGGCGAACCGCAACCACGACATCACGCTCACCGCCGTGACCATCGGGCAGGACGCAGATCAGAAGCTCATGAGGGACCTGGCTCGCTGGGGCGGCGGCCAGGCCTACGTGGCCGTCGACAAACGGGCGATCCCGGCCATCTTCACCCGCGAGACGCTCCTCGCGCGGCGCTCGTTCCTCATCGAGGAGCCCTTCGTGCCGCAGTTCGCAGGGGTCTCGGACCTCACCCGGGGTCTCGGACCGGGCGACCTTCCCGCGCTCGGCGGGTACGTCACCACCGAAGCCAAGGAGCGGGCCGTCGTCGCGCTCACCACCGCGAGCGATCCCCCCGCGCCCCTGCTCGCGCACTGGCGGTACGGGCTCGGACGCGCGGTCGCCTTCACGTCCGACGCGGGACCGCGGTGGGCCAGGAGCTGGACGGGGAGTGCGTCGTACAGCCAGCTGTGGACCCAGGTGGGGCGGTGGCTGGTCGGCGGTAGCGAGGACGAGGGTGTGCAGCTCTCCACCACCATCGAAGAGGGTGAGCTGGTGGTGACCGCCGACGTCTACGAGCCCGACGGTGGATTCGCCAACTTCCTCGCGGGTCAGGCTCGGGTGGTGGCGCCCGATCTCACGGTTCGCAACCTCGAGCTCCGCCAGGTGGGCCCGGGGCGGTACCAGTCGCGCCTGGCCGTCGACCAAGACGGCTCCTGGCTCACCGGGGTTCAGCTCTCGAAGGACGAGACCATCGTGGGCCAGGCGGTCGCCGAGGCGGTCCAGCCCTATTCGCCCGAGTTCCGGCGTCAGGGTCGCGGAGGTGCCTTGCTTCGGGAGCTCGCGAGCCTGGGGGGTGGCGCGGTACTCACCGATCCGTCGGCCGTCTTCGAGCCGCCCGAGGTGCTGCGCACCGTGCCGCGCCCGCTGTGGCCCTGGCTCGTGGGCCTGGCGGCCTTCCTGCTTCTCGCGGACGTGGCGATCCGGCGCCTGGCGATCGGCCGCGCCGCCGGCCAGACGGTCGCACCGGCACCGAGTGCAGCCTCGCCGCGATGGTCCGCCAGACTCGGTGCGCGACCGGCGGGCCGCCCCCCCGCTTCAGACCGCGTCGCCGTGGACGCGGGGCCCGACGCGGCGCCCGCTCCGCCTCCCGTGCCCGAGGACAGCTACGCGGGACGCCTGCTCGCCGCTCGGCAGAAGGCACGTCGCAAGATGGACTCGGGATCAGCGTCCGGCGGCGAAGAGAACCCGTAGTCGCCGGGCGAGCGTGTCGGGGTCCCTGGTCTCGCACTCCCACACCGTGTGCACCACGAGACCCCGAGCCTCGAGGGCCTGCCTCTTCTCTCGGTCACGCTCCTGGTTGCGGGCGAACTTGGCGAGCCACCACTCCCGGTTCTTCGCGGGTACAGTCGCGTAGCGGCAGCCCTGGTGGTGGTGCCAGTAGCAGCCGTGCACGAAGACGGCCCATCCGGCCCGCTGGTTCGAGAAGTCGGGTTTGCCCGGAAGGTTGGGGTTGTTGAGGCGGTAGTGCAGCCCCAGAGCGCGCAGTAGCCCGCGAACCACGCGCTCGGGCTTCGTGTCGGCCCGCTTCTGGTTGACCATGCGCTTGCGAGCCGCCTCGCTCGAGGCGAGGGGCCGCTTCGACTCGAAGGATGCCACGCCAGCATCGTGGCACGAGCGGGCTCACGGCGTGCGGTGGTGGACCAGCGCATCAGCGAGAATCGCGCGGTTGCGTCCCTCTCGCTTGGCCAGGTACAGCGCCTGGTCGGCCTGGCGGATCAGATCCGTCGGGGTGCTGGAGTCGGCGCCCGTGCACGAGGCGCCTCCCACGCTCACGGTCAGCGCGACGCGGGCTCCGTCGTCGGCGGCGACCTCGATGGCCTCCACGGCCCGACGCAGGCGCTCGGCGATGGCCTCGAGCGCAGGGGGGCCGCAGGACGTGAGCACGACGAGGAACTCCTCGCCGCCCCATCGTCCCGCGACGTCGCCGTGGCGCAGCACGCCCTGGATGGCCCGCGCCACCGCCGAGAGGGCTCGGTCGCCCACCAGGTGCCCGTGCGTGTCGTTGACCTTCTTGAAGTGGTCGACGTCCACGACGAGGACGGAGAGAACCGAGCCGGTCCGGCGGGTGGCCTCGAAGGCCTCGTCGAGGCAGGCCTGCACGCTGAGCCGGTTGGGCAGTCGGGTCAGTGCGTCGGTCTGGGCCCGTCGCGCGAGCGCCCAGGACACCTCCGCCTGCTCGGCGCGTTCCTGTAGGTCGGCCGCCTCTTGGCCGTGGAAGTGGCGGGCGATCGACCAGCCGACCACCACGGCCCCGCCCAGGGCGACGAGGAGCCCGCCGTCGGCCTCGCCGACGCGCCACGCGGCGACGAGCACCATGGCTCCCGCGAGCAGTCCGCCCCCGTGGACCCCCAGCGCCCCAATCGCGGGGGTGACCAGAGCGAACACGGCCACCGCGACCAGCGTGTCCGCGGACCCCGGGTCTCCGAGGGAGCCGAGCCCCCCGCCCACCACGACGGTGGTGAAGCTGCTCAGCAGCGGTAAGAGGGCGGGCAGGGGCACCCTTCGACCCAGCACGACCACGAGGGTGGTGAGGCTCGCCATCACCACCACGAGCGCCGTGGTCGGGCCCGTGGGCTGCTCGGCCCACAGCCCGAGCCCGAGCGCCACGCCGAGCGTGAGCAGCCACTCCGCCCGCCGCTGTCGTCGGCGACGCAACACCGCTTGCACGGAGAGCTCGGTCAATGGGGGCCCCTCCGATCGTTCACGTAGCCGAGCCTCGCAGTGCGCGATCGGATTACCCATGCTTGGCGCGATGGGGAGGGGCTCGACATGACGCCACGCGAGGGGCCCGGACGCACCCGATTCTTGGGAATCCTGTCCAGGTCGGTGTCGGGAGCGATCCTGTTCCGAGAGGCCGCTCGCACCTCCCGCCGATGGCAGACCTACGGGGCTCGCGTGCTGTTCACGGGCGTGCTCGCCGGAGTGGTGCTCATCGGGCTTCGCTTCGCCTACGACGCCTCCCGCTCCGCCGGTCTGGACGCGGCACAGCTCGGTCAGATCGGCGACACCTTGTTCACCGTGTTCTGCGTGGTTCAGCTCGGTCTGGCGATGGTCCTCGCCCCGCTGACCACCGCGGCGGCGATTGCCGAGGAGCGGACCGACCGCACCTTCGATCTGCTCGTGCTCACCGGCCTCCGCCCAGGACAGATCTTCGGCGGCAAGGTCCTCTCGCGCATCTTGGTGCTGCTCACCGTGGTGCTCGGGGCGCTGCCCATCCTCGCGCTGGTCGTCAACTTCGGGGGGGTGAGCACCACCGAGGTGGTGGTCCTCACCGGGCACACGCTGGTGAACGTCGTGCTCGTGGGCATCCTCGGCGCGTTCTTCGGTCTGTTCACCCGGTCTCCGCTCCTCGCCATGATGGCGAGCACCATCTACGCCATTCCGTTCTTCGTGCTGTTGCCGTTCGGCTATGCCGCGGTCATGGGCTCGCCCGAGAGCGTCACGCACTTCAGCACGCTCTCGGCCTTCGCCGCGACCGACCTCTGGGGACTCCTGCCCGCCATCGGGTTCATCCCGACCGTGGTGCTGACGTTGCGTCTCGCGGCTCCCTTGTTCGAGCTGCAGGTCTCCCGGGCCAGCTTCGAGTTCTCGCTGTCCGACGACATCTGGCGCGTGGGCCGCGGCGTGGCCGCCTTCGTGGCGTGGGGGGGCGTCGCGGTCCTGACGTTTCCGTTCGCTGGAGCGTACGCGTGGAACGTCTCGGCAGGAAACGTGACGTGGGCGTGGTCGGTCGACAGCGCACTGCACGTGTTCGCGGTGACCTGGGTGTTCGGCATGTTCTCGATCCTGATGGCGATCGGAACGTGGGGATTCCTGCGCGTAGCTGTGGACGTGGTCGACGGGATCGACGGGATCTTCACCCGTCCCGTGGTGGGCAGCCGAGCCCGTCGCTCGCGCTCGCTCGGCACCTGGCCGGTGTGGTGGCGGGAGGCCCGCCCGAGTGCCTGGGGAAGCTCCGCCGCCCCGATCCTCGTGACCTGGGGCCTCGTGCTGCTGGCCATCTTCCAGACCGGAGCCTGGCTCGCGCCGGGGATGCTGCTGGTCATGGGCATCGGCAACACCGTGGGGGTGTACGTGCTCACCGCCTGGCTCGCGAGCCGGTCCATCGTCGAGGAGCGGCGCAACGGCACGCTCGAGGTGCTGCTCGCCACCACCATCGGCACGCCCCAGATCGTGCTCGGGAAGGCTGCGGGCGCGGCGCTGCCCACGCTGCCCATCATGTTCGTGGGGCTCCCCATGTTCGCCTTCGGCTGGGCCTATGTGGACCTCGTGCAGCAGATGTACGAGCCGCAGTCGTTTCTCCGTCCCGGGGCGATGTTCGATGGCATGGTGATGTGGGCCTGGGCGGTGCCTCCCTGGGCCTGCCTCGCCGTGGCGTCGATGTCGGCCGCGGCTCGGCTCCGGCGTCCCCAGAACGCCTTCGGACTCACCATGGTCGCCTTCGTCGCCTTGCTCGGGTGGACGCCCCTGGTGGGTCGGCTGGCCCCGGACCTGCCCATCGTCGCGGACCTCGCACGATTGATCGCCCCTCCGCTGGCCGGCGGCGCGAGCGACGGCCTGCACGTCGTCTCCATGGTCTCGTGGTCCCTCCTCGCCCTGTTCGGGATCGTGGTGCTCTCCCGTCGGCTGCGGCCGTGGATTGGCGCAGTTGCGGCGCTGACCGCGGTCGGGTTGCTGTCGAGCGCCCCCGCACTCGCCCAGCCCACGCCCGACGACATCGCGTCGCTCGAGCGGACCTTCGGGATCCGGGTTCGCGCCGTACCGCTCGCGGACGGCCTGTCTCGCGATGGCCGGTGGACCCACGTGCGGGTGGCCGTCGAGAACGCAGGGCCGCCGGTGAAGGGAGTCCTCCGGTGGACCGAGCCGACCACGAGCGGCGAGCGGCCGGTGGTGCGTCCGCTCGAGATCCCCGAGAAGGGCCGCAAGGTCGTTGACCTGCCGGTGTTTCGCGGGGGCAGTCCCGCGGTCGGTGGCCTGTGGTTCGATGCCGGGATCCGCCAGGGGGCGGCCCGCGTACAGTTCGTGCCGACTGCCGAAGAAGACGTCAACATCGGTGTAATCGGCCGCGACCCGCTCGGGCTTCCCGCCGCGATACCCGATGCCTGGCCGGGCGACGTGCCCGGCCGTCTGGCCCTACCCTACGTGGCAGACGCCTCCGAGACCGTTCGCGCGGTGCGCACCGGACTCGTGCCGATCGAGACCATGCCTTCGTTCGCCGCGGGCTACGACGCGCTCGACTGGGTGGTGTGGCCCTCGGCGGATCCCACTCGCCTCCGTCCCGATCAGCTCCGGGCGCTGCTCGACTGGGTCGCCGACGGCGGACACCTGCTCGTCACCATCACCGACACCTGGCGTTCGGTGGCCGACTCCCCGCTCGGTGAGGCCCTGCCCGTCACCCTGCAGGGCGTCGCGGAGACCGAGCTCGCTCCGCTCGCCGCGCGCCTCGACGACCGCCGCCGCACCGTGTCGGGGGTCGCGCCCACCGTCCGCAGCGTGCTGCGTGCCGATCGGGCCAGCTACGGCCGCGCGTGGAGCGACGACGGCCGTCCGCTCTGGGCGATCGGAACGTTCGGAACGGGGACGCTCCACGTCGTCCTCGCCAACCCCGCTGTGGAGCCTCTGGCGCGGGTCGACCGACGGCAGATGTGGCGGCACCTGCTTCACTTGCCGGCGCCCGGCGCCACGACGCTCGATCTCGGGCCGGACAGCACGCACTGGGAGGAGCTGCGGTCCGCGCTCCACCTCCAGCGCGCGCCCTCGCTCCCGGGCGAGCAGGACCTGTGGGAGGCACCGCACGAGTGGGCCGAGCGTCCGATCCGCGAGCGTCTGTCGGACATCCCCAATCTCTCGCCGCTTCCCATCGAGTGGCTCGCGCTCTTCGGGGTGCTCTACCTGCTGTGGATCGGTCCCGTCGACTGGCTGGTGCTCCGACTGATCGGGCGTCAGACGTGGACCTGGGTGACCTTTCCCATCGTGATCGTCGGGTTCTCCACCTTCGCGCTCGTCGGTGCCGCGCAGCAGAAGGGAAGCCAGGCCATGCTGCTCCGCGTCGAGCGGATCGACGTGCTGCCAGACGCCAACCGACTGCGCGGTGACACCTGGCTCGGGCTGTTCTCGACCCGCAAGGGCACCCTCACCCTGGGGTCGACCCGACAAGACGCAGTGATTCAGCCGCTGACCGAGCCGGGCTTCATGACCGACCCGGGGTTCTCGACCGGGGGAGGGCCGGTCGATCTGACCTACGGCGCCGAGACCTGGACCTTCGGCTACTCACGGAGTCGCTGGATGGACGAGGCCACCGGGACGGTGGACGTGACCTGGTTCGGCGGCCAGCCCGCGGGGGTCCCGTCCACGAGTCCGGAGCGCGCCCGGGTGACGCACGACCTGCCGGTCGACTTCGACGATGCGGCCCTCGTGTCGCCCGAAGGCCAGCTGGTCTTTCTGGGGGCGCTTCCCAGGGGCGAGGTGTGGGAAGGCCCGCTGGCGGAGGGCGCCGAGCGACGGTCGGACGACCTCGACTGGGTCGAGGGCATCAGCTTCGACCTGGCGGCTCGACGTGGGGCGCTCCGGACCTCCGGGCGGTGGACGTTCGTGGGTACGACGCGGACCGCGGTCGATCCCATCCGCGTGAGCGGCCTGTCGCCGCGGATCATGCCGCTGACCGTGTTCCGTCAGGTGCTTCCCCAGCCGGTGCGAGGTCGGTCACGACCGATCTTCCGCGCGACCTTTCGTCCCCTCGACGCGGCTCGCCACGCCCGGCTGGTCTGTCGCGATCAGACCAGCGCGGTCCTCGTGCGAGGGGGCCAGGCGCGAATCCCGCTGCCGCCCTCGGTCGCGCCCGACGACCCGGGGTGTCGACTGGAGATCGCGCCGCCGCTGGCCGGCTGGCGGTCGGGGGTTCCGGTCTCGATCGACCGGCCCAATCAGTGTACGGTGACCGACCGGGACGTGGTCTGCGAGTCGACGCGATGATTATCACGAGCCAGCTCGAGAAATCCTACGGCAGCCACCAGGCCCTCAAGGGCATCGATCTGAAGGTGGAAGAGGGGGACGTCTACGGCTTCATCGGGCCCAACGGCGCCGGCAAGACCACGACGCTGCGGATCCTCACCACGCTGCTCAAACCGTCTTCCGGCACCGCGACCATCGGGGGCGTGTCCGTTACCGAGGACCCTCGGGCCATCCGGGGGATGATCGGGTTCATGCCGGACGACTTCGGTGTCTACCAGGACATGACCGTCACGGAGTACCTGCACTTCTTCGCCGCTGCCTACGGCATCGGTCGAGGCGGCCGTGAAGGGCTCGTGGGCGGGCTGCTCGAGCTGGTGGACCTGGGAGGCAAGGCCAATGCGCTCATCGACTCGCTGTCCCGTGGGATGCAGCAGCGCCTCGGTCTGGCTCGCACCTTGGTCCACGACCCGATCGTCCTCGTCCTCGACGAGCCGGCGAGCGGGCTCGATCCCCGGGCGCGCATCGAGATCCGCGAGATTCTCCGCGAGCTCCAGCGCATGGGCAAGACCATCCTGCTGTCGAGCCACATCCTCTCCGAGCTGCAGAGCATCTGCAGCCGCGTCGGCATCCTCGAGCAGGGCGAGCTGGTCGCGCAGGGCACGGTGGCCGAGGTGGTCGCCCAGTCTCGGGCGAACAGCGAGGTCCACCTACGCACCACCGACGACGCACGCGCCACGGTGGTCGTTCGGGAGGTACCCGGCGTCCTCCGGTCCGAGCACGACCCGGAAGACGATCAGGTCGAGCTCGCCGTGGCCCACGATCTGGATCTTGCGGTGATCACACAGCATCTCGCCGGACGAGGAATCTACGTGCGCCACCTCGAACGCAGCGACCCGTCCCTCGAGGACGTCTTCATGACCCTGACCCGAGGAGCCGTGGCATGAGCACGACGGCCAACCGCCAGTACCGGATCCTCGACGTCGTGGGGCGTGGCGGCTTCGGCACCGTCTACCGGGCCGAGCTCTCTGCGTCGGGCGGGTTCTCTCGCCAGGTCGCGATCAAGGTCCTCAACCGCGACGCCCAGGACAACGTCGACCTCGCCAAGCGGCTTCGTGACGAGGCGCGCATGCTCGGACTCGTGCGCCACCGTGCGATCGTGCAGGTCGACGGTCTCGTGAAGCTGGACAACCGCTGGGCCGTGGTCATGGAGTACGTCGACGGCTCCGACTTGTTCTGGCTCATGGACGAGGCAGTACCGGTGGGCCCCGCCCTCGAGGTGGTCGCCGAGGTCGCGAGTGCGCTGCACGTGGCGTTCACGGCCCAGACGCCAGAGGGCAAGCCGCTCCAGATGCTCCACCGCGACCTGAAGCCGAGCAACATCCTCGTCACCCCCCACGGCGAGGTGAAGATCGTGGACTTCGGAGGAGCGCGGGGGAACTTTACCCGACGGGAGGCCAAGACCATCGACGTGGCCTACGGCTCGCCCGGCTACGTCGCGCCCGAGCGCCTCGACGCGATCGAGGGTCCCGCGGGCGACGTCTTCTCGCTGGGGTTCGTGTTCCTCGAGCTGCTCGCGGCTCACCACGTGGAGGCCGGCGAGCTGCGCCGCAAGGACCACGACAGTCGCGTGGCGAAGCTCGTCGAGAAGGCGTCGGAGCGAGCGCCCGAGGCCGCCGTGGCGCTGGCGACCTCGATGGTCGCGTGGGAGCGCGACTTGCGGCCCACCGCGAAGGAGGTCGAGCGCGAAGCGCGCAACATCCGCTCCATGGTCAAGGACCCCTGGCTGTCGGAGTGGGCCGAGACCGCCATCGCCAGGCTGCCCAAGCGGAACGTCGAGGCCGACCACGACTTCTCGGACTCGATCCTCTACGAGCACGCCGACGGCCCGCCGCTCGACACCCCGCAGCCGGGGTTCCCCCGTCGGGCCGAGGCGACGATGTCGCCAGATGATGCCGCGATCCCGCGACTATCGAAGGAACCCACCCTCCCCCCCACCCAGTTCTCTCCGCCGCCGTCGCCGCCGTCCGCGGTGGGGCCGACCGCACGTCCTCGCGTCGACTCGCGACACGCCCCGCTCGACACGTCGAGACCTCGCCGGTACGACCCGAACGCGAAGACGATCATCACCTCGGAGGAACCTCGACCGTCGGCGCCCGTGCCCGGCAACCCCGACGGAAGCTGGTCGCTCGCGCTTTGGTTCGTGGTCGGGCTGGCCGTGGTCGCGTTCGTGGTGGGTACCGGGGCGCTCGTGGTCGCACTGGCCTTCGCGGTGGGCTCGTGATCGGGTGGTGGCTGCTCGCGTGCGCGAAGACGGGCACGGTCGCTCCGCCGCCGCCCGCCGTCCGGGCGGGTCCCCGAGCGATCCTCGAATTGGAGAGCCGCATGTCGGCCGAAGACGTTGGTGTGTCGATCGGTCGAAACGAGGCGGTCGCCTACGGGCAGAAGGTTCGCGCGGCGGTGATGCCGATCTACCGTGACTGCGTGAACGAGGCGGGCTCGCCGGTGACCGAGGACCCCGTGCTGGTCGACGTTGCCGTGTTGCCCGATGGCAAGGTGCGCGAGGTGCTCCTGCACCGCTCGTCGGGCAACCCGGCGGTCGACGACTGTGGGCGCAAGGCGTTCGTCGACGCTTCGCTCCCTGCACCCCCGGCTCGACTCATCGGCGAGAGCGGCTCACACACGATGCCGCCGTTCGCGTTCACGCTAACGGTGCAGTGAGGGACTGCAGACGTTCCAGGCCGAAGGACCCTCCCGGGGTGGTTAGACCGTCGAGCAGCAGGAGAGTTCGGCGTGCGCGTGATCCACGGAAGCGAGACGCTGTCGGAGCCACCGGGGCCCGTGGTCACGATCGGCAACTTCGACGGAGTGCACCTCGGCCACCGCGCCCTCATCGACCGCACCCGGTCGTTGGCCGAGCAGCGCTCCGCGCCGGCCGGCGTGCTCACGTTCCATCCGGCTCCTCAGCAGCTGCTGCGGCCCGAGACCGCCGCACCGCGCATCCAGTCCCTCGAGCAGAAGCTCGAGACGCTGGCCGCCACCGGCCTCGACCTCGTGGTTGTGGAACCGTTCGATCACGACCTCGCGGCGCTCGACGCCGAGACATTCGCCCGACGCATCCTGGGTGAGCGCATGGGGGTTCGGGGCCTCGCGCTCGGCCACGACTTCCGCTTCGGGCGCGCCCGGGAAGGATCGATCGAGACGCTGACCAGCTGCCTCGAGGTCCCAGTCGAGCACCAGGATGCCGTTCAGCTCGATGGGGAGCCCATCAGCTCGTCCCGAATCCGGCGGGCGGTGCTCTCCGGCGACGTCAACACCGCGATGCGCTGCCTGGGTCGTCCCCACACGGTGCGTGGGGTCGTGGTCACCGGCGATCAGCGTGGTCGCACGATCGGGTTTCCCACCGCCAACCTCCGGGAGCTCGAGGGCCTGGCCCCCGCCCAGGGCGTCTACGCGACGCGGGTTTGGGTGGGCGACCAGCGCTACGCTTCGGTCACGAACCTCGGAGTCCGGCCCACCGTCGATGGGACCGACGTGGTCCTCGAGGTCCACGTCCTGGACTTCTCGGGCGACCTGTACGGTGCTGCGCTCACCGTCGAGTTCGTGGACTTTCTCCGCGGTGAGCGTGCATTCGATGGACTGGAGGCCCTGAAGGCTCAGATCGCCCGTGACGCCGAGGCGGCGCGGGAACGGACGTGACCCGCCCGATCGACGGGGAGACTCGGGTCTACGCCCTGCTCGGCCACCCGGTGGCCCGGAGTCGCTCTCCGGAGCTGCACAACGGTTGGTTCGCGGAGTTCGGGGTGAACGCGGTCTATGTCGCTCTCGACGTGCCGGGGGACGGCCGGCGGCTCGTGCAGGCCATGCGGACGCTCGGGCTCGCCGGGGCCAACGTCACGGTGCCGCACAAGGCAGCGGTGTTGGAGGGGCTCGACGAGATCGATCCGCGGGCCGCAGAGCTCGGCGCGGTCAACACCATCGTGCGCAACGGCGACCGGATGGTCGGGCTCAACACCGACGCGCCCGGGTGGGTCAGGGACCTCGCTCATCGCGGGGTCTCGGTGGCGGGTCGGCGCGTCGTCGTGATTGGGACGGGCGGCGCGGGGCGGGCCCTGGCTGGGGCCGTGCTTGCCGAAGGAGCGACGGACCTTCGCCTCGTGAACCGTACCGAGGACCGCGCTCGCGCCCTCGCCGCCGAGCTGGTGGCCCGACATCCCGAGGCGGCCGTGCAGGTCGTGCCGTGGGCCCCCGAGGCCCTCGACGACGCCGAGCTCGTGGTGGTAGCCACGGCTGGCCGCCCCGAGGCGCTCCAGCGCCTCGATCCTGCGCGATGTCGGCCCGGAGCCGTGTGGTGCGATCTCGACTATCGAGGGCCCGAGCCCGCATCGTCGGCCCGAGCCCGTGACGCGGGTTGCCGCATCGTCGACGGTCGCGGCATGCTCTGGTGGCAGGCCGCGCTCGCCTTCGAGGCCTGGACGGGGTTCGTACCACGACCGTCCGGTGGCTCCTCTTCATGGTGGGGATAGAGTGGCCGGCGGAGGCGGGCCGATGGAGGACGTGCCAATATTGGTTTGCACCGACGGTGACCTCGCCGGTGAGACCGTGCGCGTGCCCCAGGGCGGGCTCGGGATTGGTCGCGCCGCGGAGAACGGCGTCGTGCTTCCCGATGACGGTGTGTCGCGCTACCACGCGCGTCTCCTCTATGACAACGGGTCCCTCTGGCTCCAGGATGCGGGATCCCGCAATGGCGTCTTCGTCAACGGCACCCGCGTGACGGGCCACAAGGCGCTCAAGGTGGGCGATGTCATCACGATTGCTCGACATACCTTCGAGCTCAAATGGGAAGACGATCTGGAGTCCACGGAACCCGAGCGAGATACACAACGCGCAGGTGGGGACCAGCGGCGACGTCGCTGGTTCTGGCCGTTCTCGTAGGACGATTGGGGTGAGGCACACGTGATCGAGTCCGTGGAGCTGGTGATCAAGCAGCCGGGGCAGGCCGACCGCATCGTGCGCCTTCACGAAGGAGCGACCCGGATCGGCCGTGCCGAGGACAACGAGGTCGTCCTGTCCGACGTCGGAGTCTCGCGCCGGCACGCGCAGGTCTACGTGAGCCGCGGGGAGGTCACGGTCGAGGATCTCGGTAGCGGCAACGGTACCTACTACAACGGGTACCGGGTGCAGTCGCAGCCGGTGCAGGACAGCGACGAGATCGTGATCGACCCGTTCGTCCTCCAGTTCCGAATCCGCGGGCAGCAGCGAGCCCCGTCTGCGGATGCGTCCGCGTCGAGCGCGGGCGCCCGGCTCGAGGTCGTGGTCGGTACCGGCATGGCCGGCTCGTCCTACCCCATCACGAGTCGTGGACTCTCCGTTGGCCGAAGCGAGGATCGCGACGTCGTGATCCCCGATCCTGCCGCTTCGCGGCACCACTGCCAGCTGTCTCAACAGGGCAGTGAATACGTCATGCGCGACATGGGTAGCGCAAACGGCATCTTCGTCAACGGGGTCCGGGTCCGCGAGTGCACGCTCGCCGACAACGACATCATCCGCATCGGCAACACCGAGATGCGGTTCGTGCGGACCGACCAGGCCACCATGGCGGCGCCGCCTCCCCCCGTGCCGTCCGCCGCGGCGCCGCCTCCTCGCGCGATGTCGCGGGACTGGGCCGACCAGCCAGTCGGGCTGCCCACGGCTCGGCCGAGCTCACAGGTGGGCCGCCGCCCCGCGGAGGGCAGCCCCGGCGGGTTCAACATCGGTCGCGTCGCCGCGCTGCTGTTCGCCGGCGGCACGGTCTTCATGATGTTCATGGTGGTGGTGCTCGTCGGTAGCTACCTCGCCTACGCTGCGTTGTACGGCGGCTCCGACAATACCTTCGAGCCGCACCCCCCGCGGTGGCGGCTCGACCTGCCGCCCAACCTCCAGGCCGCGCCCGTCCCGACCCTCTTCAAGGAGGGGCGCGACAAGATGAAGGACCGCGACCACAAGGGGGCCCTGCAGGACTTCTACCGGGTCCTCAACGTGGACCCCGGGCGTCCCGGGGTGGGCAAGTTCGCCTACGCGGCGGGCGAGGCCCTGGTGCTCGAGACCCTGCGGGAGGACTTCAAGCGGCGCGAGAATGCCAAGGCCCGCAGCGACGAGCTGCGCAAGAAGTACCTCGCGCGGGCCAAGTCCAGGTCCGCGTCCACGCGTCGCAAGGCCCTGCGCTACCTCAAGCAGAAGTTCGCCGACGACCCGGTGGTGATCGAGGAGCTCGACTGGCAGCCCCCCGAAGAGGTCGTCAAGCGCCAGCAGAAGAGCCGGGACGCGATGGAGAAGATCAAGCTCGGCTCCCTCGACGAGGCGGCGGTGATGCTGGAGGATCTGCTGGCGGAGGCCGTGCAGCCCGCTCTTCGCGAGGAGGTCCTCGCTGGCTGGCTCCAGGCCCAGGAGGCCTTGGCCGCCCAGACCCAGGAGCGCTGGGGTGAGGCGGTCCTGCTCGAAGCCCGTGGCGAGAAGGGCGCGGCCAAGCGCGAGTTCAAGGTGTTGGCCCGTGAACACGCCCAGCTGCCTTCCGCGCGAGCCCACCTCGAGCGCTACTGACCTGGTGCGGTTCGTCGTCCTGGTTGGGCTTCTCGGGGGCTGCTCGCGGGGGGCCCCTCCGCAGTCGGCGGTGCCCGACCCGGTGTCCACGCTCGCCGCTGCGGACCCCGTCGAGGTTCTCGAGACGTACGTGCGTCATCCCGAGGCCGGTCTGCGCGGGCAGGCGGTGCGTTGGCGGACGTGGGCCGGCGGCGGACCCGTGGTCGACGACGCAGCGTGGGTGCAGCGCGCCGAGGTCGAGGCCCTCGTCTTGCGGGACGACGACGCGGCCCACGAACGCCTGCTCGCGATTGCGGCCGACTCGCGGACCGACGCCTGGGTTCGGGCGATGGCGGCGCTCGCGCATCCAGAGCCGTCCAGGACGCCGCGGCTGGGTGACTACCGAACCGAGACCTCGTCGTGGCGCCGCCTGCCGCTGGCCCTCGGAGCCTGGGCGGCCGGCGACTCCGCGGCGCGTGACGTGCTGATCGCGGACCTCCGGACGGGGATGCTCGACTGGAACGTCGACCTGATGGTCGCGATCGGTGAGCAGGGCGACGCGGTCGTGGCCTCCGCCCTCGCCGAGGCCCAGCTCGCGGCCGAGCCCGAGCTCCAGCTCGCGATCGCCGCTGCCCGACTCCTTGTCGGAGACAATGGCGCGTCCGCGTCCTTCGAGCCCGTGATCACGGGCGACGACGTGGAGGCCCGCCTCGAGGCCGTCGACCTGCTGGTGCGCGTCCCGACCGAGGCCGCCTCCCAGCTCCTCGCCCGAGCTGCGGCGCGGGGACCCGAGCTCGTGACCTGGTACGTCGAGCTGGCGGGAATCGAACGCGGAGACACCCGGATCGGCCGGCTCCGCAAGGCCATGGCGTCGGACAACCCCGAGGTCCGGGAGCTCGCGGTGCGCTTCGCGGTGCCGGGGGCCGCACGGTCGCCCTGGCGCGCGCCAGCGCCCGTGCGGGCGAAGCGGCGCGACGAGGTCGCGCCGGTGGTCCGAGAGGGGCTGGTGGACGTGGACCCCCGTGTGCGCCGAGCCGCGCTGGTCAGCGCCGCCCGGCTCGGGCTCGACGTGGCGCCGGTGGCTCGAGCCCTCACCGGCGACGCTCACCCCCAGGTGCGGATCGCCGCCGCCGGCTATCTCGGGCTACAGTGACGCGACGTGCTCGCACGCTACATGGCGCGTCGGCCCAGCTGCCCGCGTAGCTCGTCCAGGTTCGCCTGCACCTCCTCGGTGGACAGCTCCTGGAAGCGCTCGGGCAGCATGCGCTTGGCCGAGCACTCGAACACGGCCAGCATCTCCATGTACTCGAGCATGCGGGTGTCTCGGCTCGGGATGATGTCGCGCGCCGCGCGGTCGAGGTGCGTCTGCTGGATGACCTGTTCGTTGTCGTCGCCGGCATTGGAGGCGGCGGCGAGGAGCACGGCCTCGATCTCGGCGCCCGAGAAGCCCTCCGTCTCCTCGATGGCGACGGCATAGTCGATGTCGTCGGCGATCTGCAGGCCGTTCTTCCGGAGGAGCGCCTCGAAGATGAGCTGCCGCTCCTCGCCGGTCTCGGGAAAGAAGAACGGGATCTTCATGTCGAACCGACCCGGGCGCTTGAGGTCGGTGTCGAGCTTGTCGGGACGGTTCGTCATCATGAGCATGACCACGCGGCCGCGGTGCGA
>CAZZLC010000042.1:0-56103 GCA_964655065.1 uncultured Enterobacteriaceae bacterium | reverse complement strand
GTCAGATGAAGTCCATGCTGGGCGGGTGAGCGAGGAGGCGGCAACCGGGGTTGCGGCACCCGGGAATCGATGCACGTCGCCGGACACGATGGCGGCGTCATTCAGGCTGCCGTGCTGACGGAGCCGAACGCAAGCGACCCAACCCTGGCGCCCGGGTTGCTCCGGCAGGTGGAGGAGCCCATCGTCGAGGTCATCGCCGATGGCGTACACGATGGGCGTTCAATCGCTATGTTCTCCGATGCTGGAGGAGAAGCTGTCGACGAGGAGCGCCGATATCCGAACCTGGCTGACGGCCGCCGTGCTGGCCTTCCCGGCTTGCGCGGTGCGCACCGAGGCGCCCGTACCCGTCGACGTCCAGTCGCTCGCGTTCTCGCGCGCCGGCCAGGCCGAGAGGCCCGCCGATTGGTGGACGAGCTTCGACGACCCTGGGCTCGACACGCTGGTCGACGAGGCACTCACCGGCAACTTCACGGTGCGGGCGGCCTTCGCGAGGCTCGAGGCCGCGAGGGCCGTAGTTCGACGGACCCGCTCGGATCTCGGGCCGTCCGTCTCGGCGTTCGTCGACGGCTCGGTCGGCACCGACGACCCGTTCGGCGGCGTGCAACGCGTTCCTGTCGAGGGCGGGTTTCGGGCGAGCTACGAGATCGATCTGTGGGGGCGCATCCGCGCATCGCTCCGCGCGGACGTCGAGCGTTTCGAGGAGGCCCGGTCCGACGCCGAGGTCGCTGCGCTGTCGCTCACGGCGGACGTGGTGCGGACCTGGGTGGCGCTCGCCGCCGTGGAGGAGCAGCTCACGCTGCTCGACGAGCAGATTCGCGCCAACGAGGGACTCGTGAGGGTGGTCGAGGCCCGCTTCCTCAACGGCGTGGTTCGGCAGGCGGACACCCTGCGTCAGGAGCGGCTGCTCGAGCAGACCCGCGCCGCGAAGCTCGACCAGCTGGCCGCGCGCGAGGTGCTGCAGCACCGGCTCGCGGTCCTCGTGGGGCGACCTCCCCAAGAGACGATCTCGTCACCATCGGTGCTTCCCGAGGTGCCAGCGCTCCCGGACCCCGGCGTGCCCGCGGAGCTCCTGCGACGCCGCCCCGACGTGCTCGCGGCGGAGCACGCGGTGCGCGCCGCCGACGCCGACGTCGCGGCGGCGATCGCCAATCAGTTCCCGAGGCTCACGCTGACGGGGCTGGCCTCGAACGCGCCGGTCTCGCCCGCCGACCTCCTCCGGGGCTGGGTCGCATCGCTCTCGGCCGGCTTGTTCGCGCCCCTGTTCGAGTCGGGCCGGCGGCGGGCCGAAGTGCGACGCACGCGGGCGATCGTCGAGGCGGAGCTCGCCGAGTACGGCGCCGTGGTCCTGAACGCGCTGCGCGAGGTCGAGGACGCCCTCGCGCGGGATCGCGTGCAGGTCGACGTCGTCGACAACGTGACCCGGCAGGTCGGCCTCGCCGAGCGCGCGGCGAGCGGGCTGCAGGCGCAGTACGTGGGCGGGCTCGAGGTCGGCTATCTCGACACGCTGACCGCACAGACCACGTCCCAGCAGCTGCGGCGCCAGCAGATCGCTGCCCGTCAGGAAGCTCTGTTCCGTCGCATCGACCTCTACGTCGCCCTGGCGGGTGGTGTGGTGCCCCCTTCCGAGGACGACGATGCGTGACGCCGACGCCGACGACGACTGGACGCCCCGCCGAACGGCCGCTGTCGTCGCGGGAATCGTCGCCGCCACGACGGCGATCGTCGCGGTGATCTACGCGACCGAGCCCCAGGCCGTGCAGGAGGGCGCCACCAAGCGCACGCCGATGCTCGTCG
Organism: uncultured Enterobacteriaceae bacterium; assembly: GCA_964655065.1. Classification (GTDB taxonomy): domain Bacteria; phylum Myxococcota_A; class UBA796; order UBA796; genus DRPG01. The sequence goes on along the minus strand of CAZZLC010000042.1, from coordinate 54,309 downwards.
AGGTGACGAGCGTGCAGCGTGGCGACTTCCAGCCCGAGCTCGTCGCGCTCGGGAGCGTGCGGCCGAGTCAGGACGTCGAGATCGCGCCGCAGGTGAGCGGGCAGGTCATCGCGCTCGGCGAGGACTTCGTGCCCGGTCGGACCGTGGCCGAGAACGCGGTGATCGTCCGTCTCGATCCCGCGGACGCCCGCAACCGGCTCGAACAGCAGCGGAGCGCCCTGCGGCAGGCGGAGTCCGACCTCGCGCTCGAGCGCGGACGCCAGGCGGTGGCTGCGATCGAGCGCGAGCAGATCGGGGGTGACATCTCGCCCGAGCAGGAGGCCCTCGTGCTGCGCGAGCCCCAGCTCGCGGCGGCAGAGGCCAGGGTCACCGCAGCGCGCTCCGCGGTGCGGCAAGCGGAGCTCGACCTCGAGCGCACCACCGTCCGTGCCCCCTTCGACGCGCTCGTGCTCTCCCGGGACGTCGGAACGGGCTCGCAGGTCCGTCCGAGCAGCATCCTCGGTCGCCTGGTCGCCACGGACCACTTCTGGGTCGAGGTGTCGCTGCCGGCCCGTCGACTCGGGGAGCTGGACGTCGGGTCGCGCCCCGAGGTCCGGTTGCGGGACCGCGCCTCCTTTCCGGAGGGAGCGAGCCGCGTCGGGCGGCTCGACAGCATCGTGCGCCAGGTCGACGACCAGACCAGGCTCGCCCGCCTCCTCGTCATCGTCGACGACCCGCTGGCGCTGGATCCCCACACCAAGGGCCCGCCTCTGCTCGCCGGCGCCTTCGTGGAGGCCCGGATTCCCGGAACGGTGCTCACCGACGTGGTCCGGCTCGAGCGCGAGCTGCTGCGACAGGGCGACACGGTGTGGGTGATGGAGAGTGGCGCGCTGCGGATCCGCAACGTGGAGGTGGTCGTCGAGGACGCCGAACACGCCTACCTACGGGCTGGGCTGGCCGATGACGCGCAGGTCGTGACGACCAACCTCGCGACGGTGACCGACGGAGCGCCTCTGCGTCTGGAGCGCCCGTGATGCGAGCCGTCATCGCGTGGATGGTCCGCAACCCCATCGCGGCGAACCTGTTGATGGCGCTGCTCGTGGTGGGCGGGCTGCTCGCCGCGAGCCGCGCACAGAAGGAGGTCTACCCGCGGTTCGAGCTCGACGTGGTCGAAGTCTCGGTCACCTACCCGGGGGCGGCGCCCGGCGAGGTCGAGCAGGGCATCCTCATGCCCATCGAAGAGGCGGTCGAGGGCATCGCGGGTATCGACGAGCTGACCTCGCGGGCTCGCGAGGGCTCGGGCACGGTCACCATCGAGCTCGTGGCTGGCGAGGATCGCAACCGCGTCTACCAGGACGTCGAGCAGGCGGTGAGTCGCATCCGGACGTTCCCCGACGAGGTCGAGGAGCCGGAGGTTCGTCTCCGGGCTCGCCAGCGCAGCGTCATCGAGGTGGGACTCTACGGCCCCGTCGATGTCTGGACGCTCCGGAAGCTCGGCGAGCGGCTCCGCGACCAGCTCCGCAGCCACCCCGAGATCACGCAGGTCGAGATGCGGCGGGCTCCGGCCTACGTGACCCACGTCGAGGTCCCCCAGGCGCGTCTGCGCGCTCACGGACTCACTTTGCCCGGGCTCGCACGGACGATCGAGCGGTCGAGCCGCGACGTGCCCGCTGGCGCGGTGGAGGCCTCCGACGGCGAGGTCCTGCTGCGGCTCGAGTCGCGGCGTCAGTGGGCCGCCGACTTCGCCGCCATCCCCGTGGTGTCGTCGGCTCGCGGCGAGCCGCTGACACTCGGCGAGATCGCCGAGATCCGGGACGGCTTCGAGGAGGTGAGCTTCCACAGCCAGTTCGACGGCAGGCCCTCGATCGAGGTCCAGGTCTACCGGGTCGGTGACCAGTCCCCGCTCACCGTCGCGGCGGCGGTCCACGAGGTCGTGGACGCGTTCGAGCCCAGCCTCCCCGCGGGAGTGGAGGTCCGCTACGACAGCAACGCCGCCGCCGACTTCGAGGATCGGCTGTTGCTGCTCGTCGAGAACGGCGCGACGGGACTCGTGATCGTGCTCGTCATCCTGAGTCTGTTCCTCGAGCTGCGCCTCGCCTTCTGGATCATGGCCGGCATGGCCGTCAGCTTCGTCGGGGGGGTGCTCTTCCTGCCCGCCGTCGGCGTCAGCATCAACATGATCTCGATGTTCGGGTTCCTCGTCGCGCTCGGCATCGTCGTCGACGACGCCATCGTGGTCGGCGAGAACGTGTTCGACCGGCGGGAGGCGGGCGACGACGGCGAGACCGCGGCCATCGAAGGCGCCGCCGAGATCGCGGGCCCGGTGGTCTTCAGCGTACTGTCGACGGTGATCGCCTTCGTACCGGTCGCGTTCCTGCCCGGCACGACAGGGCAGTACTGGTATCCGCTGCCCGTCGTCGTGAGCGTGGTTCTGCTGCTCTCCCTCGTGGAGGCCCTCCTCATCCTCCCCTCGCACCTCTCCCACGACGCGTCGGAGCCGACGGGCCGGGTCGCACGGGCCGTCCATCGCGGGCAGCAGGGCGTGCGGCGGCTGCTGGGCCGCTTCGTCGACCAGGTCTACGGTCCCGTGCTCACCTGGTGCCTGCGGCACCGGTACGTCACGCTCACCGGCGCCGTCGGTCTGCTCGTGATCATCGCGGCGTGGAGCACGAGCAGCCACCTCGGCATGGTGATGATGCCCGAGGTCGCCGCCGACGAGATCGAGGCCGGCGTGCGCTTGCCCGTCGGTACGACTCGCGCCCAGGCGGCCCGGGTCGCCGAGCGACTCACCGATGCGACCCTGCAGCTGTTCGAGGAGCAAGGTCTCGACGACGTCGCCGAGGGCGTCAAGACCAACGTCCGTGGAGAGAACTTCATCGACGTCGAGATCGTCATGAAGCCACCCGACGAGCGCGACATGACCGCGTTCGAGGTGATCCGCTCGTGGCGGGACCAGATCGGGGACCTACCCGGCGTCGATCAGATCTCCTTCGAAGCGGAGCGCGGGCCCGGCGGCTACCGCGACGACATCGAGATCGACCTGTCCCACGAGGACACCGAGACGCTCGCGAAGGCGTCGCGCACGCTGAAGGCCGAGGTCGAGCGATTCGAGACCACGCGCGACGTCACCGACAACTACCGTCCGGGCAAGGCCCAGCTCGACCTCGCCCTCCGTCCCGAGGGTCGTCAGCTCGGACTCGATCCCGAGGAGGTCGGACGGCAGGTGCGGGCCGGCTTCTTCGGGGCGCTCGCGCTGCGTCAGCTCCGCGGCACCGACGAGGTCGAGGTCCGCGTGAAGCTGCCGGAGGCGGAGCGAGAGGAGCTGCAGACCCTGGAGTCGTTCGTCGTGCGCACCCCGACCGGCGCCGAGGTGCCGCTGCTCGACGTCGCGGACGTCCGCGAGACCTCGTCGTTCACGTCCATCGAGCGCAGGGCCGGGCGGCGGGTGGTCACCATCAGCACCGACGTCGAGCCCAAGCGTGAGATCTCGAGTGTGCTCGAGGCGATCGAGGAGGACGTCCTGCCCCGACTTCGTGCGGACCACCCGGGCCTCACCTGGACCTTTCAGGGCAGTCAGGCCGAGATGCGGGAGTCCACGAGCACCCTGTACGTCAACTTCGCGCTCGCGCTCGCCGTGATCTACGCGCTGCTGGCGGTGGCATTCTCGAGCTACGTTCAGCCTCTGATCGTGATGCTGGCCATTCCCTTCGGCGCGGTGGGTGCCGTGCTCGGACATGGGCTCATGGGCTACGACCTGTCGCTCGTGAGCCTGATGGGCATGGTCGCGCTCGCTGGCGTCGTCGTGAACGACGCGCTGATCATGGTCCACCACGCGAACGGCCTGCGGAGACGAGTCTCGGTGTTTCACGCGATCCGCTCGGCGGGGCTGCGTCGGTTCCGGCCGATCCTCCTCACCACCCTGACCACCTTCGGCGGCCTCACTCCGATCCTCCTCGAGACGTCCTCGCAGGCCCGACAGCTCGTCCCGATGGCGATCTCGCTCGGCTGTGGAATCGTCTTCGCGACGGCGATCGTGCTCGTCCTGGTGCCGTGCCTGTTCCTCGCGGTCGAGGACGCCACCGGGTGGCTCCATCGACGTCGCTCGGTACGATGATCGCCTTTTCGCACCCCCCGGACCTCGCCTCGGGATCACTCGTCGCCGACCGTGAACCGAACTCGTGCCGCGAAGCCGGCCACCCCGACACCATCGCTGTCCGCGTCGCCGACGACGATCGAGGGGATTCGTAGCTCCATCAAGATGGAGGGGTTCGGCGGCGCTCGGTCAAGGTCGCGCGGTGTCGACCAGTCCGCGGCCTTGCTCCACGACGATGTGGTCTTCGGCGCGAAGACGCAAGCGCACCTGACCCTGGTGCATCTCGAACAGCTCGTGTGGGAGCCCGGCTTCGCGAAGGGTGGCCGCGAGACGGGTGCGGTTGCGGTACCCGTTGTGGGTCGTGGGGTTGACGCGCCAGATCCGCCGCGCGACCTCCGACCAGTGCACGCTCTCCCGGTCGAGCGTGAGGAGCGCCGTCTGGCGAAGGATGTCGTGAGGGCGCCCCGTGACGTGGACCTCCCGGCCTACGGCTGGCAACAGACCGTGACCGGCTCGGCCTCCACGGCCGAGCCCACTGGCGACCCGCCGCTGGGCGCACACGTGCCGTTCGAGACCGCACTTCGTGCGAGGATGGTCACGCCGTCGCCGTCGCTGCTGTTCAGGCAGAACGTGTCGAGGTCGTCGTCGCTGGCGAGCGCGATCTCGAAGATGCCGAGCGAGCAGATCTCGAGGGTCAACTCGCAAGTGGCATCGTCGGCGGTGCAGGCGCAGTCGTTCGCGCAGTCGCGGCTGTCCTCGAAGTCGCGGTGCCAGGTCGAAGCCTCGGGATAATCCGCGGGACACTCGTGGACGCCGTCGCGGTACACGCAGAGGGCGTCGCCGGCCGGGTAGCAGGCGCCGTCCGCGCACTCGGCCTCGGGCGTCGCTCCCCCGCACGCGGAGGCCGTCTCCGACCAGGCCACTGGCTCGATCTCGGGCCTGCCCAGGGCGGCCGTGCAACGCCCAGTCGCGACGGCGTCGAGGCAAGCATCGCTGAACGATGGACTGTCGCAGGAGTCGGGGGCGAACGGAGCCGAGGTCGTCCGCGCGTTGTCCCAGGCCTGCAGGTCGCAGTCCGGCTCCTCTGCAGTGCAGGTGCACGGGCACACCGCGTCGGGGGCCTGAAGGCCAGCATGGACGGTGGTGAGGGCGTCGGGAAAGGCGGAGGGACAGCTCTCGGAGAACACCACCGGACCCTGCCACTCGGGAACCGCCGCCGCGCACACCTGATCGGCCTCGCACGCCGCGGGAGGGGGGGCGGGGTTCGCCGGGTCGGCGCCGCATCCGACGAGCGTCAACGCCGCGAGGATCTCTCTCATCCCGTCTGCCTCCTGTCTGGAGACGGGACTCTACCCGATGTGGCGAAGTCCTGGGGTCAGTCGCGAGCGTCGGTGGCACTGCGCCACGGTGCGATGGCTCAGCGGCCGGAACGGGCAGGTCACGGCGCTGACCAAGGTGAAGTGCCCCGGCGATCACGGGCGGGCGTCCACTCGGTCTATCCTGTCGACATCTGACTGGATCCAGCTGTCAGGGTTGGAGTGGAGCTGCCAGGGAGGAGGGTTCCGGCTGGGAGAGCTGGCGCTCACGCAGCTGGGCTGGCCCCTCTTCGCCGGGTTCCTGATCCTGGGTGCGCGCGCGATGGTCCACGGTCTGCGCTCAGGTCGTCACCCCCGAACGCAGGTGACGATCGACCAGCACCGCCTGGTCGTCGACGGGCGAACCTGGTGGCACCACGACGTCGTCGAGTCGACCGCGGACCACGACTTGGTCCGGCTTCGCACCGGTGATGGGCGAGTGGAGACGTTCGGGCCTTTCGTGAACCCACCGAGTGAGCTGCGCCACCTCGTCGGCATCCTCGAGCGAATCCGTCCCACGGTCGTGGAGGACGTCTCCGAGGCCCGTGCCCGAGAGGGTCTCCGGAGGCTGAGCTCGTCGCTGAGGAGCTCGTCTCAGCGTTGAGCGACCGGTCATCGGAGTCTTCCTACACGGCTCTGCAACGTCGGGCTCGTCTGCGTGACCGGAGCCGGAGTGGCCGCACTCTGACCCAGCGGCGAGCAACAGGCGTTCACACCTCACCTCCTCCCTTCGCGGGCGCGGTCCTCCATTGCCGCGAAGGCCGTCCGTGACTGGGTGCGCTACTTCACGCGATAGTCGCCCCATGCCTCCACCTGGCAGTCCTCGCAGGCCAGGTAGTCGCAGGCGACGGGGTCGCTCTGCAGGTGGCAGCGCACGAACGACGTCGCGAGCGCGGCCACCCCGGCGTACTCGTCGAGGTCGAGGTGCCCGACGCCGCCGGCGGCCTCGGCGTAGACCGCCTGGCCAGAGGCCGCCTCGTAGCCGTTGAGCGTCTGGCCCTGAAGGAAGTCGCTGTCGCCAGTGGCGAAGAGCGCCGGTCGCGTGACCTCCCCTGTGGCCCCCGCCACCATGACGGCCGCGATGGCGTTCGGATCGGTGTTCACGTCGCGGGAGGCCGCGGTCGCGCCCTGGGACTTGCCCATCAGCCCGTACTCGGCCCGGAGCTTGCCGAAGAGTGGGCTGTCGGCCTGCTCGCCCTCCGCCATCACCTCGGCCACCGTGTCGGTGAGGACGGTGCCGTTGAGCGTGAAGTTGGTGTGGGCGACGGCGACCACGAACCCGTGCCGGGCGAGGCGCTCGAAGTACTCGGGGTAGGCCTCCCCGCCAACCGCGCTCGTGCCGTTGCCCCAGCCGATCACCGAGAAGGTGCAGGGGCTGCTCGCGATCTCGGCGGGGTAGTACACCGTGGTGCCGTCGTTGCCGGACGCGAGCTCCTCCGAGGCGACGGTGTACTGGCCGGGACCGGTGGACGCACCGTCGTCGCCGTTGAGGCAGGGCGGGTTGGTCGCTCCGGGGCGCGACCCGGTGTCCGTCGCGGCGGCTCCGGAGTCCTCGTTGGGCTCCTCGAGGTCCGGGGGCTGCGAATCGTCAGGCTCCCCCTGGTCGATGGTCGTGCTGCATCCGGCGGCGAGCTGGAGGAAGAGCGAGGTGGTGGTGATCGCGCGCATCGGGCCCCCGGAGGTGGTCCGTCAGTGTGCGCGAGGGATGTGGAGGGACTGTGGAGGGAGTCGGAACGGGAGACGGGGACGAGGCGAGCAGTCGCCGCGGGCGCGAAGTCGTCCAGCCGCTCACCGATGAGCGCTGCGGCTCGCAGGAGACCCGCGGAGGACGGGCTTGCGGTCCCGACACGGGCGGGCCATCCTGGGACCGGGAGGTTCGATGGGCGCTCTGCTCGAGGCGCTCGGCAACCTTGTTGGGGGCATCCTCGACCTGGTGGCGAGCTCCGTGCTCACGCTGCACCTGCTGCTCGGCATCGCGGTCGGCCTCGCGACCTACCTCGGGCTCGGGCAGCTCGAGCTCGTGTCGTCCACGCAGGCAGCCATCCTCGCGGTGGTCGTGGGCCTCGGCGTGTTCGGTGGCTCGGCCGTGCTCTCCGGCTGAAGCGAGGCAGTCTGCAGGAGTGAAGCGACGAAGGCGTCGACCGCGCTTCGCGACGGCGAGCGGGACCGGTAGACGGGGACCGCGATGGCTGGGCGGTCTCGGTCTCGGCCGGCAGTCGACTTCGTCGCCTGCTCGAGGGTTCCGGACGGACCGCGCTCGGTCCATCCACTTCGACCTTGGGTGGCCCCTGCCTCCGACCTTCCCTGCAGCTGCGACCGAGGGGCAGGCAACGTTGGGCAAGGTCGGCCGCCGGAACGGTGCACGAGGGTCGCACGAAGGAGGCGCGATGGATCACCCACGTCACTACCGAACCCTGGCCCTCGCCCTGGCGCTCGTCGCGTGCGGCGAGCCGCCCGCACCTGACGACCTCCCCCTCGCGACTCCGGTCTCCGACGCCGAGGTGGCCCACGGGGAGACGAGCCATCTCGCCGCCCCCGTCGTCGACGTCGAGAGCGGACGGCTGCAGGGGGTGAAGGAGGCAGGACTCCTCGTCTTCCGCGGGGTACCGTTCGCGGCGCCTCCCGTCGGAGCGCGGCGCCTACGCGACCCGATCCCCCATCCGGCGTGGTCCGGTACGCGAGATGCGTCCGCGTTCGGACCCGCCTGCCCGCAGGCCGAGCTCGACGCCGCGGCGGGTGGGGTGGGTCCCACCTCCGAGGACTGCCTGACGCTCAACGTCTGGGCGCCCGAGACCAGCTCGCCGAAGCCGGTCATGGTCTTCCTGCACGGCGGCGCGTTCTTCTACGGTGCTGGCTCCGAGGCGCTGTACGACGGTGCGGCCGTCGCCTCGGAGGGCGTGGTCTACGTGAGCCTCAACTACCGCCTCGGCACCCTCGGCTTCCTCGCCCACGACGACCTGGGCGCCACCGTGGGCAACACAGGCTCCGGGAACTTCGGCCTGAAGGACGTGATCCTGGCCCTCGAGTGGGTGCGGCGCAACATCGCCGCCTTCGGCGGTGACGCCCACAACGTCACGGTCTTTGGCCAGTCCGCAGGCGGACTTCTCGCGTGCTCCTTGATCGGCGTCCCGTCCGCGGACGCCCTGTTCGACAAGGCCGTCCTCCAGAGCGCCGTCACCTGCGACCAGCTCCCGACAGCCACGACCCCCGCGCCTGTCGGAGGCCCGCCGCAGCCCATCCTCGCCGACGATCTCGTCGAGGAGCTCGGCTGCGCGGAGGTCGACGACACCCTCGCCTGCCTGCAGACCGTCCCCGTCGAGGCGTTCGTGCAGACGGTCGACGTCGCGAGCGTGTTCACCGACATCAACGCGCCCATTCCGATGCCGTACGTCGACGGCGAGCTCATCACCCAGCAGCCCGCGGCGGTGCTGGCGAGCGGCGCCTCGAGCCGTCCGCTTCTCCTCGGCACGACGGCCGACGACGCCTCGATCTTCTTCGCGGCGCAGACGCCGCGGACCTGGTTCGGGATGCCCGGGGCGGTCGAGGAACTCGTCGTCGACCCAGCCCTCACGGACCCCGTGCTCGACCTGTACCCGCAGGCCGAGTACTCGCGAGCTCCAGACGCCTTCTTCACGTTCACGACGGACCTCTTCTTCGCCTGTCCCAGCCGGGCCATGGCCGAAGCGGCGACGTCGGCCGCCCCCGTGTACGCCTACGAGTTTCAGGACATCACGCCGGCCACGAGCGCCCTGGGTGCGCACCACGCGCTGGAGCTGCCGTACCTGTTCGACACCTTCGAGGTGATCGGGATCGAGCCGACGCTCGGTGACCGTAGGCTCGGCTCGGCCATGCGACAGGCGTGGACCACCTTCGCGGCGACGGGGGCTCCCACGATCGCCGGCGGCTGGCCCGACTTCACCCCCGGCGGCACCTGGATGCGCCTGGATGACGACTTCGGGACCATGTCCGACGCCGACTTTCGCGACGGCCGCTGCACTGACCTCGACGAGCTGGGACTCGTGCCCGCTCTCTGATTCGGGGCGCTGGTGCACGCCACCCCTGAACGCGCCCAGTGACCCTACGGTCTCGAGGGGCCGAGACGGGGGAGCCCGCTCACCGGGACCGGGATGCGGCTCTGGAGTGGATCGAGGAGGTGGTGAAGGCAGTGGCGAGAGGGGGGCGGGGCACCATCCAGCAAGCGCGTGCTCGGCGGCGCCCACGCCGAGGGGGTGGTCGGCAACGTCACGGTCGAAGGCAACCTCTGGCCGCTATCGGAGACCCCGCCCGTCGCGCCGTCGACCGGGGGGCCGTTCAGGCCCTCGCCACGCTGCGGTCGCTCTTCCAATGTTCGACGTGCACTTCGAGCGGCAGGTGGGCCATGGTCATGGCGCGGGACCCGATTCCGGCGTGACGGGCGGTCACGCCCGCCGGCTGCGGTTCAGCGCGCGCAGGAGCACCCGCACCGAGGTCGACCGGTCCTGCCACGGCTCCGCGGCGGCGATGGCCTCGGCCGCGGCGTCTGGCTCGACGAAGGCGCGCGCGAGGTCGAACACCACGACCGCGTCAGGGCGGGACGACGCCTCGACCGAGCCCGTCCCGAGCAGGCTCGCCGCCTCGCTCGTCCGTCCGAGCCCCGCGAGGGCGACGATCCGCCAAGCGCGGGTGAGAGCGTCCGCGCCGCCGAGCCGATCCTGCGCGTCGAGCTGGGCGCGCGCGAGGATCGCCTCCGCCCGCTCGAGCTCGCCCCGGTGGTAGGCCACGATCCCCTGGGACGCGCGCGCGATGATGCCGAGCCGCGGGTTCTGCAGCCGCTCGGCGAGCGATGCGGCGTGGTCGAACGCGGCCTCGGCCTCGTCGAGCGCGCCGGCGTCGAGCGCCGCGGCGCCGACCTGGAGCGTCGCGGTCAGCTCCCGCTTGTGCATGCCCGCATCGCGTAGCACGCCGACGGCCTCGCGCAGCCGCGGCAGCCCCTCGGCGACCTCCCCGCGTTGGCAGAGCAGGCCGCCCAGGATCTCGTCGGCGCGTGCCACGTCGAGCGGGTTGCCCGAGCGAGCCAGCCACTCGCGGCCACGACGCGCAGCCTCGACGGCGCTCTCGTGGTCCCCGAGCTCGAGGTGCATCGGCGCGCGGTTCAACCAACCGATCGCTGCCCAGTCCGCGAGCCCCTCCGCCTCGGCGAGCTGGAGCCCCTCGCGCAGGGCGACACCGGTCCTCACCGCCTCGTTCCGGCCGAGCGCCGCCGCGTACACGACGAGCGCCCGGGCGAGCACTGCGCGGTCCCCGCTCGCCCGAGCCACCTCGACGGCGTCGTCGAGCACCGCGACGCCCTCCTCGGCGCGGCCGAGCACGCGCAGGAGATCGCCGTATTGCCGGGCGAGCGTGGCGTGCCGGGCGTCCGATGCCGCGCGCCGCAGCGCGAAGGCGGCCTCGAGGGTCTGCAGGTGCACGTCCGAGGGGCCACGCTGGCGGAACAGCAGGTCGATGCCGGAGGCGATCCCGGCCGCCGCCTCCGCGTCGCGCGCCGCGACGGCGTCGGCGTGGGCCGCCTGGAGCACCTCGAGCTCCGCGGCCAGCGTCTGCCGGGCCTGGACACCCGCGTCACCGATCCGGACCTCGGACCACGCGTCGCACAGCGCGAGGCACCACCGACGCAGCGGCGCTCGCGCCCGGTCCACCGCATCGGGTCGCGCGTCCCGCACGAAGGCGGCGACGGCGTCGAGTAGCCGCAGCCGCGAGCCCTCGCGGGCCAGCCACGACGCCTCCATCAGATCCTCGATGAGATCGAGCGGCTCGTCGTGCTCGAGGACCGCCTCGGCCGCGTCGATCGAGAACGCAGTGGGGAAGACGGCGAGGCGCCCGAGCGCGTGCTGCCGCGAGGGGTCGAGGAGCGCCCACGACCAGGTGAGCGCGTCGACGAGGCTGCGATGTCGCGCGTCCCCGACGGGGCCCCGCGTGCCGAGCCACGCTCGCCCCGCCGAGCTCGCCAGCCGGTCCGCCACGCCGCCCGGGGACAGGATACGCGCGCGGGCGGCGGCGAGCTCGAGCGCCAGTGGAACGCCGTCCAGCTGCTCGGCGACGCGCCGGGCGTCGGCGTCCTCGACGTCGAGGGCGCCGTGCTCGAGCGCGCGCGTACGGAACAGGGCGGCCGCGTCGGCGGGGACGAGCGGCCCGATCTCCACGAGGTGCTCGACGTCGTGGCCGATCCGCTGGCGACTCGTGACCAGGACCACGAGGCCCGCGTTCGCGGTGAGCGCGGCGTCCACCGTCACCCGCACGGCATCGACGACGTGCTCCGCCGTGTCGAGCACGAGGAGCCCGGGGCCGAGCGGCCCCAGCGCGGCGGCCAACGCCGTCGGCGTGGCGGTGGCGACCGGGACCTGGGCCGCCTCGCTGACCGCGGTGACCACGCCGGCGAGATCGTCGGCCGCGGTCAGGGAGGCGAACCCGAGCCTCGCGGGGAGTGCCGGGTCCGCGAGGCGGAGGAGCCCCCGGGTCACCGCGGTCTTGCCGATGCCCGCTGGGCCGTGCACGGTCACCCATCGGGCGCCGCTGCGGAGGACCTCCACGATCGCCGCGAGCTCGTCGGCGCGCCCGAGCAGCGTCGGCGCGAGGCTCGCCGCGCGTTGGGCCACCGACGGGCGCGAGAGCGGCTCGAAGCGGTAGCCGGTGCCGTGGCGGGTCAGCAGGTGCCGCGGGCGACGCGGCACCGCCTCGAGCTTCGCACGCAGGCGCCGCATGGCCGTGTCGACGCACCGCGAGAGGCTGGTCACGGGCAACCCCCAGACCTCCACGAGCAACTCGTCGCGGGAGACGTCGCGCGATGGTCGCTCGGCGAGGTAGGCGAGCAGCCGCGCCTCGGTCTCGGTCAGCACCCCGGCGCCCCGGGCCCCGGTGAACCGGCGCCGACCGAGATCCACGGTGCACTGCTCGAGCTTCAGATCACCCACGACCTCGCCACCCTGCGCGCTCTGTTGCAAGGTGTCGGTGCGTCGGCAACCTCTCAGGGCTCGTCGACGCGCACGTCGACCTTCGCGCCCACGCCGCCGACAGACGCCTCGACCGACGCACCGCCCGAGCCGACGTCGAGGTCGAAGTCGATCGTGACCCCGGGGGTGGCGAGCACGATCTCGCGGCGCTCGTAGACCTCGGTGATGTAGACGGGCGGCGCGTCGAAGCCGGTGCAGCCGGCCTGGGTGCACGTCACGGGGAGCCGCTGCCCTGGCTGCAGGGTGACCGTGCCCTGGTCGAACACGGTCCCGCTGTCGGGGTCGCGGTACACGACGAACGTGTGCTTGCCGGGCGCGAGGTTGAGCTCGAAGGGCATCTCGGGGAACGCGAGCGGCATGCCGCCGTCGATCGACACCCAGGCGTCGAGCTCGCCGTCGATGCGGAAGCTCACGAGGGCGCCACGGAAGGCGGTGGGGCCGTTGGGCCAGCCCTCGCGGATCCCCGAGCAGCTGATGCCCGAGAAGCCGGCCTTGAACTCGACGGTGACGTTGCCGGTGCGGGGGACGTCGACGAGCCCGTGGCACAGCGTGACGACGCCCGGCTCGTCCATGGTGAGCCAGACCTCGTGCGGACCCTCGGGCAGATCGAACGTCGTGGCCTTCCTGGCGGAGCGGACCTTGCCGCGAGCGGCGCCGTCGACCCAGGCGTGCACGGGCACGATGCCCGACTTCTGCAGGGTGAGGGTGCCGGCCTCGGCGGGGGCGATCAACAGCGACAACACGAGCATGGGACCTCCAGTCGGAACGACCCTCCAACGCGCTGGAGGCGCCGCTCCATCCCGCCGTCACAACTGTCACGACTTCGGCGGGAAGAGAGCAGGCGAAGCTGCGTCGTGGGAGTGCCGGTACCGCCCGGCGTCCACTGCACAGGAGACGCAATGCGAACGCTCTGCACAGGCATCCTCGTCGCGTTGATCGGCTGCTCGGCCGATCCGCCGGGGGTCACGGGGCCACCGATGGCCCCCTCCGAGGTCCGGGCGCTGCCCGGCAACCAGTTCGTCCGCGTGAGCTGGACGGACAACAGCGAAGACGAGCTCGATTTCGTGATCTACCGGGAGATCACGGGCCCCTCCGCCATGGAGCTCGTGAGCGTGGCCGAGGTCGGGGCCGACGTCACGGAGTTCGACGATCTGGACGTCACGGCGGGCACGACCTACCGCTACGCGGTGGCCGCCCGCGGGGAGGGCGGGGAATCGGAGGCGATCGCGATGGACGGTGAGCCCGTCTCGCCGTTGCCCGGCTCGATCGTGGACTGCACCGTCATCGATCCGACGGCCGAGGATCAGGACGGCGATGGCCTGACCGACGCCGACGAGCTCGGCGGGTGGACGGTCTCCGTCATCGACGGGCTCGGTCAGGTCGCGGAGCGCGAGGTGTCGTCGGGCCCCCTCGTGGGAGACACCGACGGCGACGGTCTCTGCGACCGCGAGGAGCGCCAGAGCGGGACCGATCCCAACGTCGCCGACACCGACGGCGATGGCCTCTCCGACCCCGACGAGCTGCGGACCTGGGGGAGCAAGCCCACCTCGGTCGACAGCGACGGCGACTCGCAGGGCAACGCGGCGCTCTTCGACGGCAACGAGCTGTCCGTGCACCTCACCTCGCCGACCATCGCGGACACCGACGGTGACGGCATCGACGACTACGTCGAGATCATCGAGCGCGGCGGGGAGTTCGGGCCGCTCGTGGCCAACGTGCCCGTGCTCGAGCTCGACCTCGTCGGGGAGACCGACGTGGTGCTCAACGTCGCCTTCTCCGACGGAAGCCAGCAGGCCGAGTCCCGGACGGTGTCGATGGAGCGCGAGGCGACGACGGCGGAGTCGTCGACCCGGTCGAGCACGCACGAGGCATGGGCCGAGGTGGGGATCACCGTCTCCACGGAGGCACAGGCGAGCTTCCCCGCGGGGGCGAGCGTCAAGACGAGCAAGTCGCTGTCGGCGTCTGCGGGCTACGCGTACACGAACACGCGCAGCGTGACCAAGTCGTCGTCCCGTTCGAGCCGGCAGGCCTACCAGCGGGGTGTCGACACCTCGCGGCAGGAGAATCGCGAGATTGCCGACGGGGAGCTCGGCGTCGGCTTCGTGGTCCGCAACGCAGGCGCGGTGAGCTTCGAGCTGTCGGATCTCACCGTCACCGCGCTGCAGCGCGACGTCACGGACCCCGCGCGGTTCACGCCGATCGCCACCCTCGACTTCGCCGACCCCCTCGTCGACGGCGTCACCCTCGGGCCCGACGCCAGCACGGGCACGGTGCGCGCCGCCTCGGTGCTCCCCGCGAACCGCGTCCTCGAGCTGCTCGCCGATCCCGAGAGCCTGTTCTTCGAGGTCGCGACCTTCGATCTCGTCGACGAGGAGGGCCGCAACTTCGAGTTCCTGCGGGAGACCACCAACGCGCAGACCGGGCAGGTCATCGTGGACTTCGGCAACGGCACCGTGATCGACCGCCGGGTGGCCACCAACGTGGAGCGCGAAAACGGGCGGATCGTGGGCATCCCGATGCGCGAGGTCATGACGCGAGCGCTCGGGCTGGACTACCGCACCGCTGCCCCCGACGACGACGGGCCCGAGGTGCTCGTCGCCGTCACCATGCCGTCGGGCCAGGAGGTCGCGGTCGACGAGCTGTTCTCGCGGTACTGGGCCGTGATCGGCTCCGAGGGCACCCAGCTCGAGCCCGACACCGCGTTCGACGACATCCGCCTGCGGGCGGGCGAGTCGATCACCCTGTTCTACGCCAAGGACCGTGACGGCGACGGCCTGTTCGCGCACGAGGAGTACGTGTTCGGGACCTCCGAGGAGGCGACGGACGGCGACGGCGACGGGCTCACCGACTTCGAGGAGACCAAGCTCGGCTGGTCGGTCGCCGCCCTGGTGCCGCCGTATCCGGCGTCGACCTTCAGCGATCCCAACGAAGCGGACGCCGACGGCGACGGCCGCAACGACGCCGAGGAGCGTGATCTGCAGACCGACCCCTACAACGCCGACACCGACGGAGACGGCTTCTGCGACGGACCAGGCCTCGGCGACGAGCTCGCCTGCCCCGCCGCGGTCGATCCCGACCCGCTCGATCCGGCACAGATCCCCGTCGTCGCCGTGGCGAGCTTCCTGTTCGAAGGTGACCTCGACGACTCGATCGGAGGCTCCGAGCTGTCGCCCGTGGGCGGTTGCTTCTTCGGCCCGCTGCTCTACGGCGCGGATCGCGACGGGTTCGCCGACCGCGCGCTCGACATCGAGGTGAGCCAGGAGTGCACCGGCACGGTCAACGAGCACCCCGGACTGCGGAGCGACGCCGACTATGACTTCGACGGCACCTTCTCGCTGTCGCTGTGGGTCGCGACCGGGCAGCCGTGGACCAACGCCGACTGGTACCTCGCCGGCGTCGAGGGGGTGTGGTCGCTGCGGCTCGAGAACCAGGGCGGCTCCGATGCCTGGCGTGTCGCCTACTACGAAGCCGACACGCGTATCTTCGGGGATCCCGTCGACCAGCCTGGCGGGGTGTGGCGCCAGTACACGATGACCGTCGATGGCGCCACCGTGCGGCTCTACCGCGACGGAATCGAGGTCGCGTCGGGGCCGTGGGGTGCGCCGTCGGTGACCGACCGGCTGCTCCTGCTCAACGGCGAGTCAGGGGACTTCAAGTACCTCACCTTCGCGGGCAGCGGGCGCGGGCGCTTCGACGACGTGTACCTCTACGACGACGCGCTGCCGCCCAACGCGGTGCTGCAGGCGTTCAACGCACAGAACTGACCGGCCAGACCACCTCGGCGAGCGCGCGGCCCGCCGTCCTGATGCCGGTGTCCTGGCCGGCCGATGGCTGATCTCCGGCCCGGGCCGCTCGAGGGCAGCGGCGACGGCGGCGCAGCACGGTGAGACCCATCAGGACGGCGAGGCCGCCCAGCGACGGCGAGGCGCTCTGGCAGCCGCACCCGGCGCTGACGTCGACCGGCGGCGTCTCCTCCGGCGGCTCCCCCGTGCCGGTCGGCTCCTCGGGCTCGGGGGTCGGCGGGTCCGCGGCGTCGAGCGGGTCGGTGCCGGAGTCGACCTCGTCGCCGTCGAGCAGCCCGTCGTCGGCGGTGTCCGCGAGTCGCGGATCCGTGCCCCGCTCGACCTCGTCGCCGTCCAGCAGCCCGTCGTCGTCCGTGTCCGCGAGCAGCGGGTCCGTGCCACGGTCCACCTCCTCGCCGTCCAGCAGCCCGTCAGCGTCGGTGTCGTCGACGAGCGGATCCGTGCCCGCCGCGACCTCGTCGCCGTCGCCGAGGCCGTCCGCGTCGGTGTCCGCGACCAGCGGGTCGGAGCCCCGGACGATCTCGTCGCCGTCGAGCAGTCCGTCGCTGTCAGTGTCGTCGACGAGCGGATCCGTGCCCCCGGCGATCTCGTCGCCGTCGCCGAGCCCGTCCGCGTCGCTGTCGTCGACGAGGGGGTCGGTGCCGCGGGCGAGCTCGTCGCCGTCGAGCAGGCCGTCCGCGTCCGTGTCGGGGAGGAGCGGATCCGTGCCCGCGCCCACCTCGGCGCCGTCGAGCAGACCGTCGCTGTCGGTGTCGGGGACCAGGGGGTCGGTGCCGGTCACCTGCAGCTCCGTCCAGTCGGTCAAGCCGTCGCTGTCGGCGTCGGCGAGGTCGTCGCTCGGATCGAACGGGTCGGTCCCGTCGTCCAGGACCTCGCTGCCGTCGGCGCTGCCGCCGCCGTCGGTGTCCGCGAGCACCGGATTGGTGCCCCGCACGACCTCGTCGCCATCGTCGAGTCGGTCGCCATCGGTGTCCGCGAGCACCGGATCGGTGCCCCGGACGATCTCGTCGCCGTCTTCGAGGAGGTCGCCGTCGGTGTCGCGGACGGTGCGGTCGGTGCCGAAGGCGACCTCGTCGCCGTCCTCGAGCCCGTCGCCGTCGGCGTCGGAATCGACATAGTCGGGGTCGCCATCGCCGTCGGTGTCGTCGTTGGTGGGGTCGCCGTCCCCGTCGGAGTCCTCGTCGATCGTAGCCACGCCGTCCCCGTCATCGTCGGCGTCGCGGAAGTCGGGCTGGCCGTCCCCGTCCGTGTCGTCGTCGAGCGCGGTGCCGCTGCCGTCCCGATCCTCGTCGAGGGTCGGGATGCCGTCGCCATCGTCGTCGGGATCGCGATAGTCGGGGAGTCCGTCGCCGTCCGTGTCGTCGCCGAGGGGGGTGCCGTCGCCGTCGTCCTCGTCGAGGGTGGGCACCCCGTCGTCGTCGTCGTCGTCGTCGTACACGTCGGGCAGCCCGTCACCGTCCGTGTCGTCGTCGTCCCAACGGCCATCGCCGTCGAGATCCTCGTCGAGGTCGTCGACCCCGTCGCCGTCGTCGTCCGGATCGTCCGAGTCGGGCACGCCGTCCCCGTCGGAGTCGGGCGACAGGCTCGCGCAGCGGCCGCCGTAGGCGTCGAGGACGTCGCCCGAGCGCCCGCGGGGTCCCATCACGACCTCGCCCGGCGCGCACCGCTCGACCGGGCTCCACAGCCCCTCGCCCACCGACGGCCCGATCGCACTGATCAGCGTGCCGGGGCCGGTGGTGAAGGCGCGTACGGCGACGTCCCAGGTCAGCGGGGCGCACTCGGGCTGAACCTGGCGCACGAACGTGGTGTGGCGAACCCGCAGCCCCACGACGACCTGGCCGAAAGAGCAGTTCGTCTGTTGCACGTCCGAGAGGAACAGCCGGCCCCGCGTCGGGGTCGTGGCCACGCCGCCGAAGACGAGCGCGCCGTTGAGCGGATCGACCTGCACGCGGGTGCAGTTCGCCTGCACACGGCTCGCGAAGAAGGTGTTGTCGGGCCCTCGGGCGGTCTGCTGGCGAAAGCCGGTGACCGCGTAGCCGCTGGGGCAGCCATCGGTGAAGGCGCCGCCACCGCCACCTCCGCTGGTCGGCAGGTCGGTGATGGTGCCGGTCACGGTCGGCGTTGCCAACGCCGGCGCGGCCGAGAGGGTGGCGAGGACACCCAACGCAGAGGGGAGCACGGAGACCTCCAGATCGGGACGGTTCCGCGGAGCGTAGCGGGCCCGGCGGCGCGTGGCGCGGGCCCGGGTTGTGACAGTTGCAACAAAGCCGGGTCCTGAAACCCAGCGGTGGCGCCTGTCGCCCTCGCGCTGGACCCAGGCGCCGCTGGTGGCGGTTCCGGTAAGCCAGGGTAAGCTCTGGACATGGTCGAGTCACGATTTGTCGACAAGGTTCTCGTGCGGCTGCCTCGCGCCGACGAGGCCGCGGCCGCCGCGACGGTCGTCGAGGCGGGTGCCGCGTGAGGGCGATCACGCTCGGCGGGCTCGGCCTGCTCCTCGCCGCTTGCGGCGCGAAGGTCCCGGCTCCGGCGCTCACCGAGCCGGGTCCCAGCCTCGAGGACGTGTGTCCGACTACGCCGCCCACCGGGTACCGCGTGGAGCGCGGCGAGGCGTCGCACCCGGACCGGGCGATCGCGCTGGGCGAGGCGCGGCAGATCGCCACGGAGCAGCTCCTCGAGCGGCTGTGCGGAGGGATCTCCGCCTCCCGCTGCGCGCTCGTGGGCCGTGCGGTGCGCCCCTGGAAGGACGGCTACCACGACCCGCAGAGCGGGTTCGCCTGCGCCAGCGTCGCCGTCGACCGTGGCGTGCTCCAGGGCATCGAGAGCGACCGGGAGATCCTCGACCGGTCGCTCGCGACGCTCGCCGCGGCCATCGCCCAGGGTTCAGCCGGGCGCCCCATCGTCTTCGCGGCCCCCGCCTGGTCCGAGGGTTGCGACGCAGGTATCGTGGGCGACAAGCTGACCGCGCTCGTCACGAACGGGCTCGGCGCCCACGCGGTCGCGCTCGCTGCGGCCGACGCCGACGACGCCCCGAGGGTGGTCCTGACGCTCACCCGTGGCGACGAGGTGATCACGGTCACGGCGCTGCTCCGCCAGCCCGATGGGACGGGCACCGCGTTGCCGGGCTTCACCGCCCCGGTCGCGTTCCTGCCGCTGCCCGATGACGCCCGCCTCGGGTGCGGGCCGCGCGCGACCGTGGACCGCGACGCGAGCGACCGTGACGGCCTCACGAGCTGGCTCACCGACGTCGTCACCGACTGCGAGAGGCGACTCGGCGGTGGCCGCGCGGGGCTTTCGCAGTGGTGGGTGCGCTTCGAGGTCGAGGGCCAGCAGGCCCGCGGCATCATGCTGTCGCCGGGCGTCGAGAGCCCGGCGCCCGAGCAGGCGCAGCTCGCGGTCGGCAGCTGCGTGCGGGAGGAGCTCGAGTCCACGGCCTTCGCCGAGGCCGACGGGGTGTACCGCGTCACCGTGCAGAGCGTGCTGCCCGGCAGCGCCCGCACCGCGC
Source organism: uncultured Enterobacteriaceae bacterium (assembly GCA_964655065.1). Taxonomy (GTDB): domain Bacteria; phylum Myxococcota_A; class UBA796; order UBA796; genus DRPG01. Next base: position 34,591 of record CAZZLC010000042.1, on the reverse strand, counting down.
CCGTCGCGCCCGTCGCGCCCGCGCCTCTGCCCCCGGCGGCCGACAGCGTGTCGCTGGTCATCCGCAATCCGAGCGGCGACTGGCTCGACGTGCGGGTCGACGGGGCGGTCGTCGCCGAGCTGCGCAGCCATCGGGAGGCCACCGTCCGCATCGCGCCGGGCGTCCACCAGATCGAGGTGCTGCCCTTCCTGTCGAACGACGCCTTCTTCGTGGGGCGCCTCGACACCGCGGGCCGCCCTCGGGTCGTGCTCGGTGTCGACCCGGCGCGCGGCTCGGTCACCGCCTACGACGGCACCGGGCTCGAGGCGCTCCCGCGCTGACGGCGTCCGCACGCACTCGGTCTGCCCTGGTCGCCAGCGTGGGTCGTCGACAGCGTGCCCGCTCTCGGACCAGGGAGCTTTCGATCCGCAGACCCCGACCCTACACCTCCTCCGCGAGGAGGAACGTTGCGCGTGGTGTGGGTGCTCGTGGTGAGTTGTGTGGTGCCGGTCGAGGACCCCGGAACCTTCCCGGACGACGAGACGGAGGTGCCGCTCGGGACGGTGTGTGATCGGGCCGAGACCCTCCTCGATCAGTGCGCGGGGGCGTCACCCACCGGAGGCCCTGTCGTGGGGGGGTGCGAGGGCGCGCAGCGTTGTGTGGCCGAGTGTGCGGTCAATGCGAGCGCCCGCGGTGGCTGCGACGCCCTCGTCGATGACAACGCGGCCTATCTGACCTGCACGGCGGCCTGCGGCACGACGCCTCGGTGAGCGCCCATCGGCGTCCCCGGGTCGCCGCGACCCGTTCTTCATTGGACCAGGGTAGGCGCTCTCGGTTGCCTCAAGGGGCCGGCTCCGCATGTCGGGAGCGCCTATCCGACCCCTCGGGGGCACCTGCGCCGCGGCTCGTCGGCGCCCGCGGGGCGTCCGGCGGTCGACGCGGGAACGTCAGCTCTCGGTGAGCGGGATCTGCATCGCCACGTCGGCGCGGATGATCGTCGTGAGCTTGTTCTCGATCTGGAAGAAGCGGAGCACCTGCGCGGTGGGGAGGATCTTGCCGAACCGCTTGAGGTACTTCCGCTGGGTCTTGATGCGGTCGGTCTCCATCGCGAGCCAGTCCTTCATCAGGCCCTCGGCGATCTCGTCGTCGACTCCCTCGGGCCACGCCTCCGCGTACTGCTTCACGATCGCGATGTATTGATCGGACACGGTGCGCATCTGACCCTGGTACTCGTCGTACAGGGGCCAGAAGACCTCGGCCTGCGCCTCGTCCAGATTCAGATTCTCGGCCACGATGGCCTGCCGCTGGGTCTCGATGACCTTGCGCGTGAGCGCGATCTCGTCGGGCTCGTCGGCGTGGGCGGCTGACGACAGGGTGCCGACGGCCAGTGTGGTGGCGAACATCAGGGCTCGGATGACGGTCATGGGTCTCTCCTCGATGAAAGGGCGGAGCCTGGACGGGCCGGCTTCGGGCGACCCTCGTCGATGCCGCAGCAGGGCCTGCACGATGCGCTGGGTACCGACCCGGGATGCCGGGGCGTAGCGGCATCTGCGTACCGGCGTGGTCCGGGTTCGTTCCAGGACGCCTGCGCTAGACGAGCCGCACGGCACGGGCGGAGCTGGAGAACCCGGCCGGGGAGCCGCGGTCCAGCCCGGCCATGGCACGTCGCTTGCAGACCGAGGCGCAGGAGGTCTCGTGCGAATTCCCCCCTGGTCCGTCGCGCTGCTCGTCGCCTGTGGCTCGGACTCCCCGACCGATCCCACCGATCCCACCGATCCCACCGACACCGGGCCGACCTCGCCGAGGGCCTTCGAGGTCGTCTCGGTCAGCCCGGCCGACGGCGCGGTCGACGTGAGCCTCGAAGCCGAGATCGTGGTCACGTTCTCCGACGGTGTCGTCATCGACCCGCTCTCCATCGACGACGACACGATCTTCCTGTTCGACCCCACGACCGAGACGAAGGTGGTGGGGACCTACGCGACCGAGGGCAACGCGGTCACCTTCACCCCGCTCGCGCCGCTGCACCGCAACACGCTCTACACCGGGACCGTCGCGGCTGGCGTGATCGCCGACGACGGGACCGCCGTGGCGAGCCCGCTGACCTGGACGTTCACCACCAACGTGGCGGTGGGCGAGATCGACCCGGACTTCGGAACATCCGGAGCGGTGTGGGAGCCGCGGGGAGAGTGGGTGTCCTACCTCGACGGGACGGTGCTCCCCGACGACCGCATCATCGCAGCCGGCTATGTGGTACGCCAGGGCCAGCGGTACGCGGGCATCGTCGCTCGCTACTTGCCGGACGGCTCGCTCGACCCCACGTTCGGTACCGACGGCTTCCTCGAGGTTGGCATCCCCGACACGGACGTCGGCGTGAGCGCCGTCGCGGTCGACTCGGTGGGCAACCTCGTCGCCGTGGGCGAGGCCGCGGGTGGCCCGTCGGACGTCTTCGGCTGGGCGGTCAAGGTGGAGCCGGACGGGACCCTCGACCCCACGTTCGGCACCGGCGGGATCTTCCGGGTGGAAGACCAGCAGACGCTGTTCCTCCAAGGGGCGGTGCTCGCGGAGGACGGCATCGTCTACGCCGTCGGGAGGGTCTGCTGCCAGTACGACCCTGGAGCCGGGGTCGTCGTCGCGATGGAGGACTCCAGCTACGCGGCCGGATTCAACGGCGGTGAGCCGAAGCTCATCGCCACGGGCCGAGGCAGTGACAGCCTCTCCGCCATCTCTTTCGACGGGCCCGGGAACCTGGTGGTGACCGGGCGGTCGCTCGCCGACCTCGGCGGTGGTGACCTGCAGAACGTCCTGCTCGTCGCGCGAATGTCGACGGCCGGCGAGCTGGATGCGACGTTCGATGGCGGCACGGCGCGGCTGGTGCTCAACGAATTTGCCGCAGGCCTGGCGATTGCGGCCGATGACGACGGTGTCGTGGTCACCGGCACCACCACCCGCACCGACCTGTCGAAGCCGTCGTTCGTGGCGCGTTTCGGTCGTGATGGGCTCCTGGACGAGACCTTCGGCGTGCTCGAGCTGACCGGTCTCGGGGAGAGCTACCTCTTCGGGTTGATCCGCCAGCCGGACGGCAAGCTCCTGCTCGGCGGCAGCGCCGACGAGAGCGACGAACGCCAGGCGCTCGTGGTGCGGGTGCTCCAGGGTGGGGTCCTCGATTCGAGCTTCGGCGCAGGTGGGATCGCCCGGGTGGGCGATCCGCAGCAGCGCGAGCGTCTTCGCGGTCTCGGGGTGCAGTCGGACGGCCGCATCGTCGGCGTCGGCTCGGTGTCCCCCGGCTCGGGGGAGGTCGAGGACGGCTATCTGGTTCGCCTGCGGTAGGTCGTGCACCGCGGAGGCGTGTGAGGTCACCCCTTCGCGGGTGAACCTCGCACGCAATGGCCGCTGTTGCACGTGCGGTGTGGGTCCCCGGTGACCCGGCGCTCCGCCGAGTGTGGCGCCGTTCCGTCCGAGCATCACACGGCGCGTCGACGAGGGGTGGCGCGCGGGCGTGCTGCGTGTCGCGGAGCCCGCCGACGCGGCGGGCTCGGTACCGCCCTGGCCGCGGATCCCACCCACGCCCGACCCGTGCCCGTGCCCGACGAGCAGGCCCAGGCCGGTCGCGCGGTGGTGCTGCTCGACGGGCTCGAAAAGCTTCCGAGCCCCGAGCCGGCGCAGGACGGTGTGCGACATCGCCGCCGACGTGCCGAGCTGCCTCGTGATCGTGGCGAGCCGCCCGATCGGCGACCAGCTTCTGGCCTGCGGCTGGTCCATCGCTCCGACGTGCGGCCACGTCGGCCACGGCACGCTCACGATGGTGGGCACGGTCTCGCCCGCGGGCGGGAACTTCGAGGAGCCCGTCACCCAGTCCACCCTCGGCACCGTGAAGACCTTCCTCGGGCTCTCCTACGATCGAGCCTACAAGCGCTACTACCCGGCTATCGACCCGCTGATCAGCTGGTCTCGCTACCACGATCAGCTGCAGGCCTACTTCGACCGCGAGGTCGCCCCGGGGTGGCGGGAGCGCGTGGCGCGCCTCGTCGACGTGCTCGTACAGGGCAACCAGATCGAGCAGATGATGCAGGTCACCGGCGAGGAGGGGATCTCGCTCGACGACGTGGTGACGATGCACCGGGCGCGGCTGGTGGACCTCGTCTTCCTGCAGCAGGACGCGTTCGACGAGGTGGACGCGAGCTGTCCGCTCGGCCGACAAGCCGAGCTGCTCGAGGCCGTGATCGAGGTGCTCGACGCGCCCGTGGGCCTGCGAGAGCGCAACGCCGTGCGCGATGCCTTCACCGCGCTGATCGGCGCCTTCCGCAACGCGAACTACGCGCGGCAGGGCAGCCGAGCCCACGGGGAGTGGATGGCGCGCATCGCGGAACTGCGGCGGGGGCTGGACCCGCGAGCGCTCCCGCCTCACCCGTAGACGGTCGAGACCGCGAGCGTCCGCGGGGGGGGCGCCTGCGGCCACCCAGAGCGCGTCCCATCCCCCTGCCGACGTCGGGCGCCACGACCACGAAGGCCGACGATCGTTCGCATGGCGAGGCTCGACGCACCCGAGGCTGAGGGTCGGCGCGCGGGCTGGGGTATGGTCTCGTCGTGTGGACCTTCCTACTGTCGTCGTGCCTCGTCGGGGCGTTCGCCGTCGAACCCGAGCCCGATCCTCCCGCCCAGGAGGCTCAGCCCTGGGACCGCGTCGGCTGGGGATGGGGCGGGGTGCCCGCCGTCAACTACAACTCCGACGAGGGCTTCGGCTTCGGGGTGCTGGCCTCCATCTACCGGTACAACGGCGGCACCCAGCCCTACAAGACCGCCGTGACGCTGCTCGCCTTCGGGACGACCCGGGGCATCCAGTACCACTACCTGCAGTTCGACACGCTCAACGTCGGGGGCACCCCGTTGCGGCTCGACGGGCGGGTGGCGCTCGACGCGACGCGGGTCGACAACTTCTGCGGGATCGGCAACGACGTCACCTGCGACCCCGCGGTGGCCCAGGCCGCGGCGGGCGACCTGACCGGCGAGGAGCGCGAGGCGTTCGTCACGAACTACTACCGCACCCGCTACCTGTACCCGCGCATGCGCATCGGCGCGCGCTACGCCCTCGATCCCATGCCTCACCGCTTCGAGCTGTTCGGAGGCTACCGTCTCGCCTACATCCTGCCCGGCGACTTCCGCGAGTCGGGTGCGTTTCCCGGAAGCCTGTACGCCGAGCGGTTCGGCGAGGAGGGCGAAGAGGGCTTCGTGAGCGTCCTCCAGGTCGGTGCGATGCTCGACAACCGCGACAACGAGCCCTCGCCCACCCGGGGCTACTGGATCGAGGCCTCGGTGCGCGGCGCGAGCCGCTTCATCGGCAGCGACTGGGAGCACGTAGGCTTCAACACGACGCTCCGCGGCTACCTCCCCATCTTCACCGAGCGGCTGGTGTTCGCGGACCGCCTGGTGGTCGACGCGATCTCGGGCTCGGCGCCCGTTCAGGAGCTCGCCAACTCCGGCGGGTACCAGCGCTACACCGGCTACGGCTCGCTCAACGCCGGCCGGGGCATCCGGCAGCGCCGCTTCATCGGGGAGACGCTCGCCATGAACCAGGCCGAGCTCCGGTGGCTCGCGGTTCCGTTCCGGGTGGCCGACATCCCGATCGACATCCACGTCCTCGGATTCCTCGACGTCGGATTCGTGGGCGCGGAGTTCACCGACTTCGGACGAAGCTTCCGGACCCCGCTACCGGGTGGAGGCGGAGGGCTCCGCGTCGCGGTCGACAAGAACTTCATCGTACGCGCCGACGTCGCGTTCTCGTCGTTCGAGCAGGGCAACAGCCTCTACATCGACATCAACAACGTGTTCTGACCACCGTGCGGACAACTGGACCCGAACACACCGTGACGGTCGCTCACGCGCGGCAGACCCGGGCGGAACTCGGCGTCCGGCTGCTCGCGTTGGTGATCGGCGCGGGCGGTGACGAGGCCTACCGGGTCGCGTTCCGGAGGTCGCCGGCCGGCCCGTCCGTCGATGGCGTGATGACGCACGTCGACGGCGACACCTGGGACCTCGTCGAGGAGGGGGCCGGCGACGCCATCCGCGTGGTCTGGACGTCTCCCGACGAGGCGTTCGCCCGCGCCCTCGGCCACTGGGGGTCGGCCGACCCGTCGGAAGTCCGCGAGGCCGCGCCCCACTGGCCCGCCGGGGTCGTCGACCGCCTGGTCCGGCGGCGGCTGGCCGGGGCGGGAACCGTGGCCTTCGACGCGGGCTGGTTTCTCGCCGAGCTCGCGCGGTCGCCTCTGGATCATCCCATGCTGCTGCCCGACGGGGCCTCGAAGCTCGGCTTGGAGGGGCTCGAGCGCGCCAGCGCCGTGCTGGTCGCGGTGGCCGCCGCCGCCGAAGCTCGGGGCGACGGCCTGGCCGATCGGCTGCTGGCGGCCATCGACGCGGAGCCGTCCGACGACGACCGGTCACCCTGGGACGGCGAAGGCCGGCTGATCGGCGAGTTCGACGGCGGTGAGCTCGCCCAGCTCGGCGCCGACGTCGACGAGGGATGCCGCGCGGCGCGGGGCACGGGTCCGCTGCGGGTCGTGTTCTCGCCCCACGAGCCCCTTGGCCTCGGCCTGGGCCCCCTGATCCGCACCGCCGACGGCCCCGGGGACGCGACCGGCACCGGCTGCGTAGTGGGCGAGGTGGATTCGGGAGGGGCCGCCGAGCGGGCCGGGGTGATGCCCGGGATGGCGCTGTCTCACCTGTCGGATCCCCACCTGCCCCTGCCGGCGCGCGGGTCGGACGCCTTGTCGTTCGAGGCGGTGCTCGACGCGATCGACGCCCGCCGCGCCGCCGGGCGTCCGCTCACCGTCACGTTCGACACCGCCGCGGCGGTCGCGCATCTATACGCGGTGGAGATGCCCGCCGCGGAGGCCCTCCGTGCGCTGGCATCCACCGTCGATCAGGCGCCGCTGCCGTCGCACGACGTCGGGGTGGGGGCCTCGCTCGATGCCCTGTGCGGCGAAGCGCTGATCTGGAGGGAAGACACCCCTCGGCTGTTCGTGGGGGAGGCCGGATCGCTCACCTGCGCGCACGTCGACCTGTGCCCCCAGGTGCAGATGGCGCACGCGCTGGTGGGGACCAAGTTTCTCGGCATCGCCAGCCATCGCGCCACTCCCCGCCTGATCGCCGAGCACGGCGAAGACCCCGAGCACGAGGCGACGACCGTCCCGACGCAGCGTCCGCTGTCGGCCCGCGCCGTGGGATTGGTTCGCGACCCCGAGGTCAGCCTCTTGTTGCTGCGCGAGGGGGATCTGGCGGTCTTCGACTCGGGTGCGCTGCACTTCGCGTCCAACGGTGCCGCGACGATGAGCGGGGCGGTCTACCACGGCCTGATCACGCCCGGAGCGGTGGCGCGGCTTCGTCTCGCCGCCGCGGCGGTGACGGTCCCGGGGGAGGGATACGCCGACCACCTTTTCGCGCCCGAGCTGCTGAGCATCGTGGAGCTGCGACTCGCAGCGATGCGGACGCCGGGCTCCGATGGACCGGCGACCGGACGGTAGGGCCGGGACGGCTTCACTGCCGAGGGCATCAGCGAACGACCGTCGGCTCCATCTGAGGCATCGAGCGGATCGACGTCGGGCCTGGCTCCGCGTCAGTCCTCGAAGAGCTCTGGATAGGTGGCTTCCAGGTCATCGATGCCGAGCGCACCGAGGCGATCCATGTCGTCGACAAAGTGCATCGCGTCGATCTCGTCGAGCTGCACGAACATCGACAGCAGGTAGCCTGGTTCGAGCGTCTCGTCGGAAGGATCGTGGTCGGGCAGAGCGATGGCCGAAGTGTGCTCCAGAAGCACCTTGCTGTCTTCGTCATCGAGAGCGAACAGCGCCTCGAGAAGGGTGTCGAGCGGCCGGTCTTCGTCGGGTTGGAAGGCCACGACGCACCTCTCGCTGCCGTCGAAGCAGTAGCCCCAGGTGGGCGAACCACCGACGGCGTCGAGATAGGCAAGGAACGAATCTGCGAACACGTCGTAATCATCGAGAGGATCCAGCTCCGGACGAGCTGGCTCGGGCGATGAAGGCGAGGCGGTGGGGGCCTCGCCGGTCGAGCGGTTCCAGGTCTCGAGGGGGAGCAGTGGCTCCTTCGGCGGTGCTTCTCGGCTTGCGGACCCCTGGACGGAGACGATCTGGTGGGAGGGGATGCTGTCTCCGGAGGGGTCGCGCGCCGCGAGGGAGCGTAGAACCACCGCCAGCAGGACCGCGGTGACCCCCACGAGCCAGAGCCCCCTTCGCGTTGCGTTCCCGTCCATCGCTCGAGCATACCGCGTCGGCGCGCGTGAACCGCACGGAGCTGGGTGTCCTGGGTCGAGTTCGCCGTGGCCCGGCTCGAGGCGCGGGGCGTGGTCGACGGCACCGAGCCGGTGCTCCGGCACCACCGCGCGCCCCGCATCATGGCCTGCGGCCTGCAGATCTCGCCAGGTGGATCATCCGGCTCGCTCCCATTAAGCGGCGCCCACTCCCGGAGGACCGATGGTGCGACGATGGTGGATCCTCTTGCCGCTGACCGGCTGCGGGCTCCTGTTCGGGGACGAAGAGGACGAGGGACAATCCGACCCCGACGTCACCGTCCAACCGCCTCCGGTGCCGTCCGATCTCGACGAGGATGGATTCACGTCCGAGGCTGGCGACTGTGACGACACCGACCCCACCGTCTTCCCCGGGGCCGACGAGACCTGCGATGGCGTCGACGAGGACTGCAACGGCACCGTAGACGATGCGCCCGTCGACGGCACGACCTATTATCGCGACGACGACCAAGACGGCTTCGGGGATGACGACGTCACCCTCGTGGCCTGCGCCCGCCCCGACGGCTACGCGCTCTTGGGCGGCGACTGCGACGACACCCGTTCCGACGTCAATCCCGAGGCCGAGGATCTGCCCGGCGAGGACTCGAACTGCGACGACGTTCCGGGAACGTTCGCCGATGCCATCGTTTCGTTCGATGTCACCTGCGTCGAAGACGTCGACGTCACCTTCGATGTGGTCGCCAACGGCTTCGCCGCCTCGGGCATTGTCTACATGGCCGACACCGGCAACTCCGCATCCTTCGGCGACGAGCACGACCTGTTCCCCGCGATGCCCGGCGGCGGCAATCTCGACGACGATCTGACGGTCGCCATCGGCGTAGGGGCAGACTTTCAGAGCATCGGCCGGAACGTGGCGACGGTCTTCAATTGTGCCAACTTCTTCGATTCGACCGTCATGACCTACGCCGTGGCGATCTTCGACGACGCCGATGTCTTGATCGACTGCATCGTGACCGGCGACGACCCTGGCGAACTGCGGGACTCGTTCTTCCCCGAGGCGGGGCTTCCGCCGTCGTTCGACACCGAGACCTGCCGCACTCAACCCTGACGAACACTTCAGACCGGGTCTTGGCCTCGATGAAGGCCGAGAGGTAGCCGTAGAGCGGCCCGAGGCTCGGGGCTGCACGCGGGATTCTGCGGCGAGGGGCCAGGTCCTCGTCGGCCGCATCGCCATCGGGGGCCATCGCGGTCCTGCTCGTGCCCCCCTGGCGTGGTGCTCGCTGCCCTCGACGAGGCCCGCCGCGCGCTACTCGGAGCGAAGGCGCCGTGCTCGACGTCGCGGCCCGGAGCGTCGTGTCGGTCGACGAGTAGCGTGTTCAAGAGCGCGGCGACCTTCCTACTCGCCGGGTGCCCCTCGCCCCCGGAGGCCCCGATGACTCAGCTCGGATTCACCCGCGATCTCGACGTGCCTTGGCAGGATGCCGTCACTCAGGTGACCGCCGCCCTGAAGGAACAAGGCTTCGGAATCCTGACCCGCATCGACGTACACGACGTACTGAAGGAGAAGCTCGACGCGGACCTGCCGCCCTACGTCATCCTCGGCGCCTGCAACCCGGAGCTCGCCCGCGAAGCGATCGGCCATGCCCCGGAGGTCGGGTTGCTGCTGCCGTGCAACGTGCTCCTCGAGGCGCGGCCCGACGGCGGCACCCGGGTGTCGTTCGCGAACCCGGTGGTGATGGGCGACCTGACCGGCCAAGCTGCGATGCAGCCGCTGATGAGCGAGGCGGAGGGCCGCCTGCGGACCGCGCTGGTCGCGATGGCGTGACGCGCCTCGTCGCGCATGGTTGGCCGCACGACGGCCTCGGCCACCAGCCCGCCGACCAGCCCGGAGCCCGGAGATGGGGTCGCCGATCGCGCCGTCCGGGCCCACGACGCACAGCCGTCCGGGCGCTCGCGCGGGCCTTCCGCCGGAGACGAGCGGCGTCGCTGGCCCCTCCGTCCCTCGGGGACACGGGGGCTCTCAGCGGGAGGCGCCGAGCGCCTCCTGCAGGTCGGCGAGCGCGTCGGCGGCGTCCTCGAAGTCGCGCGCGCCCATCGCGTCGAGGAAGGTCCCGAAGGCCTCGCGCGTCGCCCCGAGCCCGGGGCGCGGCCGACCGGGGCGGGTGCCCGGAAGCGCCTCCTCGGGCGCGCGCTCACCTACCAGGCTGGCGAGCGCGGCGTCGAGCGACTCGCCGTAGCCCATCTGATCGCCGTGCATCGCCACGACCAGCCGGAGCTCCGGATAGGCGGCGGTGTCGGCCTGCAGGTAGATGGGCTCGATGTACAGCAGCGTGTCGCCGAGCGGGATCGCGAGCACGTTGCCGCGGATCACGCGGGAGCCCCGCTGGTCCCACAAGGTGAGGCGCGCCGAGAGCACCGGATCCTGATCGATCTTCGTCTCGACCTGCTGGGGACCGAGGACGCGTCGCTCCTTCGGGAACTTGTAGACCAGGAAGTCGCCATAGCGATCCGGGTCGCACAGTCCCGCGATCCAGCCGATCATGACCTGGCGGTTCTTCGGCGTGAAGGGCAGCATGAGCACGAACTCGATGTCGTCGCTGCCCGGCGGCTCCCACATCACGTAGTAGGGCTCGACCGGCTGCACGCTGCCCCGGTACTTCTCGGTCGCGCGCACCCACAGGTCCTCCTGGTTGTAGAAGACCTCCGGGTCGGTCATGTGGTACCTCGCGTGCACGAGGCCCTGCGTCAGCAGCATCCCGACGGGGTAGCGAACGTGCTGTTCGAGCCCCTCCGGCATCTCGTCGCGGTCCGCGAACAGCCCCGGCAGGGCGGCGCGCCACGCCGCGACGAGCGGGTCGTCGGGCTCGAAGACGTACAGGTCGACCTCCCCGTCGAAGGCGTCGACCACGACCTTCACTGAGTTGCGGACGTAGTTGTCGCCGACGAACCTGGCCGGGGTCCCGTCCACGCGGCGCGTCACGTCGCGGCCGTCGGTGGCCAGCAGCTCGCGGCCCGAGAACGACTCGCTGTACGGGTAGGACGACGACGTCGTGTAGGCGTCGATGATCCAGTAGAGCCGACCCTCGTCCAGGACGATGTAGGGGTCTTCGTCCAGCACGAGGAAGGGAGCGAGCTCCTTCACGCGCTCGCGGATCTCGCGACGAAACATCACGCGGCTGTCGTCGGTCGGGTAGCCCGACAGCAGGAGCTGGGTACCCCCGACGGTCCAGCCGAACACGAGCCGACGCCAGAGGTTCGTGACTTCGACCCCGCCGCGACCGGAGTAGCGGGTGTAGACGTTCTGCTCGCCGCTCGGGTAGTCGAACTCGGGCTCCTCGGTGTTCACGACGACCGGGCCGGTGGTGCTCTCGCCGTAGTAGATCTCGGGCCGGGTGACCTCCAGCGACTCGACCGTCGAGACCGGGGGGACGTCCCGCACGAGCAGGTCGGGCAGCCCCTCGGGGGTGAACTCGCTCACCGGCGCGAGGGTGACGCCGTAGCCGTGGGTGTACTTGAAGAGCCGATTCACGAAGGTCTGGCTGCGCTCGGAGAGGTTCGCCTGCTCGAGCTCCCGGGCTGCGACCATGACCTGGCGGCGGTCGCCGTTGACGTCGTAGCGGTCGATGTCGACGTCCTCGAACTCGTAGTAGAGTCGGATCTCCTGGAACTGTCGGTAGACGAGCTCGAGCGCGCGCCAGTCCCACAGCCGCACCTCGTCGAGCAAGCGTGCATGCTCCTCGAAGACGGCGGGATCCAGCTCTTCCGCGGCGCGGTAGCGGCGCTCCTCGGTCTCGTGCAGATCGAAGGCTCGCCGGGTCGCGGCGATGTTATGCTCGATGTAGGGACGCTCGTAGGTGACCTCGTTGGGCTCGACGACCAGCCACTGCACGGCAGGGCGGACGACGGCGAAGGCGAGCGCCCAGATGCCGCCCAGCAGCGCGAAGCTCGACGCGGTGCCGGCGAGAGGCTCCCGTACCACGTCGAACTGGGGAGGCCACGGGCGCCTCGTCCACCGGGCCGCCGCACGTCGCCAGGCGGGGACGAGCGGCAACACGCCGAGCCCCAGCATGCAGGCGCCGACGATCAGGTGTGCGGGGAGCGCCACGTGCACGTCGGTCCAGCCGGGGCCCACGACCACGCCGCGCTCGGACAGCAGGAGGTGGGGGATCCCGCGAAGCTGGCCCAGGGCGAGGAGCCCCGCGAGCGCGACGCCGACGAGCCGCAGCGGGCGGAGGTCGGGGGTCTGGGGGTTCCGCGTCGCCGAGGCGGCCACGGACGCCAGGGCACCCACCGCAGCGAGCACCGTCAACAGCACGAGCAGCCAGAACACTCCGTCGATCACAGGGAGACCGAACAGGTAGAAGCTCACGTCGAGACCGAGGATCGGGTCGACGATGCCGGTGGGACGGGCATGGACGAGCAGCAGCAGCGGCTGCCAGACGATCGAGCCCCACGAGGCGCCGGCCAGGGCCCCCATCGCGAGCGTCCCGTAGCGAACCGGCCGCTGGTGGATTGGCGCCGTGAGCAGGGCGACGATGCCCGACGCGACGCCGGCCGCGCCTGCCATCGTGACGACCTGCGCTACGAGAAACGTCCAAAAGCGTGGGGCCGCGTCCAGCGCACTGAACCACAGCAGGTCCGACGCGAAGGACATCGACGCGAACAGCACCGCGGTGCCGACGGTGAGGCCCAGGCCGGCGCCGAGCAGCGCACGACGGTCGCTGCGAAGCCCCTGGACCGCGAGGGCGGCGCCGAACACGAGTCCGAGGATGAGCACGAGGGTGTACACGAGAGCGCTCCGGCGGAGGTTCTCCGTCGCGTAGGGAGCGGGGCGGCCGAGACAAGGCGGAGCGACGAACCCCCGTCTCGCGGTTGAACGGCTTCGCCCCCTTCCTACACGGGAGGACCGGCGTCGCGACGCGGCGCCCGCCACCCGAAGCCCAAGGTGTGACCATGAAAGTCAGAGAGGTCATGACTCCCTCCCCCTCGACCCTCGACGAGAACGCGACGGCGACCCAGGCGGCGCAGCTCATGCGCGAGCAGGGGATCGGAAGCGTGATCGTGAAACGTATCGACGGTCGGCTGTGCGGCATCGTCACCGATCGCGACCTCGTTATCCGCTGCCTGGCCTCCGGCGATCCGGACGCTGGCCAGATGGCGCTGTCCAAGCTGTGCACGACGGAGCCCCGGCAGCTCGAGCCCGACGCCGACGCCGAGGAGGCGATCCGGATCATGGGCCAGGCCAAGATCCACCGTCTTCCCGTGGTCGAGAACGGGTCCGCCATCGGCGTGTTGAGCCTCGGCGACCTCGCGGTCCAGCGCGACCCCGAGTCCCTGCTCGGCCAGATCAGCGCGGCGTCGTCCGACAACGCCTGATCGCCGGGGTCGGACCGTCCCGGTCGTGCGTCGACTGGCTCCCGGACACGAAGTGGACGGGCACACTCGCCGAGGAGGAGGGCCAGCGCAAGCCCGACCTCGGGAGCGGACAGTACGCCGGGCGGCACGAATCCCGAGGAGCTCATTGCAGCCGTCCAGGCGTCGTGCTTCGCGATGGCCCTGTCGAAGATGCTCGTCGACGAGGGGCATCCGCAAGAACCGACCCGTGACCACCCACGTCCACGTGGGTGGCCCGCAGGTCGACTACAAGCTGCTGATGACGTCGTCCAGTCGACGCTCGGCCTCTTCCTTGGCGATTCCGTAGCGCTCCTGGACCTTGCCCACGAGCTCTTGTCGACGACCACGGATCCCCTCCATGTCGTCGTCGGTGAGCTTGGCGAACTTCTGCCGCACCTGTCCCTTGAGCTGCTCCCACTGGCCGGTGACTTGATCCCAGTTCATTCGATCTCCCTCGGTCGAGTAGACAGTGGGGCGTAGGGACGGGACCTCAGAAGAAAACACCCACGGCCACCGGTGGACGCATCGAAGCTTCAGGGTGGACTCACGATCGTGAGGACGACCCCCCGGTCGACTGTCGGCGATAGTAAGCGTGGACATCGTCGGCGACGTGGCCGAACTGACCCAGGCCGAGGGCCCGCGATGCGTAGGTGGACACCCCTCGGTCGGTGTCGGGCTCGGCCGGGATGTCGGAGACAGGCGTGCGTCGTTGGGCGATACGCGCCAGGATGTGCCGGTAGAGGAACGGAAGGTTGAGGCGCCCGGCGACTTCGAACAACGGGTTGGCCCCCACCGTGGGACTCGGGTCCAACCACCGCGTGGCCATCCCGATGCTGCTCTCGCCAAGGTTCTCTACATCGTGCCACCAGTACGGCGGATTCATCAGCACGTCGCCCGCCCGGAGGACGGTCGCCGTACGGTTGGTGTGGGCGAACGCGCGTGCGCCGAGGCTGTGAGATTGGTCGTGATCCGCAGGCTCCGCCTCCCCCAGGAGCGACCGATACTTCTGGAACACGGCGGATGCGGCTCCGTGGTCGGAGAGGTAGAACGTCGAGCGTCCCGGCCCGCGGGTCCTTGGCAGGAGCAGCGGGGATTCCGCAGGGTCGATGAACGTCCACCGCTTGGCCCCGTCCAGCATCACGAAGAAGTTGAACGCTGGTGCGCAGTGCCACCAAGTGCCGGTGTCTCGCCGTCCGACGAACAGCTGAGCGACGCCGCTGAAGCCGAGGTCACGGGCCAATGTACGCTCGAGCCGGTGCACGCCTGCCTGAGTGAGCAGCTCGGGGTGCCGACGTAGCAGCAGCTCCGAGTTGTGCAAGTACACGCCGGGAACGTTCACTTCCGACAGCAGGCCCTCGTACCCGTCGCGCGCCGGGCACGAGAGCACCACGGGCTCGTGGCCGTAGCGGTCGAGGAACCGTTCGAACGCCCAGTCGCCGGTCGTTGTCGCGTCGCGAACAAAGCCTCGAATGACGAGCGGGCGCTGCTCGCGGCGCGACCGACCCACGATGGTGGCCAGATCGGGGTGGTCCGCGGCCACCTCCTCCACCTCGCCCACCGGTCGGGGCGCACGGTCCTCGAGCTCGTGGTCGAGCGCCCGCAGCCAGAGCTGCCGAAGGAACGAACGGTCCAGGACGTTCTGCGCCACCATGTCGGCCCTGAAGGCCAGGGCGTGCCTCCGGTGGGCGAACGCCCTCGTTCGGCGGTGTGGATTGAGCCGCCGGGAGAGCAGGAAGGTTGGAGACAAGAGATGCAGGAGGGCCTGCCCCGCCCGCCCCGCGGTCACGACGCTGGCGACGACGTGGTCGGCCGCCGTCGCGGTTCGTTGCTTTGCATACATGGTGCATATTTGTGCAGCGTTCGTGCCATGCGGAGACGGCTGCGTATGTCCAGGGATGTGCTCCCCTATTGGGGATTCATGAACACTCTGCGGGGGATTTCCCACAGCCAGATCTGCAGCCGCGACCGTGGTGCATCTGACCGGGTCGATGGCACGAGGCTCGCAGAGGCCCCGGTCACCCATCGGAGAGCGGATGCCCGAATCCCGTCGAGATGCTCGGCCCCGGTCGCGCGTGTGGATGATGAACGCAGGTCTTCTGGCCTTGCGGGGCATCGGAGAGATCGTGTCTCGCGCCTCGTCGGTGCCTCGAGCCCCTTTCCTCGATCCAGGGCGCTTCGCCTGGGTCGCAGAGCTGGAGGCCTCCTGGGAGGTGCTACGCGACGAAGCGCAGGTCGTCCTGGAGCGCTTCGTCGACGTGCCCACGCTGCAGGACATCTCCCCCGACCAGCCCAACATCGGGACCGACGATCGCTGGCGCACGTTCTTCCTCTACGGTTACGGCCATCGAGCCCACGTCAACTGCGCCCAGTGCCCCCGGATGACCGAGCTCGTGGAGCGCGTGCCCGGCATGATCACGGCGATCGTCTCGATCATGGCCCCCGGCAAGCACATCCCGCCCCACCGTGGTCCATACGCGGGTTTCCTACGCTACCACCTGGGCTTGTCGGTGCCAGGCAGGCTCGGCTCGTGTCGACTGCGCGTGGGCGACGAGTGGCAGGCGTGGGAAGAGGGGCGCAGCCTGATCTTCGACGACACCTACGAGCACGAGGCGATCAACGGGGCCGACGCGCCTCGGATGGTCCTGATCATCGACTTCGCCCGCCCGCTGGGTTCGCCATTCGACAGGGCGAACAAGGCGATCCTCGACCTGATTGGAACCTCCCCGATGGTTCGCGACGGGCTGCGCAACCAAGAGATGTGGCAAGCTCGGTGGCTCGCTGGCGCGAGGCAGCGACCGAAGTGACGACGTCACAGCCACAGGCTGAAGTCGCGGGTGGTCGGCTGATCGGAGGGAGGCTCGCCGGCCGCCCAGCGCCGCAGCAGCTGCCGCGCCATCAGCCCGAAGGTGTCGGCCTCCGTCGACCGGTACTGCTCGCCATACCGCTGCACGTTCGTGATCTGCGAGCGCAGCATCACCCCATCCTGCGCCATGATTTGCACCACGAACGGCCGCGCGAGCACGCTGCCGATGACCGCAGGCAGCGGGCTCTTGTAGCGGAACTCGCCGTAGGTGTGCACGAGGTAGGGTCCCACTGGTGTGTGGAGCGAAGTGGTGATGCCGTGGAACGCTCGGCCGATTCGCACATCGCCTCGGTTGATGCCGGGCACGTGGAACTCCATACGCTGCTCCATGTTCGCCCCGCCGGCCCCCAGCAGCGCGGCAACGAGGCCGCGGAACGGGGGGCGCCCCTCGAACGTCCACCACACCGTTCGCGCCGTGCGCTCGACGTGGACCTTGACCTCGCGGCCGTGAGTAGGGGTGCCGCGGAACAGACCGCGGTGCGCATAGCCAGTGTGCATGGGATCGGCGAAGTTCTCGACCACGGCCTCGAGCGTGGCTTCGAACACGAAGCGCTTCCGATACACGGCGTAGCCAGGCAGGTCGTGCGTCGTGTCAAAGGGTTCGTGCGCCGGTTCTGCCCCGGGGGTGGGGTAGACCCAGACGTAGCCGTCAGCCTCCCGGCACGGGTAGGCCGAAGTCCCATCTCCGCGAGCTGGCACGCGGCCTTCGATGCCGGGAATACGCAAGCACCTCCCGTCTCGGTCGAACCTCCAGCCGTGGTACGGGCACTCGATGGTGCCCTCGACCACGGCCCCGCGCGAGAGCTCCGCGCTCCGGTGAGGACAGCGGTCTTCGAGCGCGGACGCCAAGCCGGCCTGGTCGCGAAACAGGACCATGGGCTTGTCGAGAACGGTGCGAGCGATCGGTCGCCGACCGAGCTCGTGGCTGAAGCAGGCGACGTACCACTCACGCGGATTCCACACTGGCGGGTTGACCGCCGGTACTTCGTTCATTGCGACCTCGGGGAGAAGGAATGAGGCCGTGGCACGGACATGCCACTTGGACCGCCGGCGGCGGCACGGGCCTCGGTGCCCGCATGGCCCTGCAATTCGCTCGCCAGGGTGGCCGGGCGCCGGTGCGGGGTCGCCGCTCAGCGTGTATGGAGTGCGTCGTGGAGCGCATCTGCGCCCAACGCTGCGAGGTGCTCGCGAACCCGTGCGACATTGCCGACGAGGCGGCCACCGATGGCGCGCTGGCGTCGATCGCTTGCCGGTCGGGGTGCTTGGCGCCACTGGCGATGGGGCGCTGGCGTCGGCAGATGGACGTCAGCGCGCGCAGGGCGGTGGTGACCGCGGTGCCGGGCCGTGTCCCGACACCTTCCCGGCGCGTCGCCGTAGCCGGGGCGGGGCCTGGACGCCCGGTGAAGGCATGATCGTTCCCCCCTGGTCCGCTGACGATCTGGAGCCTACGGTCGCTCTGGGCGGCTACGCGATGCTCTACGCGCTGCAGTGGCTCGTCGGGCGCGACCCACGCTTCTACACCCTCGTACGAGGCTGGGGCTGGCCCTCCGGAGCGTCGCGGGTGTTCGCGCGCCAGCTCCTCGGCGGGATCGTGCTCGGCGTGGGGGCCGTGATCCTCGCGTCGGTGTTGCCTGGTCCGCTGGCGGACTACGGTGCGCGCTGGCCATCACTGCGTGACGGCGTCTGGATTGTCGGGGCCGGGGGGCCCATCCTGGTGGTCGTGGGGGCGTCGGCGGCGTCGGGTCCGGAAGACCCCGGGCGACCGGAGGTCCGCGTCGCACTCTGGACGGTTCCCCTGCTGATCGCCAACGCCGGCTTCTGGCTGGTGTACCTGATCGGCTACGAGCTGTCGCTGCGCGGTGTCGTCCTGCTCGGTTGTGCGCGCGCGTTCGGGGACTGGCCCGCGATCGTGGTCAATCTGTCGATCTACCTGCTCGTCCACCTTCCGCGGGGAGCGCGGGAGACCGTCGTGTCGGTGCCCTTCGGCCTGCTCGCTTGCCTTGCCGTGCTCGACACTGGTTCGGTGTGGGCGCCCCTGGTCCTTCACGGGCTCGCCGCGGTCACGAACGACAGCATCCGTGCGTGGAGGTTCGGTCGATGGACGTGATGGTCACCGGTGCGACGGGCTTCGTGGGGCTCGCGCTTTGCCAGAGGCTCGTCGAGGGCGGCGACCGGGTGCGGGCGTTCGTGCGGGATGCGGGCCGGGCCGACTCCCTGCGCCAGGCCGGCATCCGGGTCCACCTGGGCACGCTCGACGACGGCGAGGCCCTCCGTCGTGCGATGGACGGCTGCGAGCGGGTGTTTCATCTCGCCGCGCTGGCGGCGGTGTGGGCGCCTGATCCTGACGCATTTCGGCGCGTCAACGTGGTGGGGACCCGGGAGGTCCTCGCCAGTGCAAGGTCCGCAGGCGTCGCCCGGGTCGTGCACACCTCGACGGCGGCGGTGCTGGGTCCGGCCTCGAACGGGCCGGTCGACGAAGACACCGTGCGCACGACGCCGTTCTTCAGTCCCTACGAGCGCACCAAGGCCGAGGCCGAGGCCGA
The DNA here is from genome assembly GCA_964655065.1 of uncultured Enterobacteriaceae bacterium. Taxonomy (GTDB): domain Bacteria; phylum Myxococcota_A; class UBA796; order UBA796; genus DRPG01. The sequence continues at coordinate 15,555 of CAZZLC010000042.1, read as the reverse complement.
GGTCCGAGCGTTTTGCGACGAGGGCGGAGACGCCGTGGTGGTGAGTCCGACGCGAGTCTACGGGCCCACCCCCCGCCGTCCCCTGCCTCCGATGAATCGCCTCGTCCACGCCTACCGAGCGGGATGGTGGCGCTTCCTCCCGGGGGATGGATCGGCGATCGGAAACTACGTGGACGTCGCGGACGTGGTGGAGGGCCACTGTCTCGCCGCCGACCGAGGTCGCCGCGGCGAGCGCTACCTGCTCGGGGGCCAGGACGTCTCCTTCGCGGACCTCTTCGCGGTGCTCGGCCGCGTGACGGGAATGCCCCACTGGCTCGTGCCGGTTCCCCGGGTCGCACTGATGGGGGGCGCCCGAGCCGCCACCACGCTTGCCGCAGCGACAGGGCGGTCCCCCCTGCTCACTCCGGGGTGGGTGCACCGGTTCTTGCTGGACTGGGCGATGACCAGTGCCAAGGCCGAGCGAGAGCTCGGCTACCGGCCCCGCGCGCTCGAGGCAGGGCTCGCGCGCACGATCGCGTGGCTTGGCGAGGCGGACCGATGAGCGGCGAGCGCGTCGTGGTGACGGGGGCCTCCGGGTTCATCGGATCCCACGTAGTGGACGACCTGATCGCGCGGGGAGCCACGGTAGTGGCGGGGATCCAGCATCCTGGCGACACCCGGTGGCTGCCACGAGACGTGGTCGAGACTCGGGTGATCGACGTGGTCACCGGGGAGGGCCTGGCGGACGCGCTGCGCGGTGCCGACCGCGTGTACCACCTCGCTGGCGTCACCGGGAACGCGACGGCGGCCGAGTTCGACGCGGTCAACTTCCGGGGCACGGAGCGCGTGGCCCGCACCGCCCTCGCCGTCGCGCCAAACCTGGCGTGCTTCGTCTACGTGTCGAGCCTCGCCGCGATGGGGCCGTCCACCGCGGAACGCCCCCATGCCGAGGACGCGCCGCGGGCACCGATCTGCCCCTACGGACGAAGCAAGCGAGATGCGGAGGTCGCCCTCGAGGCCATGGAGGACCTACCGCTGGCGATCGTGCGGCCTCCCGTGACGGTCGGTCCGCGCGATGCGCTGGGGCTTTCGCTGTTCAAGCTGGTCCAGCTCGGGGTTTGGCCGATCGTGGGTGACGGGCAGCAGGCCCTGAGCGCGGTGTCCGTGGAGGACCTGGCGCCATGGGTGGTAGCGGCGGGACTCGTTCCGCCGGGAGAGGGTCACTGCTTTCACGTCCCCGCAGAAGGCATCGATGTGGTGGGACTGGGGCTCGCGCTGGGGCGCGCGGTCGGCGTCCAGCCGAGGGTGGTGCGCGTCCCCGTGCCCCTCGCCCTGGCGGCGGCGTGGGCGGCAGAGGGGCTTCGCGCGCTGACCGGGCTCACGACCTCCTTCGGGGTGCGCAAGGTCCACGATCTCCGGTGCCCAGCGTGGACCTCGCAGACGTCACGCTCGTGGAGCGCTCGCCGGTACGGCCTGGAGGTGGGCATGGCCCGCGCGGTGCGATGGTACCGAGACGAGGGTTGGCTTGCGGCGCGATAGCAGATGCCGGACGTCGGGTTGGAGTCGATGCGCCTCGGTGGGCACCCTCACGTCGAGTTGCTGTCCGTCGACATCCTGCCGCGACCCAGGGTGCCGGTGCGCGAGCCCTGAGGTCTCCGTGGGTCAGTCGTTGCCGGAGACGGTGATTTCACCCTGGATGGTCTCGATCTCGTTGACGAGCGCCCATGCGGCCTCATCGGTCAGCACCGGGTTGTCGGCGATGTAGACGTCGTCCGTCACGAGACTTACGCCGTGCAAGGCCGTCACGTCCACCAGGAGCTCGTTGTCCCAGACGAGGATCGCGTCGGCGGACGTCACGTTCTCGAGACCGGCGAGCGAGATCAGGGTGTCGTTGTCGTGGACGTTGACGAGCCCGGTCATCATCCCTTCGAGACCCAGGAGAGAGCCGAGCTTCGGGTTCCCCTCTACGCGAAGCCCGCTCACCGCGACGCTGCTCAGGGCGGTGAGAGAGGTCAGCTCGGGGTTGTCGACCAAATCGACTCGCCAGATGGTCTCGACGCCCTCGAGGCCGGAGAGACTGGCGAGCGAGGTCCCTCGAACGGTGAACAGGGGCAGGGTCCGGAGGCTCGTCATGCCCTGCAGTGAGGTGAGGCCCGAGTCCTCGATCCAAACGGGCCCTCCGATGGAGGCGAGGCTGTCCAGGCCCTCCAGGGAGTCGAAGCCGTTTCCCGAGGAGATCGTGAACGTATCGCCGACCGTCGTAAGGCTCTGGAGACCACGAAGGGAGGTCAGCGCGGGGTTCGCGCGGATGCTCACCTCATCGTCGATCGTCGTCACGGTTTGGAGGGCATCCAGGTTCTCGAGTGCGGTGTTCTCGAGCAAGTACAGGCCAGCGAGTCGAGACGACAAGGCGAGCCCCCCGAGGGTGGTCAGGTGCTCGTTGCTGCTCACGTTGAGTCTTGCTCCGTCGAAGTCGATGTGCTCGAGCCCCGTCAGCGAGGTGAGGCCAGTGCTGCTGATCCCGAGCGCCCGGAGTGAGACGAGGCTGTCGAGGCCTGCGAGGGAGCGGATGCGCCGACCCGACACGCTCAGGGACCGAACCGCGCGAAGCGCCTCCAGGCCCTCGAGGGACGTGAGGGCCTTGCCGTGGACGATGGCCAGCTCTCCGATTTCCTCGAGCGCGTCGAGGCCCTCGAGCGATGTCAGGGCGTCGTTGTTGCTGATGACGAAGTTCTCTCCCACCCGTCTGAGTCGTTCGAGGCCCCGAAGGGATCGAAGCTCGGGATTCCCGGTACCTGGAACCAGGTTCCCGATTTGAAGGCTTCCGGTGACTTCGAGCACGCACGAGAACGTCTCGAGCTCTTCCCAGTCGGTCTGGCTGACGATGACGTTGCCATCCAGGATCCAGCAGTCGTAGGGACCACATTCGGGCGCTGGGGACGCATGGAGCGTTACGATCAGCTCGTCATCGTCACAGTCCACTGCCCCGTCGCAGTCGTTGTCGAGCCAGTCGCCCGGAGCCTCCGGGCCGGTCTGGGGCTCGGTATCGTCACAGTCCACGGCTTTGTCACAATCGTTGTCGATGCCATCGATGCGTTCGGGGGCTCCGGGGTAGACGTCGGGATTCGTACTGTCGCAGTCCTCGTCGTCCGGTGAACCGTCCCCGTCGGCGTCGGGAAGGGGGACGGTCCCCGTGTCGCCCGCGCTCTCGGAGTGAGAGGCGCCGGTTTCGGCTCCGGGGTTCGTTCCGTCGCTGCCACACCCCACGACCAAGCCAACGACGAGAATACGGAGCCACATGCGGTACCTCCCACGTCAACCAGCTGCAACGTCCGTGCCGCTCGATGAGCGGGATGGCCAGGTCGAGGCTCACTCATCCGTCGGGGGAACGGTGTGCGGTCCTCGATTGCGCAGGACTCGTGATGCCCCGGACGTCACGCCAACGCTTCTGTGACGACTCGTCAACCCGAAGCAGTAAAGGCTCCCCGGGACGACCAACAGGACCGGACGTCCCAGGCGAGGTGGACGTGTTCCGTGTGCCTCTGATCCGCCTCCCGGACGCGAGCCCCCGCTGGTGGACGGAGCGCTTCGGTGGGCCGACACGTCCGACGTGGAGGTGCCATGCGCGACTGGACGGAGCGGGCCCAGGCGATCGTCGATCAGCTATTGCCCGACTGGATCGAGGACCTCGACTTCGATCAGCGCCGCATCGCGAGGTTGCTCGTGTTCTTCGCCGTGCCGGTGTTGATGTGGGCTCCGGTCTTCAGCCTCGGCTACCTCGCGTTCGGCCTCTACCGGATGGCCTCCATCGTCTTCGTGGCCGCACTCGGCATCGCCGCCGCGCCGCTGGTCCTGCGAGCGAGCCGCTCCCTCCCGTTGGCGGGGCACTGGGTCGTCGCCATGATCTGGGGCGGCCTCGTAGCGCTCATGCTCGCGAGCGGGGGGCTTCACGGCCCCGGCGTCGCCTGGCTTCCGCTCGTGCCGATGTTCGCACAGGGCCTGATCGGGCGTCGAGCGGCGGTGGTGTGGCTCGCTCCCGTCCTGCTCGCCATCGGCGCCTTCTTCGTGGCCGAGCTGCAGGGGGTGGCAATCCTCGACGAGTTCACCTCGGGTACGAGCCGCTCCCTGGCTCACACCATCGTCATCGGAGCGCTCGCCGTGATCCTGCTCGGCCTCGCCTGGGGCTGGGACGTCACGAAGGAGCGGACGATGACCGAGCTGCGGGCGGCCCGCGACGACGCTCACGCCGCGCACGTCAAGACGCGAATGGTCCTCGACAACGTCGCGCAGGGCTTCCTCACGCTGTCGTCCCGCGGCTGCCTGGACGGCGCGATGTCGGCCGCCGTGCAGCAGTGGTTCCCACGCCCCGCGGCGTCACGCTGCTTCGGCGACCTCCTTCGTCAGGTGGACGAGCGCACGGCCGACTGGTTCGACGTCACCTGGGACGTGCTCGTCGACGACGTGATGCCGCTGGAGGTCGCGCTGGCGCAGCTCCCCCGGGCGCTGCAGAGCGGACGGACGGACCTCGCGATCGAGTACCGTCCGATCACCGAAGCCGGCTCCTTCGCGGGGATGATCGTGGTGCTCACGGACGTCACCGCCGAGCGAGCGGCCGCGCTGGCGGACGAGGAGCGGCGGTTGGTCGTGGCCGCCGCGACCGCGGTGCACGAGGATCGGGAGGGGTTCCTGCGGTTCCTCGACGACGCCCGGAACGTGCTCGGCCGGGTCGAAGAGGGGCGGCGGGACTTCGGCGTCGCCCGCGCGCTGCACACGCTGAAGGGCAACTGCGGGCTGCTCGGGCTGACCCCGCTCGCCCGGCGGTGCCACGAGCTCGAGGACGGGCTCGCCGAGGGTGAGGCCCACCCGGAGGACACGCTGCGCGCGCTGCGAGACGCCTTCGACCGGCTGCACCAACAGGTGGCCCCCCTGCTCGGCCGCCGGGGCACCGTCGAGCTCGCGCCCGAGATGTACGAGGCGTTCCTCGGTTCCCTGCGAGGCTCGGGCGCCGACCACCTCGCGGCCGAGGTCGAGAGCTGGCGCCTGCAGCCGCTCGACGACGCGCTCCGGCCCACCGCGCAGCGGGCCCGGCAGCTCGCCGAGCGGCTCGCGAGGGCGCCTCTCGAGGTCGTGGTCGACGCGAGCCCCGCCCGCGTGAATGGCGACGCCCTCGCGAAGCTGCTCGCCTCGCTCGCGCACGTGGTGCGCAACGCCGTCGATCACGGAATCGAGCCGGCCGAGGAGCGGGTGGCCAAGGGAAAGCCCGCGGGCGGGCGCCTCGCGCTGACCGCGGCGGCAACGAGGGGACGCCTGACCCTCGAGATCGCCGACGACGGACGGGGCATCGACTGGTCGGCCGTCGGCGAGCGCGCCGCGCGACGGGGCCTCCCCACGGCCACCCACGCGGACCTGGTCGCGGCGGTGCTCACGGACGGCCTGACCACGCGGGAGCAGGTCACGCGCGTCTCGGGGCGTGGCGCCGGCATGGCCGCGGTCCGGGAGGCGGTCGAGGAGCTGGGCGGCTCCATCACCGCGATGTCGGAGCCCGAGGTCGGGACGACCTGGACGCTCACGCTTCCGCTCGGCCCAGACCTGCTCTACGTCCCGCGGGGTCGAGCGGTGCCCGAGCCCGTCGCGTGAACGGCGCCGCACCGAGCGCCTGACCCACGCCCGCCGGGCGGAGGCGTTGGTGGATGGCACGACGCATCTCGTGGCACGGCCCGACGATCGACGACCACGGCGACCTCGTCTACACCTACTTCGAGGAGGCGGCAACCTACGCCCTGTCGATGAAGGAGCGTTCGGCCGGGCATCGCATCGACCGGATCGCGTTCGCCCGCCTCGACGACGTGAGCTCGCAAATCCCGCAGGACGAGCTCGACGGTTTCGAGTCGATGCGTCGCTGCGAGCCCGAGTAGCGGATACGGTCCCGCCAGCCGAGCCGCACGCGGCGCCAGGGAGCTTGACATGGAACCGACCGACCAGGCGCCGCTGAGTTGGGGCGAGGCGCGCGAGCTCAACGCCGTCGAGACGCTGATGTGGCGGGTCGAGAGCGACCCGCGCTTCCGCTCCCCGATGGTCGTCATCGAGGTGCTCGACCAGGTGCCCGACTGGGACCGTTTCCGGGCCTCGGCCGAGTGGGGCACCCGCATGGCGCCTCGGTTTCGCCAGCGCCTGATCGAGCCCGCGCTGGGGCTGGGACAGCCGGTGTGGGTCACCGACCCCGCTTTCGACCTGGACTACCACGTGCGGCGGGCTGCGCTCCCCAAGGGAGGCGGGATCCCGAGCCTGATCGCCGCTGTCGAACAGCTGGGAATGACCCCCCTGGATCGGGCCCGCTCGCCCTGGGAGGCCGTGCTCTACGAGGGCCTTCCCGAGGGCAAGGCGGCCTTTGTGCTGAAGATGCACCACGTGGCCACCGACGGTCTCGGGGGGATGCAGCTCCTCGGCCAGCTCCACTCGCGGCGGCGCGAGTCGGACCCTCACAAGCCCCAGCCTCCGGCCCCGCCTCCCGAGCGCTTCTCCAATCGCGCCATGCTGCGCGGACAGTTCGAGCGCGACCTGATGGCCGTGCCCCAGCTTGCGCGGAGCGGCCTGAACGCGTTGACCCAGCGGCCCCGACGTGCATTCCTACGGCGAGCCGTGGCCTATGGCGCCTCCATGCGGCGCATGCTCACCGACGCGGTGGTCGAGGGGTCCCCGCTGCTCGCCCCCCGGAGTCTGAGCTTCCGGTACTGTGCCGTCGACCTGCGATTCATCGACCTCAAGGCGGCGGGCAAGGCGGCGGGGGGGTCGATCAACGATGCGTACATCGCCGCGTTGCTCGGGGGGATGCGTCGCTACCACGAGGCCAAGGGCCAGCCCGTCGAGGCCATTCCCGTAGGCATGCCCATCTCGGTTCGCCGACCCGACGATCCCGAGGGTGGAAACCGCTTCGTCGGCGTCCGCTTCGCCGGTCCCGTGGCGCTCGAGGATCCGCGCGAACGCATTCGAGCCGTCCGCCACGAGGTCCAGCGCCTGCTCGGCGAGCCCGCCGTCGATGCCATGGGCGTCCTGGCCCCTGCGTTGTCGCGCCTTCCCGGCGCCATCCTGCCTGCGGTCGCGGGGAGCTTCACGGCGCGCAACGACCTGCAAGCCACCAACGTGCCCGGCATTCGGGAGCCCCGGTACCTCGCTGGGGCGCTCATCGAACGGACCTACGGCTTCGGTCCCCTCCCCGGGTGTGCCGCAATGGTCTCGCTGCTCACGCACGCGGACCGGTGCTGTATCGGTGCCAACGTCGACCCGGCCGCAGTCACGGACGTGCCGCTGTTCCGGGAGTGCCTCGTCCAGGGCTTCGACGAGGTGCTGGCCTTGGCCGGCGACGACGTCGAGCCCACCCTCGCCTGGATCTGAGTTCCGAGCCGGAACCGAGGAGAACGATGCTCGCCCTCGGGCATGGTCGACGGGCGAGAGTCAGCGTTTGACCAATAGGCCCGGGGGGGCGCCCACGGGCGCCTGGACGCAGGTGCGCGTCGACTCAGCGGGGGGGGCGATTCATCGGCCGGTCACGGGGGGTTCACCAGTGCCGAGGCGACCCCGCCTCCTGACAAGACCGACGAGGAAGAGCGGCAATCCCCACCATGCGAAGCCTCCGGTGGCGCTGGCGCAGCCGCAGCCACGCTGCTCGCCGTCATCGCTCGGGGGGCCGCCGGTCGGAGGGGACGCCGTGGTCTCGAACGTCACCGTGACCGAGGCGGCGTTGCCTGCGCCGTCGAATGCGATGGCGACCAGCTCGTGCATGCCCACGGAGAGGTCGTCGAGGGTTGTCGTGTCGGCGGGGATCGGAGCCCCGTCCACGGTGAGCTCGAGGACGACGGGTCCGCTGTGGACTTCGACGGTCTCGATCACGAGCGGCACGACGCCGTCGTAGGCGCGGGAGGTCGGCTCGACCACGGTGACCCGAGGCGGGACGTCGTCGACGACCGTGAAGGTGACCCGATCCTCCGCGCGCTGACCGTCGGGGTCGGTGGCGAACGCCGCGACCACGTGCTCCCCGAGCCCGAGATCGGTGGCCTGGAGGCTCGCGTCGGCCGCGATTGGCGCATCGTCGACGGTCACGCCGCTCGTCGCGATGCCGACCTCGTCGGCAAAGACCACCTGCAGGTCGACGGAGTCCTCGACCGAGACTTCGCCCGGGGAGGGGGCCACGATGCGGACGAGCGGCGCGAGCAGGTCCCCATCGGGGCAGCCGTCGGTGGTGGTGGCGTGTCCCGTGGTCGTCAGGAGGCGGACACACTCGTCGACCGGGACGAGGAGGCCAGCGGTGACATCCGTGCGCTGGACGACCGTGAGGTCGCGGACAGTGACGGGCGCGTCCTGGACCACCTCGACGCCGGGCGGCACGATGCTCGGCGCCCCCGCATCGCGAACCCCGGGAACGAGGTGTCGCAGCACGAGGTCGTCGAAGGACGGATGGAGCGTCATCGCGCCGCTGAAGGGCGCCTTCATCACGAAGGCACCGCGGTCGAGTACGTTCTCGGGCGGCTCCTCGGACAGGGCGCGCGCGTGCCCCGCGATGAACAGGCCGTCGGGGTCGAGCGCCAGCCCGGTGAACACGTCGTCCTCGACCCCATCGAGCACGGTGAACCACTCGACCCCGAGATTCGGCCCGAGCTTGGCGGCCCACGCGGTGCGTCCTGCCGTGAGCGGCTCGGTGCTCCCCACCGCCACCACGCTCCCGTCGACGGCCGCCACCCGGGTGAACTGATCGTAGGGCCCGTCGCTCCCGTCGACCGGGGGCGTCGCCTCCCAGTCCTGGGCCGACTCGCCGGCGAGGTCGTGGACCAACAGTGCGTGAACGGCCTCCTCACCTCGGGCGTCCATGCGGGCGACCATGGCCGAGGCGCTCTGAAGGACGTTGCGGTAGGCCTGACCGACCGCGAACAGCGAGCCATCGTCCGATTCGACCACGTCGTTGAAGACGCCGCCTCGAGAGGTGAACACCCCGCGGCTCCACTCGACCGCTCCATCTCCGTCGAGCCGCATCAGCCATCCGTTCTCCCTGGCGAGCAGGTCGAGAGGCTCGGGCCCGGCGTCGACCCGGCCCGCGACGACGATGTCTCCCTCGGTGGTGACGGTGACCCCTCGGGGGTTCTCCGCGCCGGCGCGCGCATAGAGCTTCGCCCACACCACGGTGCCGTCGTCGCGGAGCCGGACGACGACCGCGTCGTTGTTGCGGATGTCCGACCGGCCCAGCGAACCCACGGCGACCAGATCGACGCGGCCTGGTGCCACGGGCAGCGTCGTGACGGCCGTGAAGGTCACTCCGAAGTCCTCGGCGTCGGCGTCGTCGAGCGACCAGGTGTAGGCCCACGTCAGCGTGCCATCGGCGGCGTGGCGTGCGAGGAACGCGGGACTGCCGCCCGTCACGAAGCCGCCGTCGGGCATCGCGACGACCCGGTTCGGTTGGTACCGGCGTGCCGCCTGGTAGCCCGTGCTCCAGACGAGCTCGCCGAATCGGTCGACCTTCACGACGCGGTAGCCGAACGTCTCGGTGATGGCGAGCACGGCCCCGCCATCGGCGACGCGGGCGACGTCGACCCGCCCGATGGCGTTCAGCGAGTTGTCGGGCTGATCGACCGCGACCATCCAGCGCTGGTCTTCGCCCGAAAGGAACCTCGTGGTCGAGCTGGGGTCGGCCACCGGGTCGAGCGACGTGCGCACGTCGTCGGTATCGAAGTCGAAGAGGTCGAACGACTCGTTGATCAGTCCGAAGCCCAGAGCCTCGAGCTCGACACTCCCGTCGAAGCGGACCGAGTGGCCGAGCCGCCACCAGGGGTCGGCGTCCGTGTCGAGGTCGATCCGGGCCGCGATCTCACCCGACGAGCCGAAGCGCGCACCCGTGTTGCAGATCGGGTAGGTCGCGCCACCCACGTACAGGTCGGTGGCGAAGGTCGTTCCGATCTCCGCCCGACCCCGCGCTCCTGCCGTGATCTGGGGAGGCGTGAAGGACAGCGGGTTCTCGTCGGCCGTGAGCGCCCGCCGGGCGCAGCTCACGTTGCCGCTCGACAGGGTGCAGTCGTAGGCGAAGCCCGCCTCGACGCGATGGGCCACGTCGATGACCGTGTTCGCGCGCAGCTCGGCCTCCGCGAACAGCCCCTGCTCGAGGGACAAGACCATGGGCAGCGACACCGCTCCGAACGTGGCCTCGCCGATGGGGAAGCACAGGGAGTAGAGGGGGACGGTCGCACGCGTGTCCTCTGCGCGGAGGGTCCCATCGACCCGCAGCTGGGCGGTCAGGCTCACGTCGGACGACAGACCCAGCGACAGGCGACTCGGCTCGTTCGTCCGAATGCGGGCGTGAAGGAGGGGCTTCAGAGCGTGTCCGTGGATCTGACCGCTGATGCGGGCGCGCCCGTCGAACAGCGGCAGGTCGTTGAAGCGCAGGGGGACGGTGTACTGGTCGCGAGTCTCGACGGGCACCGTCGCGCCGTCCAGGGTGTCGAGACGGGTCGCTCCGACCGGGTGGGCCACCGCGCCGGTGCTGCAGAAGCTGGCTGCAGCGTAGATGTCGGTGAGGTCGTCCTCCTGGGTCATCTCGACGGTCAGATCGACCACGACGATGTCGGGATCGCTCTCGTCGACGTCCAGCTCGGTCACCCGGACGTACTGCAGCCAGCGCGGGATGTTCTCTAGCGGAACGGCCGGATCGGGTGTCACGTAGAGGTCCGTGGTCGTGAGGTCGACCGTGGGGAACGGCCTCAGCTGGGGCGACGGATACTTCAGGGTGACGGGGAAGGGCCCCAGAGAGGACCAGGGCGGCTGCGGGACGGGCTGGCCTTCGGGCACCTGATAGACGAGATCGTCGTCGGTGCGCCACCGCACGATCTCTACGCCGGGCCGCGGGGTGGCGAGCTCCTCCGCGTGAACCACCAGCGGCACCGCGCCGCTCGCCAGGCCCGCGACGAACGTCGTGACCTCGTCGGTCGGGAGGGTGAGCTGGAGCGGCTCCGTCGCCGTGACGGTGAGGCCGTTCGAGGAGGCGCCGAAGCGGGCGGGCCGGACGCTCCCCGGGACCACGCCGACGGGATGGCGTCCGGGACGTACCTCCGCGCGCTCGAAGCGGCCCTCTCCCACGTTGGAGAGGGACAGGTCGACCTGAATCGTCGACAGGCTGTTCCCGTGGTCGACCTGTGATGCGAGGACGATTGCGGTGGGCTCGAGATCGGCCCGAAAGTCGACGACCCCGAAGCATCCCGAAGACTGGGCGCCCGCGGTCGGCCCGCCGAAGAGAAGGAGTGACGTGAAGAGCACTTGCGGAGCGTCCCGGCCTGAGAGGTCGCAGGGACCCTACCCGGCTACCGCGATCCCGCCAGTACGACGTGGTGTCCCTGGGCAGGACCTCACGTTCCCCCCAGTGGACCGGTCGTCGGGGATGACGGATCGATGCCGTCAGATGTCCCGGATGCGCAGCCGATTCCGCCGTGGGGAGGCCCTGCGCACCTGGCATGGCCGCCGGAGCCGCGACGTCAGGGTAGCGGGAAGCGCGCGGTCCCGATGGTGCAGGTGGGCTCGCAGTCCGGACCGTTGGGCTGCACCATCTCGTAGTCTACGGGCCCGGAGTCGGAGAGGACCACGGCGTCGTCGAAGGACACCTCCACCGCGACCTCGTCGCCGAGGACCGGGGTGCGCACACCGAGCGTTCCGATGCCGTTGCGGTCGAGGGTCACGCTGACGATCGCCCCCGGGTCGCTGCAGCGCTGGCTGTCGAGCCTCGTACCGCTCTCCGTGACGACGACCGTGCACGCGTAGACCTCTCCGCTGGCTCCCGTCACGGTGAGGTCGTAGGTGCCGTCGTCGAGAGGCCAGCCGGGGAAATCGACGAGGACCCCGTCGTCGCACCCCACGAGGGTGCAAACCTCCAATGGGTCGCAGGCGACGAGGCCGATCTGGATCGCAGCCGCGAGAGCGAGGTTCCGCATGAATCTGAGGATACATCATATTCGGCGACGTCGCTCGGCCTTGGCGGGTAGCCCTTCGAGCCCTCCTGACGGGAGGGCATCGTGAGCCACCCCTAAGGGCGAGCCTGCCACCGTCTTCTCGGCGTCGGAACCCGTCAACGAGTCGCGGTGCCTGGTGGGGCTGGCACGCGGCCTGCAGCCTCGCTCGACGTCGAGGAGGCTCCCGTGGGCGAGGAACGGTTTCACGACAACGTCGTGCCCCAGACGACCGAGGCCTTCGATCTGGCCTGGCCGTGGATCCCCCGTTGAGGAACCAGGTGGGCGAGAATGACCGCTCCCGGGGTCCAGGAACCTCCGTCATGCCCGGAACCTGGCTGAGGTTCCGCCCCGACGGGTCCACGGCGACGGCCTTCGCCCTCGCCATCGGGTCGGTCGCGGCCAGCTTCGCCGCGGGAGCGCTCGACGTAGTCGGGTTCTTCGTCTCTCGCGACCTGATCCAGGTGATCGGGATCGGCCTGGTCGCCCCCTTCGCCCTGGCGCGCCCCGGCGAGTGGGCCGAGGCGAGCGTGCGCTTCGACCAGCCGTGGCGCCACCTCGCGATCAGCGTGGCGCTCGGGGCCCTGTTGCTCGTCCAGTTCGTGACCGAGGCCCAGACGATGCCGCGAGCCCTGGACGCCAACCTCCTCGCGGGTGCCGCCTACGTGATGGTCATCAACGTGTTCGAGGTCCTGTTCTTCGCGTGCTTCCTTCGGCACCGGTTCGAGCAGGCCTTCGGCATCGTGGGCGGCATCGGGCTCGCGTCGCTGTTCTACAGCCTGCACCACGCCGGCTTTCAGCCCGAGTACACCAAGCTCTTCTTCGTGGGCGTGCTGTTCCTCAGCATCCTGCGGGCGTTCCGGCACTGGCTGGTCCTGTTCCCGCTGTGGTGGGTCGGCGGCCTTGGCGACGTCCTGTTCCGCTCGGTCGAGACGATCGACGTCGACTGGCTGGCCGCGGGAGCCGGGGGGAAGGCGGTGCTCGTCGCGGCGGTGATCGCAGCGCTGTTCGCCTGGCGGCCTCCTCGGCCCGCCGGTCGCGAGACGGGATAGCGGGGCGGGCGCGCACTCGGACCCGCAGCGTCCACACCGCGAGCCACAGGGTTCACGGGGGCCGCGCGAGGATGCGCCGACGAGGGGACCACGCGCCACGACGTGTTCGTCTCTTCCGCCTCTGCCGAGAGCCCATCGTCGAGGGGCGGATCCAGTCGAGGCGCTGGTCGAGAGGTCCGCGGCAGCGACCGGCGCCCGACCAATCTCGCCACGCTGCTTGTCGGCGACGAGGTGCGCAGCGGCGCCGTTGCCTCGGGTCGGAGCTCGTTCCGCCTCGCCGAAGCGGTTAGTTTCCGCTCGGCGATGGAGGCACGATGGTCTGGTTCCTTGCTCTGCCGGGTTGTTCGGGAGACGTGCCCACCACGATGTCCACCGCGGACACGTCACCCACCCCTGACTCGACCGACACCGGCCGAGTCACGACCCCCCCGGTCCCCACCACGCCACCCCAATTCGACTGTGCCGCGGGCCCCGACCCGCGCGGCCCTTGGCCCGAGCACCCCATTCGGCGCGACGGCGCGACGGCCACGGCGGAGGCCCTCGACTTCGCGGGTGGACTTGCCGAGGTGCGTGCCGGAGCCGAGCTAGCGGGCACGGTAGGCCAGGATGTCGACCTTTCCGTCGAGAACGCGATCCTGGTCGCCAAGGACTTCATCGGGCCGAACACGACCCAGGCGAACTTCTGGGTTGCCGACAGCAGCGGCGTGTTGCTCGGGTGGACCAACAACGACGCTGACTCGATGGCTCGGGTCGAGATGCTGCGGAACACACGGATCGGCGATGCGGTCTCCTTGCAGGTCACGAGAGTGGGGCTGTTCCGCGACATGCCCGAGATCCTGGCCTTCGAGGACCTCGAGGCCACCTCCTCGAGCAATGCGGTCCCCGTCCTCGACGTCGTGGATCCACCAGTCGACCTCACGTATGCCGAGCACGGTGACGATATCGTCGAGCTGTGGGGCAGGCTCGACGCCATCGCGGACGCAGACTGTGGTGGCGCTACCTGCTACGACCTCGACTATGGCGCCGCCGGTCCCGCCTTGTTCAGAACCAGTGAGAGTGGTCTCGAGATCGGGAACTGCATCCACTACGTCGGTCCCGTCGCACAGTTTGACGGCGCGACGAGGCTCGACGTCGGCTCGTTCGCCTGGTACCGCGTGCTCGACTGACCAGAGGGCCTACCCGGCGCCGCACGATACCCGGGGGGGCATCCAACCACGCATCGGTGATCGCCCAGTGCGCCGTCGCCGTGCCCCGGTCGCCGGCCATCGTGGCGCAGAGGGGGCCCCTTGTTGCGCCGGCCCTCGGCTGGTCCCGACCCTCGTGCTGGAGCAGCACGACGACGAGGAAGCGCTGCGCATCGTGTCGCGTCTCGCGAAGAGCCGCATTCCCTGGCTCGGTCCTCTGCGATCGGCGACCGGCGTGCTGGGCGCGATGTTCCGGGGGCAGCAGCGGACGAGGCCGGTGCCTTGAGCGGACCGATCGGGCGGCGGGCGCGTGCTGCAGGGGCGGCGTCGCTTCAACGCCCTTCTGGCCGGCGTGGGCGACGCGGTTCGGCCACCGGAGGGACGATCGAGCTCGACTCTCACTATGCGAACCACGTCATCGCGACCGGCCTGCTCGGCCGAGGGCGGTGCCGCATCACCGCGACCGAGCCGCGGTCAACGTGCCCTCCTGCCCGACACGTAGGGTGGCTCACCGACCAAGCGGGCCGCTCAACCCCAATGCCGAAGGTGTCGATCACCAACCAGGATGCCGAGGAGGGGTGTTGCGACGCCTGATGGAAGCTTATCGTGGCGCCGTCGATGGGCTCGTTCCCGTGGCCTACCGGACCGGTGATGCCGACACGCTGCGGCGAGCCCGCCTCGTGCTCGACTTCGCGCTCACCCTCGCCGCCTTCGCGCCCGTCTACGCCTTGCTCAACTACCAGGCGGGCCGAGTCCTGTCGTCGCAGGGCCTCCTCGCGGGAGGCGGGCTGATGGCGGCGACGCCGTTCCTGTTCCGGTGGACGCGATCGCTGCGGCTGGCGGGGCACTGGGTGGTGCTCGGGACGACCGCGGTGTTCTCCTGGTCGATCTTCTGGTCGGGCGGCATGAACGCACCGCCGCTGGTCGCCTACGTGGTCGTGCCGATCCTCGCCACGATGCTGGTCGGGACCGGCGCGGGCGCTGTCTGGACGGGCGTGGTCCTGGCGGCAGTTGCCGCGCTGCTCGTCGGCACCCAGTGGGGCCCGTTGACGGCCTGGTCGGAGCTCGCGCCAGACGAGGTCGCCAAGACCCGGCTGCTGTCGATGGTGGGGGTCACGCTGCTCGCGTTTCTCTTCGCTCGGATCTTCGAGAGGGCAAAGCAGCGGATGCTCGACGAGGTCGAGCGGGCCCGGGCCGAGGTCGAGCAGGCCCACCTCGCGTCGAGGCTGGTGCTCGACAGCGTCGACCAGGGACTGTGCATCGTGGACTTCGCCGGGCGCATCCTGTCCGGGCGCTCCCGAAACTTCGACCGCGAGGTGACGCAGCTCATCGAGCGCATGCTCCGCGATCGGCGCGGTGTGGTCG
>CAZZLC010000041.1:47824-57238 GCA_964655065.1 uncultured Enterobacteriaceae bacterium | reverse complement strand
CAAGAAGGTGAACATTCGCACGAGGGCCTCCAGGGTACCGTGCGCAGCGTGGCAGGGCAGGAGTCATTGTACAAGCGAGAAGCCTCGGAGACCGGGCGACTCGTCAGGTGGGCTGGGCATCCAGCTGGTCGGCCACCAGCTGCAGCAGCGCCGAGATTGCGGTAAGGGCTGGCGCAAGAGCAGGATGTCCTGTCCCTGGATGTGCTGCTCGCTCGATCGGGCTCCAGGTGTGCGTCGTGCCGCTGGGGCCCCTCGGGCTTCGCTCCTGCAGGCCGCGGTCACGTCTCCTCGCCCGACGTCCGGACGAGCCGGGGCTCCACCGTCGCGCGAAGCGAGTAGAGGTCCGGCCGGCGCTCCCGGAGGGGCCTCACGCTCCCGACCTCGCGAGCAGCGTGCAGAGCATCGAGGTCCAGATCCGCAATCACCACCGTCTCGGTGTTCGTGTCCGCGACCGCAGCGACCCCATCCGTGGGGAAGAGGAAGTCGCTCGGCGTGAGGACGGCGGCGTTGCCGTAGTTGATCAGGAAGTGGCTCACGGAGGGCAGGTTGCCGACATTGCCGCTAAGCACGCAATAGACCGTGTTCTCGATCGCCCGGGCGTGCGCACTGTAGCGGATTCGCAGATACGCTTTGCGCTCGTCGGTGCTGAACGGAACGAAGAGGACCTCCGCTCCCGAGAGCGTGAGCAGGCGTGCGAGCTCGGGGAACTCGATGTCGTAGCAGACGAGGATCGCACAGCGGGCGAAGCCGGTGTCGAAGACCGCGAGCCCGTTCCCGGGTACGATCCCGTAGGCGTTTCGCTCGCTTGGCGTGACGTGGAGCTTGTCCTGGGTGAACACCCCGCCACCTGGGGTGAACAGGTGGGCGACGTTGTACAGGGCGCCGTCGCGCTCGACGACGGTGCTCCCTCCGACGATGAACAGTCCAGACGTTCGCGCGAGAGCCCCAAGCAGCTCGAGATACCGCGGCGTCAGCGTGGCCAGCTCGGCGCACGCGCTGCGCGCGTCGAGGTCGGGAGGCAGCGCGCTGAAGTACTGGGCGGTGAACAGCTCGGGAAGCACGAGGTAGTGGCAGTGGTAGCCCTCGGCGGCGGCGACGAAGAACCGGACCTGCTGCTCGAGCTCGTCGAAGCGCTGGATGGGTCGCATCTCGTACTGCGCCGCGCACACCCGGACCCGGCGCACGGGCCGACGCAGGGGGGCGGCCGCGATTCGCCGACGAGCGGGCTTGTGGCGCTCGTTGACCCACTCGAGGAACGTCGCGTAGTCCAGGCTCTGATCGTCGCGCAGGTATCCGTGGTGGACGGCCCGCACCTCGTAGCCGATCCGGAGGTGCACGGAGAGCGCCTGGTCGTGGAGCCGACCGGCCTTCACCTCCTCCACGTACTCCTCGGCGGTCAAGCGCCCTTCGTGGCCCCGGTACCCGGGGATCCGGCCCCCCGCGACCATGCGCCGGAGATTCAGTCGCCGGACGAGCCGCTTCCTCCCTTCGTAGAGCAGGCGAGCGACACCGATGCCCCTGAAGTCGGGGTGTACCGCGACGTCGGCGCCGTACAGCGTGTCGCCGGACGGCGTGTGCGTGTTGAACGTGCTCGTTCCCGTGATCTCGTTGTAGGAGAACCAAGGGGAGTTCTCGTCGAGGCTCACGATCAGCGCCGTGGCATAGCCGACGACGCGGTCGCCCACGGTCGCGACGAGCTGTCCCTCGGGGAACGCGCGAAGCTGCAGCTCCAGATGCCACGGGGCGCACAGCCCGGACGGCAGCAGCGACGGGTACGCAGCGGCCTGGCATGCATAGATCGCGTCGATGTCGTCGCGTTCGGCTCGTCGGAGCTTCGGGCGCGGCTTGCCCGTGGTCACGGGCTCCAAGCCACGTCCCCCAGGTCGACCGGTGCCGCTTCCGGCCTGTCCGGGCGCGGGCACGTCATCTCGCCGAGCCTTCGGTGGAGCTCGTCGGGGCGGAGGAGGTGGCATCGCGAGCTCGGCAGGCTCCGAGGCCGACGGGCCCAGCGGGGAATGGCCTCGCGCTCCTCGACGTAGGGCCACAGGGGCTGCGGGACCCGGACCGTGTCCCGGATGGCGACTCGGAGCTTCGCGTCCCACTTGGCGGCGAGTCGCTCGCCGTCAGCGGCCCGAATCACGCCACGGCACCGAGGAGACCCGCAGGAACACACCAGGTCGGACTCGAGGTTGAGGGAGCTGTAGTCACAAGTCACCGCGTCCCCCGGTTCGAGGTCGCGCACTGCGAGCTCGAAGTTGGTTCCCGGGCTCAGGCTGGCCGGCTCGCAGTGGTGGTTCATGTACCGCGCGAGGTCCCAGCACAGGATGCGGTACCCGCTCGCGTTGGTGTAGCTGTAGTGCGCGAGAACAGGCATCCAGGCCTCGCCGAGGTTCGCGAGCTGCTGCGGACCCAGACGCTGATCGAGCGGGTCGAGGGTCCAGAGGATGGTCCCTCGCGGAATCGGACGCGTCGCGACCACGCCGTAGCCGATCTGATCGTCGATCCACTCGAGCCGGGTATCGGGGTGAATCATGGTGTCGGAGTTCTCCTGGAACGGCCCGTCAAGTCCGTCGCGAAGGCGCGTCGCAAACTCCGCGCCAAAGCCTCGAACCGTCAGCCTCCAGGAACGACCAGGACTGGGGCAGGAATCCCCAGCCGCCGCGGAGGTGAGGCATTCTGCCCCGAGTCGCCGGGGAGCGCGGGAACCGTCCAGGTGACGCAGTGGACCGCACCGCCATCGGCGACGTACTCGTCGGCAGGAACCCCGACCACGCGCCAGCCCTCGAAGGCCGCTTCGATGACGGCGAACGCCCGTGCCTCGATGGCTCCCGCTCCTGCGTAGGTCGGGACGAGGACGACGCCGTTGAAGGGCAGGAGGTTGAGATACGAGCGCAAGACGTCCTCGCCGGTCTCCGGGTGGATGGTGGGCGGGGCGAGCGGCACCCGGAAGATCCGATACCGGCTGCCGTCGCTGGCCCGGAGCTGCCGCAGACGTCGGGCCAACCGCTCGAGCCGGTGATGGTTGATGGGGTCGGAGACCGGGTCCGCCTCGGCGAGCAGCAATGTCCGCGGATCGGCAAGCGAGAGCATCACGTCGATGTGCTCGGTCTCGTCGCCATCGAGCGCCGCGAGCTGCACGACGCGTCGACACCCCAGCCAACGGCCCAGCTCCGCCGCGATCGTCCGAGGAGGGAGCTCCGCGCGACCGGCGAACGCGGTCGTGGTGAAGCAGGTGCCCTCACCGTCGCTCAAGAAGTTCCCCCCCTCGAGGGGAAGGTCCGTGCGATGGACGGACGCGCCGACCGCGGCCCCGAATCGCGTGGGCCAGGCGTCTTCCTCGATGCAGTCGACAAAGTAGCGTCCATCGAAGAGGACCCGCTCGCCCGACGACCATCCCCAGATGCCGCCGAAGTCGCGAATCCAGACCGAGGAGACCCGATCGTCGCGGATCTCGACCCGCTCGGCAGCTCCTGGCCACGGTCCGAGCGCCTCGACGACATCGCTGGCCTGGCCGTCGAACATCACGTGCACCACGACTCGCCCGTGAGGGAGCGCCTCGGCGATCAGGTTCGCGGCGGCCGGCTGACCCTCGCGCCACACGGGAAACACGACGTGCACGGCCTCCTTGGGCTCGAAGTCGGCCGATGCACGCAACGGTCCCGGAGGCGCGCTGGTCGCGAAGAGATTGGGCTGGCGCCTGCGATAGGCCCGGAGCTCGAAGCCCAGGGAATCGTCGTCCAGCGCACCGAGATGGGCCAGCGCAGAGGGCAGCGGGCAGCCGCCGAACTCCCACGACACCGCCTCCGCAGGGGACGTCGAGACGAGAACCAGCCAAGCCACGGCAAGACTCACGAAAGGACTCCACAGTTCGAGGTCAAGATCCCGAAGCAGGAGCAATCGACGTGCCAGCGCTTGGCCCGGAACTCGCAGGCGGGCGGAGCGGCGCCTTCGCGCTGTGGAGACACGATGTACCGGTTGATCATTGCAGCCATGGCAATGGGCTGCCCCACGCCCTCGACCAAGGGCGCGACGAGCGAGGCCGAGCAGAAGCCCGCAGCCGAGCGAGCGACCCGACCAACCCGGAGCACCGAGGCAGCCGCTCCCGAACCCTCGCCGACGCCAGCCGTCGATCTCGAGCCGCACCAGCTGGACCCCGAGCCCTCCACCTACGACGACGCCGATGATGACTACATCGACGACGCCGATGACGACGAGGGCGCCGACTACGAAGACCCCGAGGCGTACGACTGACCGCCTGCGCAGGAGTGCGCGGCAGGCCTACTCGTCCGACGCGGTCGGCGCGGCCTCGGGGTCGCCGATGACCCCGAGGTGCACGATGCGCGAACCGGTCTGGTTCACCGGATTCGTGGACCGACCGATGACGACCCCGGCCTCGGGTGCAAAGTAATCCCGAACCACGTTCCCGAAGACGTCCAGTACCTGCGCGATCCGCTGGCCGGTCGTCACGTGCTCGACGAGTTCGGGGAAGACCTCCAGGATCCCTCCACGATCGGTGTGGATCCAGTAGCTGCGACCACACACCACGGTCTCCCAGGGCGGGTCGAACGTCTCGGGTCGCTGCAGCATCCCGAGCTCCGCCATGACCTGTTGGATTCCGCAGATCGACCACTGCACGAGATCGTCCTGGATGCGCTGGGGGTTGCCCACCTCGATCGTCAACGACGGGATGCCGAGGCTCATCGCAGCATCCCGAAGCGTGCCGTCGGCACCAGCGTTGTGAAGCAGGATCTGGGGCTGGAACTTCTGGGCCATGGTCCGAGCCACCTCGTGCAGAAGGTCGGCCCGCACGTATAGCGAGTTGACGCGGCCGAAGCTCGCGGTGTGGAGGTCGACGTGGAACCCGAAAACCCCGACGATCCGTTCGAGGAACCGGGCCACGAAGACCTGGCTCTGTGTGCCCCCCTCCTTGCCGGGAAACGTCCGGTTCAGGTCTGCCATGTCGGTGAACAGACGCGAGTTCCGGTGGTACCCGGGGACGTTGACCACGGGCACCGCGACGACCGTACCGGACAGCTCCTCCAGATCGAGGCGCTGCAGCAGGCGGTGGATGACTGGAATCCCGTTGAGCTCGTTGCCGTGCAGCACTGCGGTGAGGCCCAGCACCGGTCCGGGTTGAGCCCCCCGGGCAATGATCACGGGCCACACGATCTCACGACCGAGGCCGTCGGCGACGGCTTCGACGCGCAAGTGCGAGCGCTGACCCCGGGGCAACGCTTCGAGATCGAGACGACGAACTTTGGCTATGTCCACCGACCCTCCGGTCTCGGCTCCGTCCCCCGGGGCTCCGAGCTCCTTCGAAGGCACGGACCTCGGAGACTCCTACCTTGGTGGGAAGCACCCGGTGTCCGCCCCCGAGGGTCCGACCATCGGAAGCTCCAGGATGAACGTCGCGCCGTGGCCGAACCGGCTCTGCGCGGTGATGCGCCCCCCGTGGTCGGACGCGATCTGCGCGGACACCGAAAGGCCCAGACCCGTTCCCTGGCCTGCATCCTTGGTGGTGAAGAAGGGGGCGAAGATGTGTGGGAGATGCTCGGGTGCGATGCCCTGGCCGGAGTCCGCCACCTCGAGCCGCGCCGTCGTCTCGTCCCGTGAGCTCGTCACGCGCACGACCCCTCCCGCCGGTCCGAGCGCGTCGATGGCGTTGGTCAGCAGGTTGAGGACGACCTGGAGGATCTGATTTGGGTCGACGTCGACGATGACGGGATCTCCCTGCACCTCGATCGTCGCCTTCGTGGTAGGCCAGAGCAGCTTCTGGGCGGAGGTCGCGAGCGCTCGGAGGTCGGTGGTGCGGCGACCCGAGGCCTCTCGCCGGGACAGGGCGAGCATGGACTGAACCAGGCCGCCGATGCGGTCCGACTGTTCGACGATGGTCCGGGTTGCCTCCTCGACCTCCGTGGGGTCCAGGGCGAGCAGCTGGGCTCGCATGCGAACCACGTTCAGCGGCGTACCAATCTCGTGGAACACGCCCGCCGCCACGCGCCCTACCATGGCCAGGCGATCGGCGTGGCGGAGCTGGGCCTCGGCCGCTCGCCTGAGCCCGAACTCGCGCCATTCCCGAGCGGCGCCCAGGGCAATGTCGGGGAGCGACTGCAGCGTGGCGTCCGTCAGCGAGGCCCAGTCGAGCGCGCCGGCGGAGACCGCCTCGACCCCCGATCCCTCGTCCCCGGGGACGACGAGTACGACGAGGGGAACCTCGGCGTTGATGCTGACGAGGTCCGTGAGCTGTCCATCGGCGAGCTCGAGCGCTCCGAGCACCACCGTGAGCGGCTCCGAGCTCATGATCGCGGCGGCGCTGGCCAGCGACGGCGTGACGATCAGGCGAGCCGTCGGGCAGGCACGCTGGAACGAGACCCGGGCAGACTCGGCGACGCCTTCGTCGTGGAGCACCAGCATGACGGCCCTGAGCAGACCGAAGTCCCGTCGAGGATGAGAGGAAACCGTCAGCGCAGGGCGCGGGTTGCGATCCACGAGGTTCGTCCTACCCGACGGAGCGCACCGCATCAAGCTCGGCGACGCGGCGAGGGCTCCTCTCCGGACAGTTGCTCGATCGTGAGGCGCAGGGTCTCGAGGTCGACGGGCTTGGCGAGCAGGGCAGTTCGCCCCAGCTTGGCGACCTCGTCCTTCAGTTCCTGGCCAGGGAACGACGTGAGGAGGATGGTGGGGCACGCTGCCCCGACCGCGCGGAACCGCCTCACCGCGTCGGTACCCGAACCACCGCGCATGTGCTGGTCGGTGACCACGAGGTCGGGCTCCCTCGAAGCCACGGCGTCGGCCAGTGCCGCGCCGTCGGAGAAGGCACGCGCGGTGAAGCCGAGGTGAGCGAGCGCCTGAACGAGCACCTGCCTCGTCGCGGCATCGTCGTCGGCGACCAAGGCCAGCGGACCCGCGCGCTCGTGCACCTGCCACCTCCCCGTCGCCTGCGGTGCGAGGTGGATGCCAACCATTGACCTGCGTCATCGTGCTCAGGCTATCTGGAGCCATGACGATCGCTTCCGAACCCGACGCTGTCGTCCTCGTGGTGGAGGATGACCCGGCGTTGCGCGAGCTCCTCTCCCGAGCCCTCCCGAAGCTCGGGTTCCAGGTCGTAGCCGTGGCGGACGCGCCATCGGCCAGCCGAGCCCTCGTTACCGAACCCGTCGATGTCGTCCTCACGGACCTGCACCTCGGCCGCAGCTCGGGGATCGACCTCTGCGCCGACATCCGAGACGAGCATCCCGACGTCCCCACCCTCGTCATGACCGCCTACGGCAACCTCGACGTGGCGATCCAGGCCATGCGCGCCGGGGCCTGGGACTTCCTGACCAAGCCCCTCGATCTCGAGCTCGCGAGGATCGTGCTCGAGCGCGCGCTGAAGCACCGTCGACTGCGCTCGGAGGTCCGTCAGCTGCGTCGGCGCGTTCGCGCGAGCCAAGTCGTGGACGGCCTGGTCGGAGAGAGCGCACCCATGCGCTCGCTCTTCGACATGATGTCCCGCGTGGCCGAGGTCGACAGCAACGTGCTGATCGTCGGTGAGAGCGGCACCGGCAAGGAGCTGGTGGCGCAGGCGCTGCATCGGCTGAGCGGTCGTCGGGACAAGGCCTTCGTCGGCGTCAACTGCGCGGCCATTCCGGAGAATCTGCTCGAGAGCGAGCTCTTCGGCCACGTACGCGGCGCCTTCACCGATGCCCGCAGCTCCCGGACGGGCCTGTTCGTCCAGGCGCAGGGTGGGACGCTGTTGCTCGACGAGATCGGCGACATGACGCTGTCGCTTCAGGTCAAGCTCCTTCGCGTGCTTCAGGAACGCAGACTCCGTCCCGTGGGCGCAGAGACGGAGATTGGAATCGACGTCCGGCTCGTCGCGGCCACCCATCAAGATCTCGGAGGGCTGGTCGAGCAGGGCCGCTTCCGTGCCGATCTGCTCTACCGTCTCGACGTGATTCGGCTCGAGGTGCCGCCGCTGCGCGACCGGGGCCCCGACGTCCTGCTCCTGGCCCAGAAGTTCCTGACCGAGGTGGCCGAGCGGCTCGGCAAGCCCGCCCGCGAGTTGACCCCGGAGGCGGCACGGAAGCTGCTCGATCACGACTGGCCGGGCAACGTCCGGGAGCTCCAGAACTGCATCGAGCGCGCGGTCGTGCTCTCGGAGGGAGACGTGCTGCGGGTGGCGGACCTGCCTGCCGCGCTCCGATCCCGTGCGCCTCGGGAGCCCCCCGAGGCTTCGGACGCCGCCCCCCTGCTCTCCCTCGCCGAGGTCGAGAAGCGGCACATCCTGCACGTGGTGAAGGCGCTGGGCGGAAATCGGTCCCGAGCGGCCGACGTGCTGCAGATCGACCGGAAGACGCTGTACCGGAAGCTGGATCGGTGGGCTCGGGACGACGTCCCCTGACATCCGAGTTCTGCACCGTGTTTCCGCGGCACGATGGTTGCAGGTTCGCATTGACGGTCAACCGCCCTGGAGACCGCGACATGCACATCGATGGCAGCACCTTTCTGGAGGGGTTGTTCGAGCGACACCCCTACGTTCGGTACACCCTTCGCTCTCTCGGCGCCGATCTGACGGGCGCCGAGGATCTCACGCTGTTCGCGCTGTGCCAGCGAGAAGGGCTCGACGTGGTCCGCACCGCACGAACGCTGGCTCGCGAAGTCAACGCAAAGCAGAGTGCCGACCGCGGAGACGAGTGGCACGCGGAGTGGATCCCGCCGTCGACCCGGCGTTTCCTCCCCTGAGCCGAGGCCTACGCATCACGCGATCGACTGGCCACGGTGAAGTAGACGGCAGCGGTCCCCGAACGGCTTCGCCTTCGGTCCTTCTCGGTCCATCAGCTCTCCAGGCTCTGCCCGAGGCGGCCCGTACGAACCACCCGCAAGGGGAATGCCAACGCCTTCTCCCCGCTTGGCACCCTTCTTGAACATTCAGCTCCGTACCGCCGCCGAGGCCCTGCGGTCGGCCTACCGGAGTCCTGGCCATGCAGATGTTTTCCTTCACCGACTACCTCGAGAGCCGGATGCGAGATCGAACCGCAGCCGGCCGCCTCGCCAAGCGACTCGTGGACGAACTGGACGGAGACGAGATCTCGCTCGACGCGTTGCTCTCGGACGAGGAGCTGATGCTCGACCATCGCACTCGCAAGTCGATCTGTGAGCTCGCCGTCGACTACCTCCAGGCCCTCCAGGACGAGATCGACGAGGACGACGACGACGACGACGACGAGGAATAGACGCGAGCCCCTGCAGGATCCCGACGCCGTCGAGCGGCGACCCTGCTCGTGTTCACGACCAACGCCGAGCGCGACCTGCCCCCGGCGTCCCTTCGCCCGCAAGCTCCCGCTACGGCCGCGGCCCAGCATCGCCCCGCACATCGATGCCCTGACCGCCTGCAAGGAGCTCGAGGTCACCGCCGGCAGCGACGTCCTGAAG
>CAZZLC010000041.1:0-47724 GCA_964655065.1 uncultured Enterobacteriaceae bacterium | reverse complement strand
GTGCTCACCACCTTGGTCAAGCGGCCCAACACCGACGGCTCCCTCGACGTCGAGCGGTGGCTCGACCGCTGGTGAACGGCAGACCCGTGTCCCGGCTGCCCCTCCGTCGGCGCAGCACCACCCGGGGCGGGGTGCGCTGACCGGACCCCCGGACTCGGGATCGGGGCGACGCTCGGCGGATTACGTGCCGTGCTGGACTGGAGGGAGACGATGTGCAGGCACGATGACCGCTGTGTCGCCGTGAAGGCGGCAGGAAGTGGTTCGGGAATGCGCGTGAGCAAAGGCAAGACCCTCACCGCCGCGGTCCTGGCCAGCGGAGCGGTGACGGGAACGCGCTCGACGACGCTCACCCCGCCAGCGCGCGTGGAGCCGCTCCAGGGCCCGCCGCTCCTGGCCTCGCAGGTCGACGCTCGAGGGGCCGCCGCGCTGCTCACCCTCGACGACCCCAGCGGCAGCCGCGCCTCCCCCAACGCGCCCCAGGGCTACGTCGCCCTCACCACCCAGATGGTCAGCCCCAGGACCGAGCTCCACGTTCACCTGTTTGCCATGGTGGCCCAGGGCACGACGCAGGACATCTGGGAGGTCCAGGGGGTCCTCCGGCAGGCGCCCGCCGAGGGCTCGGCCCAGCAACGGGCGCTCGGCGAGGTCGTGTTCGACCCCCACACGTCGCTCCCCTCCAGCCCGAGCGCTCTCGTCGGCGCGGCGGTGATGGTCGCCGACGAGGACTATCTCGCCGGGATCGTCACCCACGTCGACGTGACCGAGGCGGGCGTCGTGATCCTGGTGCTTCCCGCGCGGAGCGCCCGCGCCGCTGCTCCCTTCGACGACCCGGTGGAGCTGCTTCGTTCGAACGCGATCCCCGTACCGCAGGCCGACTTCGAGACCGACTCTCTCGCCTTCACCTGACTCAGTCGCCGTCGGGCTCGCCCGCACGAGTCGCCGATTGCGCCACTTGCACGGTGAAGCTTCGACTCAGCTCCGATCGATCTCTTCACACCAGACTCGGAACCGGGCAGGAAACCCAGTGCAGCAGGGGCTGAGTGTTCATCGGACTCCCCTGGAAGCTACACCATTTCGACGACGCGTGTCGGTTCGGGGTTGTCCGCCAGATTGCAGCGACCATCAAGGATATCCGTCTCGGGCACCGTGGGATCGGCGTCGTCGGCGATCGGCTTGCCAGGCCAGTACCCGCGCTCCGTCTACCTCAACGGCAAGTGGACGCTGAGCCGCTCTGAGCTTTTGATCTCGATCAACCAAGGATTTCACAGCCTGCCTCCTCCGGAATGAAACCTTGCGATCGCGTCCTGTCGCGAGTAGCGCTTGCCTCCACGGGTCGGTTACGTCGCCGCCAGAGAGACCATTCGAGGCCACCTTCACAGAGTGACCGTCGAATCTCGCCAATCGCGACCACCCAGGTCTGTCGGGAGTGCGGCCATGAGCGCGCGGCGCATCAGTACGTCAGAAGGCACCGTCTATGCCCGCTTGCAACGGGACGGCAGCTACCATCTCCAGGGGCCCGCGAAGGCGATCCCCCTGGCCAAGGCCATCCTGCAGCGCGAGGGCCGGACGGTCCGCTGACCGAGGTGGCGTCAGCGCCGCCGACGACGCACCGAGCCGGACGTCACCGCCTTCTGGAGGACCGCGTCCATCTCCTGGGCGAAGATGAGGCGAACCGCGTCCAAGGTCACGGGTCGGAGGGTGTCGAGCATCTCGGTGAGCTGCTCGGCGTCCGCTTCGCTGCCGCCGAAGCGGCCCAGAAAGTGCTCCGAGACCTCTTCGGCCGCCTTCGACAGGTGACGTCGCAGCATCACCGCGGCCTCCGCGCTGACGCTCGGGGAGACGCCGGCGCGCGAGAGCTCGAGCGTGATCGCGAGCAGAGCTGGGCTCGGGACCGCAAAGGTGCTGCCCGTACGCTTCACGACGCCGGCGCGGACCAGCTCGGCGACCATGCCGTCGCGATCGGTCCCCATCTCGGCCACCAGCTCGTCCAGCGACACCGAGGCGGACGTGTCGTCGGTCCACGGCACCTGGAGCTCGTTGTTCAGTCCGAGCCAGGTGGAGAGGTCCATCTCGCCCCGGTCCGCCCTCGACAGCAGGGAGCGGATGGCCTTGATGGTGAGCCCCTGATCCTGCAGCCGGCCGATCAGCTGCAGACGCTCGACGTGGCTCTCGTCGTAGATCGCCTGGCGACCGCGACGCACCGGTGCGGGAAGCGTCTTCTTCGACTGATAGAAGCGGATCGTTCGGCTCGAGACGCCCGTCTCGGCGGCGAGCTCGTCGATCGTGAATTCGCGGCCCATGAATTCAGCCTGTAGATGGCACAGCTCGCTTCGGGAAGCTCAGCTCGGCGATGCGACGGAGGGAGGTGAACAGTGTACGCCCCCAGGGCTCGGAGCGATAGGTGACGCCGTGGTCCCGGCAGATGGCCTCGACCTCGGGGGCAATCGCGCGCAGGCGCTGCGGAGGCAGCTTCGGGAACAAGTGGTGCTCGATCTGGTGCTCGAGGCCACCGCAGAGCACGTCGAACGGCCAGGCCACGGTGAAGTTGTTGCTCGACTCGACCTGCATCTCGTACCAGCGGCCTCTCGACCCGGCACGCGTGCCCGGCGGGTAGGAGGCGACCTCCTCGCCCACGTGGCCGCAGTAGATCGTCGCCGCCGAGTACAGGTCTCTCGCCCGCTCGCTGAGCCAGTTGCCGAACGCGACCTTCCAGAACATCGGACCCGCCAGGGCGGGGAACAGCAGGTACTCCTTGGCGAGGTGTGGCAGCAGCTTGCCGAACGCCCGGCGATGGGCCTCGCGCACCGCCTCGGGGTCGCTCGGGTCGACGACATCGACCTCGTCTTCCCAGCCGCCCAGCCCGTAGACGTCCATCAGTCCCGTGAAGTGCGCATTCATCGAGAAGGTGAAGAACGGAGCGCTGACCAGGAACACCGAGGCCAGCTGGCCATAGTGCCCCGCTCGATGCGGCGTCTCGTCGGTGAGGCGAACGCCGCCGAAGTTGATGTCCGGATCGCGGTGCGCGACGTTCGTGTACTGGTGGTGTCGCAGGTTGTGGCCCGCGCGCCAGGAGGCCTCGTCGATGGGGGCCTGCCACACGAAGGTGTCCGAGCGATAGCGGTCCGTGACGTCGAGACGGTCGTAGACCCCGTGCAGCACGGTGTGCCCGATCTCGGTAGCCTGCAGCTGCTTGTAGACCCACAAGCACGTGACCCCGGTGAGGAAGCCGACGGGCTCGAGGCTCGTGTGGAGCAGCGTGCGGCCGACGACCTCCATGGCGCGAGAGAACCGATCGAGCCGCTCGATGTAGCGAACGTCGGCGTCGCCCATGTCGGCCACCTCCCGGTCGTGGATCGCCCGGAGCGCTCGACCGAAGCTCTGGAGCCTCGCGGCCTCCGACTGCGAAGCGGCCTCGGGGCTCGGGGTGGCAGATCGAGCAGGAGTGGAGAGGGTGTTCACGTGACCTCCGAGAAGTGTCCCACCGGTAACTGTGACAGTCATCAGTGTCAAAGTTGGGCCCAGCCAAGGACCGCGACGGCGAATTCTGGATGGAGGGTTGCATCTCTCGAGGGCTGGGCTACGGCTACCGGGACGGGATGGGCGCGGTAGGGTCGCGTACGAATCCTCTCCCCCATCTCTTCTCTGCGTGAGGTCGTCCTGACCCACATCGGAAGCAGGCACCCCTGCCTGCACGACGCCTCTGGAGACAGGGGCAGCACAATCGAGAAGTTCCTACATGTCCAACAAGCTCTTCATCGGTGGCCTCTCCTGGGATACCACCGACCAGTCGCTCGCCTCTGCCTTCTCCGCGCACGGCGAGGTCACCGAGGCCAAGGTCATCACTGACCGCGACACCGGAAGGTCCCGCGGCTTCGGCTTCGTCACCTTCGCCCACGCCGCCGACGCGCAGGACGCGATCCGCACCATGGACTCGAGCCAGCTCGACGGCCGGTCGATCCGCGTCTCCGAGGCGAACGAGCGCCCCCGGCGCTGACCCTACGCGGGTCTCGGCCTCGCCCCGGCCACCCCTCCAAGGAGGGGGAAACGGCCGGCGACCGCCGCGCTCGTTGACGAGGTCGCCAACATCACCACCCGCTCCCGAAGAACACCGGTGAGCGGCGAGGTGAATCCGCGACCGCCCGACATCATCGCTCGGCGGGGCGTCGAGGGAGCCACAACCCGAAGGTCGTGCCCTCGCGCCCGGTCGACCGGACCGTGAGCGTGCCTCCCATCCGCTGGGCGAGGTCGCGCGAGATGGCGAGCCCGAGGCCGGTGCCCGAGGACCGGTCCCCGCCCCCGCGCGTGAACCGCTCGAACAGACGGGGCAGGAGGTCGGGGTCGATCCCCGGCCCCTGGTCGATGACGGTCACCGCGGTGCCCTCCCCCTCGGAAGAGACGGCGATCGTGATCGTGCCGTCCTTCGTGAACTTGTTCGCGTTCGACACGAGGTTGATGACGATCTGACGAATCCAGCGACGGTCGCCCCAGACCTCCGGCACCGCGCCCGCGGTGGGCTCGACCAGGGTGATGCGGTTGCCTCGGGTGGAGAGGACCGGCCGCAGCAGGTCGGCCAGGTCCTGGAGCAGCGGCATCGCCGGCATCGTCTCCGGCTCGAAGCGAAGCTGTCCTTCCTCGATTCGGGCGTACTCGAGGATGTTGTCGATCAGCGAGAGCAAGTGGTGCGACGCGGCGGAGATCTGCTCGAGCTCGTACTGGAGATCGGGCACCTCGGCATCGACGTCCGCGAGCTCTTCGCCGATCAGTTCGGTATACCCGAGGACCGCATTGAGCGGAGTGCGCAGCTCGTGGCTCATGTTCATGAGAAAGGCCGTCTTGGCGTGGTTCGCCTGCTCGGCGCGCAGCTCGGCCAGCCTTCGCTGCTCGACCTCGACCTCGAGCTCGATCGTCCGCGCCTCGATGCGACTGGTGAGATCGCCGAGGGTCAGGTCCAGACGCCGCACCACGCTCTCGCCGTGGGCATCTGCGGTGGAGAGCGCGAGCTGGACGAGGCCGCCGAGCACGATCACGACACCGAGCTCGGCCCACCCGGATGCGCTGGGCGACTGGAGGGTCCCCTCGGAGGACAACCAGCCGGTCGCCGCCAGGACGAGCGCCTGGACCGCCAGCCACGTCCAGCCGAGCCTCGGGCCGACGGTCAGCGTGGCCACGACCGGTACGATCAGCACCATCGCGGGCGGACCACCCGACAACGCGAGCGCCGTGCCGAGCTGGACCGTCCCGAGCCCGCACAGCAGGGTGGCGGGTAGAGCCAGCCGGCGCGTGCCGACCAGAAGGCCGAACACACCGAGGTAGGCGAGGCCGAAACCGACGTCCACCCCCCAGTGGACCGCGCCCTGCCCGAGACGCAGCGCGCCCCACAGCAGCGAGGCCCCAGCTCCCGC
Source organism: uncultured Enterobacteriaceae bacterium (assembly GCA_964655065.1). Classification (GTDB taxonomy): domain Bacteria; phylum Myxococcota_A; class UBA796; order UBA796; genus DRPG01. The sequence goes on along the minus strand of CAZZLC010000041.1, from coordinate 42,322 downwards.
GGCGCTGATCCAGACCGCCCGAGCAACGCGAAGGTCACGCTCGGACCCGCCCGGGCGCGACGTCGGTATGGACGATGGCCAGATCATGGCGCCTCCTCGACGCTCGGTGAGTCGAAGGGGTCGAGCAACTCGGCCGCTTCGTCGAGGAGCCAGTCGTCGTCGGCAGGAGGCGTGACGACCGCGGGCTCGCGGGCCGCGACCGCGGCTGGCCCGTCAACCGGTGGCTCGTCGGCCGGAGGGGGCTCGCCCCTCGGTTCGCTCGGGGCCGCGGTGGCTCGATCGTCGGCGTCCGCCCGCCGCTTCGTGCGCTCCGCAACCGGCGGTCTCGCGGCGCCTCCCTCGGCACTGGCGGCGCGCGCCTCTTGGGGGACCGGAGCGGGTGACGGGCGAGCCGGCTCGGGAGCGATGGGACTGGCGGAGACCCCGGCCGGGGAGGGTCGCGGTTCGAGCTCCGAGGCCGCGGGGGCGGACCGCCCGGGCTTCGCCTCGGGTTGGAGGACCGAGTACCCAATGCCGACGACCGCGAGCACGCTCACCACGGCGATGACCAGGGTGAGCCGCGCCACGAGCCGGGGGCTCTCTTCGATCTCGTCGTCGGGCGGACGGGACCGTCCCGACGCCGAAGCGCTCGACTGACCTCGGAGGGGCTGGGTCCGGGGTCGCGGGTGGCCCACGAGCTCGGCCTCGCAGGCGAGCAGCTCGCCCATCAGAGCCTGCATGCTGGGTGGGCGGGCCGTGCGATCCAGCTTCGTGCACCTCGCGACGAGATCGGCGAGCGCCTCGGGTGTCGCGGAGCGCGGATCATCGGCCCGGCTCGGCGGTCGGCGGCCATCCTCGCCAAGCTGGCGACGCAGCACGTCGCGACCAGGTCCCGCCCCGAACGGGGGCGCCCCGACGAGCAGCGCGTACATCGTGGCGCCGAGCCCGTAGATGTCGGCCCGCCCGTCGACGGGTTGGCCCCGGATCTGCTCGGGCGCCACGAAGTGCGGGGTCCCCTCTACGGGCGACGACCCGGGCTCGACCTCGCCCGGCAAGCGCTGCGCAGCAGATCCGGCGAGCCCGAAGTCGATCAGCTTGACGAAGCTCGGGTCCTCGGGCGTCGGACACAGCACGAGGTTGCCGGGCTTCACGTCGCGGTGGACGAGCCCGAGCCGATGGGCCTCGCCGAGTGCCGCGCAGGCCTGCTTGGCGACGTGCACCGTGAACGCGGCCGACTGCGGACCGACAGCCACGAGCTCGGACAGCGGCTGGCCCCGCAGCAGCTCCATCACCAGGAACGCCTGGTTCCCCTGCACGCCGTGCCCCAGCACGCGCACCGCGTGGGGATGCTCGAGACTCGAGGCCACCGCGACCTCGGCCTCGAAGCGCTCGCGGAGCGGCTCGCCTCCCGTCTCGTCGAGCGACACGATCTTGAGCGCGACCACCTCCTCGGTGACGCGATCGCGTGCCGCGCAGACCTGACCGGTAGCCCCCGCGTCCAGCCGGTACAGCACCTCGTATCGATCACCGAACACCTCACCGGCGCTCGTCAGGAACTGGCTCGCCCGATCCACACGTCCCTCGCGGCCGAGGATGTACTCTCCCAGGAGAAGAATGCGAGTCGCCGTTGAAGAAGGCCAGCCGGATCGTACCGAGCATCCCAAGCTTGGTCCTGGCGATTCACATCAGCGCCGACACGCTCTGAATCGAGAGGGTAGAGTCTGCCGCCTCGGGACCGACTGGAGGCTTCTCGTGTGGCTGTTGTTCGCGTGTTGGTCGACCGGATGGGCCGAGCCTGCGGGCCCCGACGGGCTGGACCCCGCCACGGTCCAGGCGCGTTCGCTGTACGAAGAGGGCCGCCAGCACTATGTCGACGGCGACTACGCGGCGGCGATCGAAGCGTGGAAGCGCTCGTTCGCGCTGTCGGGGCGTACCGAGCTCCTGTTCAACCTGTCGCTCGCCCACGAGCGGCTCGGCGATCTCGAGGAGGCGACGACCTACATGGAGCGGTACCGCGAGGTCGCCCCCCCGTCCCAGCGCCCCAAGGTCGACCGCCAGCTCGAGCGACTCCGCTCGCGGGCCGAGGGCCATCGCGCCCCCGCCGCGACCGGTGGGTTGCTCGACGTCGCCGAGCCAGAGCTCGAGCCGTCCCGACGCCGCAAGGGGCGCCGAACCGCTGGAGTCGCGCTCACCGCTGCGGGGCTCGGGGTCCTCGCGGCCGGGGCCACGTTCACGGGAATCGGGGCCCAGGCCCGCGGCGACCTGGATCTACTCTGCGTTGCGTCGCCCGAAGGCTCGCTCTGCCCCACCGATGCGGCCGGACCGCTCGACCGACTCGCCTGGTCGCGCCCAGCTGCGCTGGTCTCGCTGATCGTCGGCGGGGCCATCCTGGGGAGCGGGGTGAGCCTCGTGGTCGCCCCGGGCTCCCCGACTCAGCTGGGCGTGTCCTTCACGGTGAAGTAGGCGTGAACGGGGTTCCGTCCCGGCGGGTCCCCGGCGAGAAGAGGAGCGGCGACGAGGCTCCGTGCTGCTGGAAGATGTCGCCCGTGAGGTCGGGCACCCGGGTGTAGGACTCGTCAGGATCGTTCGAGCGGCTCGTCACGTCGAAGTCGAGGAACTCGACGCCCTCGCGGGTGGCGACCCGAAGCTGATCGTTCGAGTTGTTGAGGTTGAGCTCGCCGTCGTCGGCCGTCTGAACGATGGCGCCGCCGAACTCGCCGGACGGGCTCCCGCCTCCGAAGACCACGAGGGCGGCGCCGGGCTCGAGCACGGTACCGTCGGGGATCGTGTGGCGGGGACGCCCTCCGAGCCACGCCTCGTTGTCGTACAGGCCGATCCCCGAGAGGTCGAGCGGCTCCTCACCGATGTTCACGAGCTCGACGAACTCGTCGAGGTTGTGGACGTACTCGCCGTCACCGTTCGCGTCGCCCGGGAGGATGCCGTCCGGGCCGGCCGGCTCGTTGGAGGGATCGTAGAGCACCTCGTTGATGATGAGGCCCTCCGGCGGCGGCGGCGGCGGCGGGCTGGAGTCCACGGTCTCCCCGGGGCCCGTGTCACGCACCACCGCGCGGCAGAGCCCGTCCACCTCACACGTCGATCCCTCCCCGAACGCCTCCTCGCACGCAGCGTCATCCACACAGGGAACGGCCACGAAGCCGCGGCACCCCGCCCACAGCGCCCACACGAGCATCTTCTCCTCCGGTCCGAGACACGGGCGGGACTATCACGGGGGGCCGGCCTCGCGGTCCCGACGTCCCTGGCTGGCGCCTACCAGTCGTAGGCGAGCTCGATCCGCGCGTACACGGGAGGCGGCAGCACGGTCGTGAACCGCCGGAACGCGCGGTAGCCCACGGCGAGCCCGCCCGAGATCCCGCGTGACCGCTGCCAGCCGGCCGCGAGGCCAGCATCGACGTAGCCGCCGGGGAGGCCGTACCAACCGGTCTGGGCGCCGGGGTAGACGAGCTCGATGTAGTCGTCGCTCGGCCGCACCCGCGCCGCCCACGTCTGCCGCACGGCCGAGGTCAGCAGGGCATAGCCGCCACGAGCCACGCCTTCGCCGGGCTCCCGGACCCACCCGTACGAGGCGCCGAGCGTCGTTGCGAGCCCAGTGGCGCGGTAGGCGGCGTTGACGGTCCGCTTGGCCGAGCCGTCGAGGGAGACGTCGAGTCGCAGCGTGCCGGTGCGCACGACCTCGAAGCGGGTGCCCGCGCTGACCAGCAAGTCACCGCCCCCCGGCGCGGCGAGGGGAAGCGTCACGCTGCCGCGGATCTGCAGATCGCGCTCGCCCCACGCCACGCCGTGGCCGTAGCCGATGGTGAGCGGCAGGACGGCGTCGTCGACCCCCGTCTGAACAAAGACCCGAGCGGCCTCGGCCTCCGGCGGCGCGACGGGCGTGGCCGCGAGCACCTCCGCGACGAGCAACGGCCCGATCACGGAGCGTCCACCAGGCCGAGCTCCGCCAGGTAGGCGCGGATGGGCGCCTGCACCATCCCGATGTTCGCGACGGCCATCATCGTCTCGTGGCCGACCCCCGTGATCTGCACCACCTCGGCGCTGGGGTAGGCCGGGGCCTGCACGTCGCGCTGGTAGTCGAAGCCGACGTCCTCGGTCAGGTCGGTGCCGACGAACAACGCCTTGGTCGTGAAGGCGTCGAGGTTGGTGGTGAAGTCGTACTCGGGGCGCGGGAGGGCGAGCAGGTAGGTGACCCAGGCTCCGAAGCGCCACTGCGGATTGAAGTCACCCTCGTCACCCCGGAACTCCTGTCCTTCGAGCCGAACCATCATCAGCTGGAAGTCCGCGGTCTCGTGGCTCGCGGAGCCGATGATGTCCTGGGAGAAGAAGAAGTCGCTCACCAGCTCGCCGAAGAACGCGACGTCGGTCGAGGTGGGGCCGAGCTGCTCCGCGAAGTCCCCGGAGAGCGGGCCTGGCTCGAGGAGCACCGCGGCAGCAACCCGCTCGGGGTTCGCGTTGATGTAATTGGTGGCATAGACGCCCCCGCCGGAATGGCCCACCAGAACGACCGGGGCATCCGGCGAGTAGCGCTCGACGAGCGCCTCGAGGTCGACCCGGTATTGCTGCCAGGTCAGGAGCTCCGGCTCGTCGTGCCGCCGCGACAGGCCGGTGCCCCGCTGGTCGAAGACCACCACGAAGAAGTCGTCCTCGAGCCGGTAGCCGTCCGGAAAGGGCTCGAGCAGGGCCTCCATGTAGCGCGAGTCCGCGCCGGGTCCGCCGTGCAGCAGGAACATGACGGGGTTGTCGGGATCCCCAACCTCGCGCAGGTGCAGACGCGTGTCGAGCAGATCCGTGGCGGGCAGCGAGGGATCCTCGTCGACGGTGGGTCGAACCAGCGGACCCGGCTCGAAGGGTGAAGTACAGGCCAGGGCCCACAGCGACAGGATCATCATCCCGCGAACGATACGACGCGCGCCTCCCGGTGTCGAGTCCCGCGCTCCCGAGGGTCGCCTTGGCCGACGCGAGCTACCCGGATGTAGGGAGGAACGATGATCGGATTGGTGACTGGATGGGTGTTGCTCGCGGGATGCGACGGGGACGCGGGTCCGGCCGAGGTTCCCGAGCGCGAGAGCAGCCCGTCCGCGGACCCTGGCGGGGCCGACTTGTCCTGCTCGGTGGACGCGGCGGGCGACATCACGGACTGGTCGTCGACGTCGCTGACCTGCGAGGAGGTCTGCGACGCGGGCGACCAGATCGAGGACGGCGAGCTCCAGCTGTGCAGCCAGGCGAACCCGGGCGACCGGTGCTTCTGCACCTGGCGATACGATCTCGAGTGTGAGCAGTGGCTCGACGGCCGCACCTGCAACGACTGACCCTGCCCCGGTGAGCCGCCGCAGGCTCGCTCGTCAGAAGAAGCTCCGGCGGGGCAACAGAACGTCGAGGCTCGGGCCCTCGGCGTGCACGCACTGCAGCGCCTCGACGACCAGGTCGAGGACCGTGGCGGGTCGTACGGTCTGGAGCAGCCTGCGAAGCAGGACGGTGAGCGGATTGTCGTCCCTCCGTCGGTGGAGGCGAGCGCGGAACGCCTTCATCTCCCGCTCGAGCTCGCGAAACCGTCGCACGGGGTTCACGTCGCTCGGATGCCGAATCAGCTCCGCGAAGCGCGCGTTGTACCGGGTCGCCCAGTCGACGGTGAGCTCCTCGGGCCACGGCTCCTTCGGGTCGGCGAGGTAGCGAGCGAGAACCCCGGCACACCCGCCGAAGCTCCCGATGACGATGGGCAGACGATCGGCCTTCAACGTGCAGAGGACCTCCTCGGCAATTCCGGGAAGCCAACCCGACCATCGGTGCAATCCGCCCCCCAGCGCGACCCTCGCGCGGCTCTCCTCCGACGAGAGTCGCCGCATCTCGCTCAGCGCGTGCGCCTTGCGGACCGGGTGCTCCCAGCCCGCGTCGCGAAGCGCGGGCGACGGCTCCAGGATGCGAAACGCACACACCCCGACGAGCGACGCCTGCATGGAGAGGTCCGGGGGAGTGTCGGCGAAGGCGTGAACGTAATTGACGAGCGGCGGCTGCTCGGTGTGCGACGACGTCTCCTCACCGTGCCGCTCGGAGCGGCTCGCCCACCCCTTTGCCACGTCGATCGTGGCTCTCGTGAGGTCGGACTGGTCCTCACGATGGCTCAAGGTGCCGCCATACGCCACGGAACACCGGGACTGGAGCAGGCGGCGAGTCAGCCGGACCATCATCTCGTTGACGTGTGGAGCGCCCACCCCGGCGTACCCGACGTCCTCCAGCGCCCCTCCAGCCGACATGCCGACCATCATGGAGCCCAGGTCCGGCGGCTCGAGGTCCTCGACCTCCTCGAGCTTGCTCATCCGCGCGAGGCGCTCCTGCGTAACGAAGATGGGTGGCTGTGGGGTGCCCACCAGGGAGGCGAAGAGGCTCTGGACCTCCTGTCGCTCCAGGGCGCGCAGTCCGTGTCCCGGGTACGCGACGATCCAGCGGGAGGCGCTGTCTCGGACCCGTCGGAGGTCTTCCGAGATCCACAGCTGCGTCATGGACCACGCGTCGGGCACCCAGGTGAGCAGCACCAGGCGGGTGCCCTTGGGCAGGGGCTCGAACCGACGCTCCAGCTCGTCGGTGTACCCGCGATAGAACGTGACCAGCAGGGTCTCGAGGAGTAGTCGGTCCACGACGTCCTCGACCGTGGCCCGGCGGGAGTCGGCCGACGCGTCGAAGCTGATGTGGGGCACCTGGGCGAGCTGGGGCATGGGGCGGGTCCAGGTGCCGCCCCCCATGCTGACGGCCACCGTCGGCTGAACGGTCCAGGTGGTGACCGAGTCGCCGGTACGGTCCCGGCGTCGGGGAGCTCGGGCGAGGGTGGCCTCGTGCCGGCACCACGGGCGGCTGGGGTAGGTGTCGGTCACCACCGCGACGAGGGCGGCGGTCTGGTGTCGGGCAGCCTCCTCGATGGGATGGGCAAACGGTTGTCCCCACGGGAGCTCGTTCGTGTCGAGCCAGGGACGGATCTGACTCATCCCGGAGAGACCGTCGCGAACCGCCACCGCGAGCGGAATGCCGTCGCGCTTGGCGTGGCTCAGGAAGACCCGGAGGGGACCGCCGAGCTCGGCCGCGGGGACCGCCTCGGCGGCGGCCCAGTGGGCGGCGATGCGCGGCCTGAGTGCGCGCGTGATGGCCTCGGTGGTCGACCGGCGGAGCACCCGCGCCTGGACCTCTGGCGGGTCGTCCTGCTGGCCCGAGGGCAGAGCCGTTCGGTCGGCAAAGACGAAGTCGAGGCGGTAGGCACTCGAGTCGACAGCCGCGGGTAGGATCAAGACGCGCTCGTGCTCACTCTCGGCGTCCTCCCTCGCTGCGTTGTGGCCGCTCGCGTCGTCGAGGAGGCGCCGGAGGGGGGCCCACCACGCATCGTCGACCACGAGATGATCGTCGACGAGCACCACGAGGACGTTGAGGTGGGCCTCCTCCCAGCGGATGGGGGGCTGGATCGAGCCGTCCCGGTGCTCGACCCGAACCCAGATGGGGAGCCCTGCCTCGACCTCCTCGCCCAGCGCCTGTCCGTGCTTGAGGCGAAACCAGTCGTGAAGCGCGTCGGCAAGGACGCCCGCGCGCTTGGAGTCAGGGTGGTAGGCCACGTAGATCGACAGCGGCGCGGGGATTTCGTTCAACGCATCGCTCCAGGTCGCGGACTCGACGCCACTAATTCGCGATCGTTGCGGCCGCCTTCGATCGTCGACTGCCGCATCGGAGCGTGGCCAGAGCGTCCCCCTGCGTCGGCCGCCGCCCTGCGGCCCGCGCGCCACCCGTCACCGGTCGCGTCAGGTCGGAAACAGGACGACGTTCTCGTGGAGGTAGCCGATCTTCTCGTAGCCGAGGGCCACGATCTCCTGCTGGAACCAGTCCTGGTCGAGCAGATCGAAGCCCGGTGCCGACTCGATCACGAGCACGGGTCGACAGCGCCGGATCGTCCGCGTCGCCCCGCGCAGGGCGGGTCCCTCGAATCCCTCGACGTCCAGCTGAATGACCCCCACCTGTCGGTCGAGCGGGATCTGATCGTCGATCGTGACCACGCGAACCCGCTCACTGCCGGGGCCGGGCGCGGGGAGCCCCGCCGTCGCGGCGGTGTCGGCGAAGGTGCACCAGCCGCCGAGCGCGATGCCGTCGCGCCGACTCGACAGGAGACGCTCCTCGGCTCGCTCGCCGAGACCCGCGCGGACGAGCTCCACGTTCGGGAGCGCGTTCAGGCGAACGGTCGCCAGCGCGCACGCGAAGTTCCGAGCCGACGGCTCGAACGCCCACACCTTGGCTCCAGGACCGCGGGATCGGGCCAGCGCGGGCAGGAAGTCGCCAAAGAAGGCGCCCGCGTGCACGATGTCGCAGGCCGGGTGCGCCGCGAGGAGCTCGAGCACCTTGGGCTCCCAGACCTGCCCGTCCAGGATGGCGCGAACCACCGGTCGATGGCTCAGGTCCACGGGGACGCAGTAGCGGCCGTGGCGATTGGAGCCTACGGCCACGTCGTCGGGCAGCAACGCGTCGAGTGTCGTCATGGTCCTACCTGGGACCGTCGGTCCCTCACGAGGATCGACGACAGCGTCCGCGGCTTGACCACGATCGCGGAGGCTCGGGTCATCCCGGGCTCAGGTGCGTTGCAGCTCGAAGACGAAGACGGCGCCAGGCAGCGGCCCCGAGCCCGCGAGGCGAAGCGAGCCCCCCATCCGGTCCGCGAACTCCCGCGACAGCGCCAGGCCGAGGCCCGAGCGCGAGGCCTCGGTCGTGCCACGGACGAACGGCCGAAAGAGCCGGGGGGCGAGCTCCTCGGGCACCCCCGGGCCGTCGTCGGCACAGGCGATGCGGATCGGGTCGCCCTCCTCGACCTCGACGACGATCGCGGCGCGCGCGAAGCGCGTCGCGTTGGAGAGCAGGTTCGTCAACACCTGCCGCACCCGCAGTCGGTCGGCCCGGATGCGAAGCTCCGAGGGGGCCCGGAGCTCCACCTCGATGCGCCGACGAAGGGCCTCGCCCTCGACCGTGTCCACGGCCTCGTGCAGGACCTCCACGAGGTCGAAGCGCTCCCACTGGAGCTCGGTACGGCCGGCCTCGATCCTCGACATGTCGAGCACGTCGTCGACCAGCTGGAGCAGGTGACGCCCCGCAGCCAGGATGCGCTCGAGGTCCGCCTGCTGACCCGCGTCGTTCGCTTCCTCTCCGAGGAGCTCGCCATACCCGATGATCGCGTTGAGCGGCGTGCGGAGCTCGTGGCTCATGTTGGCAAGAAACGCCGACTTCGCGCGACTCGCCTCCTCGGCCGCCCGGAGCGCCTCGGTCTGCTTGCGCAGCACCTCCTGCTCCGCGCGAAGGTCCACGATCGCCACCACGCGGTGCGCGCCATCATCGTGGGCCACCTCGGCGACGCGGAACCGCACGGGGATCGGGCCCGAGGTGGACGTCAGCAGCGCCGGCGCCGCGGGGTCGGTCGGCTCGGTGAGCCAGCGGGTGACCGGGGAGCCCACGAGCATCGCGGCCGGATACCCGCACAGCTCGGTCACCGCGGCGTTCACGTCCTCGATCCGACCGTCGCGGTCGACGATCACCGTGGGGGTCGGGCTCTCCTGCAGGAGGGCGACCCGGAACGCCTGCTCCCGGGACTGCTCCCCGGCGAGAGCCGCGTTGAGGAAGCGCAGGCGAGCGGAGTCCGACAGCATCCGGCCGTTCTGGTGCGCGAGGACCGTCATCGCGACGCCGAACATCAGCCCCGTCGCGGCGAGCAGCCATCGCGCGGGCTCGTCGGACAGTCCGAGCCGCACCAGCGCAGGCAGCACCGCGGGCACGGCGAACGCGTAGAAGGTGATCAGCGAGGTGGAGGTGCTCGACGAGGCCCCCGCCACCATGCCGCCGACGACGAAGCAGACGGCGACTGCAAAAGGTAGCTCGGTCCCGACGAAGACCGCCGCCCCGATCCCCCAGACCATCCCGTTGAGCAGGGATCCGAGGCCGAACAGGGCCTCCCACGCACGCGTGGAGAGGGAGCCGTCCGTCCGTTGGCGGTAGGCCATCGCGACCACGGCGCGGCCCAGGGTGAGTCCGAGGATCCCCCCGACCCAGCCCAGGGTCCACGACGGCGGGAACGCAGGCGCGACGAGCGCTGCGAGCAGCGCGGCGTTGACGACCACGGCGAGAAACGCCACCGTCGACTTGCGGTACAGAACGTCGACCCGCTCGTCGTGGACGAGCCGGTCGATGGCCTCGGGGGTTCGTGGGTGTCTGGAAACGGGTCACCCCTACGACGCAGACGAGACCTCGTCGGCGACGCTGGACGAGCGCGGCCCTGCCGTCGTCGCTCGGTGCGCCGCCGGGGTATCGCAGGACCACGCGACCGGCGACTGCGACGTTCGGGCCGCTCAACCCCGCGAGCGGCTCGTCAGCAACTTGATACCGGCCATGATCTGCACCGGCGCGATCGGCCGGGCCCCGAAGGGCCGCAGGCTCACGATGGGGCTCGCGTTGGTGAGGTTGGAGCCGGTGGCGTAGACGGACAGGCGCTTGGTGACCAGCACGCTCGCCGCTGCATCGAGGACGGTCAACGTCGGAATCGTCGCGTCGTCGAAGGCACCAGCCTCGTCGAGCATGGGGCTCCGGGTGCGCACCGACACCGCGATGTCGAAGCGACGGTGGGAGAGGCCCACCTGGGCCCAGGCCTGATGGCGCGGCACGTACGGGAGGTAGTCGCCCGTGCGCACGTCGCCGAACTGGGGAAAGCCCGAGACGAAGTCGCTGCGGAATCGCCCCTCGGTGAACGTGTAGGTCGCCTGGACGGGGAGCTCGAGCTCGGGGGTCAGGGGCACGCGGTGCTCGGTCTCGACCTCGGCCCCGTAGACCCAGACCCGACCTGCGTTGAACTGCTGGTCGATGAGCTCGTCGGCACAACCGGCGCTGAACGTGCACTGCCCGGTCAGGTTGACGTAGTCGTTGACGTAGCCGAGCGCGCTGAATCCCGACTTGGGACCGCGCCACCGCAACCCGGCCTCTGCGTTCCAGCTCGACTCGGGACGCGTCTCGGCCGGCTCACCGGGAGGAACCGGAGAGAACCCACGGTAGAGGCCCGTGAAGACCGCGGTGGACGGAGAGAGGTCGACGAGCACGCCGAGGCCGGGCAGCACGATCGTGCGATGGGTCCAGTCGGTGTTCACGGCATCCTCTCGGATGGTCCAGATCGACTCCATCCGCAGTCCAGGCACCAGGTGCAGCGGGCCGGTGATCAGGTCCTCCTGGGCATAGGCCGCGATGGCCCGGGCCCGCGCGGTGCCGTCGGTGAGGGTCCGCGTCGGCTCGTCGTCGCGGACCAGCTCGCCGCTGGTCATCGCGAAGGGCTCCTCGGTGTGGACGCGGGTGATCTGGTCCGCGTGAAGCCGGATCCCCGCCTCGAAGCGAGAGGTCGCCCTCCCGAGGCGGTTCTTCGCGGTGAGCCTGGACTGGACGCCGCTCGAGAGAAAGGCCCGGTCGTTGGTTCCGATCAGCAGGCGCTGGTCGGGACTGGACGTGTCCTCCTCCCCCCGGAGGATCGACAGCAGCACGGCCCCCTGACCGGCGACAGGCTGCGAGAGCAGCGCGTGCACGTCGGTGGGGTTGTCGAAGCGATTGAACTTGGTCCAGGCCCGCTGAAGGACGTGGTGGTACGCCGTGGTGTCGATGCGGACGTTGTCGAGCTTCAGGGGGACCCGCACCTCGGCGAGCCAGCGCTGCCACTGCATGAGCGCGTTCGCCGACGCCGCGTACCGCCGGTAGGGATCCGCCGCGAAGTCGTCGACCTGGAGGCCGAGGTAGGTCTCGAACGAGCGCTCCCCCGCCCAGCCGAGCTTGAGCTCCACGGCCTGGGTTCGCGGCCCGCCGTCGTCGGACCGCCAGCGCGCCCGTAGGGTCACCTCGCCTCGATCGAAGCCCGTCGGACCTCCGTTGTCGAGCCGCTTGAACCCGTCCGTGTGCAGTCCCACGGCCTCGAGGAGCACGCCGAAGTGCCGACCCTGGGTGCCGGTATAGCCGTGCACCTTGCCGGTGCCGCGCAGGCCGTAGGCGAGGTCGAGGTAGGCCTCGGCGCTCTCCGGGATCGGGCGGGTGAGCAGGTTCACCGCCCCACCGACCGTCGACGGACCGTTCTGGATCGACGCGGGGCCCTTCGACACCTCGACCCCGGTGAGCCGGGTGACGACGGGAAAGTAGTAGGCAGCAGGGGCCGAGTAGGGCGCCGGGCCCAGGAGCACGCCGTCCTCGAGCAGGGTCACCTTGGAGGAGCGGTCGGAGTTGACCCCGCGGATGCCGATGTTCGGCCGCAGCCCGAAGCCGTCCTCGTCGCGGATGGTGACGCCGGGCACCTGACCGAGGACCGCTCCGATGTCGTCGCGCTCGAAGCGCTCGAGTTGCTCTTCGCCGACCACGTCCACCGAGCCGGGCGTCTCCCACACCCCACGGACGAGCATGCTCGCGTCGACGTCTTCCTTCTCCTGCTCCTCCGGGTCGGGCTCGTCGGCCCGCGCCGCCGCACCGAGCAGGAGCAATCCTCCGATGACCGCGCCGACCACCGCCGGTCTGGGTCGACGCACCCAGGCGAGCACGGGGTTCACCCAGGCGGACCACAGCGTGTGCTGGTGGTTTGGCGCGTCGAGCCCGTAGCGCGCCGGAGGCACCGTGGCAGGCGCAAAGGTGCCGCCGAGCTGATCCCAGACCGACAGCCAGGTGCCGTAGTTCGTTCTGTCGTGCCCGACCGCGTGGTGGAGCTGATGCTGGGCGGGGCTCACGAACAGCCGCTCGAGCGGCCCGAACGGCATCCAGACGTGGCTGTGGCGGAGGTTGCCGAAGACGAGGTTCAGCAGGAACCCGATCGCGTGCACCGACCCGATGGTCCAGATGGCGGCCGCGTCGCGGAACAACCAGAAGAACGCCGCCGCCGTCGCCGTGGTCACGAGCCAGCCGCGAAGCCCGTAGAGCAGGGACTCCAGCGGGTGGATGCGGTGGAAGGTCAACGGCGTGAGCACCTCGGCCGAGTGGTGGACCTGGTGGAGCTCCCACAGCGCGGGGACCTGGTGCATCAAGCGATGAAGCACGTAGCGGGAGGCATCCCAGGCCACGAAGGTCGCGATGGTGTAGGTGGCGATGGCGAGCCAGCTCGGGACGACGTCACCGAGCATCGGCACCCCGAGCATCGCGTCGGCGAGGCGCACGAGCTGCTGGGCGGCGACCAGGCCGGCACCGATCACCGGGAGCAGGCCGAGCCCTCGCAGCAGCTGCCGCGCCACCAGCAGCTGCACGTCGAGCCAGGCCGAGGGGTGCCGGATCGCGTCGCGCAGCGAGCGCCCCCCGGAGCCCCGGGCTGCCGCGAACCCCACCGCGATCGCCGCGGTCACCCCGAGCGAAGCCCAGTACGTCCGACTTCCGGGGTCCACGAAGGGGTCGAGCAGCCAGGTTGCGATCCGTTCCAAGCGCGCGTCTCCGAGTGCTGAAAACGGTATTCATTTTCAGCGGTAGGCAGGGTAACGAGCTTTGTCGCTCGGCGACGATCAGTCGTTGTCCCCTGCCGCCTCCCTGGGGATCTGGAGCGACAGCAGCGTCGCCAGGTCGCCCTTCAGGTCGACGGTCACGAGCCTGATCGCCTCGTGCAGCTCCACCCCTGGCTCGGGCTGCTCGGGGAGCAGCTCGGAAAGCGACCCGGTCACCTCGCCGATGGCGATCGCGGCGTCGGTATTGGCGAGGATGCGCTCAGACAGTTCCTCCTCGCCGAGATTGCGCAGCAGGTCGTCGAAGCCCTGGCCGGTGCCACCGGTGAACATCGAGCGGAAGCCGCGGAGGTTGGCGACCACCCACTCGGTGGACGCACCGCTGTGCGGTGCTTCGATGCGATCTTCGCAGTCGGCCGAGCAGGTCTCGGGTCGGAGGCCGAGCGGGGTCCCGAGCTTCGCGCTCTTGGTGGTGGTGTCGAGGTAGAGCATCGCGGCAAACACCGCGTTCAGTGCCTCGACCTCGTCGACGAACGGCGAAGACTCGTCTCCCGGGCTCGCGAGGGCCGTGCCGAAGCCACCGGGCTCCGTCCACTCGTCCCGGAGCCGCTCCGCGGTGTCCACGACGCCGTCGACGGCGACCAGGGCGTAGTCGAGCCGACGCGACGCGATCTCGGCGAGTCCCAGGGTGTCCCACACGCCGCCCTCGTTGGGCGCGACGATGCTCGGGCAGCTGTTCACACCCGCCTCGGCGAACAGGAGGTACTCGACGGCATCCAACCCGTAGCTGTTGACCAGCGACGCCTCGACGAAGCCCTCGTCGGCATACTCGCCCGTCGCGGTCACCTGGTCGACCCGACAGGGGTTGACGGTGGGCCACGAGTAGATTTCGTCCCGGAGGTCCGCGCCGCCCGTCGCCTGCAGCGACGACCCGGCGGGCCCCATCTGCATCATCTCGAGCTCCTGCCACGTCGCGGTCGCGACGAGGAAGGCGGCCTGAGCTGCGTCACGGTCGCCGGCCACCAGCGCGTCACGCAGCGCGTCCGCTTCGTCGAGGAAGCGATCGAGCGCGGGGACGACGACCTCGGCTCCCACGTCGACGAGCACCTCCGCAGCCCCCTCGAAGCGGGTCTCGTCCTGGGGCTCGGGCAGGCAGCCGAGGTACGGCTGGCCGAGGCCCAGCAGGAACAGGCCTCCGAGGAGGCTCCACGACAGCTTGTTCGAGTTCATGATCCTCTCCTCGCGCCGGCGCCTACCAGGCCGCGACGTCCTGGGCGTCGAAGCCATAGATCGTTCCGAGCAGGTCGCGGGCCGCGACGATGCCCGCTCGGTAGTCGGCGAGACTCACCGGGCCGCCGTCCTCCACCACCGGCGCGGTCCCGAGCGCATCGTGGAGCTGCGTGAACTGGGACCCGGTCATCGGGGAGTGCGGGTTGAACTGGAATCCCAAGGCGAAGCCCTTCGCCTCGCTCCAGTGCTTGGCGTGGTCCTCGAAGACGTACTCGTCGGTGCCGAGGGCGTCCTGGTCCGAGACCACCTCGTTGAGGTAGTGGACGACGGTGGCCGCGATGGTGCGCTCCCACGCGAGCAGAGCATCGTCCCGGTGGCCCCGGAGCTCGCCGAGCTCAGCGTCGGTCAGGGGCTCGCTCGCCGACGCGATCAGCGCCCGACCTGCGTAGAGGGCCGCGTACGCCTCGTTGCCCAGCGTGGTGCCCGTCACCGAGGCGGCGTCGCGCTTGGCCGCGTTGTTGGCGTCGTGCCAGACCTTCTCGCTTCCGAGGTCGATGGCTCCGTCACCGTTGATGTCGAGGGTCGAGGCGATGCGCTCGTCGTTGCTCCAGTCGTCGTAGTCGGGGGTCGCCCCGAAGTAGCCGAAGCCCTCGTCCCACTGGTGCTCGAGGGCGGTGTAGGGCTTGCCCTCGACGAGCGCGGCGTGGTCCGAGAGGAGCCCCTTGCCCTCGACGTCGTCGTCGAGGTAGTCGTCGGCGCCCTGCGAGAACGTGATCCCCATGCGCAGCAGCTTGTCGAGGAGCTGCAGGTAGTCGCGCCCCTCCTCGTCCACGTAGACGGCCGTGATCTGCTGACCGGCGGGGGTGGTGGGGATCGTTCCGTTGGCCCGGGCCACCGCGGCCGCGTCGACCGCATCGACCCAGCTCCGCACGAGCGCCTCCGGCGAGCCGGACCCCGGCCAACCCGCGAACTCGGACGCCCAGTCGCGGTGGTCGGTCACCGAGTCGTTGCCAGCCAGCTTCTCGAAGAGCGACTTGTCCGACGAGATGTCGCCGTAGGTGGTCTGGAGCGCGGCGGGCTCCGTCGTCACCCGGTGCGGGACGTCACCGCCCACCGACGAGTCGAACTCGAGCCAGAAGAGAAGATCGTCGCGGACCTGGCCGCTGGCGGGGGTGAGCGAGCCGCCGTCGATCGAAGCGGTCAGCCCACCGAGGTACGACTTCAGGTCGGCGATCAGCACGTGCCGGAAGGTCTGGCCGCTGTAGGCCACGCTGTCCGTGCCGCTGCCGTCTCGGCTCGGGAAGGCGTAGCCCGAGAGCTCGACCGGGGTTGCCGTGTCGAGGCTCGAGCCCGACTCCGCATCCGGGCTCTCGGTGCACGCGAGGGCGAAGAGTGCAGGCCAGAACTGCATGATGGCGTTCTCCGTTGAAAATGATATTCAATTTCAACAGGAGAGTAGGCCACTGCGCCTCTACCGTCAAGGCCAGCGTCCTCGTTCGGGTCGCGGCGGGGTGAAATTGCCCACTCGACGAGCCGCGCCCTGGACAATCAGCCATCGTCAGCCGATGACGCGGCCGCGTGCCCTCACTCGGAGGCGCGCTTCTCGGCCTCGAACAGGGCTCGGAACTCACCGTAGCCCTTCGCCTCGAGCTCCTCTGCAGGGACGAAGCGCAGCGACGCCGAGTTGATGCAGTAGCGGAGGCCGGTCGGCGCCGGGCCGTCGTTGAACACGTGGCCGAGGTGACTGTCGCCGTGCTTGGACCGGACCTCGGTGCGCACCATGAAGTGCGACGTGTCACGCACCTCCACGACGTGACGACGCACGAGCGGCTTGGAGAAGCTCGGCCAACCCGTCCCACTCTCGAACTTGTGCGTCGACGAGAAGAGGGGCTCGCCGCTCACGACATCGACGTAGATCCCCGGTCGCTTGTTGTTCCAGTACTCGTTCGCGAACGGACGCTCGGTGGCGTCCCGCTGCGTGACCTGGTACTGCAGCTCCGTGAGTCGCTTGCGGATCTCGGCATCCGACGGCTTGTCGTAGGTCTTCGATGCGTCGATTTCGACCTCGTCGGCCGGAAGATTCCCCGCGACGGCGTTGCCGTCCCAGCTGGTCGCCAGCACCACCGCGACCACCGCGACCACGGCCAGGCCCCATCCTACCCAGTTGCTCATGACGGCACTCCTTACGTGCTCGGGTAACGATCTTCAGTGTGAGCGCGCCGCACGACGTTACGCGCGACCCGCGGGTCGGTGGCCGCTCACGGCCACGAACCGATAATGACCGACAGCCGGTCGAAATGTTGCACCTGACCGATTTCCACCCCAGCCACCGATCGCTTTCGATACGCCGGCTGCGGCAAGGGAGTTGCGTGATGGGGCTGCAGGAAAACCGGTTCAATACCGATTCAAGCGTTGACGGAGCGATGCTCCGGCGCGAATACGAGTCCTGGCTGCGGAGCCAGGTCCTGTCCGCGGCTGCCTCGGACGTCCTGGACGGTGCAGGCCAGCCGGCCGCGCGCGCCAGCGTGGTTCTCGAGAACGCGCTGATGTACCTGCTGCTCGACGATGCGGTGGCCGACCCACGGACGCTCTGGCCGCGCCTGGACGTCGAAGCGTGCGCGATTGGCCTCGGTGAGGTGGGGATCTCGGATCCGGCACTGGCTCGGTCGCTCCTCGCGGCGCTGCGCGAGGCGCTCGCCGCGCCTCTGGGGTCGCCCTCGCTCGACCTCCGGCCCGAGTTCCTCTCGGAGAGTCTCCGCTTCGGACGCTTCGTGCTTCCGCGCAATCGTTGGGTCGACGATGCGTGGTGGCACGTGGCCTCGACGGTCGACCCCGACGCGGCCACCGTGGCCGTGCTGCGGTCCGCCCTCCGCTACGCGAGCCTCTACGCGAAGACCCGGCACATCGGCCCGCCGCGGCGGGTCTACGACTCGTTCTTCGCCTGGGGCGTTCGCAACGAGGGCTTCGCCTCGCCGTTCAACGCTCGGGTGCTCGGCCGCCCGGGCGCCCGGTTCTTCAGCGCGTGCGCCGACGTCGACGCGCCATTCGGAAGCGCGGGGAGCTTCTTTGGGCTGGACGAGCCCGTACATCCGGGGGCCTGGTGCCTCGACCCGCCGTTCCTCACCGAGACCATCCGCAGGGTCGAGGCGGTGATCGCGCGCTGGCGTCGTCTCCCCAACCCCCCTGCCGTCTTGCTGGTCATCCCCTGGGCCCATCCGCTCCTCCACGAACCCGACGAGTCGGTGCGTCTCACCGCGGGCCAGCACGTGTACGAGGGACTGGCCGGGACGGTGCACCCGCTGCCCGTGGACGTCGCCATCCACCGCTTTGGCGAGATGCCGGGCTTCGACGCCGGCGAGATCCTCGCTGGATACACGGCCCCGAGCGCCTGATGCGCAGCCTCGTGGTGGCCTCCGCGGGACCACTCGCCGGGTTCGCGGCGGCGTGCGTGCTCGCTCCCGACCTCACCGGCGACCTCGTGAAGTCCGCGTTCGACGGCGCGGTGAGCTGGTTCGGCGGCGTCTGGCAGGTACTCTTTGCGCTCTACGGGCTCGTCGCGCTCGGCCTCGCAGCCTCGCCCTGGGGTTCGGCGCGACTCGGCAGCGGACCTCCCGAGTCGAGCTTCGCCGGGTGGATCGCCATTCTCGTGTGTACGCTCCTCGCCGGAGGGGGGGTGTTCTGGGTCGCGGCGGAGCCGATGTACCACCTCCAGACGCCGCCTCCGGCGTTCGACGCCGACGCGGGCACGCTGCGCGCCGCCACGCTCGCGCTCGCGCAGTCCCACCTCCACTGGGGCTTCCTCGCGTGGTCCATGGTCGGAACCCTGGGGGCGATCTCGCTGTTCGCGACGCATCGGCTCGACGGCGTCCCGCTGCGTCCGCGCGCACTCCTCCGCCCGGTGCTCGGCGAGCTGCCCTCAGGGGTGGGAACCCTCGCGGACGCGGTCGCCATCGTGGCGGTGGTGGCCGGCACGGTAGGGCCCATCGGCTTCCTGGCGCTCCAGCTCTCGAATGCAGCCGACAGGTTGCTCGGCATCCCCGACAGCTACGGCAGCCAGCTCGCCGTGCTCGGGGCGCTGGTCACGCTCTACACGCTGTCCGCGGCGTCCGGGCTGCACCGCGGCATCGCCTGGCTCTCGCGCGCCAACGTCGTCGGTGCACTCGTCCTCGGCACAGCCGTTCTCCTCGTCGGCCCCACGGGGTTCGTCGCCGCCACCGGCGCCCAGTCGCTGGTCGCCTACGCGACCTGGTTCCCCACGATGGCGCTCTTTCGCGGGGACGACGTGTGGCTGGGGTACTGGACGGTGTTCTACTGGGGCTGGTTCCTGGGCTTCGCTCCGATGATGTCGGTGTTCGTGGCGCGCATCTCGCGCGGTCGTACCGTGCGCGAGCTCGTTGTCGCCGTGGCGGTCGCGGCGCCGCTGGTGACCCACCTGTGGTTCGTGACCGTCGGCGGCACGGCGCTGGGCCTCGAGCTCGAGACGACAGGGGTGGTCAGCGGGCCGCTGGCCGACGAAGGCATGGCGGCCGCCATGCTCGCGACCCTGGCGGAGCTCCCGGGGAGCACCCTGTGGGTGCCGCTGTTCGTGGTCCTCGTGTTCTGCTTCCTGGCCACCACCGGCGACTCGGTGGCCTACGCGGTGAGCGTGGTCGTCGCCGAGGACGATACGCCCCCCGTGGCGCTTCGCGTCGCCTGGGCCGTGGGAATGGGCGCCCTCGCCGCGGCGCTCCTGGGGGTCGGGCAGCGCGGCATCGACGCCCTTCAGCAGTTCATCGTGCTCACCGCCGTGCCCGTGACCGTGCTCGTCGCCCCGACCCTGGTGACCGGACCGCTGGCCGCGCGCCGGCTGCTCCGCGAGACGAACGACGCGGAATCGACGTCATGGTGAAGGCCGACGTCGAGCGTGGCGAACCAGGCGGCCGGCGGCGGAGATACGCTGGCCCGGGAGGCCAGGTGGAGTCTACGGACGACGGCTCGGTCAGGCTGTACGAGGCGGTGGCTCAGGAGGGCGAGCGCGAGCTCGCTCGGCCGAGCAGCTCGCTGTGGTGGTCCGGGATCGCGGCGGGGCTGTGCATGTCGACCTCGGTCATGGCGTCGGGCCTGCTCGCCATGCGGCTCCCCGAAGCGGCCTGGGCCCCTCTGGTCGTCGACCTCGGCTACACCGTGGGCTTCGTCATCGTCGTCCTGGGCCAGCTGCAGCTGTTCACGGAGAACACGATCACCACGGTGCTGCCGCTTCTCGCCGCGCCGAGCCTCGAGGCCTCGTGGAAGACCGCCCGCCTGTGGGGCATCGTGCTCGTCGCGAACCTCGTCGGCGCCACGGCGGCTGCCCTGATTCTGGGTCGGGGAGGCGTGCTCGACTCGGCCCAGCTCGAGGCCATCCTCGCCATCGCGGAGCACGCGACCCACGGGAGCGCGCTGTCGTCGTTGACGACGGGGATCCCCGCGGGCTTCCTGATCGCTGCGGTGGTCTGGCTCAACGCGGGGTCCACGCGCACCCAGTTCGCGAACGTGCTCCTGCTCACCTACGTCATCGCTCTCGGCGACTTCGCGCACGTCATCGCAGGGTCGGTCGAGGTCGCGCTGTTGATCACGGTGCACGGCGCCTCGAAGCTCGGCCTCGTCGCCACCTTCGTCCTTCCCGCCTTGGTGGGCAACATCATCGGGGGAACGCTGCTGTTCGCGCTGCTCGCGTATGCTCAGGTCCGCGAGGAGCTGCCCGACGCCTAAGGCGGTCGCTCGTCACGAGACTCGACCCCGCAGCGCGCCCATCGGCCCTCGTGCGAGATCACTCGTACCTCCGAATCAGATCGTCGGTGTCCGTAGCCGGGGTGCCGAGGTGCAGGATGCGCGCTCCGGCGGCGGCTACCGGGTCCAGGGCGCGCCCGATGACGATGCCGACGCTCGGTGCCTCGTAGACCCGACGCACATCGCCGAACACGTCGACGAGGCGCGCGATGGGCTGACCCGCCTCGACCCAGTCCCCGAGCCCCGGCAGCACGTCGAGGAGCCCGCCCTCCTGGGTGTAGATCCAGTGACTCCGAGCGCAGAGTACGGGTGGGTCCCCCATGGCCACGGGGCGACGCGCCACCATCCCGAGCTCGCCCATGACGGCGCGGAGCCCGACGACGGCACGTCGAATGTAGTCGCGCTGAAACCTCGACGGATTTCCGATCTCGACCGTGATCGCCGGCACGTCCAGGGCACCTCGGAGCGTGCCGTCGGACGCGGGATTGTGCAGGATGATCTGGGGCCGCTGAAGGTAGGCCATGCGCGCCGTGTCCCTCCGCGTCATGTTCGCGCGCACGTAGAGCGTGTTCGCGCGCCCGCGACTCGCCGTGTGGAGGTCCACGAGCGCGTCCACCTTGCAGAACACCACCTCGAGCAACCGGTGCGCATACACCGCGATGCTGTTGCCGTGGGGATCTCCCGGAAAGTGGTGGTTGAGGTCGAAGCCGTCGCGCGTCAGCCGACTGTGGGCCTCGAAGGCCGGCACGTTCACCACAATCACGGCCACGACGGTGCCGGACAGCTTGCTCGTGTCGAGCTTCTGGAACAATTGGTGGATGACGGGAATCCCGTTGACCTCGTCCCCGTGCACCGCGGCGGTGATCCCGAGCACCGGGCCGGCCTTCTGGCCCCGCGCCACGAGCACCGGCAGTCGCACCGCCCGTCCGAGCGGGTTGTCGACCAGACGCAGCCAGCGTCGCGACACCGTGTTGGGCTCGAAGGCCTCCAGGGTCAGCTCATCCGTCTCGATCGTCACGCGTGATCTCCTCGAGCAGGCTCGGGTCGGGGACCAAGGAGCTGAACAACTTGCGTCGGAAGCGACCCTTGCTGCTCGTCAAGCGCTCGGCCATCTTGTCGATCGCGTGCATGGCCATGACGGTCTGGAGGTATCCTTCCGTCAGGTCGTCGAGGCCGAGGCCGAGCCGATTGAAGTCGCGGGCATCCATCAGCATCAGGCGGGACGGATCGGTGTCGAATCGTCCGTCCGGCAGCTTGACCGAGAGGTTGGTGCCGAGCATCGACCACGAGTCGGGCGCGTCGTCGAGCGATGGCGCCAGCGGTGTTCGGGAGCGCCGGGCGTACATCGCCACGGGGTAGGGCCCCTCGGGCGACATCGCCACCATGAATCGCAGATCGGCAACGTAGATGTCCCCCTTCCGATCGGGCACCGTGCCCACGTGGTAGAGCCGACGACCCCGCACCTGGCTCGTCCAGCCCAGGTTGCCGATGAGGCCCTGCACGACGAAGCGTTGGTAGTCGTGCTCGATCTCGAGAAACGCCTCGAGCTCGGAGGGCCGGGTGATCGTCCACACGCCCTGGCCCGCGTTGCTGTAGGGGTTCTTCACCACGGCCACGCCGCCCATGCGCTCGACCCACAGCGGAACCTCGGGGAGCGGCACGTCCCAGATGGTCTCCGGAAACCGGATCCGCAAGCCGCTGTCGGCCACGTCGGCGTTGTAGAAGTCGTAGGCCTTCGCCGCGATGAGCTTGTTCCGCCCTCCCGCCAGGCAAGCGAGCACGGGGTTCACGAGCGCGGTCCGCGTGAGCGGCGGGACCCGGTTCCACGGTCGCTGGGTGAGGTAGCGGAAGGCCGCACGAAGCGGCTCCCACTCTCCGTCGACCTGCACCTGCAGCACCCCGTTCACCGTACGCAGGACGTGGGGCTCGGTGTAGGGGACGTAGCAGAGCAGGACCTCCTCGTTGGTCAGGTCGGCGAGCACGCTCGCGTAGCCCCGCGCCTCCATCTCGTTCTTGTCGTAGAGCACGGCGAGCCGCCCCTGCGGGAGCCCCCGGCGCTTCAGCATCGGGAGGAACGTCCGGGACAGGAGGCGCCGGTAGCCGCCGGCCTCGTCGTCTTCCGAGAGCAGCGGCATGGACTTCTGACCTGATGGCGACGAGTTCGTCTCGATGACCACGTTGTGACGGACGCCGCTCTCGTCGGTCACGTGGAACAGGTCGGTGCCCGCCCACCGGAGCACCTTCGTGCGGCTGGCGAGGAGATCGCGCACGACGGCGGGATCGACCTCGGGGTGCAGGTGGCAGTACCGCGTCGCGATGCGGTCGTTGCCCAGATTCAGGAACATGCGCACGAGTGGGTGCAGCTGCGCGTTGGGCACCCGGCTGTAGAAGCACTGCTCGGCGCTGTAGGACCCGGGGGCGACCCGGTCGATGCTCGAGGCCACGGACATCTCCATCGGCTAACGACGTCACCTACCCGTGCGATCGCCGACGGGGCCGGGGCTCGGTCACTGCCAGAGGCGAACGATCTCGAACCCGTCGACCGTCTGGTCGTCGACGAGCACCACGATTCGTCCCGCAGCGGGCTCCAGCGTCAGCGCACGCGGGAGGGCGTCGAGGGGCGCCTCCCCCGCGAGGCCGAACGTGATGTCGGGGCTGCCGTCCGGGTTGAACCTCCGGATCTGGGCGTCGCCGTTACTTCCGCCAGCCACCAGGATCCGACCGCTCGCCTGGACCGCGACGAGCTGGAAGTCGGCCTCGCCGGACGCCAGCGCCACGAGCCCCCCGTCTCCGAATCCAGGATCGAGCTCGCCGTCCGCGTCGAAGCGGAAGAGAACGGTGGAGAGGGGCTCGAGCCCGAGCGACGAGGAACCGACCCCCACCCCGCCTCCGTCGGCGGTCGCCGCGAGCCCGTTGACGTCGTGAAAGTTGCCGGTGAGCGGCGTGACCTCGAGGAGTCCTCCGTCGCCGAAGCTCGGGTCGAGGCTGCCATCCGGGAGCCGTCGCTCGACGCGGAACGGCGCGAGCCCTGAGCTCGTCCCCCCGAGCAGCAGCCGCCCGTCACTGTCGACGGCGGATGCGCCGTGGCCCTCCAGGTTCGTGAGCGCGTACGAGAACCCCGCGACCGGGGAGCCCGCGGCGTCGAGGGCGATGAGCTCGTCGTTCCCGACCACGTAGGTCCCACCGTCGGCTCGGGGCCGCAGCCCCACCCAGGCCAGGAAGTCTTCGGTCACGACCGTACGAACCCCCTTGGCGGCCCAGGTGACCTCGGACTGCCCGGCCGCGTCGAAGGCCTCGATGCTCCGCAGGCCACCCGGGTCGCGGAAGGTCAGCAGCAGGGGCTCGTCGCCAGGCCTCACCACCACGTCCTCCACGAGGCTGAAGTCCCCGCCGAGCCGCACGAGCCCCTCCGCGCCGAAGCTGGTGTCGACGGTCCCGTCGATCGACAACCGCAGGGCGACGCCCGCGGCGCTGCTGCCGCCCGTAGTGCCGACGGCGATCACCCGGCCCTCGCTGTCGACCGTGAGGCCGTTGCTGGCCCCCCCGTTGTCGGGGTCGACGTCGTAGATGAGCTTGCCGTCGAAGCTGAAGGTGGGGTCCAGGGTTCCCGACTGCCCCGCCACGAAGAGGGGGAGGGGCTCGCTGGCCACGGGTTCCCCGACCTCGGGAGTCCCTTCGACCGTGACGACGGTCGGACCGCCGAGCGCCGCGCCGACGGCCGCCGAGAGCTCGAGCTCCCCCATCGTCTCGCCGCCACCGATGGTCAGCGGCAGGGCCGTGACCTCGAGTGGCAGCCCATCGACCGTGACGTTCACCGGTCCCGTGTAGCCGTCCGTGCGGTCGATGGTGACGGGCACCCGGACCGCCCTCGATCGTACGATCCTCACGACACCGGTATCGACCGCCACGCCGAAGCCCAGCGGCGCTGGGGGGGTGCCCGTCTCCGCGCCGGGGATTCCCGACTCCTGGTCGGGGCTGGGCTCGCCGTCGCCCGAGCAGGCGGCGAAGACGATCAAGCTGGACACAACAGCAAAATGGACGTGCACGACACCTCCGGACTCGGCGCGACAAGCCTATCGCATCGCGGCGGTCGAGCGGTGTCGGAGCGGAGTGAGGGTCCTCCACGCTCAGGCCGCCGCTCTGCGCGCGCCCCTCGGCTGGGCGCGCGCACGTGCGCCCACCTCGCGCCCCGTCGCGTCGACAGACCAACGCCCGCAATCCACGAGGGCCGGCTGGCACGGAGTCTGCGATGACCCGTCGCGTCCCCCAGGAGGTTTTCATGGCCAAGCAGCCGCAGCGTTTCTCGATCGTCTCCCCCCGCGTCTCCGCCCACGAGACCCGTCCCACCCCGTTCCAGCGTTTCGTGGACGCGGTCTGCGCATCCATCGACGCGACCTTCGCTCGCGACGAGCAGCGGCGGACGTCGCGCGCCCCTGCCACGCGGCCGATGGTCCGAGGCTACTGGCTGTGAGCACGGGCGCGCGAGCTCCCTGCCGCCTCGCCCTCGACCCATCGTCGGGACCTCGTGTAGGCTCGACCCGCCCGCGGGGCTGGGGGGGAGCATGGCTCGCGTCCACGAGATCGACGTCACGGCAGCCTCCCGCCCCTTCTGGTGGGTGAAGTGGGCGAGCGTGGTGCTCTTCGTCAGCGCCGTGCTCTTGCTCGCGGGGTTGCCCGCGCAGTTCGTCCACGTCCTCGGGGCCGGCGCCCCGATGGACGTCGTGTGGACCGCCCTCGGCGCCGCCGCGGTCATCGTACCGCTCGCGATGGCGACGGCGTGGGTGACCTTCCGCAACGTGGGCGGCATCCGCGCCGTCCGGCGCCCCGCCGTTGGTGTCGTCTTCGCGGCATCTTCGGTGATCATGGGCTTACTGGCACTACTCTCGGTGACCACGCTGGCCGAGCCGCTGGACGAGGAGACGCTGTTCGCGGTCATCAGCTACGTCATTCTCTCGGTGCCGTGGGCCGCCTCCGCCCTGATCGGGCTCGTCGCCCTGTTCGTCGCGCGGTTCGTCCGGATCCGGGGCCTCGACCTTCGGCTCCCCGAGCTCATCGCGAGTGTCGACGTGGAGCGGGTGGCTCGCCGCGCTCCGCCGCGAAACCCGGGGTGGGGCGCCTTCTGGGTGGTCGCCGGGTTCGCGTGGTTCGCTGCGTTCAGCTTCGGTACGGATCTGCTCCTGCAGCTCTCCCAGGAGGTCCAGGGGCTCAGCGGCGGGCTGCAGCAGCTGCAGTTCCTCGGCTTCCTCATGTTCCTGGTCGCCCGGTACAACCTCCAGCCATCGCCCGAGGCCGTGTTGGCCGACGGGCGGGTCCCCGCCGCGCTGTACCTCCGGACGTTCTCCGACGACGATGCCGCGGCCCGACAGACCAATCCCGGTGGCAACCCTGCCTCGGCCTTGCTGGACAACAGTCTCGAGGCGCGGCTCGCCGACCACTTCGGGCGAGCCGGACCGTTCGTGGCCGTCGGGGTCCCTGGCCGGCGGAACCAGTTCGTGATCGGTGCTACGCGCGTGCACCTCTCCAACGACGCCTGGCAAGCGCAGGTCGTCGACTGGATGAAGCAGAGCGGCCACGTCGTGTACCAGCCGGGGGTCGGTGACTGGGCGGGCTGGGAGCTCGAGCAGCTGATCGAGCGCGGATGGCTCGACAAGACGATCTTCTTGATGCCGGAGTTCGCCTACAACGTCTTCCTGCCCTGGCGGACCCACCGCCGCGACGTCGAGCCCCGACTCGAGGCGTTGCGTCGGCGCTTTGCGGGAACTCGCTGGGCGACTGCCCTCGCCGACCTCGGAAACCCGAAGCGGATCCGTGCCTTCGTCGTGCACGACGATGGCTCGCTGACGCTCGTGGTCAGCCGGAACCGCAGTCGGAACGCGTCGCACATCGCGCTCCTGGTCGCCCTTCACGCGCAGCGTCCGGCGCGGCTCCGCGCTGCCGATCCGCGCCCGTCGTGACGGGGCCGAAGAGAACCGGACAGGACACGAGGGCGCCCAGACACGCAGGGGAAGGTCCCGTAAGGGGGAGTAAGGTCGATTCGGAGCACAACTCCCTCACGACAAACGGACGTCGTGGAGGGAATCGTGATGCAGCTCCATTCACCATCGAACTGGAACCTCGCCCCCTGGCTATTTCTGTCGGTCCCCTGGATGACCGCCTGTGTGGAGATGCAGGTGCCCACGGAGACGCCCGCCGACGCCCCACCGGTCGTCGACCCGGTGAAGACCGGTCCCACCGATCCGACCGACCCTGCCGAACCGGCCGAGCGCGAACGCCCACCGTTGCCCGACGGCCCGGTGCCCGCGTCGCCACGCGACGTCACGATCGAGGGCCGTCAGATCTTCGTCGACGGCGCCCCGTACCGGATCCTCGGGGTCAACTGGAACCCGGTTCCCAAGGGAGGGCAGCATCCCTTTGATCTCGACTTTCGAGGCGCGGTAGACCAGGATGCGCCGCTCATGGCGGAGGCCGGAATCAACACGGTCCGCACCTTCGAGCCCATCACCGACGCCTACGTGCTCGACGTGCTGCACGAGAACGGCATTGCCGTCATCAACACCGTGTATCCCTGGGGCGGCGTGCCCGCCGAGGCCGTCGACGAGGTCGTGCGATCCGTGCAGGACCACCCTGCCATCATCCTGTGGATGGTGGGCAACGAGTGGAACTACAACGGATTGTGGGTCGACCTGAGCCTCGACGATGCGGCGTTCCGGGTCGACGTCGTCGCCGAGCGCATCCAGGCCCTCGACGAACGACCCGTGGTCACGGCCTACGGCGAGATGGTGCCGCCCGATGTGCTCGACGCCGTTCCGTTCGTGGACGTCTGGGCCATCAACGCCTACCGCTTCGACAGCTTCGGGGATCTGTTCCCGACCTGGCGCAGTCGCTCCGACAAGCCGCTGTTCGTCTCGGAGTACGGAGCAGACGCGTACGACACGACGGCCGGAGCCGTCGACCTCGAGGCACAGGCCTATGCCACGGGAAAGCTGACCGACGAGATCTTCGCCGAGTGGACGGGCAGCGGGGGCGTGGCGTGTGGAGGGTCGATCTTCTCGTGGGCCGACGAGTGGTGGAAGGCGGCTGGCAGTCCGTGGGAGCAGGACCCGAGCGGCTTGGCCCCCGGCGGAGGCCCCTACCCCGACGGCGTGTTCAACGAGGAGTACTGGGGAATACTCGACATCGATCGGAACCCACGGCCTGCCTACGACGCCCTTGCCGAACGGTACCTGAGCGTGGGGAATTGACCGCGCCGACGGGCCACGCCCGAGCCGGCGCTCACTTGCGCAGGCGCTCGGGGGCGTGCTCCTGGAGCCATTCTCGCTTCTGGCCAGGCCAGTCGACGACCTGCACGTCTTCGCCCGCCCCCTCGAGGGAGGCAAGCGCGGGCCCCGCCGGGCCGACCACGGTGACCACCTCGTGACCGCTGCAGGCGGCGAAGGTGCGCGCGACATCAGCGACCGAGAGGGCCTGCAGTCGCTCCAGCTCGGTGCCGAAGCTGGCGGGGGTGCCGCCGTCACGCGCCACCTCGAGCAGGCGGCCGGTCACGTCTGCGGGATCGCGCATCTGGTACCGGGTCCGGCGGGCGTAGGCGAGCTTCGCGAGCGCCATCGTCTCGTCCGACAGTCCCTGGGCGAAGCCAGCCAGCGCGGCGCGCGCGGCCGCGACGCTGGGGCCAACGACGTCGGCCGGGACGTCGACGTCGACGTGCCAGATCCCCTCCTCCTCGCTCTTGCGCTCGATCCAGGTGGACACCGCGTACG
This sequence comes from uncultured Enterobacteriaceae bacterium, assembly GCA_964655065.1. GTDB lineage: Bacteria > Myxococcota_A > UBA796 > UBA796 > DRPG01. Next base: position 14,151 of record CAZZLC010000041.1, on the reverse strand, counting down.
TGGCGCCCCAGGTCTCCCGGAGGGTCGCGCGCATCCGCTCCTGCAGCAGCGCGTTCCCGATCCAGCGCAGTGCGGGCTCGGTGGGGCCCCGCAGCGGGCAGGACACGCGCACCTCGGCATCCGTACGGATCTGGTTCTCGAACAGCGCCACGCTGGCCGGGACGTCGGCCACCAGGCCCTGGCGGGCCTGCAGCGGGGCGCGGTTCCTCGACTTCCAGTCCCCGAGCCATCGCATGGCGGAGCTGATCGCCCGGTTCACCTCAACGTCCCCGACGATGACCAAGACCGCGTCCTGGGGTCGCACCACCTGCTTCAGCCAGAGGTCGAGCTCCTTGCGTTTGGTCTTGCGGGCGACCTGAAGCAGCTCGGGCGTCCACTGATCGGCCTCGCCGAAAAAGGCCCGATCCCGATGGAGCTGGGCCCACCCTCGGGGGCCGTCGAGCGTGGACCAGAGGCTCTCCTCGGCTGACTCGAGGGCCCAGGCGCGCGACGCGTGGTTCAGTCGCGCCGCGTCCAGGCGAGACCTCAGCAGGTACAGCTGGCCGTCGAGGCGATCCTTCACGCTGCGGATCCCGAGCTCGGTATTTGCCCCGTGCTGCCAATCGTACCAGTCACCTCCGATGGCGAGCGGGGCCTGGTAGATCGGCATGGACTGTACGGTCGACTCGGTGGTCAGCAGGTCCCAGAACAGCTCGTGCACGGCGAGGTTCGGCGCGGTCTCGCGGGCCCCCCGAAGCACGAGTCGGCTGCGCACGAAGGGGGAGCCGCGGTAGGGCAACACCCAGACCTCGAGCCCGTTCTCGAGGGTTCGCGTCGCGATCGTCGCGGGATCGAGCGCGACGAAGGCCTCCTCGATGGCGTCCGGGGTGGCCACCGTGCCGTCGCCGATGGCGGTGTCTGACCGCGGAGCTCCGTGGGAGCGTCCCCGGGCGACCTGGGCGACCCGCCCTCTCGGCCTCACGATGGTGACGGTGGCGCGCTTCTGGTCGAACCACGCCTCGAGATCGCGGTTGTCGGATCCCACCTTCACCGGCGCGCTTCGTCGCAGCTGGTCGTACCCGGCGTCGAGGTCGCCCGTGTAGTGCCACAGCCGGGCGTCGGTGTGCTCGGAGGAGACGAGCTCGAGATCGGTGAGGATCTCGGAGATCGTGTCGGCATACGCGCCGCGGAAGAGCCGACGCTGATAGTCGCGGTCCGACGAGTCCCAGGTCCAGTACACCCGATCGAGCCTGCGCTGGACCTGCTCCCCGAAGGACGCGCTGCCCGGCCCCCGGGCCAGCGGAAAGCGGCAGGTCACGAGCGAGGCGTGGCGCAGCGGCCGGTGCGAGCAGCGCCAGCCCGCGACCTGGTCGAGCATGCGGGTGGCCCGACGTTGCTGCGAGAGGTTCGGCCCGTAGCTCGGCGGCAGCAGCCACCCGACAACCGCGTGGGGCTGGACGGTGCCCTCCTGCACCTCGAGCCAGCGGGTCTCGTTGGGGGGCGCCGGCATGGCGACGTCGGGTGCGGCGAGGGGCTCGCAGCTCGCCCCGGGGGCCGGGGCCCAGATGTGGTCAGCGGCGACGTCCTTCAGCAGGCGCTGGAACTCGGCCACCGGCTGTGGCCCCGTCACCACCCAGGTGGTGCGATCGGGGGTGACGTGAGCAGCCCAGAACCGCCGGGCTTGCTCGAGGGTCAGCGACGCGATGCTCTCCTTCGTGCCGATGGTGGGCCGATGGTAGGGGTGGCCCTCGGGGAACATGCTGGGCAGCGTGGCGTATCCCGACACCCCGGTGTTCTCGTAGCGCCAGCGGCGCTCCGCCTCGACGATGCCCTTCTCTCGCTCGACGATGGGGGTCGTGACGCCCCGCAGCGGCACCCCGAACCGGGCGGACTCTACGCGGACGAGCGGCTCGAGCTGATCGGAGGGCCCGAGCGCGTAGTAGGTCGTGAGGTCGGGGTTCGTGGTGGCGTTCGAGTAGACGTCGGCGGTGACGGTACGGAACGGCGTGGTGTCGAACCAGAGGTGCTCCACGAGGTGAGCCAGCCCCTCTTGACCTTCGGGATCCGAGGTGGAGCCGACGTCGACGAGCGTGGTCCAGTACACGGTCGGGTTCGAGGGGGCGTGATGGTAGAGCACGCGCAGCCCCGACGGAAGGCACATCGCCTCTCGCTCGAACGCGAACGAGGCGTTGCCCATGTCGAGCGGGGGAGGGGTGACGGCCAGCGCCGCCGTGAACCAGAGCATCACCGGGTCCTCCTTCAGCGGCCGCCATCATGGCGCGGCTCGGCGGGTCGGGCAAACTGTGCGTGAACCCTGTGAACCTCCCCTTGCAGGGCGGCGGGTCGCCATCCCACGTCGGCGGTGTCCAGGCGAGATTCGCGACCGGCCTGACGCGGCGCCACGACGTAATACCTGCAATCGAGGGCGCGACGAAGCGCCCTGAAGGACGAGCTGGAATGCGGGTCCCCCCGGAGCTGGAGCCTCTCCTCGACATGGGCGTGATTAGCGGCGTCCTGCGACCGCTGATGTCGGGCAAGGAGGCGCAGGTGTACCTCGTCACCGCGGACGACGATGTCCGGGTGGCCAAGGTCTACAAGGACGCCGGAAAGCGGAGCTTCAAGCACCGCTCCGACTACCTGGAGGGCCGTCGGGGGCGCAACACGCGCGCCGAGCGAGCCAAGGGGAAGCGGTCCGCCTACGGCCGGGCCGAGATCGAGGCTGCCTGGCGCTCCGCCGAGGTCGACATCATGGGGCGGCTGTGGAATGCCGACGTTCGGGTCCCCGAGCCCTACGACTTTGTCGAGGGCGTCCTCGTGATGGAGCTGGTGCGCGGCCCGGACGGCGAGCCAGCTCCCCGACTGGTCGACGTCGACCTCGAAACGGCCGAGGCGCGACAGCTCTTCGAGCAGCTGCTGCGCGAGGTGACGAAGATGCTGTGCGCGGGGGTCGTGCACGGGGACCTCTCCGACTTCAACGTGCTGCTCGGGACCGACGGTCCCACGATCATCGACCTGCCCCAGGCCATCGACGCCGCTGCCAACCAGAACGCCCGCCGGATCCTCGTCCGCGACGTCGACAACCTCACCTCGTTCTTCTCGCGCTGGGTCCCCGACCTCCGCGACCGGCCCTACGGTCAGGAGCTCTGGAACCTCTACGAGCGCGCCGAGCTCACGCCGGACACGCGCCTCACGGGGCGGGTCCGACGCTCGAAGCGCAAGGCCGACGTGCGCTCGGTGGTCGACGAGATCGCGGCTGCGGTCCAGGAAGAGGGGCGCCGGCGAGCTGCGATGGGGCTCCCGCCGGTTCGACGCCGCTCGACCGGGCAGGCGGCCCCGCCGGCCCGACGCCGCGAGGCTCCTCCCACCCCGAAGGAGCCGGAGGACGATCCCTTCAGCGATCTCGACGCTCTGTTGATCGCCGAGGACTGATCGACCCCCTTGTCCACCGGAGATGAGAGAGGGCTCAGTTCCGGGGCTGACCCAGCAGCGTGGTCACGCGGAGTGGATGCCGAGTGTCGGCGGAAATCGGTAGCTCGATTCGATCGGGAAGCCCGCACTCGACCCGCACGCCCTGGCGGAGGAGCGGGAGCGCTCCCACCAGCGTCTCGACTTGCTCCTGCTGGTCGGGAGACAGTCGGCTCCACTGGTCCAGCAACGCGTTCCAGGCGTGAACCCGGTAGGTCGTCGTGACGGTCCCGCGCAGGGTCGCCGTCGCGCCGTCGAAGTCGAAGGACCTTCGGCCGCTGGCGTGGGCGGTCGCGTTCTGCTGCAGGTACGGCAGGTAGTCGCCGCGGATTCGGTCGAACAGCCGGTCGAGGTTCGAGACGTCGAAGCCGACGTCGGCCGTGCCGCGGTCGCCGTTCCACAGGCGCGCGACCCACTCGTAGACGGCTGGCGCCTCGCGACGCATGACCTCTGCCGGCTCGTTGTCATTGCTGAAGTGGCGATACATCGAGCCGAAGTACCCGAAGTCCGCCCAGGTCGGCCGGTGCCCCAGGACGAAGGGACGCCGCTCGAACACCTGACCGAGGGTGGCCAGCTCGTCCCGGTAGAGCTGCTCGACCCAACCGTCGGTCGATCGCGTCACGCCGTCGGCGTAGAGCCACTCTCGGCGTTGCCGCCAGGCGAACCACGCCCCGATTGGTCCGTTCAAGAACGGGCCGAAGAACTCGTTGGCGATGCGACGCCCGACCTGCCGCTGCGCCACCGGCGGAACCCACCGCCACCACATCGCAGGACGCCACAGCCACTCGTCACCGTAGTCTTCGATCAGGAAGGCGACGAACTCCTCGGCTGGATCCTCCAGCCGAACCGCGGGCGACGGGTGTTGCTCCTCGAACCAACGGATCATCCAGGTGCTGTCGTGCAACCAGCGACCGTCGGGCAGCACGATCGCCGGCATCTTCTTCACGCCGGTGTGCCGCTCGATCTCGAGCATCCCGAAGTAGCCGGTGTCGCGCACCTCGTGAGGGATGCCCTTCACGTGGAGGTAGGCCTCGACCTTGCCGCTGAAGTACGAGACGTCGGACTTGTAGACGAGCATGGCGGGAGCATATGTCCGCTCGCCGACGAGCGGCAACCCGCTCGACTGGCGGCGGTGTCCCACGACGTGGCGAGCGCGGCGCGACCGAGTGTACGGGCGCGTACCCGGCCGTTCTCGCGCTCTGTTGAACCCGGGTCGGCCACCCGGACATGGGTGCACGAATGACCGCATGGAGACGCACGTGAAGCACGAAAACCTGTTCATGGTCTTGGCCGCGGCCTTCTCGACCGCCTGTGGCGCCAACGAGCCCACCCTTCAGAATGCCCTCGACGTCGATCCCGACGTCGAGGAGGCGGTGGAGAACGGCGAACCTCCCGTGCAGGTGAGAGGGGTGACCAACCCCGGCACGTCTGCTCTCACCCAGGACGAGATCGATCTGCTGAACGACCTGGGGCTCGGCCTCGGTGACGACCCCAGCGCCTACGACTTTGGTCTCGGGGAGGTCATCGTCACGCCCGCGAACACCGGCATCCCGATCGTGCTGGATGCCGTGGCGATCCAGCTCCAGTCGGACGATCGGTTCTGGGACAACACGCTGCTCTACGCCTGGGCCGGCCTCGACGTCAGCGCCGGCACCGCCGACTACCTGCTCCAATTCCGCGCCGCCGGCATCACCGAGCCTGCCGTCCAGCCACTGGACCCGCTTTCCAACCTCATGCTGCCGACCTGGATCATCTACAGCGACGCCGTGGCCGACACCACCTACTACAACGAGGACGGGACGTTGACGCTCGACATCGTCGACCTCGATCCTGCCACCGAGGTGGACTGCACCGCCTTCCTCTTCTTCAAGGACGCCCGGTGCACCACCGGCACGATCGAGGGCGAGATCGACATGTCGACGCTGGGCTATCCGGGCTTCGGGGCGAGCTACCGGGCTCCCGACGACCGCGGTACGAGCACGTCCACCCTCGACCTCACCGCGACGATCGACGTGCCCGTGCGCCGAGCGAGCATCGCCCGCTAACGCCGCGCACGACGTCCTGATGGTGTTCGTGCAGCACCCGCCACGACTCGGCTCCTCGCTCGCCATCGCCTGCAGGAGCCTCGAATCGCCGTCGTTCACCAGGTCCGGGAGCGTTCCCGCGCAGGAGGGACATCGTGATGCACGTCACCCCCGAAGAGCGCGCCCGCCGCGCCTACATCTCCGCGACGACCCCGCAGGACGGAGCGTGCCATCGGCTCCGCGCTCGACTGCAGGGTCCCCAGCGGCCTTCCCAGGCACCCTGGTACCTCTTCGCTTCGATGCTGACCGTCGCCGCGGCCGCGCTCGCCATCTGGGTCCTCCGGGCCTCGGCGGTGGCGAGCATGGCCTCGCTGCCAGAGCAGGTCCAGGTGCGATTCGACGGAGAGGGCTCCATCGAGGGGACCCCCGACGCCCCGCGCCTGGCCTGGGAAGCCGGGACGCTGCACGTCTCCGTCGATCCGAATCGGGGCATCGACCTGACGGTGAGGACGAACGAGGCGCTGGTGCGCGTCGTGGGCACCGAGTTCGACGTGCACCGGGAGCACTTCGCGACCGAGGTCGTCGTGGACCACGGTCGGGTCTCGGTGACTTGCGTGGGCGAGCCCGAGCGCTTCGTCACCGACGGACAACGCGCCCTGTGCCTCCCTGACGACCTTCCGACCCTGCTGCGGCGCGTGGCCTCCCTGGGGGAGGCGTCGGCCCCGGCCCGAGCACGGCTGCAGTCCCTCGACCGGGCCGCGTCGATGGCCGTCTCAGGGTCCTCTGCGCACGGGGAGTTGCTCGCCCACCGGGTGCGGGCGCTCGTCGATGCGGGGCGAGCCGACGAGGCGCTGCGGTATGCCGAAGTGTACGTCGACGACGGACACGCGGCCCGTCGCGGCGAGCTCCTGACGTTCCTGGTCCACGGCCAGTTCGAGCGCCGGCAGTGCGGCGTCCGGAGCCGGCTCGAGCAAGCCGTGGCGGCGTTGCCGCCAGGCCCGGAGTGGCTGCTCCTCGCGTCGTGCCTGACCGTCGAGGACCCCGAGCGCGCTCGCCTCCTGCTCGACGCCGCCCAGCCGAACCTGAAGGACGCCTGGGCCGACCTCGCGTCCACGATCGCCGCGCGGCTTCCGGAGGCGCCCGCGCGATAGTTGGCCCGACGGCCCAGGGTGAGCCGCCAGGAGGACGGGCATGGGGATGGGTCGCTCGATTGCGCTGATGGGGCTGACCGTGGCTACGCCAGCCTTTGGCGGCGCGTGGACGCAGGCGCCCGGTTCCGGCTACGCGAAGGTCTGGAACCGGACCCTGGTGGGCCGCGATGCCATCCGCGCAGACCAGTTCAGCGCCGGGCTCAGGTTGGACGACGTCTACCAGGATCACCAGCTCCAGATGTACGGGGAGCTCGGCCTGATCGAGGGCGTCACCTGGGTCGGCTACGTCAGTCCCGCCGGATTCACCCGCTTTGGCGAGGAGCGGCGCGTCTACGTAGGTCCGGCCTGGACGGGCTTGCGCGCTCGTCTCGTGCGCTCCGGCAACGTGGTGCTCTCGGTGCAGGGCACCGCGGGAGGCCGCCCGCCGGTCGGCGACACGCCGCTGTTCGAGGGGCTCCAGGAAGGCCAGCCGATCGTCGTGAGGTCGACCGCGCCAACCGGACGAGCCGACGCAGAGCTGCAGCTCGGCATCGGCCTGAATCCCTGGTGGGTGTCGATGCACGCAGGGGCGCGCGGCTTCACGAGCGCCGTGTTCGGTACGGCTCTTTCTGGGTACGTGCAGGCCGGTCGTCGCATCGGCCCGCGGGCCGTCGTGGACGTGCACTTTCCCATCTACTGGACCCTGCGGGAGATCGAGGAGATCGACTTGTTCGGAATCGCGAACACCCGGTATGTGGGATTCGGCCTGACCGGCAGCTACTGGCTCACCGACCACCTCGCGGTGACCGGCTCGATCGAGGGCGTGGCGGTCGCTGTCTCGAACGCCGCGACGCCCTCCCTGAACCTCGGCATCGAGCTCCGCTGACCCCGCAGCGGCGAGGGGGGGGCGGTGCACCGGCTGCCGGCTCCACCATCCCCGTCGACCCGGGATCAGGGGGCGTACTCGGCGGCCATGCACAGCGCCGCCCTGGCGCTCTCGCCGGTGTCCGCGTCGAATCCGATCGCCGCGCCGCACCCGAGGAACGCGCCGTAGGCTGGCGCGGCCTGGGCGTAGAAGACACCGCCGAGGAAGGAGACCACGGTGCCCTCACCGGGGACCGCGTAGATGGCGAGCGCAAAGGCTCCGCCAGCGCCAGCGTCGCCGACCTCGTCGATGCCCGCGCTCGAGCGGGTCTCGAGGAAGATGGGCTCGGGATAGAGCAGGCCCGTCTCCTCTTCGAGACAGTCGGACACGAAGCCCTCGGGCAACGACTCGTCGTCCTGCCACTCGGTGCGAGCGCTGCGCACGCAGCGGCGAACCGCTTGCGCCGACCGCGAGGCCTCTCCCCACTCCCGGATGGCATCGAGGTCGTAGCCTGCCGCGCCGACGAAGTAGGACGTCTCGAACTCCTCGCCGTCGAGCTGGCCCACACCGGCCACGGTGACCGTGGTGAGCGTCGACGAGTCGGTGTAGGTCTCTGCGATGTCGGCGAGCTCGGCGCAGAAGGCGGCGACGTCTTCGTCGGTCCAGTCGCGCTCGTCGGCGAGCTCGCTGAGCCACGGACCATCGAAGGCCGACTCACAGTCGGTCGCGTCGGTGAGGACGAAGCTCGCCTCGGCCTCCTCGATCTGATCTTCCCCGGGCGAGCTGGACTCGTCGCAGGCGGTCAGGACGGAGAAGGACGTGACGAGGGCGAGGGCGGAAAGGGTACGGAGATGCTGGTTCACGGGGGGCTCCGGGTCGAGGGGGTTCCGAGGACCGTTCCCGGTCCTTCTACTTCGACCGTATGAGCGCCCTAGGTAGAGCCTTGCCCGAGCTTGCCGAGCGCGACGGTGCGAGATTCGATGTGCTGGAGATGGGGGTGAGTGGAGAGGGGCGCATCGGCCATCCGGGGCCGGCCATGGTAGGTCTCCCGCAGTGCTTTTGCGTCATGGCTTTCCGAGCACCCGGGGGACGCACGTGAGACCCGGACCCGACCCTCTCGACCACGCCGCCCGTGCGCTCACCGAGGCGCGGGCTGCCCGCGCCCGCGGACACCACGAGGAGCACCTCGAGGCTGCTCGACGTGCCCTCGAGGCGGGCATCCAACCTCCCGAGCTGGCGCTGATCGAATCCGTCGCGGCGCTGGTGTTTCTCGCCCGTTTCGACGAGGCCATCGTGGCGCGGGACGCCATGGACCGAGACCGTTCCCCCTACCACTGGTTCGAGGGGGAGTCGTGGCTTGCCTACGGCGACATCCTGTCGGGACGGCTCGACAGCGCCCACGAGCGGCTCGAGCGTGTGGAGGCCTCGCTGGCCGATCTGCCGCCCCTGGGCGACCTGCCGATGTTCGCAGCGGCGTGCCGATCGCGCCTCGAGCAGGCGCGGGACCGGCCGATCGAGGCGCTCCACTATGCCGATCTCGCGGCGAGCCTCGCCGAGACCTTCGGCCCCGACGCGATGGACATGGCCTACTTCCACCTCGGCCACCTCTGGCTCGAGATGGGCGTGTCGGGACGAGCCCTCCGGGCCTTCGAGCGTGCGCTGGCCATCCCTGGCCGGTCGCCCGCCCGGCTCGCGGCGACCCGGGTGGGGGCCAGCCTCGCAGAGCAGGCCAACGGAGAGGCCGCTTCTGCGGAGCACCACGCGCGAGAGGCCATCGCGCTCTACCAGCAAGTCGACGACACGTTTGGGGAAGGCACCGCGAGGCAAACGCTCGCCGAGGCGCTGCAGGCTCAGGGCCGTGACCACGAGGGCGCCCAGGAGGCCCGTCGGGCGGTGGAGTGCTTCCAGGCCGTCCGTTCGTCGAGGTCCGAGATGCAAGCCCGCCTCTGTCTCGCGAAGGTCCTGCTCGGCACCGGGGACCCGGCGGGCTCTCGAGAGCAGCTCGTGCGCATCGTCGAGGACGCGGCCTCGGACACGCTACACGGCGAGGCGGGCCTGCTCCTCGCCGAGCACCACGGCTTCCGCTGGGCGGGCCTCGTCGAAGCGATCGCACGGGCCCCGACGAAGGCTCGTCCGGGCCTCGAGGCGCGGGCGGCCCGCCTTCGGGTCGAGCAACTCGTTCTGCGCGGTGACGCACGGGCGCTGTCCGAGGCCCTCGACGCCTACGCCGCCGCCTGCCGGGTCGAGGGGGACGTGGCGGCGAGGCGGTCCTGGAGGGCGGTCGAGGTCCGCGATCAGATGGTGGCCCACCAGCGCGAGGAGGCGCGCGCCGAGGCCCTCGCCCAGGCCGTCGAGACCCAGCGGACCCTGCGCGAGGCCGCGGAGATTGCCGATCAGCAGCGACGCGATCTGCTCGAGGTCCTGGCCCACGACCTGCGAAACCCCCTGTCGGCCCTTCGACTGCTCGTCGACGAGCTCGAGGAGGCCCGAGATCTCGACGAAGTCACCGAGCTCGCGCGAATCGGCCGTCGATCGCTCACCGCGATGCTCGGAGTGCTCGACGAGGCGCTATCGGCGTCCGAAGCCGTGGGGGGCGTCCAGCCGCTCGCGCTGGTGGACCTCGCTGCGGTGGCCCGGGACGCGGTCGCGCGAGCAGCGGCTTCGGCGCGTGGCAAGGAGCAGCTCCTTCACCTCGCCGCCGACGAAGCCTCACCCGTCCGGGGGGTCGCGCCGCAGCTCCGATCCATCGTCGACAACCTGCTCAGCAATGCCTTGAAGTTCACGCCCCGCGGCGGACGGGTGGGAATTCGGGTGGAGTCACTCGCGGAGCAGGTGCGACTCGTCGTCGAGGACTCGGGCCCAGGGATTGGCAACGTCGACCCGGAGGATCTCTTCCAGCGGCGACGTCGTGGACCGGCTCGACCCACGGAAGGGGAGCCGACGAGCGGGCTGGGGCTGTATCTCGTGCGAAGGCTCGTTCGGGCCCACGGCGGCGAGGTCGAGGCGATGAGCCGTGACGGTGGCGGCAGCGTGTTCGTGGTGACTCTCCCGCACGCCGACCCGGATCGAGGTCTCCCTCACTGACGACGGACCGGGCTCGGATCTGGATCAGCGTCCAGTCGAGTCCGGCCTCGCGGTCGCCTTCGAGCGCCAGCCGCTCTCCCCGGGGGCCGACGTGACCTGTCGCTCACCCTGCTCCCCCGCGTCGATCCGAGAGGGCGCGGGGAGGAGCGGTCGTGCGTCGTGGAAACTACGCGGTAACGATGGCGGTGGCCATTCCAGCTCTGCTGGGGCTCGCGGCCTTTTCGGTAGACGTTGCCTACATCCGGTACGTGCAGGCCCAGTGCCAGGACGTCGCGGATGCGGCGTCGACGGCGGGGATGTACACCCTTCGGAACGAGCGCAGCCGGGCAGCGGCCATTCGGTCGGCCAACGCCACCTGCGCAGCCAACGAGGTGGCGGGACGACCGCCGGCTTGCTCGGACATCCAGTTCGGCGAGTACGCGGACGGTCGGTTCATCGCCGGATCGCTCTCCAGCGCAATGCAGGTCGAGGTCTCTCGGACGGGTGGAGATGCGCCGGGCCTCTTCTTCTCGCGAATCTGGGGTCGTCGCAACTTCGACGTGGCGGCGATCGCGGTCGCGGCCGCCCGTCCACTCGAGATCGTGGTCGTCGTGGACATCACCATCTCCTGGCATCCGAACGACTTCACGCTCGCTCGAACGGCAGTGGTCGGAATGCTCGACACGCTGTCCATGACCGCAGGTTCCGACGACCGCATCGGCCTCGTCGTGTTCAACGGCTCGCTCGGGTTCGAGTACACCCCGATGCTGGATCTCACCGACGAAGGTGCCGTGGCGGCGGCTCGCGCCTCGTGGTCGGCTCTGGCGCTCGCCTCGTTCGCAGGGGACCCCGCAGACTGTCCATGGCCGACGCGGTGCAACAACTACCGCTATGCGGACGAGAAGCTCGACGACTTCGACGATCCGGAGGGCGGCTTCTACCCCAACATGCCGCGCAACTACAGCTCCGAGCCTGCCACCGACTACTACCCCGGCCTGCTCGTGGCCGAGCAGATGTTCGCCGAGGGAAGCCGCTCCGCGTTTCGCGCCATGGTCGTGATCACCGACGGCCAGCCCTACCAGGTGCGCTCGAACAACCAGTCGGCTCGCGATGCGGCTGGCCACGTGGAGACCCGCTGGCGGTTCGCCCGGGGGCCGGTGCCTCACTCGAAGACCGAGATCGTCAACGACACGATCTCCAAGGCCGCCGACATGTGGGACTTTGGTCGGGTCCACACCTGGGTGATCAGCTTCGTGAGGGACAACGCCGACCTCGCTGCGGCGGCCCAGGGACAGGGCTACTACGAGCGCATCACCGACCCCTACGACCTGGTGACCAGCATGCAAGCCATCGCCGAGTCCCTTCCGATCGTGATCACCGACTGACGGGTCATTCGTCCGGCGGTTGTTGCTGGGTGAGCATCGCAAAGCGAGCTCGAGGGGTGGCGAGCTCGGGAATGAACCGGGTCGACGCCTGGTAGGGGGCCTGAACCGTGATGACGACCCAGTGCGTGTCGTCGTTCTCGAAGAGCGTCGTCCAGTCGGCGGTGACCGTGCACCCGCCGCCGGAGCAGTCGACGCCGTTGGCATCGAGCACGTCCATCGCCTGCGCGATGGCGGCCGCCTCGATGCTCGTCCCGTCGGGGTCCACCCCCTCGAGGGTGAGCTGCCCGACCCGGGCACCGTCGCGTGCTGCCCGCTGGAGGTGATGCAGGTGGGTCACGAACTGCCCGAACTCGGCGATGCCCAGGCCGAGCACAATCAGGAGCGGGAGCACCAAGGCGAACTCTGCGGCAGCGGTGCCTCGTCTCATCGTTGCCACTCCAGGCGGGTCGAGGTCGACGCCGACAGCGAGATCTGGTCGAACAGTACGCCCACGAGCGATGGCACGGCCCAGTCGAGGCTGCAGTAGAGGCTCCTCGAGGGCTGCGCGTCGACGAGGCGGGCCTCCGGGGAACAGCCCTCGCAGTCGAGGCCCAGGCTCGCCATGCCGGCGACGATGGCCTCCGTCGCAGCCGTGGTCACCAGCGCCGCGTCCTCCTCGCCGAAGCCAGGATCGACGAGGGAGCCTTCACGGCAGCCATCGGTGACCGCCACCGATACCGCCGAGCTGGCGTAGTACGCGTAGCCGAAGTCGATGGTGCCGAGCATGAAGAGGAGGAAGACCGGAAGCGTGATCGCGAACTCGATCGAGTGACCGCCTCGACGTGACCGCGCTGAAGTTGGTGGGGCCCGAGTGTTCGACCGTTCTCGGTCGCCGTCGCGAAGCGCGGTCCGCTCGCTCGCCTCCCCTTCCGCTTCGCTCGTGTGGGTATCGAGGTCCACGACACCTCCCACTCGCGTTTCGGATCGCCGGGCGGCGTCGTCGTCACCGAGCAACGGGAGCGAAACCGGGCAGGGGATGCCCCGCCGGGCTCACGAGCAGCGGCCAACCGATCCACCAGCTGGCCGCTGGCGTCATCGTGCTCACGCTGGCCGCGACCTGGGCCGTGGTGTGCCATCGAGCCCTGACGCGAGTTTGTTTCCGGCTTCACCGCAGGTTCACGTCGATGGGCGACGGGGACGAAGAGGGGGAGCAACGTGGTTCGTGTCGTGGGCCTCGGTGTGCTGATGGCGTTCGTCGGTGGGTTCGCCTTCGGGCGATGGGCGGCTCCCCAGCCCGAAGAATCCGCCAGCATTCCCACGGTCGTGCAGCCGGAGCCGGTGTCGTGGACCGCGCACTGTCCGGCGGTGCCGGTCCAGGACTGCACCGAGTTCGATCTCGCCTTGCAGTTCTGCGAAGCCCAGCTCGCGGTGAGCCGGCTGGATCGGGCCCAGCCGAAGTTCCCTTGGGGCACGACCGATGGCATCGAGGGGGTCGAGACGCCCTCGACCTGGGTCCCGACGATCGAGGAGGCGTTCGCGGAGTGCGACATCCCTGCCGACCTGGTCGCGATGGACTGCTCGGAACCACCGTGTGTGGGCGGACTACGCGGTCACGCCTCGACCGAGGACATCGACCGGGCGCTGCACGACTGCGCGCCCTTCGCCGACCGGTTCGGCGAGGACCGCGGCGGCGTGATGCCGGTGGTCACCCGGTGCCCCGACGGCACCGTGCAGCGCATGTACCTGCTCGCGACCTATGACGAGGACGCGGTCGACGCGTACTTCCAGGCTATGGGGATTCGCGACAACACCGACGTGGGCGAGCTGGACCTGTGGTTCGAGGGGTTCCGGATCCTCGCCCGACGGACCGATGCGCTGGCCTCGCAGTGGGATTGCTCGGGGCCCTGAATCGAGTCGAGAGGCGTGTCCATCTGGGCCCTCGCGCCATCCAGGTCGACCGAACCGACGGCACCGCGGTCTGGCTCCGCGACAGCGGGCCGTTGCCGGCCCTCTGACCGAGGCACGGCTCTGCCGAGGGCCGCTACCGCTAACCGCTGGCTCGGGTGCACGGGATGGGATCTGACGTGCGTGTTCGAAGACGTTCGGTGGCGTAAAGCCGCCGACGAACCAGAGCGCGACGAGCCTAATCCTGGTCACACCTTGCAACTGGAGTGCATCCATGAGCCTCGGCATCCGTGAACAGTCTTCGATCGACGCCGCCAACGCCAGCGGCCGCACCCCCGTCGTGTTCATCCACGGCC
>CAZZLC010000040.1:30918-58191 GCA_964655065.1 uncultured Enterobacteriaceae bacterium | reverse complement strand
TCTTGCGCCATCGCAGGTCGGCTTCGTGAGCGATGCCATGCAGCTCACGTTGGCGAGGCGCCTCCGTACCCACCCTCCGTTCGACCGACTCGACAACCGCGCCATCTCCGAGGTGGTCGCGGCGATGGCGGTCCGCTGGGTCGATCACGGGCAGGTGATCTTCGAAGAGGGGGAGCCGCCGTTCGACGAGGTCTGGCTCGTCCACAAGGGCGCGATCCGGCTCACACGCGGCGGTGAGCTCGCGGCCGTGTGCGAGCCCGGCGACCTCATCGGAGTCCGGGCCCACGTCGCCTCGCGCGCCTACCGGGCCACCGCGGTGGTCGAGCGCGATGCCCTGCTCTACAGCTGGTCGGCCGAGCGGTTCGTGGGCTGGATCGAGGAGCACCCCGTGCTCGCCGTGCACCTCGCCTCGGGATTCGCGGTCGAGGGCCCCATCGGCCACCTCGTCGAAGACCCCTCCGGCGTGGCGCCCCAGGTCCAGACCGTGGAGCCCGTGAGAGACCTGCTCTCGTGCCGTCTCGAGACGTCGGTGCGGGAGGTCGCGGCAAGCATGACCGACCAGCGGGTGGGCTCCTGCCTCGTGATGGACGACGAGGGGCTACCGCTCGGCATCGTCACCGACGTGGACCTGCGCAGCAAGGTCGTCGCGGCGGGCCTCGATGCGGACACGACGACGGTCGCCTCGATCATGAGCCACCCGGTCGTGACCGTGCGGGACGCCCCCACTGTGACCGAGGCGACGATCGTCATGGCGCAGAGCGGAATCCACCACCTCGTGACCACCGAGGACGGCACCGCGCGCACTCGCGCCACGGGTATGGTCACCAACCACGACCTCCTGGTCGAGCGCGGGGAGAACCCGGCGGTGCTCGTGCGGGCGTTGTCGCGGGCGCGGACCGACGAGGACCTGCGCACGGTGCGCGAGCGACTGGACGGCATCGTGGGGCGCTACCTCGAGGCCGAGCTCCCGATCGACTTCGTCGCGAGGATCGTCGCAGCGGTGACCGACCAGATCACGCGGCGAGCGGTCGCCCTCGCGCTGGAGGCCCACGGGGAGGCTCCGGTGCCCTTCGTCTGGCTCGCTCTGGGCAGCCAGGGTCGCCGCGAGCAGATCCTGCGCACCGATCAAGACAACGCCCTCCTCTATGCAGACGGCCCCCACCAAGAGTGGTTTCTCGGCCTCGCCAGCCGGGTGACCGACAGCCTGCACGAGGTCGGGTTCGAGCGATGCCCGGGCGACATGATGGCGAGCAACCCGCAGTGGTGTCTCGACCTCGAGGGGTGGCGGGGCGTGTTCTCGCGGTGGATCGAGGTGCCGGAGCCCCGGGCGCTGATGCACGCGAACATCTTCTTCGACTTCCGGGCCGTGACCGGGGAGCGTCCGCTCGCCTCGGCGCTTCGTGACCACGTGCTCGATCTCGTCCACGACGAGGCCCGGTTCCTGCCGACGCTGGCGAACAACGCGCTCGCGAACCCCGCGCCACTCTCGTTCTTCGGGGGGTTCGTGCTCGAGCGCTCCGGTGAGCATCGCAAGCAGTTCGACATCAAGGCCCGGGCGATGATGCCGCTCGCCGACGCCGCCCGTGTGCTGTGCCTGGAGCTCGGGATCCGGGAGGTGGGCACCATCGCTCGCTACGAGGCGGCCGGCCGAGCCGAGCCTGGCCTGGCGAGCGTCTGCGCCGCCGCGGCCCGCGCCTACGCGCCGCTGATGGAGGTCCGCACCCGCCAGGGCACGCTCCACGGTGATGGCGGTCGATACGTCGACGTGAACGTGCTCGACGCCTTCGACCGGCAGCGACTGCGCCACGCGTTCCGGGCCCTCGCTGACGTCCAGCGCACCCTGAACGTACGCTACCAGACCGACCTGATCCGATGATGGCGCGGCTGCGCGACTGGCTTCGCAAGCGTCGGATCTCGCGCCTGCAGCGCCGTCTGTCGCCCGTCGATCCCAAGATCGCCAGCTACCTGACGCAGTTCGCGCCCCCCGATCCGCACACGCCACTCGAAGACGCCCGGTTCGTGGTGGTCGACATCGAATCCACCGGTCTCGACGCTGACCGTGATCGCATCTTGACGCTGGCTGCGGTGGCGGTGGAGGGGCTCGCCATCCGGCCAGGTCGGAGCCTGGAGGAAGTGGTCGCGCACGACGAGGTGGGGGCGGAGGCCGCCGCCGTCCACGGCCTGGTGAGGGCCGACCTCGCGGGTGGGGTCCCGGAGGTGGAGGCGCTGGGACGGCTCCTCGTGCTGCTCGGCAGCGCGGTGTTCGTGGCCCACCACGCCGCGTTCGACACCGGGATCCTCTCGGCCGCGCTGCGCAGGCACGGCGGACCGTCCCTCCTCAACGACGTCCTCTGTACCGAGGTCCTCTTGCGGAGGCTCACCCTCGGGCCGGTGCCCCGAGAGACAACCGAGCGGTTCTCGCTCGATGCGGCGGCCGAGCGCTACGAGCTCGAGACCGAGGCCCGCCACACGGCAGCGGGAGACACGTTGCTCACCGCCGAGTTGCTGCTCCGGCTCCTCGCGGGCTGTCGCAGCGCCGGTCTGCGCACGATTCGACAGGTGTTGCGTTGAAGCGTGTGGGCAGGGGTGCCGAGGAGAATGGGAGTCCTCGGACGCCAGCGGTCCGCTCGCTCCGCTTCATGCGCTTTCGAGCACCTCGCCGAGCTGGTCGGCGCGAACCGGCTTGTCGAGGGTAGCGAGCCCCGCGCGCTCGATGTAGGCCCGCTCTTCGTCCGTGGGCGGACCGTCGAGCACGATCACCAGAGCCTTGCCGACCTCGCCGAGGAGATCGCGCCCCGCGCCGTCGGGGAGCTCGGTTGCACAAAGCACCCGATCGAACTTCCCGGCCGTCCATGCCGCGCGGGCCTCGGCCAGGGAGGATGCGGTCACCGCACGGTGTGTCGGCTCGATGAGCCGCGCGATCGCGCGACCGACGAGCGGATCCCCGTCCACCACCAGAACGGCTCGCGACGGCGCGTGCGGTGGCGTTTCCGTCGTCCGGTCCGCGCTGGCGAGCGGCAGCGTCACGCGGAAGGTCGCGCCTACTCCGGGCACGGACTCGACCTCGACCCGTCCTCCGAGTCGTTCCAGGATCTGGTGGCAGATGAACAGCCCGAGCCCGGTTCCCTCGCCCACGGGCTTGGTCGTGAAGAAGGGGTCGAACACGCGCTCCAGGTTGGCCTCGGGGATCCCCGGTCCGTCGTCGCTCACCACCACCGTCACCGTGGTCGAGGTCGGCGGATCGACCGTGACGCGGACGTGGGCATCCTCCCGGCTGGGCTGGGACGCGGTCGCCTCGACCGCATTCACGAGGAGATTCAGAAACACCTGCCCGACGCGCGAGTCGGGCCCGGCCACCGCAGGTCCTGCCGCGGCGGGCACCTCGATGCGTACCGAGTGGGGGGTGGTGGAGGTGACCATGCGGGCCGTCGACCGGAGCAGGGCGGCGAGGTCGTCGGTCGGGCGGTCCGGGGCGGCCTCCCCTCGGGCGAAGGTCGACAGGTCCCTGACGATCTGCTGAATCCGCGCCACCCCTTGCTGGATGGGCTCGACGAGCTCGGTCGCTTCGGGGGTGCCGGAGAGTCGCTCGGCGAGCTCGTCGAGGTCGAGCACAATCCAGGTGAGCGGATTGTTGATCTCGTGGGCGACCCCCGACGCCATGGTGCCGACCGACGCGAGGCGGTCCGCGAGCCGGAGTCGAGCCTCGCGCCCCCTGCGCTCGGCCCCGTCACGCAGGACCACGAGCTCGGCGGGGGCATCGTCCCACTGCAGCCCTACCGGATCGGACCGCTCGAGCCCTGCCGCCGCCTCGAGCGTGCCCCCAACGAGGTCGTCGGGGCTGTCTCGCTTCAGGAGTCGGGCGAGCTCGGGATTGGCGTACAGCACCACCTCGCCGGCCAGCACCGCCACACCGACCGGCAGCCCCTCGATGACCTGCTGGAGGTCGCGACGAAAGCGGGCCGTTGCGGAGCCTCGCTGGGCCTCGGCGATCGCAGCGCGCTGGTCCGCATACCGCTGCAGCGTGTGCCACAGCCGAGCCTCCCGGGCCCGGACCACCACGACCTGTACCAACAGCACCATGCAGATGGCCGACAGCGCGACCGACCAGGCGACGATGCGATTGAGGCTGCCCCAGTAGCCGTCGAGCTCGATGCTCGCAGCCCGGGTCTGGCGACGGAGGGCGCGGACCACCGGGTACCCCGACGCGACGGCGGCGTCGGAGCCGAGGCGGCCTTCGCGGAGGGTCTCGAAGGCCTCGAGGGCCGCCGGGTGGTCGCGTAACGCCTCGCGCAGGGCGTCGTCGTCGCGACGGAGGCGCTCGACAGCGAGGTCGATTCGTTCGGCGGGCGGAGGGGTGTCGCCCGCGGCCTCCTGGAGGGCCTGGATATCGGTCATCCAGGTGACACGCTGGCCAACGACACTGCGCACGCGGTTCACGTCATCCGCGAGGCTGAGCCCCGACCAGGATGCCGCGGCGAGCGCAACTCCCACGGGGACGACAAGCCAGGGCAGGATCCGGCCAAACCACATGGGTTGCCGGTATCGCAGGCTGCGATTGCCGTTCGAATCTACTTACGGAAATCCGTCGGACCGTGTTCCCCGCGCGATCTCGGTCACGCCGCGCGGAAACCGCTCCATGGATCAGGGGATCGTGCCGAGTGGACCTACGTCGGAGGTGACATGTCCCAGCGGGCCGACCAAGTCCTGCGACGCCGCCTGGGCGTCCAGGTCGGGATCGGGCTCGTGCTCGTCGCGATCCTCTCCGTGCTCTCGCACGCGGGGTCGAATCGGCTCCTGGCGTCGCTGGAGACCGACACGCCCTCCCTCGCGGCGACGGAACGCCAGCAGATGCTGTCGCAACGTGTGTCACTGCTCGCGCTCCGCTACGTGTCCACGCCGGATGCCACCGAGCGCGCTCGGGTCGGCGGCCTCCTCGACGCAGCGATCGTGTCGATGGCGGAGGCCCACGACACCGTGCTGAGCGAGCAGGTTCCGCGGTCTCCGGGCGCGGTCGACCCGGTGCGAGAGCTCTACCTGGGCTCGCATCGCCTCGACCTGCGGGTCGCCGACTACCTCGGCTGGGCCCGCGCGGTGCGACGGCTTCCCGAGACCGAGCTCCGAGGCGACCATCCGCTGGTGCGGCGGATGCTGGTCGAATCGGAGCGGCCGCTGCTCCGGGACCTGCGAAGAGCCACGACCTACGTCGAGGAGGCCTCGGCGGCGCGCGTCGAGGGGGGACAGCGCGGTCAAGTCGGCCTCCTCCTCGCCACGCTGGCTCTCGTCCTCGCCGAGGCGGTGTTCCTGTTCTGGCCCCTGGTCCATCGCCTCGTCCGACAAGACGCCCGGCGTCGCGAGCACGTCGCCGCGCTGCGAGGGGCCATCGAGGACGTCGCGGCCGCAGCCGAGCGGGACCATGTCGAGCACGACGAGATCCTCGTGCACGTCCTGGGACGCCCGGCGGCATTTCAGTCGTTCTGGGCGGACACCGTCCAGAACCTGGCGCTGGCCCGTGGAGCGCCGGAGGACGACGAGCTCCTGGAGCGGCTTCACCTGATCGAGGACCAGACCGCGGTCTTCGGGTTCCGGACGCTCTCGGGGCAGGTGAGCCGGCTCGCGTGCGCGATCGTCGAGGACGGCGACACGACGGTCGACGTGGATGGTGCGCTGCAGGCCATCCAGGAGCGATTCACCGAGGATCTGGCGCGAGCGTTGCCGCATCTGGGGGAGCGGAGCGAGGAGGTGACCTTGTCGCTCGGCGAGTACGAGGCCCATCTCGCGGGGCTTCGGAGTGCGCTACCTCACCGCGACCTCCTCGACGAGGCCGAGCGCTGGCCGTGGGAGCCGGCGCGGCTCCGGCTGGAGGCGTGCGCCGAGGAAGCGCGGCGCATCGCGAGTCGCCTCGGCAGGTCGGTGAAGATCGAGATTGATGGGGCGAGCTCGCGAATGCCCGACGGGCCGCTGTGGGGGGCGGTGACCCGAATGCTGCGTCGAGCCGTCGAGCACGGCATCGAGGACGAAGGGACCCGGCGAGCGGCGGGGAAGCCGCGTCGAGCGGCCCTCACCCTGGCCTGCGCGTCGGACGACCGGACGGTGTGCGTGACGCTCGCGGACGATGGGCTGGGGATCGTGGTGGTCGACGGGCCGACGCGGTCTGCGCTCGACGAGCTGCTCGAGGCGGGAGGAGCGGCCGAGATCGTGGCCCTGCCCGGACGCGGAGTCCGCGTCGAGCTCTCGATGCCGCTGGCGCGCGCCTCGACATCCCCTCCCCAGGGCTCCCAGGGCATCGCGTTGCCCGAGGCGGACTTGCCCGGAGCGTGAGCCTGGTGGATGCTCCCGTACACCTGGAGACCGCCATGCTGGGTCCGCTGTCGTGATGGGGGCCGTGCTGATCGCGTGTGCGCCGGCGATGCCGCTCCGGCTCCCGAGCGCGGACGGCCCGTGGGCGCCATCGGCGCTGCAGGTCGAGGGTGATCCCGCCCAGCTCGGTGACGTCTCGCGGTGTGCCGCGTGCCATCCCCAGGCGGCCGAGGCCTGGAGCACCTCTGCGCACGCCCACGCGTCGTTCGACAACCCCTGGTACCGCTCGAGCGTGGAGTCGCTCCGCGACGAGGTGGGGCGCCTCGAGAGTCGCCACTGCGGGGGCTGCCACGATCCGGCTCTCCTGGCTACGGGGGCAATGGCCGACGACGTCGACCCGGCGGCGCCGCTCGCCCGGGTGGGGGTGCCGTGTCTCGCCTGCCACGGCGCGGTCGAAGCCACGACCGACGGCAACGCGAGCCTGGCGCTCGATCTCACCGATCTTCCCTTCCCCGCTCCGGACGAGCGCGAGGGACCCGCGGTCGACGCCCACCGCACCAGGCTCCAGCCGGCCGAGCTGGCCTCGGGTGCGGTGTGCGGGGCGTGCCATCGGGGGTTCCTCGACGCGCGGACCGGCAACACCGTGCTCGTGGCCGGGCTCGACGATCTCGGGAGCCATGCCGGGTCGGCGTTTCGGGGGAGCCGGGCCCGACGGCTCGACCCGTCGCCCAGGTCGCCCGCAGGCTGCACCGACTGCCACTTCGCCGGGCACCGGTTTCCCGGCGGCCAGACCGCACTCGCGACCGAGACCGGACAGCTCGGCGCGGTCCGCGAGATGCTGTCTCGCGCCGTGCGCGTGCACGTGGTCGCGGAGGTCGAGGGCCCGGATCTGATCGTGGATGCCGTGGTCCACAACCACGGTACCGGTCACCGGTTTCCCGGGGGACTGGGAGACGCCCAGGACACCTGGCTTGCCGTCGCCGTGGACGATGTCGGGATCTCGGCGGTGCACCGGCTACGCGCCGAGGTCCTCGACGAGGCGGGGACGCCCGAGCGGCGGCATCGCCCCCACCGGATCGGCCTCGTGGCCTGGGATCACCGCGTGGAGCCCGGCGATGCCAGGGTCTTTCGCACGGTGGTCGCGGGCGGCGCGGACGCGTCCGACGTGCGGGTCACGCTGCACCACCGGCCCCACCCTCCGGAGCTCCAGACCGCAGCGTGCGCGGCCACCACCCTCGCGACCCTGTCCGGGTGCGGACCGGTTCCCGACCTGGTGATCGCGCGCGCCGAGGCGAAGGTGGGCGATGCCGGGTCCTTCGAGACGTCCTACGTCCACGCCCTCGGCCTCCTCCACCAGGTCTCGGAGCATCTCGGGGAGGCGCGAGCCCCCATCGCCCGCGCGCTGTCGCTGGCGCCCGACGATCGGTCGCGGGCCGCCGTCCTCGTGCTCCGCGGGCAGCTCGAGGGAAGGCTGTCGAGGACGGAGTCCGCGCTGGGAGCCCTGGAGCAGGCCGAGGCGCTCGCGGGGAGTCATCCCGCCATCACGCGGGCACGCGCCGAGGCGCTGGCCGTCGCGTGGCGCTGGGACGAGGCTGCGGTCGCGTTCACCGCCCTCGCGGCCCAGGCTCCGGACGACACCGCGACCTGGCGCGATCTCGCCCGCGCGAGGCTCTCGGCCGACGACCCGCGCGCTGCACTCGATGCCGCGGTCGAGGGGCTACGCCGCGCCCCCCGCGACCCCTCGCTGCTCCGGTCCCAGGCGCTCGCCGCCCGGACGCTCGACCATCCCGACGCCGACCGGGCCTGGGACGCCTGGGAGGCGCACCGTCCCCGAGACGATCTGGCGGACCGCCGCCAGGCGTGCGACCGTGCCGTGCCGGGCTGCGCCGACGCGAGGCGCCCGGTGCCCGTTCACCAGGTCGACATCACGCGAGTCCCGAACCCCGACGGCGAAGCCCGATGAGGAGAAGGAGCGCGACGGCGAGCGCCGGCGCGGAGCCCCGACCCGACGCACAGCCGCACTCGTCCGCGGGGGCCATCACGGGCAGCGGCTCGGGCTCGGGGTCGTCGGTGGGGGGCGCGCCGGTGTCGCCGGTGGACCCCGTCGGAACCGGTGCGGTGCCGGTGTCCTCCGGCGGGTCGACGGGCTCCGGGGGCTCGCAGTCGCCGGTGACGTCGGCGACGGTCGGGCAGGGGTCGAGTCCGTCGAGCACGTCGTCGCCGTCGCGGTCGATGCCCAGCCGCCGACCGGTCCCCGGCAGGACCGCCGTGAAGGTCACGGGTGCCGTGTCGGCCAGCGCCACGAGCGCGTCGCGCGACAAGGCGGCCTCGCCATCGTCGGGCGTGAAGACCCCGCCTGCGTAGGCGAACCCACGCACGCGGCCGCCCTGCGGTACCTTCGCGATCAGGTCACAGTCGGTGACCGTGCCGCCGAGCAGCCGCGACACGAACGGACGCTCCGCCGCGGCGACGAGCTCGTCGACCCGGGCGATGGTGGCGAGGTCGTCGCTTCGCGAGAGGGTCACCTGCTGACCCACGATCGGGGCCACGTCGGCGTCGAAGGCGAGCATCAGCTGCTCCATGGCCCGGCGCTCGGCCTGGCTCTGGAACCCGATGTTGGGACCGTTCGCGTTGAAGACCACGGCGTTGAAGAAGCGGAACAGCGTGTCGGTGCTCCCGTCGTGCAGGAAGCCGAAGCCGCGGATCTGATCACCCTGGTGGGCGTTGTCGCCCGCGTTCGTGAAGGGCACGTCGATCATTCCGAACATGCCGACCTTGGTGTACAGGTTGCGCAGCTGGGCGATCTTCATGATCTGGGGCTCGTTCTCGAAGCTCTGCTGTCGGTCGGTGCCGTAGACGCCCTGGGCGGGGTCGAGGGCGTGGCAGCCGTCGCAGGTGAAGCCGAGGCCCTGCAGCATCACGCCGTCGGAGATGCGGGTCGGGCTCTGGTAGAAGTCGAGCGCTTGCTGCTGCTCGGCGGTGAGCCCGTTGTCCAGGGCGCGCACGGGGTTGGGAGGCATCGCGAGTGACTCCGCCCACAGCGTGAACGCGTTCATCTCGGCGTCCGAGGGCAGGCCGTCCATGCCGAGCAGTCCCTCGAAGGCCACGATGAAGTTTCGGAACGACAGGGCCTCGTCGAAGGGGTCGCTACCGTAGAAGCCGACCGAGCGGTCGCCGCGCCAGTGCTGGGCACCGTGGAACTGCAGGCCACGCAGCGTCTGCGTGGTCATGGGCCCCTTCATCGGGTGGAAGTCGTTGACGTTGCCGGTGCCGTTGATGTCGCCCCCCGCCGCGACGCCGAGCTTCACGGGGATGGTGCCCGTGGTGACCGGCGCGTCGGGGTCGCCGAGGTCCCACGCGAGGTGGTCGAGGTCACCGAAGACGTGACACGCCGCGCAGCTCGCCTCCCCGTTGGAGGAGAAGGTCCGCGCGTCGTACAGCAGCTGTCGCCCGGCCTGCACGTCCGTGGGCTCGGGGGTGTGCAGGGCGTGTTTGTCGATCTCGAGCCCGGTGGCGAGGTCGAGCACCGCCACCGCGTGGTCGAGCCGGGTGTAGACGAACAGACGGTCCTCGTTGTCGTCGAGCGCGATGCCGGCGGGGCCGTCGCCCGACAGCTCGAGGTGGCCTGCCGACGCGGTGGTGGGGTCATAGGTGCCGGCGACGAGGTCGGCGGTGGCGACCACGCCGATGCGCCTCGAGCCGAACGCGGCGACGTACAGCGTGCTGCCGTCGGCCGAGACCACGGCCTGCAGCGGGGTCGCGAGGCTGTGATCGGCGGTCCCGGGAGGGGCGGGGAGAGCCTCGTAGTCGATGTGCGGGTTGAGGTGGACCGGCGTGGCCGCGCCTCCGTCGATCACGGTCACTCGCGCCAGCGCGAGCCGGCCCTGGACGGTGGTGCCGCCGAACGACCCCGGACCCTCGAAGCGCACCTCGTTGCGAGCCTCGGTGTTGGTGACGTAGAGCGCGCCAGAGACGGGGTTCACGGCGATGCCGAAGAGGGTGGTGCCCACCCCGGAGACGGGCGCCGCGTTCTCGGTCAGCGTGGTCGCATCGAGCGAGAAGACGTCGTAGTCGGGCAGATCGAAACGCACCGCCGGCGACCAGTCCCGCCCGAGCTCGTCGAGCCAGGCGTCGCTCGCGGCGTCGTACTTCACGATGAGTCCGACCTCGGGGGCAGGCTCCCCGTCGACGTTGGTGCTCGGGCCAGGGTTGCCCCCGGGCATGGCCTCGCCACCCACGAAGCAGGTCGCATCGGCGTCGAAACCGTTGCACACGGCTCCTTCGGGCACCGTGGTCGTCTGGTTGCCCGAGTGGTGGATGCCCACGTAGACGGTGCCGCCATCGGGGGAGACGGCGAGGGGCCGCGGGGTATCGCCGAAGAGCTCGACGATGCGGAGGGGACGGCCTCCGGGGCCGGGACCGGGGTTGGTGGCGTCGAACACCCAGACGTCGGCTCGACCGACCCCTGGCGTGGTGAGCTCGGGGTCGCCCGCCCCAGGGACGCCCGCGATCGAGGGGTGGACCCGGTGCTGACCTCGGTGGGCGGTGGTCACGAAGGCTCGGCCGGCCGCGAACACGAGGTCCCGCGGTTCGTCGCCCACGAGCAGGGTCCGCGTCACCGCGAGACGGGGTACGTCCACGACGGAGATGCTGTCGGAGACGTGGTTCACGACCCAGACCTCGTCGTCGGTCCGGGCGGCCACCGTGACGGGCTCGAGCCCCACGGGCACCGACCCCCGCCACACGAGGCCGGTGTCGACGACGTCGTAGACCTCGAGGTGGCCGTCGGTCACGTTGGTGACGAACAGCGTGTCGCCGTCGGGCGACAGCGCGACCGGTCGTACCGGACCGCTCTCGAAGTGGAGGTAGTCAGGCGACTGGGCCGCCGCGATGCTGACGAAGACGGAGAGGAGGGCTGGCATGGCACCCGGTTATCCGTTCTCGTGCGCACCGTGAACTGGATTGTGGCCGGCATCGCCGCCGTCTTTCTCGTGGCCGTGCTGTACTCGTCGATGTCCTGGCGGGTCGAGCTCGACGCGCCGATCCTGCTGTACCAGGCCTACCTGATGGACGAGCACGGCTTCGTGCCCTACCGGGACCTCTTCGACATGAACATGCCGGGGACCTACCTGGCCTTCTTCACGATCGGCAAGGTGTTCGGCTACGGCGGGCTCGGCATCCGGATGGCCGACGGGTTGCTCGTGGCCACGATGAGCGGCGCGACGGCGGCGATGTGGTGGCGCCTCTCGCGACCGGCCGCGGTGCTCGCGGGCAGCCTCGTCGCGCTCTGCTACCTGTCGTACGGCCAGTACATGACGCTCCAGCGCGAGTTCCTGCTCGTGGTGGTGATCGCGCTCGGGGTCGCCGCCGCGACGTCGACCTGGCCGATCGTGCGTCGCTCGTTGCTCGCCGGGCTCGCGTTCGGCGTCGCGGCGACCATCAAGCCCCACGCGCTGGTCGGTCTGCTGCCGCTGGTGGCCTATCTCGCGTCCGAAGCCGGCCAGGAGCCGGAGGAGCCCCGTCGCAAGCTGCTGCTCGGCCTCGCCGCGGGCACGGCGGGCGTCGCCCTGCCCCTGCTCGTCGCGTTCGGGTGGATGCTCGCCATGGGGATCGTCGACGACTTCCGCCATTCCATCCGGTACCTGCCGTACTACGGGTCGCTCAGCGGCCGCCACGTCGCCGTCCTGCCCGACGAGCGACCGGCGTTCCTGCTCCGGGGCCTGCAGCGGCTCGGCGGCCAACCCGTGCTCTGGGAGGCGGCCTGGGTCTCGCTCGCCTGGGGGGTGTTCGCGGCGGCGCTGACCCGGGCCCAGCAACGCATCCTCCTGCTGTTCGGCGGGATGCTGCTGGTGTTCACCATCTACCCGGCGTTCTCTGGACAGTTCTGGAAGTACCACTGGTTTCCGATGAGCTTCTGGATGATGGCCGCGTACCCCGCGCTCCTGCTGCCGCAGCCCGAGGGTTCGGGCCTGGTGAGGAGGGGGCTTCCTCGGGTGGCCGCGCTGGGGCTGCTCTACCTGCTCCTTCGAGGCGACGAGGGTCTCGAGGAGAACCACTACTTCCAACTGGCTCGACCCCCGTTGCGGGGACGTCCCGACGCCATCGCAGCCATCCTGAAGGAGCACGTCGACGACGGAGACACCGTGCAGGGCGTGGGTTGGGCAGGCGATGGGATCACGCACGGGATGCTGCTCGCCGAGGTGGAGCTCGCGACGAAGTACGTCTACGCGTTCCACTTCTACCACCACGTCTCGAGCCGCTACATCCGGAGGCTGCGCCGCGACTTTCTGGCTCGGTTCGATGGGGCGCGGCCGGACTTCGTGGTCGTCGCCAAGCCCGTGCGCCCCTGGGTGCACGGCGTGGACACGACGACACGATTCCCGGGGCTCGAGCGGCGCTTGCGCAAGCGGTACGTCGTGATCGAGGATGCCCTGCGGTATGCCGTCCTGGAACGGGCGGATCGGCGGCCCGCGCCGTGAAGCCCGCCGCCCGAGGCTACTCGACGGTGAGCGTGGCTGGCCTCTCGCACACCGTCGGCTGGGGTCCGTCCGTGAGCGGGAGGCTGCCGAAGATCTCGTAGTCACCGGCGTCCACAGGGGCGTTGCACGCATCTCCGGCCGTCAGCAGCGTGGCCGACACGTCCATCGCCTCGCCAGGGGCGAGGGTGTGGGACACGGGCTCGCCGGAGCCCTGGCAGGCGCCGGCGAGGCAGCTCCCGTAGTAATCGTAGCCGTCTCCGAGCCCACCGAACGTCACGAGGCCGTCGGGACACGGCTCGAACACCGTGAACGTCACATCCCGCCCGACCACGTTGGTGACCGACGCCGCGAGGGCCACCTCGGCGTCGGCCGAGGCACTGGCGGAGCTCGCTCCGTCGACGGATACCTCGACCATCAGGGCGCATCCTGGACCCGTGACCTCCTCGGTGACGGGTAGAACCCCGCAGTCGGCCTGGAGCCAGATTGGGGCCCAGGTGCCGCAGGTCCGGTGGCAACCCGCGAGCAGAAGGACGGGGACGGCGGCGAGGACAGAGACGGTTCGCATGGCTGGCTCCTCCGCACGCGCTCCATGCACGTGACGTGCCAGCCGCCTCGTCGACTTCGCGAGGCGCCGACGACCATCGACCAGTCCGCCAGGGGCGTCGGACCGCGACATCGGTGTCGGGCCCGGTGACGGATCGAGGCGTCGTCAGCCGTCGCCCACCCAGACTGCGTGGCCGCCGACGTCCACCACCGAAGCTTCCCGAGCCGTCTCTCGAATCGCCGTCATCGCTGACTCGAAGAGGTCGGGTCGATGGTACCGCAGGTCCAGCAGCGCCTGCTCCTGACCGGCCCCGAGGCCCCGAAGTGACACGAACGCCACCTCGGTGAAGTCAGCCCCGCCGAACAGCGAACGGACCTCCGACTGTGTCGGATACCACCCGTCCTGAAAGCCCGAGTCGGTCTCGTTCGCGAACACCCCGGTGGCGAGCAGCCGCGGCAGCGCCTTCACCCCCACCTGCGACGACTTCCCCGTCGCCCGCTCGATGGCGCCACGCGCCCCGGACAATCGGGGAATCACCGCCGCGAGGAGTCGCCCGCCTGGGCGCAGCACCCGCTTGACCTCGGCTGCCGCCCGTGAACGGCCCTCGGGCTCCGTCAAGTGGTAGAACGGTCCGAACGCGAGAACCGTGTCGAATGTGTCGTCGGGCCAGGCCGAGAGGTCGCGCGCGTCGGCCTGACGAATCTCGGCAGCGCGCAGCCCCGCGGCGGCCAGTCGATCGCGCGCCTCGACCAGCTGCTCTCCCGACAGATCGGCCAGGGTGACCTGGTGACCGCGCTTCGCGAGCGCCAGCGTGTAGCGCCCGGGTCCGCCACCCAGATCGAGCACCCGATGGTCCGAGGGCACGAACTCCTCGACGAGCTCCATGGCCCGCAGGAACTCGAGCTGTCCGGCGGGCCGCTCGAGTCGGCCCCACTCGTCGAACGTGGCGTAGTAGTGCCGGACGCGGTCCATACGGCTCCGGGGGCCTGCGGCCCGACCGCCCCATTAGCCTCAGTCGATGCCGGGGGCCGTTACCCCGAGTTCGTCATCGATCCGACTCGGCGGATCCTTCAGGACCGATACAGAATCGACGCCCCGCCGATCGCGCTCGCCCCACGCACGAGCTCGGGTCGCAGGCCGTACATGACACGGTCCAACGGTGCGTCGGTGTCCTTGGGAGCGTGCAGGGTCGCAATCTCCCGCTCGTACAGCGCCCGTGCGAGCCGGTTGGCAATGCCCCGCACGTTGGCCCCGCCCCCCGTCAGCACAGCCGCGACGAGTCCCGCCGGCTCGTGGGTGCCGAGGAACGTCGCGAGCGCGTCGAGGATGTCCCGCGTGAACCGATCGACGGTCTCGTCGACCACGGGCTGGGTCAGTCCGTACTCCTCGGGTCGAGGCCCCGCGATGCCCCCGTGGATCGTGGCGTGGAAGTGCTCCCGCTCGGCCGCGCTCGACTCGACGCGCTCGCGGTCGACGGTGGGGGCGCCCGACAGCAGCCAGTCGTCGAGCTTGCGAATCCCGTGCGGCATCGACTCGGACGGATCCTGGGTGATCCCGGCTTCGGGGTCCTGGGTGAACCCGGCGAGCGCGAAGTCCGTGGTGTAGGCCCCGACGTCGACGAGGAGCACCGCCTGGCCCGGGATGCCGAGCTGCTCGAGCACGGCGGTGTCGCCGAACATGACCGCCGGGTTGGGTCGCCCCGTGCGGGTGAGCGCGTTCGCTCCCTCGGTGAGCACGCCAATCAGGTTCGCCTTGGGCTCGGACAGGGTGAACCGGTTGGTGCTCCGGTACCCGATCTTCTGCATCGCGTTCTCGAGCCGCATGGCCAGGGAATCGTCGACCACGAAGTCGGGGATGCACAGCTGGGACTCGACGTCCGAGATCTCACTGGAGATGCCCGAGCCCTCGAGCATCGAGGGGATCTGCTCGCCATAGAGCCACCCGAGGAAGCGGGTACAGACATCCAGGGCGCGCAGGGCGGGGTCGCCGGCGAGCAGGACCTCGCGCGTCTCGGCGTCGGTGTCGTCGAGCACGTCGAAGGCGACGCTGCGAGTGGGATCGAAGAGCTGGGCCTTCCAGTTCTGGTACACCTGCACCCGCGGACCCGACTCGAGGTCCATGGCCTCGATCCCGAACACCCACTCGTTGGTGTCCACGTTGCGAGCGGCCACGGTGGGGATGCAGAAGTGGTGGTCGTCGGGCAGGTCCGCGTCCTGCAGCAGGCGGGAGGTCGCATCAGGGGTGCTGCGGAAGGCGATCTTCGTGAAGGAGGCACCGAGATCGATGCACAGACTCGGGGGAATGTTCATGGTCGTCCGCGGAGTTTGACTTGAGCCTTCTGGAGGATGCGGTCACCCGAGGCGTCCGCCACGAGCCAACCGGGGGCCACGACTTCGGCGGGGTCGCCCTTGAAGAGACTCTCCCCGGAGACGTGGAGCCGACCCGAGAAGGCCACGGGCTCGCCTACCTCGCCGATGGGGCGAAGCCCGAGTGCCATCATGGCACGAGCGAGGCCGGCGCGAACCTCGGGGTCGTCGGCACGGTTCCAGGAGAGCACCAGCTCCTTGGCCTTCGTGAGCTCGAACGCTGCATCTTTGCCCTCCCTCGAGTCGAACAGGTCGCCGTAGAGGCGCCCCACACTGCGCTGCAACAGCTCCGCTTCGCCAGACGACGCCAGCGCCCTCCACGCGCGGAGCAGCCTCTCTTGATAAAGCGCCGATGCCCGCTCGACCAGAGCCGGCCGCTCGGCGGGCGGATGGTGCCGGACGAGGAAGCGAACTCCCCGCTCCGTCAAGATCACCCGGCGGGGCTGATTGCTGGCGCGCGGCGTCTCCTCGAGCAGGCTCCCGAGGAGCTGGTCGAGGAGAGCGGCCTGCCGGGGGTCACGGCGGTCCAACAGCCCCGGCTCGTCGACACCGCTACGGGGCTCGAACAGCCGTGCAGGACCGTCGATCTCGGCCGTTCGGGCCAGCAGCGCCCGGATCCGGCCGGGCTCCGTTCCGTCACCGGGGAGGGGCATCGACTCGAGGAGACCTCAGTTGGTGCGCTCGATCTCGATCTCCCAGTTGGTCGCGACGCCCGCGCTGTCGACGAGGATGATCCAGACCTCGCCGACCGTGCCGTTCACGAAGACCTCGACCTCCTCGTTGCCGAGTCGCGACTGGTCACAGTCGTCGAACTCGTTGTCGGCGCAGCCATCGCGGTAGACGGCAATGGAGAGCGGGAAGTTCTGGAAGTCGGGAACCCAGATGCGGTACTGCCCGTTGACGGGCGGCGCCCACTGCAGCGCGATGTCGACGCCGTTGACGCCGTTGTTGATGCAGCCGTTGCTCCACAGCTGGTAGTCGTCGGTCATGCCGTTGAAGCTGCCGTTCGCCGAGACGGTCTCGGTGTAGGGCAAGGACTGGTCGGCGCAGTCCTGCAGGCACGCCTCGCTGCGGTTGCAGTCGTCGTCGTCGCAGTTCAACAGACCGTCGCAGTCGTTGTCGATGTCGTCGTCACAAATCTCGATGATGTCGTCGGCGACCCCGGTGCAGTCCTCGTCGATGAAGTTGTTGCAGATCTCGACGTTGCCGGGGAACCTCTGGTCATCCTCGTCGTCGCAGTCGTTGGAGTCGCGGACGTAGCCCTCCCCGGGATCCTCGCAGGTGATGATCTCCGAGTCGGGGTCACCGAAGCCGTCGCCATCGGCGTCGAGGAAGTAGATCGTGTTGGCCAACCCCTCGTCGGGCCGGCCATCGCAGTTGTTGTCGAGGCCGTCGCAGATCTCGGGGCTGTCCGGGGACACCGAGGCATCTTCGTCGTTGCAGTCGAGCGAGTTGAGCGCCTGGCCCTCGCCGAGGGTGCAGGTGTATCCAATGGGCTCGACGCCGAAGCCGTCGCCGTCACGATCCACGAAGGCGAAGAGCTCCTCCTCCTCTTTGCACTCCCGCGGCTCGGTTCCACCGCCGCACGACAGCAGCACGAAGGGGAAGGCGGCGAGGATGGCAGACGTACGCATGGTTCACGGCTCCGGGGACGTCGTCACGGGCTCGACAAGCCCGTCGCAGGACGTCTAGCATGCCATCTGCGAGCCTCTGCCGTCACGTGAAAATCGCGTGGTCGGCGACGGGGAGCAGCACCGCGTCGTTCCATGCCTCGCCGAGAAAGGCGAGCACGCGTCGCAGCTCGTCTTCGGGGCGATCCGCGAGCGCCCCCTGGCGGATCTCGAGGAACCGGCCCGACACCCCGGCCCCTGGGAGCATGGCCGACCCTCCGCCGGTCAGCTGGAGGAACCGTGCGCGGGGGAACAGCCGGCCGAGGGCGGCGACGAGATCGTGAGGGATCTCCTCGACCCGACGCAGACCGTGGGGAACCTGGCCCCTGAGGAAGGTCTCCAAGAAGCTGCGGGCCGCGGCATCGAGCAGCGGTTCGTCGACGCCGGCCTCGGCGAGCTCGGGGCCGAGCGTCCGCTTCCACGTGGCGACACGAGCCATCAGCGGCGCCACGATCTCGACCGTGGGGCCAGTGTGGAACCGAGGGTGCGCGGCGAGCCGGGCGCGAAGGAGCGCCCTACCGGCGCTGCACCCTCCGACGAAGACGAAGTCGGGCTCGCCATCGTCGTCCAGGGAGACGCCGTTCGCCCCGAGCGTGGCCTCCACGAGGGCCCGCAGCCCGGGGACCCGCGCGTCGCCGCGAGGCTCGAGCCAGGCCTCTAGGGCGTCTGCTCGACCTCGCTCGAGGAGGCCGAGGGCGACCCGACCGGCTCGGGCCGCGGGCACGGGCGGAGCCCGATCGGGTACGCGGAAGGTGAGGGCGGCGAGTCGCCCGATCTCGCCCGGACCGGGCACGAAGCGTCCGCCATAGAGCGCGGCCTCGCAGCGCAGCTCGGCGAGGTCGGCTGCCCGATGAGCCGCCCAGCAGCCCCGGCTCGCGAGCTGCTCGGCCCGGCTCGTCAGCGCGACGAGCTCGCGCGGTTGGTCGAGCTCCCGCGAAGCCAGCGCGGCGAGGATCCAGGCATCGGGGCGAGTGTCGTCCAGCAGCGGCTCGAGGGCGCTCAGCGCCCCAGCGGCCCGGCCCTGGCGGATGGCGACCTCGATGCGTCCGAGCTGCGGCTGACGCGGGTCGGGGTGATCGCTGCACGCCGACTCGAAGGCGCGGCCTGCCTCGTCGAGGCGGCCCTCGGCGACGAGCAGCTCCCCACGCAGCGTCCGCGTGCCGTAGGTGCCGACCCCGGGGATGGTCTTGGTCAGCGAGCGCCCGTCCCACGCGAGGCACCGGTCGAGGAGGCGCAGCGCGTGATCCCGCAGCGCGGACCCGTCGTCGCGCGAGGGGGCCAGCCGCGACAACGCGACGGCCTCGAGAAACCACAGGTTGGGGTGGTCCTTCGGGTGGGTCCGCACCGTCTCGAGCGCCGCCTCGGCCTGGCCCTCCGCGAGCTGGCGAGTGGCACGCAGGGTGATCAACGGCACGAGGGACAGCCCGTGTCCCGGCGGGAGCCGCGCGGCGGCACCCCAGCCCGAGTCGAGCGCGGACCGCGCCTCGTCCAGGCGCCCGTCGTCCAGGTACTCGCCGGCGAGGTAGCTCCAGGCCACGACGTCGTCGGGGGCCTCGGCGCAGCGCGCCTCGAGCAGGCGAATGTTGCGGTCGCTCTTGCCTCGGCCGGCGAGGACGGAGGGCACGCAGCCGAGATGGACGATCGCCACGTCGTCGAGGTGGCC
The DNA here is from genome assembly GCA_964655065.1 of uncultured Enterobacteriaceae bacterium. Lineage (GTDB taxonomy): Bacteria > Myxococcota_A > UBA796 > UBA796 > DRPG01. The sequence goes on along the minus strand of CAZZLC010000040.1, from coordinate 39,172 downwards.
GATGCGCCGGCCGCGCAGGAGCCAGGTGCGCGGCTCTTCGTGGATGCGGCCCTCCCAGCGGAGGTCGGGCGTCCGTCGAAACACGCGCGGCAGGTCGATGGGCTCGCCAAGGCGGGCCGTTCCGTCGAGCACGCGGTGAGCGGGCGCGTCCAGCGAGGCTGCGTTGTGAAGGCGGATCATCGAGACGTCGGGCGCACCCTCGAGGGCGCGCCGGAGCGCGTCCCCCCCGACGAGCCGTTCGTCCGCGTCGAGCACGAGCACCCAGTCCCCGGTCGCTGCACCGAGGGCGGCGTTGCGAGCCGCGCTGAAGTCGTCGGTCCAGACGTGGTGGACGACCTGCGCGCCCGCGGCCTCGGCGATGGCCACCGTCCCGTCGGTGCTCCCGGTGTCGGCGACGACGATCTGGTCGACGACACCCGCGACGCTCTGCAGACAACCCGGGAGGAAGGCCTCCTCGTTCTTTGCGATCAGGCACAGGGAGAGGGTGGCCAACGCGTCACCTCGAGGGGCCGAGAGCTGTGGGCAGGGCGCCGACCCGTGCTCGGATCGGTCGGCGAGCCGCGGGCTTGAGTCAGCTCCCGTACAGCGAGCGGGCGACGCGCTCGAGCACCTCGACCGGCACGTCCGGGTCGGGCACGAGCGGGGCGAGCGGGCGGAGGTCCTCGAGGGCGGTGCCCTGCTTCAGGGCGTGGTCGATCGCCGCCACCTCCGACGAGGCGAGGGCGATCTCCTGGGCCAGCGCGGTGCCCTCGCGCTCGATGCGTCGAGCCCCGAGGATCTTGCCCCGGGCGAAGGGGCGCTCGGCCATGAAGGGCAGGTCCTCGTCGGTCCAGCCGTCGGCCCGCACCCGCGTGAACGTCGAGGACAGAGGCAGCCGATCCTCGAACACGAGTCGCGCGAACGCCGCCGGCACGAGGAGTCGGATCTCGTGGACGAGGCGGGCGTCGACGCCCGAGGAGGCAAGCCTCGCCGCGGCTTCGTCGCGATCCCGGGTCGCCGCGAAGTGCTCGACGAACGCATCGATGGCCTCGTCGAGGGCGCGCTGCTGCCGGACGGTGCCCGGCGATGCCCGGCCGCCCGGGTGGAACACCGCGAAGCGGAGGCCCACGATGTTGGCGGGCGCAGTGTGCTCGGGGGCCCACAATGGATCGGTGTGCGACGCGGCGTGCCCGTCGACCTCCAGGGTGCGGCGAATGTGCCGGTCGTCCCGAACGTCGAAGACCACCTTCGCGAGGTGGACGAGGCGAGGTGGGGCCAGCGCGTCGGCGTAGTCGAACACCGGTACGCCCACGAACGGGTCGGAGGCGCCGTCGGGGAGCCCCCGGACCATGGAGGGCCCGACGAACCCGTGCTGGCCAGGCACGCCATGCGCGTCGGTCTCGTCGAAGTGGAGCGAGCCGAGGACCGGGCGCTGGTGGACCAGGGAGAGGATCGGACCCGCCACGAGATCGCAGAAGGTGGCACCCACGCCGGCGAGCCCCTGGGCTCGGTCGGGATGAACGGCGACGACGCAGGCATCCAGGGGCTCCTGGTCACCGATCGTCGCCAGGACGTGGGCGTGTGCGATGGCCGGATGAGCTCCGTCGTCGTGCTGAATCCGCACGCGGAGCTCCACCTTGCCCGCGAGCAGCGACACCACGTCGCCCTCGCGGGTCACCGGGGAGACCACGTCCACCGGCTCCCGGGCGAGGCGGTCGTGGATGGCGTCGAGAACGAGCTGCGACTCGTCCAAGGGAGCCTCCAGATCAGGAGTCGGAGGGCACGAGCCGGACGATCTGACCGCCGTTGTCGATCGCGACGTAGACGTAGCCGTCGGGACCGACCTTCACGTCGCGGGCCCGGCCGCCGATGTCGAGCCACTCTTCGGTGTACACGCGGTCGTCGCGAAGGGTGAGGCGAACCACGGCCTCGGCCTTCAGCCCCCCGACGAGCAGGTCGCCCTCCCAGTTCGGGAACGCCGAGCCCGAGTAGACGTCCATCCCGGACGGCGCGATGACGGGGTCCCAGTAGTAGACGGGCTGCTCGAGCCCTTCGCGAGCCGTGATGCCGTCGCCGACCGGACTACCGTTGTAGTTCTCGCCGTAGGTGATGACGGGCCAGCCGTAGTTCTTGCCGGGCTCGGGCCGGTTGAGCTCGTCGCCCCCCTTGGGGCCGTGCTCCACCGTCCACAGCCGGCCGCCGAGGTCGAGCGTGGCGGACTGCAGGTTGCGGTGACCGTAGGACCAGACCTCGTCGGCACCGGTCGCATCTCCCACGAACGGGTTGTCCTCGGGCACCGAGCCGTCGGGCCGGATGCGCACGACCGCGCCGATGTGGTTGGACGGGTCCTGCGCGAGCTCGGAGGCGTTACCCCGCTCACCGAGGGTGACGAAGAGGTTGCCGTCCTTGCCGAAGACGAGCCGGGACCCGAAGTGATGTCCCGAGTCGCGGGCCGGCTGCTGGCGGAAGATCACCTCGACGTCGGTGAGCGCGGTGGCACGCTCGTCGAGCCGGCCCCGGAGGACCGAGGTGCCGTTGTCGTCCCCGCCTCGGGGCTCCGAGTACGAGACGTACACCATGCGACTCTCGGCGAAGTCGGGCGGCAAGGCCACGTCGAGGATGCCGCCCTGGTTGCGGACGACAATCTCGGGCAGCCCGGTGATCGGGGGGCCGAGCGTGCCGTCTGGCGCCACGGTGCGCAGCGTGGCCTGCGGACGCTCGGTCACGAGCAGCTGCCCGTCGGGCAGGAACTCGATCGCCCAGGGCAGGCCCAGTCCGTCGACCACGGGCTCGATGGAGAACCGGCTCGGTCCCCGCGGCTGCGGGGCCCGGGTCTGGCCCTCGAAGGCAGGCTCTTGACCACTCGCGTTCGGGTCGCGCTGCTCGACCGACGGTCGGAGGTCGTCGCTCGACGGGGTCTCGGCGTTCGGGGGGGTGGGACTCACTCGGGACGAGCAAGCAAGGACCGAGAACAACAAGGTCACGGGAGGTCTCCGGGAGGCTCGGTGCGATCGACAGCCACAATCACCGTAGTCTGGTTGTCCGCGCGCTCGCGACCCCAGGCCTTCGTGGGACCGCCCACGATCACGGGGCGCAGGGCGGGCGGGTTCGACTCGGGGAGCATGTACTTGAGCTCGCCCTCGAGCACGAGATGGACCAGCTCCGCGCGCTCACGGGCGAGCGCGCACTCCTGCTCGAGCGTCAGCTCGCTGTCGTCGGTGTACCCGACCACCGCGAGGTCCTTGCCGAGGCGCTGGGCGGCGGCGATGCTCGCGCGGAGGATCGGCCCGAGCTGCCAGTCGTTGCGGGGCTTCGTCTCGCCATGACCGAAATAGACCGTGCCGACCCGGCTGCCCAGGACGTCTTCGGTGACGGGTGACGACGGACAGGTCGCGGTGATCGGTGCCGCCTCGACGTCGGGGCTCGTGGCGTGGGCCATGAAGAGCGGCTCGAACACGGGCCGTGCGCTGGCCGACATCGCCCACTCGACGAAGTCGGCAGCCGGACCCGACGTGCCCTCCCGGGTGAGGAGGTTCAGTGGACGGGTGAGCGGGTAGCCGTGGTCGATGTTGTAGACGGACGGCTCGTACGAAGGCGAGTCGTCGTCCGCCTTGACCTCGAGGAAGCGGAACCCGCCTTGACCGAGCTGCTCCTGGGCAGACACGTAGTAGACGTACGACCCACCCTGGCTCGAGACCTCGGCGAACTGGTCGGCGGGAACCGTGGCGTCGGCACCGCTGCCCACGAGCTCCTCGATGCCGAGCAGGTCCCGGAACGCGGCCGAGGTTCCCGATCCCGACTCGGCCCGGCGGAGGACCCGCAGACCCTCGGGGACGTCCTGGCCGTCGTACCAGCGCGCGAGCGTGGGCAGCGCGATGGCGTCGTCGAGCTCGGAGCCCGAGCTCCCGGTCACGATCATGATCGCGTCGGAGCCCACGACGTGACCCTCGATCCCCGGGTTCGCTTCGCGCACCGCCTCCCAGGGTCCCGAGTACATCCCGATGTCGCAAGAGTCGTCCTTCAAGCACTCGAGGCCCTTCCCCGAGCTCTCGTAGGTGACGCAGATCTCGGTGAGCACGCCGGTCTCGGGGGTTCCCTGCACGCACCAGCGAACGCCCTTCTCGAGCGCGTTCGCATCGGCGAAGGCGTACGTCTTGTCGAGCCAGCGGGCGGCGAGTCGCGGCACGAGCCGGGCCCCCAGCGTCGACGAGCCGCGAATCTCGACCGTGGTGGGCTCCGGCGGAGGGCTCTCGAACAGGCTGCAACCGGCGAGCGTGACGCACACGAGCGCGGGGCCCCACACGGTGGGCCAACGAACGATCAGCAAGGACGACTCCTGCGTCTGGCGGAATGCGAGTGACCCGCTGGGGCCTCGGACGCCCGCATCTTCGCACGGACGCGAGGTCAGTTGAAGAAGGCCCGGACGCCCGTGAAGCCGATGGGCACCGTGGCCCAGGTCTGGTTCTCGTCGCCGAAGCCGAAGTTGCCGTTGATCTCGACGCCAAGGTCGATGCCGATGGTCTTGCTGGCCGGCATCAAGATGCCGAGTCGTCCCGTAATCGACACGACGTTGAGATCCGGAAAGGAGTAGGGGCTGGGCGCGTCGTGGAGCTGGCGCGTGCCGTAGCCGACCCCGGCCCCCACGTAGGGAGCGATCCACGCGCCGGGGAAGAAGTAGTCGACGCCGAGGCCGACGCCAGCGTCGAAGCCCTCGACCTCGTCGACGAGCAGGTCCATGTCGACGCTGACGAGCAAACGGTCGACGACCATCGCGCCGATCTGCGGCGAGATGATGAGGTAGACGTCCGGGTTCTCGTCGATGAAGGCCATGTTGGCGGTCGCCGCGCCGCCGACGGTCCAGGTGCCCTGGGACAGATCGATCGCGTAGTCGTCGTCGCTCGCTTCCGACGTGGTCTCGCGGTCGTCGTCCTGAGCGAGGCCCGTCGTCGTCAGAACAGTCAGAAACAGCACGGTCATCGTAGGCTCCCTGCGGGGGGTGTCCGCAGAGCCTACTCCAAGAAGGTTGCCGCTCGTCGGTGCGGGGCGACCGCTCGTCGGACAACCCTGGTCATGACAGGGTCGTCGCGCAACCGTTGTCCCCAGGAGGTCTGATGCGACCGTTTGCACTGGTGGGAATGCTGGCCGTTGCCTGTGCCGAGGGGTCTTCGGGTGGCGAGGAGACCGGCGCGGGACCGGCCATCGACGACGGCGTCGCGGACTGGGTCACGCAGCTCGAGGGCACGTGGTTTGGAGCCGCCGAGACGCCGATTGGGTCCATGCCGTTCGCGATGGTGGGGGAGCGCACGCCCGACGGGGTGCGCACGTCCATCGAGCAGATGGGTCTGCGCATCGTGCTCGACTTCGCGTCGACGCCCGAGGGCTGGCGGCTCACCGAGCGCGGCGAGCTACCTGGCGGGTTCGTGCAGGAACACGAGCTGACCCTGTCGGCCCTCGACGGGGACGAGACCCGTTGGACATCCATCGAGGCAGGGTTGATGGACATCGTCACCCGTGTCAGCGAGGATGAGTGGACGTTCGCGGTCGATGTCCGCGGCGCCCCCCACGCGAGCTGGGTGCTGGCTCGCCAGTGAGCACGATGAGCCTGTGGAGCCCGATCACCGAGCAGCGCCCCGTCCTCCACTACCTGGGGATCGTGGTGGTGGTGCCACTCGCGCTCGGGATCATCGCCTGGTCCCCCGAGTTTGCCCTGATCAGCTTGCTCGTGACCATCGGGGTGACCCCGACCATGTTGGGCCTCTACTTCTCGGTGGTCCCGCGCTTCGGGGTGCCTCGGGGCCGGCTCGGCGGACTGGTGGTCCACGTCGTGGCCATCCTCGTCGGATCGGCGGTGGGCAGCCTGCCCGCGAGCCTGTTCTGGGCGGCCATCCGCGACCATCCGGTGGGTCAGGTCTACGGGTCGGTGCTGCGCATCGCGCTCGTGGTGACGTCACTCGTGACCCTCGCCGTGGTGGCCCTGGACCGCGCCGCGCGACGCCCATCCGCGGCTGCACCAGCCGCTCCCGAGGTGCCGCGGCTCACCGCTCGCCAGAACGGGACGCTCGTGGTGCTCGACCCGCGCGAGGTCTCGCGGCTGTACGCGGTCGACAAGTATGTCGCCGCGCAAGTCGACGGGCGGGAGGTCCTGCTCGACGAGAGCCTGACCGCGCTGGAGGAGCGGCTCGGTGCCGTTGGCTTCGTCCGCACGCACCGCGGCGAGCTCGTCAACCGGCACCACATCCGGAGCTTCGACCGGCAGACGCTGGTGTTGCTGGACGGCCAGCGCGCCCGCGTCTCGCGGCGCGCCGCAGCGCGGGTACGGCGGCTGATCGCGGGACGATGAACCACGAGGGGCGCTATGGTGGCCCTCCGGTGTCGAGCCGGACCGGAGGGAACACCGATGCGAGTGACGATCCTGGCCATCCTGGCAATGGCCTGCGGGGCCGAGAGTGAAGTAGGGTCGCCTACTTTCGCCGACATTGGGCCCATCTACCAGGCCCGCTGCGTCGCGTGCCACCAGGAGGGCGGAATCGCGCCCTTCGCGCTCGACACCTACGCCGATGCGGCCCAGTGGGCCACGGCGTCGGCAGCGGCCACCGCCGCGCGGTCGATGCCTCCGTTCCTCGTGGTGGGGGACGGCAGCTGCGGCGAGTTCGTGGACAGCCAGTGGCTCACCGACGAGGAGCTCGCCACCATCGCCGACTGGGCCGAGGCGGGGGCGCCCGAGGGCGACGGCTTCACGTTCTCCGAACAGCCGCTTCCTGGACTCGAGGGCGACACCGTGCGGGTCGAGACCCCCGAGTTCCTTCCCGAGATCGTGGGCGGGGCCAACGCCGAGTTCGACGAGTACCGCTGCTTCGCGGTCGACCTGCCCATCGACGGAGACCGCTTCCTCACGGGCTACGAGGTGTTCCCCGGCAACGAGGCCATCGTGCACCACGTCATCGGCATGCCGGTGGACCTGTCGGCCCGCGCCCGCGGCGTTCAGCTCACCAACGCCGAGGTGATCGCCGACCTGTCGGACGACGGCCGCGACGGCTGGCCCTGCTTCTCGGGCGCCGGGAACCGTGTCGCACACGACGGCGAGGTGATCTCCTGGGCTCCCGGCCAAGGGGCGGTGGAGTACCCTGGGAACACGGGACTCCGGGTGGGCGCCGACACCACCATGGTGTTCCAGGTCCACTACAACCTCGTCGACCCCGCGACCCGCGGTCAGACCGACCGTACCGAGATCGCGCTTCGCCTCGACGAGTCGGTCGAGCGCGAGGCCTACGTGGTTCTGCCGGACCTCTTCCTCAGTGGCGACGCCGACGTCTCCGAGATCCCGCCCGGCCAACCGAACGCCCGGGTGCGGACGGAGCTCCCGGTGAGCCGGATGATCAACATCCCTCTGGAGATCATCGGAATCCTGCCGCACATGCACGAGCGCGGTCGTCGCATGACGGTCGACTTCGAGCGCGGGGACGGCACCTCGACGTGCGTGGCCGAGGTCCCCAACTGGGACTTCGAGTGGCAGCGCATCTACTTCTACGAGCAGCCCATCCCCTTCACCGTCGAGGACACCCTGGTCACCGAGTGCTTCTACGACACGACCGATGACGACGAGCCGGTGTTGCCCGGCTGGGGAACCGACAACGAGATGTGCCTGCCCGGTCTCGTGGTCACCGTGTCGCTCTGACAGCAGCCAGAGCCTCGCGCGTGGCCTCGGTCACCGCGTCGACCTCGTGCAGACCGTTGGGCCAGTGGGGCGAGAGGCGCAGCCACCCGTCGGGGGTGGACACGCTGATGCCCCGCTCACCCAGCGCCACGGCGAGGGCCTTCGAGTCGACGTCGTCGGGCGGTCGTACCGAGAGGGTCCCCGACCGCGCGCTCGGATCGGGAGCCCGGGCCGAGGTGAAGCCGAGGTCCAGCAGCCCAGGCTCGAGGGCATCGTGGATCTGCTGGAGGTGCTCTGCGATGGTGGGGAGGCCCAGCTGGGCGATCAGCTGAACCGAGGCGTGCAGTCCTGCGAACGCCGCGGTGGTCTGTACGCCGCCCTCCATCCAGTCCAGCGAGGTTCGTACGGCGCGGTCATAGCGGAGGTGCCCCGAGCCCTCGAAGAGGAAAACGAGCGGGTCCTCGACGGACAGCCAACCGGCGGTGAGCGGACGGAGGCGCTCGCGCGCTTCGGGCGCCGCGTAGGCGACGGCCAGCCCGTCCACGCTCATCCACCACTTGTGCGTGCCGGCGACGACGTAGTCGACGTGGGTCAAGTCGACGGGGAGGGCGCCCAGCGCCT
>CAZZLC010000040.1:0-30818 GCA_964655065.1 uncultured Enterobacteriaceae bacterium | reverse complement strand
CCGGCGACGACGTAGTCGACGTGGGTCAAGTCGACGGGGAGGGCGCCCAGCGCCTGCACGCCGTCGACGAACAGCTCGGCGCCGTGGGCGTGGGCGAGCTGCCCCAGCGCTCCGAGCGGCATGCGGAGTCCCGTCGCGAACTGGACCGCGCTCACCGCGACGAGCCTGACGCGGTGCGCCTTCAGGGCATCTGCGACGCGCGCGGGTCCGTCGCCGCTGCCGTCGCCAAACCCCTCGAGGGGCAGCCGCACCACGCGCGCGCCGAAGCGCTCGGCGGCAGCCATCCACGGGGTCACGTTGCTCGGGAACTCTCCCTCGAACACGATGACCACGTCGCCTTCTCGCCAATCCAGGGCGAGGGCGATGTCGACGATGCCTCGGGTGGTCCCGGGAGGAAAGCCGAGGTCGGCCGGTGCGACGTCGAGCAGCGAAGCGAGATCCTCCCGGAGTGCCTCTCGGGCACGCATCCACCGACCGACCGCGCCAATCCCCTCGGCCGCGAAGTCGTCGAGGGCTCGGCGAGCCGCGTCCACCACGGGGGTCGACAGCGGGCTCACCGCGGCGTGGTTGAGGTAGACCCGAGGGGCGAGCGTGGGAAACAGCGATCGATCGCCGAGCGTAGCGGACACGAGAGGCTCCGATTTCTCGACCGGTCAGACATCCCGGTCGCGGTGGTACCATCTCATGCCAGCGGGGCGAGGAGGAGGTCCGGTGTCGTCATCGCGACCTTTTGAGCGAGGTTCCGCGCGACTGGCCCGGCCAGAGGGCCTGCGCGATTCGAGCGGCCAGCTACGGGAGTCCGTTCGGGTCGGCCGGTATCAGGTGCTTCGCTGGCTGCGTGACACCGCGCTCGCCCACGTCTACCAGTGCGAGCGCGACTCCGCCGTCGAGGGGAGGTCCCCCGTACCCGTCGAGCTGCACGTGCTCGCGTCCGACCACCATCCCGACCCCACCAGGGTGGCCGAGTTCGTGCGGCGGGGACGCATCGGGCGTCGGTTCCGCCATCGGGGGCTTCCGCGGGTCCTCGAGGTGGCCATCGGGACCAGCGTGCCCTACGCGGTGCACGCCTGGGGACCCGGGCCCACCCTGCACCAGCTCCAGACCGAGAAGGGGTGGGGACGCTCGCTCGATCTCCGGATGGTGGCCCGGCTCGGCTTCGACACGGCCGATGCGCTCGCCGAGGCCTACCTCGCGGAGGACGAGCAGGGTCAGCCACTCGCCGTGGTTCACGGCGGCCTGTCACCAGATCGGGTGGTGTTGGCGCCGCAGGGGTTTGCGCGGGTGATCGACTTCGGCACCCCGTCGGGCTCCCGCTACCATGCGCCAGAGCTGCTCGCCGGTGGCGAACCGACCCCCCGATCCGACGTGTTCGCGCTCGGCGTGGTGTTGTACGCGCTCGTCACCGGCCAGCACGCCTGGCCAGGCCACGACGTGGATCCCGAGCGGACTGACCGGCTCGCGCCGCCGAGCCTGGTTCGGGAAGACCTGCCGTCGGACCTCGAGGCGATCGTGCTCGCCTGTCTCGAGACCCGGCCGGCGGACCGACCTCGTGACTGCATCGCGGTTGCCGAGGCTCTGTCGGGCTGGCTCGAGCACCACGGAGGACCGGTCCCCGACGAGGCGCTCGCGGCCTGGGAGGTCGGGGATGCCCCGTCGGACGGTCCACGACTCCTGGGCACGCGGCCCGCGACCCGGGGTCGCATCGAGGCCCCGAAGGGGCTGCTGAATCCTTTGCCCGAAGACCCCACCTGGCCGCGTCCGGCCGCGCTCTCGGAGCGACCGACCGTCCCCGACGTGTGGGCAGACGATCCTGATGCCGTCACGGTGCCTGGCCGACCGGCCCTCGCGGTCGGGCTCGCTCCCGGGCGGGCGACGGATCCACCCGAGCGCGTGACCCCGCTGTGGGCGGTGGTGTTGCTGGTGAGCGTAGCGACGGTCGGCGGGATCGCGCTGGCGTGGCTCGGCCCGCTGATCGGCCTACCGACGTGGGCGTTCTGGGAGCACCTGATCCGCTGACGCCTCGTGTCCGGACACCGACTGGGCCAGAGCGAGAAGCGCCTCACGGAACCGTGGTTCCTCGCCGTGAAGGGGAAGGCGGACCTCGCCGAGCTCGAGCCAGGGCCCGTCGAGGACGATCGCATCCGACGGGGGCCAGGGACGGAGCGGTCCGTCGTCGACCCTGAAGCCGGTCCCCTCGAGCGTCAGCCGAGCGCTGCGGCGGCCCCGAGCGGGGCTCACGACGAGCACCGCCAGGAGAAGACTGGCCGTGGCGACGAGCCCGGGAAGTGCGGACCCGGCCAGCACGAACCCGGCGGCCAGCGCCCCGACCGCGAGCCCTCCCGCACCGACCGCCAGCCGCACGGCACCTCGGTCATCCTCCACCACCAGGCACACCGAGCCCTCCTCCTCGTGGAGGAGCCGGGCGCGCAGCGGCTCGGGAAGAGGACGCACCGGGGCAGCGTATCCCACGAGGGACGGCGGATCGGGATACGTGCCCGCCTCCCCGGGGGCCGTCTTGTTCAGGATTCGTGCGCTCGTGAGCCTGCTGATGTTCGGTCTGCTCGCTCTCGGGCTCGTCGCTTTGTCGTTCGCGGCCCAGGTCTGGTGGAGCCTGCCCTCGCCCCAGGGACGCTTGGTTCGCGGGCCTCACGACGTCGTCGGCGTCCAGGCGGGGCGCAGCTACAGCTGGGTGGTGCCGACCGAGAACCCCGACGAGGTGGTTCTCGTCGATGCGGGCAGCGAACCTTCGGCCAGGCGTGTCTCCGCCGAGCTCCGCAAGGGGAGCCGCAAGGTCGTCGCCGTCCTGCTCACCCACGCCCACGGCGATCAGACTCGGGGTCTCGAGGCCTTCCCGGAGGTGCCGGTGTACCTCTCGGCCGACGAAGCCCCGCTGCTCGCGGCCGAGGTCGAGCCCGGCGGCTGGATGTCTCGACTCTACGCCGCCGAAGCGATGGTGCGTTCCGATCTTCGACTCGTCGGGCCCGACGAGACGGTGACGATCGCCGGCGAGACCTTCGTCGCGGTGCCCACCCCGGGACACACCGCCGGTAGCGTCACCTGGTGGTGGCGGGACGTGCTGTTCACCGGAGGTGCGCTGCTCGCGACGTCCCCGCCGGCGGTCTCCCCGAGAGGGCTCAACGACGACGACGAGCTCGCGCTGAAGAGCGTCGAGAAGCTGCTGCCGCTGGACTTCGACGCGATCGCCGACGCGCGAACCGGCCTGGTCACGACCGCGCGGCCCCAGGTCCACTGGATGCTCGGGGTCGACATTGCCCCCCCGGAGCGCAGCCTCCGGGGTGGGGAGCCCGACGGCCCCACCGTAATCGAGCAGCGCGGCACCTACGTCGAAGCGTGGGCCCCAGGCTCCGACGGGCACCGTCCGGGCCTGGTGATCGATGCGAAGGGTCGCGCCACCGTGGTCGCGAATCCGGCTCGTCCCGAGCATCGCCGCTTCGTGGGTCGGCGGGTCGTCGCGACAGGCTCTCCGCCCGCTGATGCGCGAATCGCCAGCCTGCAGATCGTCGAGGCGACCCTGGAGCTCGATGACGACGAGAGCGAGGGTGACGGACGGATTCCCCACGTCACCGACGCCAGCGCCTTCGGGGAACAACTTCACCGCTGGGTGGTGGTGGAGGGCACGCTGACCACGTTCCAGCCGTGGTCCGTGCGGGCCCGTTTCGGAGAAGGCCGGCTCGAGCTGGAGGGTGGGTCGGTGCCGCTCACCGGGCCCGCCGATCTCGCGGCCGGACCCCTCCAGGCGCTCGTCCACGTCGTGCCCGGCAACCACGGTCCCGTCGCCTCGGTCGCCGCGCTCTGCCCATCGGTGGATGCGTGTCGGGAGAACCCGGTCACCACGGGCGTCCCGTGACGCGCCGGTCACGGTCCCGAGAGTTCCCCCAGGTTGTCCACACAGTTGTCCACAGGCTGCCCCCCAGGCCGGGGGCGGGCGGATCGTCGGAAAAGCCGAGCTCGATGGCCGATGGTGGCCGAGGCCTGACAGAAAAAGTTCCAGACGGACTCGCGTTGGCTCCACAGTGGATTAGCGCCCCACCCACGTGACGGCCGGGTGTCGGCCCGTCAGGGAAGCGTGGCGAGAACGGCCTGCCAGTCGGCCTCAGCGGCCAGGTCGGTCGGGCAGCCGAGCTCCTGGGCCTGGGCCGTGATGTCCTCGACGCGGTTGTCGGGGCTCGGGTGCGAGGAGAGGAACTCGGGGATCCCGACTCCGCCGTCCTCCTGGATCTGCCGGAAGAAGCCCGCCGCACCGTCGGCGGCGTACTCGCTGTCACAGAGGTAGCGAACGGAGAACTCGTCGGCCTGAGCCTCGTCGCTGCGGCTGAACCGGAGGCTCAGCAGTCCCTCGGTGACCTGCGAGATGGCGCCGCGGTCGTTGCCGAGCACCACGTCGAGGAGGAGGTCGATCCCGAGCGTCTGGGTCAGCTGCTCGGTGCTGTGGCGGAGGTCGGCGTGGGCAGCCTCGTGGCCGAGCACGCCCACGAAGTGATCCTCGACCTTCAGGTACCGCATGATGCCGGTGTAGATCCAGATGTACCCGCCGGGGCCCGCGAAGGCGTTGAGCGTCTTGTCGTCGTCGATCAGGTAGATCTCCCAGGCGAACTCGTCCCGGTACTGGATGTCCTCGCTGTCGAGCACCACGTCGAGCATGCGCTCGAGCTCGTCGTAGGCCTCGGGGGCGTCCATGCGCGCCACGACGGGGAAGCTCTCGGGGTCGGAGTTGATCTCGTCGCGAAGCTGGGCCCCGAGCTCGATGTCGTCCTGAACGGGAAAGACGTTGAGACCGCAGGCGGCGAGGGGCAGCATCGCGAGAGCGCGGACGGCGTTGGTCATGGGGGGCTCCGGGTTGGGGGGTCAGTCTACCCTCCACGGGTCCGTCGGATTCCCTCTTGCGAGGCGACTCAGAAAGGTTGCAGAGGACTCGCGTTCGTGGGGGCCGGGGCCTATGTGTGGCTCCTCGCCGAGGTGCTCGTGGATGCTGCTTCTCTCGAAGCGATGGATGCTCCCCGTACGTTCCACTACGTCTTCGCCCACCGGACCCTGCCGATGTTGGCGGCCCAGGATGCCGCCACCCTGACCGAGGCGCTGCGTCGGGACGGAAAGGCGCTGCTTCGGCTGCACTGGAAGGTGACGTGCCGATCCCTCGGCATCGAGCCCCAGCCGCACGACGCGATCGGGTACGGTCCGGGATGCGATCAGATGGGCCTCGTGGGGCTCGCGTATCTGGGAGAACGCTCGGTCGCGGGGTACACCGTCGCGATCGTCCAGCTTCCGCTCGCGCTGCAGGTGCGGGAAGCCCACTTCGTCGCGGTCGCCATCCGCTCGGGCCGGGCCAGGCCGGCCGCGGGTCCCGACGCCCCCCCGGTCCGCTACGTCGTCTGGGAGCGGACGCTCGGTGGCGGCGCCCGGCTCGCCGAGTGGGCCCTCACTCCGCAGGGCCCGCGGGGACGGCGCATCGGTCCGGCGCAGGAGGAGGCCGGGGTCGACGACTTCGTGGCGGCGCTCGACCGCTGGCTGCGAGCCCCTCCGCCCCCTCGGGAGGTTCCTCCCCGGTTGGTGCCGGCCGCCCCGGCGCCGGCCGCGAGCGCAGCGGTGACCCGGGCCGACGGCGCCCTCGTGGCCGGGCTGCTCCTCGCCTGGACCCTCATGATCATCGTGCTCACGCTGTTATAGCGAGGCGCATGACGCTTCCGAGCTGGACGTGGCAGGTGGGCCGCGTGCTCGCCGAGGTGGGCAGCGTGCTCCGCCGGCGGTGGCTCGTCGCCTCCGCCCTGGCGATCGGCGCGGTGGTCGCGAGCTCGATTCTCCAGGTGGCCGTGGTGGGGCTCGTGACGCCGCCATGGACGATCACCATGGTGGAGCAGGGGCTCGATCAGGGGCGGTTCCCGAAGCGACGCGTCCGCTCGCTGCGGCGACTTGGAGAGCACGGCCCCCGGGCCTTCGTCGCCTCCGAAGACGCCAAGTTCTTCCTCCACGGAGGCTTCGACTGGGGCTCGATCTGCCAGGTCGCCACCACGGGGCAGTCCCGGGGCGCCTCCACGATCACCCAGCAGGTCGCGAAGAACGTGTTCCTCTGGCAGCAACGCTCGTGGTTCCGGAAAGGTCTCGAGGCCTGGTACGCGCTGTGGCTCGAGACGGTGCTCTCGAAGCGGCGCATCCTCGAGCTGTACGTGAACGTCGCCGAGACGGGTCCTGCGGTGTTCGGGCTCGAGGCGGGAGCGAGGTACCACTTCGGCAAGCGCGCTCGCGAGCTCACCCTGGCCGAGGCGGGGCGCTTGTCGGGCATCCTCCCCAACCCGCGCTGGACCATCGACGGCAAGAGCGCGTCGAGTCGGGCGAGGTTCGTGGTCCGCCACCCGGCGCCGTGGCCCGGGGACCCGGGCTTCGATCTGCAGCAGCGACACTTCGACGAGCAGCCCCACGGCCCCTGGTCGTGCTTCCGATAGCGGTTCAGCTCCTCGTCCTGCGGCCGATTCCCTCGACGGGCGTGACCGCAGGAGGTCGACACGTGCTGGTGGCCAACCACGAACTCAACGACTGCCTCGACCGGGTGGACCGACTCGGGGTCTTTCCCGCCGCAGCGACGCGCATCCTCGAGCTCTCGAGGAGCCCGGACGCGACGCTCGACGATCTCGAGAAGGCGGTGGAGTACGACACCGTGCTCGCCGGTCGGATCCTCAAGGTCGCCAACTCGCCGCTCTACGCGAGGCAGATCCGCATCGGGACCCTGCGGAGGGCCCTCCAGATGCTCGGATTCACGGGCACGCGCGACATCTCCATCGCGCTCGCCATCGCCTCGGTGAGCCGGGGCAGCCACCCCGAAGGCGAGGTGCTCTGGCAGCACGGCCTGGTCACGGGCTGGACCTGCCGCGTGTTCGCCCGCTACGCCCGCGGGATTGCCGGTGACGCCATGTTCGTGGCCGGGTTGCTGCACGATCTGGGGCTGCAGATCATGCTGTCGCTCGAGCCCGACACCATGCGGGAGCTGATCCAGAAGTACGGGACCGAGAGTCCGTCGTTCCTCGACGCCGAGCAGGACGTGTTCGGGTTCGACCACGCGATGCTGGGCGGCGAGTGCCTGCGGCGGTGGAAGCTCCCGCTCGACGCGGTGGAGCTGGTGGAGCGCCACCACGTCGTGTCACGCGAGGGTGAGGAGCTGCTCTACGCTGCGCCGCGATCGCGTGCGCTGTTGGCCGTGGCCGACCACGTCAGCGGCCCGCTCTTGCACGGCACCGCGGCGTCCGCCCTCTTCGACATGGCCCTCGCCCATCCCTCCGCCGAGCTGATGCGGATGTCCCGCGGCGGGCTCCTCGCGGCGTTCGAGTTCCTCGTCGAACACCACGACGACCTCACCAGGGTCGACTGAGCCTACCGGTTCGCGGTCTCGGGGGTGAGGAAGGCGCGCAGGCTGGGCTCCCGCGCCTCGACCCGGCGCAGGCACTGCTCGACCCCCGCGCGGGTCTCGGCGAGGGCGCGCTCGGTGCCTTCGACGTTCCGGCGGTCGTCGGTGAAGAACGCCACCGTGCGCTCGAAGCGCTCGAGGTCGCAGCCTCGGCCGGTCCGGGCCAGGTTCATGCGTCCCTGCGGCGGGAGTTTCTCGGCGATGGCGTCGTAGTGCTCCATCGTCCAGTCGACGATCAGGTCCTTCGTGTCTGCCTTGCCGCTCCACCGAACCCCCCGGACGAGCGTGAACAACTCACCGGCCGTGGTCTCGGGGGCGAGGGCGCGCGCGAGCACGCGGGTTCGCACCTCCCCGTCGGGAATGCTCGCCGCCGCCCCGAGAAACTTGCGCTGCAGGGTGAGCTCGGTGGTCGCGTCCGCCATCGCGACGAGCTTGTCGTACAAGGCCAGGTCCCCATCCTCGGCGAGGACACCCAGCGCCTCGTCGAGCAGGTCGTAGGGCACGCTCGACGGATCCTCGAGCCCCTGGTGGCCGAGGGCGGTCAGCTCCTTGCGGACGGCCTCGTCACCCGCCTCCGAGAGGAGCCCCAGCAGCCGCTCGCGCAGCTCCCGCATCTCGGACGACTCGTCTTCACTGCGCTCGCCGAGCGCCTCGAGCCAGGGTCGCCACTGCCTGCGCTGCCACGCGTGCCAGCGCTCGAGCAGCTCCTCGTCGTCGAGCTGCTCGATGGTCCCCGTCATGTCGGTGGCTCCGAGGATCGCCCTCCGGATCGAGGGATCGGGTTCTTCGGCGAACGTCTCCGCTGCTCGCAGCACGTCGGCCGCTTCGAGCTCGCCCGACGCGAGCCCCAGCGACAGCGAGCTCCAGATCGATCGACGCTCGGCGGGCGAGAGGGCGTCGCGGGCGTCGAGGAGGCGGCCCATCGCGGGCTCGTCGAGGGTCCAGACCCAGTAGCCGAGGCCATCCGCGGCGGGGTGCACCCAGGCGACGTCGTCGCCGAGCGACACGGTCTCGGACTCCCCGGAGAGCCGGACGCGCACGACCTCGGTGGTGCCGTCTTCCCGACCGACCCGCAGGCGGAGAGGGACGTCCCACAGGGCGTCGGGAAGCTCGACGCCGAGCCGGCGGAAGCGTGACTGGGTGAGCGTGATGCCCTCGTCCCCCGACGTGGTCACCGCGACCCGCGGCGCGCCTGGCCGATCGAGGTAGCCCGAGAGCATGTTCTGCACGGGCTCCCCGCTCACGTCCTCGAGCGCCTCCACGAGGTCCTGGAACGTGGCGTTCCCCCAGCGATGGCGCGCGATGTAGGTCCGGATGCCGTTGCGGAACTTCTCCTCGCCGAGCCACTGCTCGAGCATGTCGAGCAGAGCTTCGCCCTTGCCGTAGGCCGCGAAGTTCGTGGTCTCGAACACGGCCGAGCCGTTCACCTCGGTGCGCACGGGCCGCGCGGTGGGGCCTCCGTCCATCGACAGCATGCCGGTGAGGCGACCCACCCGCGCGACGTCCTGGCGCGCGTCGGGGCGGAGCGCGTCGAGGACGTGAACGCCCATGAAGCTCGCGAACGACTCGTTGAGCCAAAGGTCGTCCCACCACGCCAGCGTCACCAGGTTGCCGAACCACATGTGGGCGACCTCGTGGGCGGTCACCTCGACGAGCCGCTGCTCGCGAGAGGGAGTGGCCGTCGCCTCGGTGAAGAACAGACCCTCGGTGTAGACGATGGCGCCCGGGTTCTCCATCGCGCCGTAGCTGAACTTGGGGGTGGCGATCAGGTCGAGCTTCTCGTAGGGGTAGGGCTCGCCGAACCAGCCCTCGAGCCAGCCCACGACCGCGGGAAGGTCCCGAGCCGCGCTGGGCGCCAGGGCCTCCTGGCCCCGCGACGTCCACACCTTGGACGGGACCTTCATGCCGGCCACCGGCGTGGCGGCATAGGGGCCCACCGCGACGGCCACCGCGTAGCTCGGCATGGGCGGCGTGGTCGCGTACTGCTCGACGCGGTTGTTTCCGGCCGGCCGGGTCCGCACGATGGGGGAGTTGCTGATGGCGACGGTGTCGGGAGGATGCTCGATCGACAGCGTCCAAGGGATCTTGTACGACGGCTCGTCGAAGCACGGCCAGGCGGTGCGGGCCTCGTCGGCCTCGAGCTGGCTGATCACGTAGGGCCGGCCATCGTGGTCGAACCGGTACAGCCCGTAGCTCTGCTCGTGGAGCGGGCCCTCGTAGTCGAACGTGAGCTCGTAGGTGCCGGCGCGCAGAGCGATCTCGGGGGTCACGACGAGACGGTCGGGCTCTCGTGTGGTCACCTCGACGGAGAAGTCGCGGTGCCGCCGCCAGCCGGCCACCCGGGCGAGCGAGGCGTCCCGGATGGTCAGGCCTTCGCCGTGCAGCGGCACGGTCTCGACCTTCTCGCGGCTCGGTACGGTGAAGGTGATGGTGGTCCGACCATCGAACGTCGTCTTGGCCGGGTCGATCCGAAGATCGATGGCCTGGGCCACAGGGCGAACCACGGTGTCGAGACGCTCGCCAGCCAACGCCGGCGACGAAGTGTACAAGAGCGTGATGATGAGCATGGGCGCTGGGTATCCCTCGTGTCCGGGTGCTGGGAGGAGTGGATGATACAAGCGTTCGAAGGACTCTCGCCGCGGCTCGACGCGGGGGCGTGGGCTCACGACTCCGCCGTGCTGATCGGAGACGTTCACCTCGCGACGGGCGCCAGCGTGTGGCCGACGGCGGTGTTGCGCGGTGACATGGGGCCGATTCGCGTAGGTAGAGACTCCAACATCCAGGACGGGACGGTCTGCCACGACACGACGGATCTCTCGGAGACCATCGTGGGCGACCGCGTGACGGTCGGACACCGCGTGATCCTCCACGGCTGCCGCATCGAGGACGAGTGTCTGATCGGCATGGGGGCGACCATCATGGACAACGTGGTCGTGGGGCGCGGGAGCTTCGTGGCCGCGGGCTCCCTGATCCCGCCGGGACGGATCGTTCCTCCCGGCTCGTTCGTGGTCGGTCTGCCGGGCCGCGTCGTGCGGCAGGTCGGTCCGGCCGAGCGGGAGATGATCGACCAGGGTTGGCAGTCGTACAGCGCCAAGCTCGGAAGGTGGCTCGCTGCGCCGTGAGCGCGACGTCCCGGCCGTCAGGTCAGTCCGGGACGTGCCAGGCGTCGGTCTCGGGGTTCCACTCGAGCGAACCGGGGGTGCCCGCGAGCACCTCGACCGTGGTCGTCGAGGTGATGTCGTCGTGGGTCATCGTGACCTGGTGATGGCCGACCGGGAGCTCGACCTCGAGCGGGGTCTCTCCGAGCGTCTGGCCGTCGATGGTGAGCTCCGCCCCGGTGGGAACGGACTCGAAGGTCCAGAGGCTGGTGGCGTCGGTCCGACGGAGCAGCCCCGTCCACGACGCGGGGCCGTCCGACGCCTCGACCCACGCGGCCGAGGCGAGCATGCCGACCACTGCGACCGCACAGAGAAGCAGCAGCAGGTTCACCGCGGTGAGCGTGGCGAGCAGCGCGGTGTTCCGCGTGCGACGGGTGGCGATGCCGACGTCGGGCTCGAGCGGCGGCTCGCTCGTGGCCAGGATCTGGCCGCACAGCGGGTCGTCACTCGAGCCGATGCGGTGCGGGACGTGGTTCTCGGCCCACTGACGAAGGGTGGGCCCCTCCATGCGGCGGGCGAGATCGGCGGCCAGCGACTCCACCTCGCGCAGCGTGGGGCGCTCGAGCGGGTCGGTGTTCGACATGCGCACCGCGAGGTCGAGCGCGGCCCGTTCGGCGCCACGCGTGCGGTCTCGGGCCTCCTCCATCACCTGGCGATCGGTGGGGCCCCCCGTAATCAGCTTGTAGAGCACCATGCCGAGCGAGAACACGTCGGCGGCAGGAGTCTCGATGCCCTGGAGGCGCTCCGGCGCGATGTAGCCGTAGGTGCCCTGGATGGCGTGCGTGGTGTGGGCCTCGCGAGCCGCGAACCGCGCCCGGGCTACCCCGAAGTCGAGCAGCTTGACCTCACCCGACCGCGTGAGCTGGATGTTGCCTGGCTTGATGTCGCGGTGGATGAGCTGGAGCGGCCGGTCGTGGGGTCCACGCTGGTGGAAGAGGTGATCGAGCGCCCGCGCCACCTCTTGAACCACCTCGAGGGCGACCTTGGGCGGGAAGGGACCGCGGTGCCGGACGAGCGCGCGACAGCTCGCCCCCGGCACGTACTCCATCACGATGGCCCAGTAGCCGCCGAGCTTGAGCGGGGGCTCGACCGTGATCACTGCCCGATCGCGAACCAGTCCGAGAATCCGCGACTCGTCTCGGAACCGCTGGAGGACCTGGGGGGTCGGGTTGCGATCGGTGAGCAGCTTGATCGCAACGTCCTTCACGAACCCCGCGGGGCCCTCGAGGCGGGCCCGGTACACCTTGCCGAACCCCCCTCGGCCGAGGAGCTCCATGATGCGGTAGGACCGGAGGTCCATGCGGGGGGAGATGGCGGACACCGAAGAAGTCTACCCCGTGGCGGGTCCGCGGGCGGCTCCTTCCGGAGTCAGTCGTTGTACCGGCCGGCGACGGCGACCACGTCGCGCTCGTCGGTGAGCACCACTCCATCGACGTCCTCGACGGTGACGGAGACGGTCAGCGTGCGACCCTGGAGCTCCGAGTCGTCCTGGATGTCGAGGAGGATCCTCCGGCCGACCATCTCGTAGACCCCGGGCGTTTCGCTCGCCTTGATGCCCTGTCGGTACTCGACCGACGTGGCGCCCGCGAGCCCCGACACGACCGTCCCGTCGTCGACCACCGCCTCGAAGACGGTGAGCGGGTTTCTCGGATCGCCGAGATCGTCCTCGTTGCCAGGGTCGATGCCCTGCACGCGCAGGCTCCCGTCGAGGTGGTAGCCGCCCTGCGGGCCGAGGATCACGGCCATCTCGTCGCCGTCCTCGAGGGGGACGAACTCGTCGACGCCGGTGCCGAGCTCGATGCCCGGATCGAGGACCACCTCGGGGGAATCGTCGCTCGTGCAGCCGAGGAGCAGCAGGCCGATCAGATGCACAGACACTGGCAGTCATCCTGACGACGCAGACAGGACTCGCCGGCCGTCGCCTCGATCAGCTCGACCCAGGTGTCGGTGGCGAGGTCGTAGCGCCAGGTGTCGTCGAGATGGTCGCTGCACTCGGCGTGGATCCCGCCGAACACCCAGAGGCTGTCGTGCATGATGGTGGTCATGGCGTTGTGGCGACGCTCGGGGGCGGAGAGGTCCTGCGTGACGTACTCGGCGGGGACCTCGCTGTCGTTGCCGAGGCAGCCGAAGCGCACGGTCTCGTTGTTCAGAACGTCGGCGAAGTAGACCTCGCCCCAGGTCCCGACCTCGGGGTCCATCGACCACAGGTCGTTCTGGTCGCCGAAGTCGGTGTGACCGCCGAACAGGAGGTAGCGGTCGCGCTGCGCGTCGTAGGACATCTGCGCGTGCATGCGGGTGGTCGGCGAGAACGAGGTGCCGGGGTCGAGCTCCGTCCACACGCCGGTGTTCAGGTCGAGCGCATAGGTGTCGTTGAAGGCGAAGCTCACGAAGTCGCCCTGCTGGCCGCCGAAGATCACCAGGCGATTGCGGAGCGTGTCGTGGAGGCTGCCGAGGAAGCTGCGGCGGGAGGGCCGGTCGCCGCTGGTCTCGATGCGATCCCAGGTCTCGCCGTCCCACGCCCAGAGCTGCTGGGTGATGTTGAAGATCAGGGGGTCGGAGTTCGTGTTGCCGCCCCAGACGTAGAACAGCCCGGAGTCCTGGTCGTAGGCGCCCTGCGAGTAGTACCGCGGCGAAGGGCCGCCGCGGCCGTCGTTGAGGAGGGTCCACTCGCGGGAGTCGAAGTCGAACTGCCACAGGTCGTTGTAGAGCGTGTAGTCGCCCTGCTCGCCGTCTCGACGCCAGCGACCGCCGAACAGGAGGGCCCGGCCGCCGTCCTCGTCGATGGCCATGGCGTAGCGCGCACGGGCCGACGGGTGCTGCTCGCTGTCGATCTCGGTCCAGCCCACCCCGGGCTCGAACAGCCAGGTGTCGTCGAGGTAGCGGGCCCGAGGGATCTGGTTGACCACCAGCCCGTCGTTGCCGCCGAAGATGAGGATGGCGTTGCCGTCCTCGTAGGTGGCCGGACGAATCTCCGAGCGCTTGCTCGGGGTCGCCTCCGACTCGAGGGCGTCGAGGTCGGGCGTGCCACACGCGCCGAGGAGAAGGGAAGTCGCCATCCAAACGGTCCGCATCTCGTCTCTCCTGTCTGGTCGTTCGCCCCGCTGCTGGCCGATTGTATCGACGGTCCCGCGTCTTGACGAGACCCGCCCGCGGTCGTAACGGGAGGCATGCCTTACCCTGCTCCGGACCTGGCTGCGCGCGGTGCCGTGGGGCGCTTCTTCACCGGACTCTCATACCCCCTCGAGGGCTTCCGGATCGTGCTCACCCACCCGGGCACCTGGAAGTACCTGATCGCGCCGATGTTCTTGTCGCTCGTCGCGCTGGTCGCGGCCCTGTACGGGTCGGTGCAGCTGGTGCAGCTCATGATGGCGTCGCAGTTCGACCCGACCGCGAACCTCGCCCAGAAGTCCTGGTTCTGGATCGTGTCCGGGTTCTTCTACGTGGTCGCGTTCGCCGTCACCATGGTGTTCACCTACGTCCTCGCGAACCTCGTCGCGGTACCCTTCAACGACGGGCTCTCGGACCGCATCGAGCAGCTCACGCTCGGTCCGCTCGACGAACCGTTCGACCTCGGCACCATGGTCGCCGACCTGTTGCAGTCCGTGGTCCACTCCGCCCTGTCGCTCCTGCTGTGGGGCTTCGTGATGGTGGGGCTGCTGATCCTCCACCTGGTGCCCGGGTTCGGCAACCTGCTGTCCGTCGTCGCCACCACTCTCGCCACGTCCTTCTTCCTCGCCCGCGAGATGATGGACGGCGCCATGTCGCGGCGTCGGCTGGGCTATGCGCACAAGCTCCGCGTGGTG
Organism: uncultured Enterobacteriaceae bacterium; assembly: GCA_964655065.1. GTDB lineage: Bacteria > Myxococcota_A > UBA796 > UBA796 > DRPG01. Next base: position 16,443 of record CAZZLC010000040.1, on the reverse strand, counting down.
AGGGCCAACCGAGCCATTTGCCTCGGCTTCGGACTCGTGGCGTCGGTGTTCCTGTGGCTGCCCGGAATCAACATCCTGCTCATGCCGATGATGGTCGTGGGAGGCACGCTCATGTACGCGCACCTCGAGCAGCGCGGCCTCGTGCCGAACCGCGAGGGCACCGGACCGTTCGTCGACGCCCGGCGGACCACGCGCTGAGCGCTACTTCAGCAGCTCGGGGTGGCGGGAGAGGTACTCCCGTGCCCAGGGACACTCGACCTCCACCGTGAGCCCCGCCTCCTTCGCGTAGTCGACGGCGGCGCGGAGCATCGCCGCCCCCGCGCCCTGGCCGCGGATGTCGTCCGAGACCGCAGTGTCGATGAGGGTGAGCTTGCGGTCGTGGTTGTGGTAGGTGAGCGTCCCGAGCTCCTCGGAGCCCTGATCGACGGTGAAGGCGCCACGCTCGCCAGCGCGGTGATGAACTTTGAGGTCGTCCACGAGGGCTCCTGGTCAGTGGAGAGACCTCTTCGTAGCGAGGTCAGGCGGGGTCTGGAAACTCGGCCGCCACCTGGGGCGGAGAGCCGCTCGCGGCCTGCACGGCCATGCCGACGAGCGAGACCACGCCGAGCAGCAGCCCGACGACCACCCCGAGGTCGACCATGCCTCGCCAGGGGTCCGGCAGGAGGCGCACGAGCAACACCAGGACCACGATGCCGCCGACGAGGAGCCGACTCACCAGCAGGCGGCGGGGCGTCGCGTCGATCAGCCCCATCGCGACGAGTGGAGCCAGCCCGATGCGCAGCGGGGTGGGTCGGTCCGCGATCCCCGCTGCGCGCACCACCACCCGGGGATTGAAGTTCAGGTGGAAGCCTCGGTACGACTCCCCGTAGGCCATGAAGCCGACCCAGCCGATGGTGAGTAGCCACTGCAGGGCCGACAGCTCCCCGTCGAAGATCGACAGGGCGCGGGGAGTGAGGCGCCCCACCGCCTGGAGCAGGATGAGCACGACCCCTCCGATCGCCCAGACCCAGATCCCCCACTGTGTGGTCGTCCTCGGCATTGGGGTCTCGGGCATGGGCTCCTCGGTCGAGCAGGCGGCACGCTGGGGTCGTACCCCGATCCGAGGCGGTGTACACTGCGCGCGTGGATGGGGACCCAGAGATTCGGCGGGTGCTCGGCCGCTCCCAGCCTTGGCTGGTGGCTGGCGCGGGCGCCCTGTGGATGCTCTCGCTCGGCGTGGGCACGCTGTTGCTCGTCCAGGCGGGCCGCTCGAGTGACACCACGGGCTTGTCGGACCTCGCGCGGCTGGTGGCCCTCGTCGATCTGCTGCTGCTGATGGTGGGGATCGGCCTCATGGCACTGTCGCTCGGCCGGCAGGCCCGGGCCATCGGCCAGCTGCTCGAGGGCCGCAGCTCGGTCGACGACGTGCTGCGGCTCGTCCGCGGGTTCTGGCTGGTGTTCGCCGGGACGCTCGTCGTGGTGTCGTTCGTCGGCTGCGGGACGCTGTTCACGGGCGCCGCCGGGGCCGTCCAGACGTTCACCGAGCAGCTCGGAGGCGAGCCGTGAGCACGGAGGACCCCGAGGAGACCCCCCCGCCCCGGTCGAACGCGCCCACGGTGATGCGCGACGTCGCTCCGCGTCCCGAGCCGGCGCCGACCGTGGTGCTTCCTACCTCGACCGAAGGCCCCGACCTGCGTCTCGTCGCGACCACCGGCTGTGCGCTGCAGGTCGTCGTGGTCGGAATCGCGGTGCTCACCGTGGCCTGGACGCTCCTTGCCGTGGTCTTCGCCGGTCAGCTCTCCGCCGAGCAGCCCATCCTGGGACGGGCGGTGGTGCTCGCCCAGGGGATGGTGGCTTTGGGGGCCCTCGTCGCGGGCGCCCAGCTGGTGCGCTACCTCCGCGCGGTCGCCGATGCCCGGCGTGGTCGGCAGGTGGCGGTCCGTCGTGCGCTGGCCGCCCACCGCGACTTCGTGGCCACGGTGGTCACGAGCATCACGCTCACCGCGCTGACCCTGGTCCTGGCCGCCGGATGGTGGCTCGGCGCGGGGTGATCAGGCGGTGAGGCGCCGCTCGATCGCGTCGCAGAAGGCGTCGAACGGCACGTCGCCGCCGAGCGCCATCGGAAGACCCGCTTCGAGCGTGGCCGCCGTCGCGTCGTGCAGGCGCTCCGCCTCGCCGTCGAACCCGAGGTGACGGAGCAGGTGGATGGCGGGCAGCAGCACGGGCAGAGGGTTGGCCCGTTCGGTGCCGTCGACCGTCGGGGGGTCCCCGTGGCCGGCGGTGAACAGGGTCACGTCGGCTCCGAAGTTGATCGAGGGGGCGTTGGACGCGCCGCCGACCAGGCCTGCACAGAGGTCGGCCACGATGTCGCCGAACAGGTTGCCGCAGACGAGCACCTCGAACGGGGACGGGTCGATCACGAGCTTCATGCAGAGGGCGTCGACGATGACGTCGTCGCACTCGATGTCGGGGAACTCGGCCGCGACCTCCCGGGCCACCCGGAGGAACATGCCGTCCGACAGCTTCATGATGTTGGCCTTGTGAACCACCGTCACCTTGGGGCGACCGGTCGCGCGGGCGACCTCGAAGGCGTGCCGCGCGATGCGGCTGCAGGCCTGGGCGGTGGTCACCTTGAGGCTCTCGAACACGCCCTGGATGCTCTCGTGCTCGAGGTGAGCGTAGACGTCCTCGGTCGTCTCGCGGATGACGAGCAGGTCGACGTCGCGATGGCGAACGGGCACCCCGGGCACTGGGCGGATGGGTCGGTGCTGGGCGTGGATGCCGAGCTCGTCGCGCATCACCACCGAGGGGGGGAGATCGCCGTTGGTCGAGGCCTGGTAGCCCACGAGGGCCAGCTTGGTGTGCCGGGTGCTGCGCAGCATGTCGGCGTGGGTGGCCTCGGGTGAGGGATTGTCCCAGTCGATCTCGGCGCCCGAGGCGTCGACGAGACGCTGCACCCGGCGGAAGGTGGCGGGCGTGTCGCCATGGACGGCGGTCACGGGGGTCATGCGGCCTCCAGCGCGTCGATGAGGGCGGCCGTGAACTCGGCCGTGGTGGCGGTGCCCCCGAGGTCGCCGGTGCGAACGCGCCCCTCGGAAAGCACGGTGGCGATCGCGCTTCGCACGCGGCGACCCACGGCGTGTGCGCCCATCCACTCGACCATGAGGCACCCCGACAGCAACACCGCGAGCGGGTTCGCGATGCCGCGGCCCGCGATGTCGGGCGCCGTGCCGTGCACCGCTTCGAACAAGGCCACGTCGTGACCGATGTTGGCGCCGGGCACCACCCCGAGCCCGCCGACGAGGCCCGCGCAGAGATCCGAGAAGATGTCGCCGTAGAGGTTCTCGAGCAGCAGGACGTCGAAGCCGTTGCCCCCGCCCTGGGCGAGCGCCATCGCCACTTCGTCGATCGGGGCTTCCTCCTGGACGAGGAACGGGTAGTCGCGGCCCACCTCGAAGAACGCGTCGAGAAAGGCGCCGTCTCCCAGCGGAAGCACGGTCTTCTTGTGGCAGACCGTGATCTTGCGCCGCCCGTGGTTCCTCGCGTACTCGAAGGCCCAGCGGGCGATGCGCGTCGCCGCCGCGCGCGACGACAGCTTCAGCGACACGACGGTGTCCTCGCGAACCTGGTGTTCGATGCCCGCGTAAAGGCCCTCGGTGTTCTCTCGGAGAACCACCAGGTCGACGTTGTCGTAGCGTGAGGCCACGCCGGGCAGGCTCGCCACGGGCCGCCAGCCGACGAAGAGCTGCAGCTTCTGGCGGAGCTGCACGTTGGCGGACCGGTAGCCGCCGCCCTTGGGCGTGCCGAGCGGTCCCTTCAGGCCGATGCGGTTTCGCCGCAGACTGGCGAGCACATCGTCGGGCAGGGGGTTCCCGAACTGCTCGAACGCTCCGGCGCCGGCGACCACCCGCTCCCACTCGACCGGCGCGCCGGCCGCCTCGAGAACCCGGGCGGCCGCGCCGGTGACCTCGGGCCCGATGCCATCTCCCTCGATCAGGGTGACGCGATGCTTCACCAATCCTCCACCGCGGCAAGGTAGCCGCCCGAGGCGCACCGGGTCGAGTACAGTTGGCGGCGGTGGGTCCGGAGGAGAACCGTGTCCGACGTCGACGTCTCGAAGCTCGTCTTCCTGCGCTTTCACCTGCTCAAGCTCGCGAGAGCCGACGCGAAGCTCCTGCCCGACGAGCGGGCGCTGCTCGAATCGGTCTGTCCCGACGAGGCCCTGCGGTCACGCGGACTGCTGAACGACGACGGCACCTACACCGCGAGCTTCGTCGCAGAGCTCGATGCCGCGCGCCGCGACCTCCCCTCGCGGCTCTCGAACGAGGAGAAGCTCGAGATGATCACGCTGTTCGTCGAGATGGCGGTGATCGACGGCGATCTGCACCACGACGAGGGCGTGCTGCTGCAGGAGGCGGCCACCGCGCTCGTGGTGGATCCCGAGGACTTCGACCGCCACCTCGATGGACTCACCGACAAGGTCGGACAGCTCTCGGGCGACGATCTCGAGACCGATGACTGAAGCGTTCGGAGCGCTCGGCCCCGCCAGGCTCAGCGCCTGCCGTCGCGCCACACGAGCGTGATTCCCGAGACGTGGGGATCGAGCTCGTCCATCGCCTCGTGGGTCGACGCGAAGCGCTGGTCGCCGCCGTGCAGCACCTGCTGGGCCTTCGCGGACCACCGGGCGCGCTTGGCAGGCTCGGTCCGGACCGCGAGCTGGTAGCCCTCGTCGCTGGGCGGCTCGGAGACGACGGTGCCGCCCATGTCCCAGCCCCAGCCGTAGACCTCGAAGTTTCCGAGCGAGCGCTTCAGCTCCGCGAAGTCCGACCCGACGTGCAGGCCGTTGCCGAGCCGGTAGCCTTCGCCCACGACCTCGATTCGCTCGATGGTCTTGCCGTCGGTCTGCAGGCGCAGGGTCCAGGGCGTGTCGGGCAGGATCTCGAGACCGGGCATCATGATGCCCTCGCCCTGGTCGAAGCTGTGCTCGCGGACCGCGTCCTTGCCGAGCTTCCTCTCGAGCTGCTTGCGCGTGGTGTCGTGGCCGATGAACCCGATGCCCTTCCGACTGATCACGGCATCGAAGGGAGGGGGCTCCGAGGGAGGGGCCTCTGCGGCCAGCGCGGCGCCGTTGATGCGCCCCAGCCCGGCCTTGGGGTCGACCACGAGCTTGCTGTCGCCGTCGTCCTCGGCCACCGCCGCCTCGACTGCGACCTCCGCCTCGGGGGCCTCGGCCACCGCGGCTTCGGGGGCCTCGGGGGCCTCCGCTTCGAAGAATCCACAAGCCATCAAGGTCAGCCAGAGCATCTACCCCTCCTCAGGAGCACAACCCCCCGGGGGACCGGAGGCTGCCGCATCGGCGAGACCGACGGTACCGAGCCCGGAGCGACCGGTCAACCTCCGACGGTCAGCGGTGCGCGGCCCACCCGCGGCGGTAGTACGTCGCGAGCACGGGCTCGGTGAGCCGGTTGATCGTGACGGGGCGACGGGCCATGTCGGCGGGAAAGTCCCACATCGCCCGCAGGGTGGCCGGGGTGAGGAAGCGGGCGCCGGCGGGGACCGGGACCGCCCGCGGATCGACGTCGGGGGTGGTGACGAGCACGAACCCCCACTCCCCGAAGGTCGGCACCTGGACGTGCCCGGTGTGCACGCCGCGCGCCTCGGGCAGATCGCCCACCGCCGCCTCGATGGTCGCGGCGATGCACCAGAACGCCTCGGGGGCGTAGAACGGGCTCGTCGCCTGCGTCACGAAGGCCCCGCCCGGCGCGAGGTGGCCGAGGACGAGTCGGTAGGTCGAGCGCGCGTAGAGCCTGGCGAGCTGGGGATCGTTGGGGTCGGGTAGGTCGGCGAGGATCACGTCGAAGACCTGATCCGTCGCGTCGAGCCAGGCGATGGCGTCGGCGGCGTGGGCGTGGACCCGTGGATCGGAGAGCGCACCCCCGTTGAGCTCGGAAAGCGCTGCGTGGTCGCGGAACAACGCGGTGACCTCGGGGTCGAGGTCCACCAGATCGACCCGCGTGACGCCCTCGTGCTCGAGGACGCGCCGGACGGCCAGGCCGTCGCCGCCACCGAGCACGAGCACGCGCCCCGGACGACGCACCGCGGCCATGGCGGGGTGCACCAGGGTCTCGTGGTAGCGGTACTCGTCCATGGTGGCGAACTGGAGGTGGCCGTTGAGGTACAGCCGCACGTCGTCGCGCCAGCGGGTGACCACGAGCCGCTGGTAAGGGGTGTCCTTGGCGAGCAGCACGTCGGACTCGTAGAGCTGGTCTTCGAGCCACGTCGAGGTGGCCCCGCCGGTGACGAGCAGCCCGAACAGCGCCAGCAGCAGGCCTCCGCCCGCGGCGGTGAGCCCGCCGGACGGCTGCCCCCGCAGCAGCACGCGGATGGCGACGAGGGCCACGACCGCGTTGAGACAGCCGAACAGCGCGGCGGCGCGGACCGATCCGAGCCACGGCAGGAGCAGGAGCGGGAACGCGACCGAGCCGACCAGCGCTCCGAGGTAGTCCACTGCGAGCACCTGGCTCACCGCGAGCCGGACGGTCAGCGTCTGCTTGAAGATCCGCAGCAGGAGGGGGATCTCCGCGCCCGACGCGATGCCCACGAGCCCGCAAATGGCGGCCACGACGAGGGGATAGCCGCTGTCGAGCGTGGCGTAGGCGGCGAACATGGCGAGCCCCGAGGTGCCCCCGACCGCCGCGGCGAGGAGCTCGGCCCACACGAAGGCTCGCCCGAGCTGTGGATCGTCGACGAACTGGGCCAGCCACGCGCCCACGCCCATCGCGAACAGGGTCCACCCGATGACCAGCGAGAAGACGAGGATCGAGCCGCCGAGGAGGTAGGTCGTGAGCGTGCCGGCCACGAGCTCGTAGACCAGACCGGCGATCGCGACCCCGAAGACCGAGGCGAGGAGGACGAGCTCGCGGGCGCCCGGACGCGGGCTACTTTCCACCGCGCAGGCCCCCTCCGATGATCATGCGGCCCGCCATGGGGGTCGCCTGTCGCAGGCTCACCTGGTTTCGCAGGTCGTTGTCCATGCCGAACGACGAGCTGGCGAAGTAGGCTGCGCCGCCTGTCGCGAGCCCGCCGACCAGGCCGACCACCAGGAACTGTCGGAGCAGGATGATCATGCTTCCTCCTTCCGCTTGGCTTCGAAGCTCACCCAGGCTCCGATCATGACGACAGCGGCGATGCCGAAGAGCACGGCGACCCCGAGGTGCCACCGCGAGAGGTAGGCGCCCTGGCTCACCACGACCTCGACGCTCACCGGTCGGTCGTACTCGAGGCTCGCCTCGAGCTGGTAGGTGCCCGGCGGGGGCGCCGCGAGGTACTTCGTGGACCGCCGGCTGCCCTCGGACCAGGACTCGCCGCCCTCGACCCCCGAGTAGTAGCCGACCTCGCGACCGAGGTAGCCGACCGGCTCGTCGTTCTGGGGATCGACCCAGTCGAGGTCGATCCAGACCCAGCTGTTGTCGACCCGCGGGGCTGAGTACTCCACGGTGAGTACCTCCCCGGCGTCCTCGCGGATCTCGACCGGGGGCGTGAGCACCGACTGCCCGTTGGTGGCGCTCGCGGGAATGGTGAACCGGGCCAGCTCCGCGCCCTGGGACCCGAGCGTCGCGACCACGACGAGGAGGTTGAGGAACGCGACGAGCGCGATCCCCACGACGTAGCCAGCCCGGCCCATCCAGGGGTTGGGCTGGGCGATGTGGACCGTGTGCTGGTCCCACTGGGCGAGCGGGCGGTCGCCAAAGTCGACCGAGGCCTTGTCGCGCGGCAGCCAGGCCCCCTCGAAGATCTCGACCTCGGCGCCATGCTCGCGTCGCTCGACCTCGATCGAGAGGTAGTGCGGCGGGTCGGCCAGGTCGTAGGTCGCGACCACGTTGCCGACCTCGCAGGCATAGGGGAGCGCGCCGTCGACGTAGGTGAGCTGCTGGCGACCACCGGCCCGCATCGCGTAGTCCCGTCCGTCGTGGGGCACGGTGGTGCCGTAGGACGCGTGCTGGACGTGGGCGAGCGAGGGTCCCTTCTCGACGGGTCGCGAGTAGCACAGGTGCCCGTTGTCGAGCTCGAGGTAGATGTAGCCGTGCTCCTCGGAGTAGAGGAGGAACTCCTGGGTGACGTAGCCCTCGGGGTCCCGCCACTTCATGCGGGCGATCACCTCGGCCTTCATGCCGTCGACGGTGCCCTGGTCGCCGATCTCGAGGAGCATCCGGGTCTTGGACACCGTGCCGGTCACCACGGCCCGCCCGGCTTCGTCGAGGGCGAGCACCGAGTCGCAGTTCGCACAGGTGGCCTGCACCGCGCGGTCGGCCTGCCGGGGCAAGACGATGCCCGAGCCACAGTTGGCGCAGGTGATGGTGCTCGCTTCGGGCCCGTCGCCCGTCGGTCCACGGTCGGGCCGGGGCGGGAACACGACCTGCTCCGGGGTCAGGGCCTGGCCGGCAAAGGCCTCGGGCCCGTCGTCGCCGAACTCCACGAGCAACAGACGATCGCCGTCGATCTCGGCCAGGTCCACGTAGCGGATGGCCTCGCCGGGACGGAAGCTCCGCGGGAGCTGGCCTTCGCCGCCCTCGACGCGTCCCGGGCCCGTCTCGCGGACCTCGTAGACGCTGTCGTCGAGCTGCACGCGGTCGCCGATCCCGAGCGAGGGCGTGACGCCCGCCGGAGCCTCGATCGCCCACTCGAGGGCGTAGCGTCGCTCGTCCTCGACGAGCCAGAGGTCGCGCCCCCGGTTGTCGCGGAGGTACCACTCGTCCCAGCGGCCGCCCGCGTACGTGAGCTGGATGCGGCCGATGACGTCGACGGCGAGGTCGGCGAGTCGCCCCTGGGCCCCGACCACGATGTCGCTGCGGGGCTCGGCGACGACCGAGCGCTCCCCCTGGGCCAGCACCCCGTCGCGGTCGTAGAGCGTGGAGTCACACCGGTCGCAGACGATGACCTGGATGCCGGGATTGCGCCGCTCGTGGACGGCGCCGCAGTTCGGGCAGGAGAGCTCGGCCATCTACGAGATGCTGGCCGCGACGATGATCGCGATGCCGATGAACATCGAGCCGATGATGATGCCCACGGCCACGTTCTGATCGTCCTCGACCTCCTTCTTGAGGGAGAACGGAGAGAGGTAGGCGGCGGCCACCAGCGACAGGCCGAACAGCAGCAGCCCGAGAAACGTGTAGACGAGGGTGGCCAGGAAGACGTTCAGGCTCAGTTCTTCCACGGGAACTCCAGGCGGCTGGGAGCGGTACGACCATCCATCCGGGATCTTGCAGGTCCGGTCGGCAGGGATCGCGTCTGTCGTCTACCCGAGCAGCGACGACCGAGCCAGGATCAGCTCGCCGTCGACAGGTGGGCCGAGAAGAAGCTGGTGAGGTGCTCCAGGGTGGATGCCGGGAGCGCGAGCTGCTCGAGGCGGTCCAGGTGGCGCGCGAGGTCGTAGTCGACGACGTGCAGGGTCGCGCTGCCGGCGCGTCCGCTCCCCCGCAGGCGCAGGATGCTCGCCGTCTGGTGGCGATTGCGGGGCTGGCCGACCGAGCCTGGGTTCAGGACCCGCACCTCGGGGATCGCACCGGCCTCCGGAGGCTCCCAGCGGAAGCTGCTCAGCCCCGGCGGGGCGGTGCGGGGTGGGTCGGTGAAGAACCGGGCCCGGTGGGTGTGGCCGAACACGCCCACCGAGATGCCTCGGCGAGCCAGCGTGCGGGCGGCCTCGTAGCAGTCCTCGTCCTGCTCGACGTAGCGCCAGTTGCCCCAGGGGTTGGCGTGGGCGAGCAGGATCCCGGAGTCGACGACCTCGCGCTCGAAGGGGATCTGCTGCAGGAAGGTGGCGGCGTCGCCGATCGCGTCGAGCGTCCAGTCGATCGACGAGCGGAGCCAGTCGGGGAGCAAGCTCAGGTGGCGAGGCGGCGTGCCGGCCAGCAAGCCCAGGTACATCTGGTCGTGGTTGCCGAGGATCCAGTGTTCGACCTCGGGCTCGCGCTCGGCGAGCCGCGCGAGGACCCCGCGCGGGTCGGGCCCATAGGTGAGCAGGTCGCCCAGAATGACGATCGGAGCAGGGTCGTCGTCCACGATCGCGAGCGCCCGGTCGAGGGCGACCAAGTTGGCGTGGATGTCGCTGATGATCCAGGCGTTCACACTGCCGACATCGACCGGGGGATTCCGCCCTTGAGGGGGCCCGGGGTCAGTCGACGGACAGCTCCAGCTCGCTCACGATGGTGAGGGCGGTGTCGAGCTTGGAGAGATCGGGATTGACGTGGCGTTCGGCGACGGGATCCCCGTGGCCGACGGCCCGGAGCGTGAAGGACTGGCCCTTCCGGGGCTTCGCCCCCACCTCCGACGAGTAGACGACCGAGGGCTGGCCGTTCCAGTCCACGCTCTGCTCGGGTCGCAGCGGATCGAAGGCCCCGGTCTCGGGCTTCGGGAACGCCGCGTTGTAATCGGCGGACTGGTTCACCTCGGCGAACACCACGAAGCCGTTCTCGAAGGCGGCGGCGGGCACGAGGGTGGAGACGAGGAAGGTCGACTGTGGCGTCGCGGAGGTCACGCCGTCGGTGTAGGGGCGCTCGGGGGTGGGCAGGCGGCGTCCCGCGTCGACGACGCGCTTCGACCAGGCTGGAAAGCACTCCCGGTAGAAGGCGGCGCCTTTCTGCTCCTTGGCGGCGTGGGTCCACGGCTCGCCCAGCGCGCCGGTGACGTACAGCGTGTCGATGAACTGGCCCTGCTTCGTCTCCATCCACACCGCGACCTGCGGCAGGAGGTTGAAGCGGAGGGGACCTTCGGTGACGCGTTGGCTCCACGACGCGCCCTTCACCACTGTGAAGGTCACGCGGTAGCCCACGCGGTCGGGGTTGAGCGCGACGAACTCCGGGCTCTCGTCGAGCTGGTTGAACACGCACCCCGCAGGGGCGAGCAGGAGCAGCAGGGATCCGAACACACCGACCTCCCGGTTGTGATCACGACGACGCAAGCCGCGTGCCGGAGGGCCGCCCCGGCCTCACCGCGGCCGTGGAGCGTGATCTCGCGGGGCGAGAAGTGCCAAATTCAACAGTCGTGCGTGGGAACGGACACCCACAGTGGAGCTTCGACCAAAGGATGCGCTCGTCGACCAGATCTGCGACCTTCGGCACGGTTCGTGAAGCACCCCTCGTATTGCCTGCTCGGAGGACTCGTGGACATCCTGGTTGCCGTCGACCTGAACGACCAACCCTCGACGGTCGTTGCGCACGCGACCCGCTGGGCCCGCCTCCTCGGCGGCCGCCTTCACCTGCGCTCGATTCCGGCGATGTCGTGGGATCCCGACGATGGCGTGGGACTCGTGCAGAATCAGGACCCCGACGAGGCGTGGGCGCGCGCGCTCCCCGAGGCCCAGGCTCGGCTCGCCGGGCTGGCCGCGGCGATCCCGGACGCGCTGGTGGGCCAACACGAGGTGATCCCCGGACCGCGGGTGCCGGCGCTGATCGAGGCGGCGTCGACCTTCGACCTCACGGTGGTTGGGCTCCCACCGTCGCCGCTACCTCGCGCGGCTGGCCGAAGGCTCGGTGGCGGCCCACGTGGTGCGGAGGGTCGACAAACCCGTGCTCGTCGTGCCGCTCGCCGCTCCCGTGGACGTGTCGGAGCCGGTTCGGGTGGTCGTGGCGGTCGTGTCGTTCGAGGAGTCGTTCTCGAGTGTGGAGCTCGTGCATCGCTGGCTCGGCGACCAGGCGGAGCTCCACCTCGTGCACGTGAGCGAGGACATTCGGGTCGGCACGCGTGACCCCGAGGTGCAGGGGTCGCCCGGAGCCTGGCCCGAGGTCGAGCGCTGGCAGCACCATCTCGCCGAGGCGAACATCCAGGCGCACCTGCACGGGGTGCTCGCGCTGGGCGCGGCGCCAGCGCCCCGCCTCGCCGAGCTGACCGACGAGCTCGACCCGGCGATGCTGGTGGTGCGCACCCACGGTCGGACGGGATTGGCGCGGTTGATGCACGGATCCGTCGCCGAGCGCCTGTTGCGCCTCGTGGACCGACCGGTCCTCGTCCTCACCTAGAGGCTGACCATGCAACGCATCCTGTCGTCCCTCGACCACGATCTCGTCCCTCTCGGAGCAGCGGACAGCCCCGAGTCGCGCCTCCGGCTCGAGCTCTTCTTGCGGAAGCTCCGCGGCCCGAAGGACGCGCCGCTGACCGAAGTTGGACGACCCCCGCCGGACCCGCCGCTCGTGGAGCTGGCCACGTCGAGCGCCGCTGCCACGCGATGAGCGGCTGACCAACAAAGCGGCGGGCGTCAGCGTGTGCTGACGCCCGCCATCGGTGCGGCCTGGGCGATTTTGAGGTTCAGCCAGGCTATTTCGCCCACCCCTCGACGCGGGCTTCCGTCTTGTTCTCGGGGGCGGCCCGATGGTCCGGAAGCGCGCCCACGGTGGTTCCTGACGTCTCTTCGCTCTCGCGGAGCATCCTCAGTGCGTGGCGGACGAGCTCGCCCTCGCTGCGGTAAGTGCCGGTCTTTACGCACTCTTGCATCCAGGTCTCGAGCTCTCGGGTGAGGAAGATGTCCATGCTTGCTCTCCGGTGGTCTGCGTTCGTCCCTAGGGAGGCCCGGAGTCGCTGGCGACTCACGTCGGCCTCACGGGGTGTACCCGAACAGTACGGTGCAAGCCTTGGGCCGAGATTGGAGCAAGCACCTCGCGAGCGATCGTCTCAGTCTTCGTAGCAGTAGACGTGGAGCGTTCGGTCACAGGGCCAGTCGGCGAAGTGCCACCACTCGGTGGTGGCTGCGAAGGGCAGGGCCCGGGTCCCCATGGGGGCCTCCGAGGTCCAGTCGAGGCAGGTGTCGGTCGAGACCTGGCCGTCGAAGGCCAGGCCGGTCCAGGCGTATTCGTAGGAGTAGTCGCCAGTCTCGGTCTGGTGCATCGGGGAGAGGAGGTCTCCGGCCAGCAGGTCTTCGGTGCGGTTGGCGATGATCTGGCCGTCCGGGCGGACCCAGGCCCCCTCGTGATCGATGCGGGTGCGGCCGTCGGTGGTGGAGTCGGAGAGGAAGCTCTCGAACGTACCGGGGTAGCCGGCGGCATTTGCGAGCGAGGTGCACAGGGCGTCAGCCCCGGCGATGCCGCCGGCCGAGCCGGTGACCTGGGTCGACGACACGAACATCAGATGGGCGTCGGCGGGGGCGGCCGGTGGCGGGGGCAGCTCGATCCCGGGTCCGGACTGCAGGCAGAGCAGCGGGGCGTCGATGGGGCACCAGTTGCCGCCCCACGAGGCGAGGTTGGCGCTCGTGGTGATGCCGCCGCTCATCGGAGAGTCGGGGTTGGTGCTCGTCCAGTTGTCGCAGGGTGAGGTCCGGGACGCGCGACCGTTGTCGGTCGTGGCGGTGACGAAGTAGATTTCGTCGAGCTCGTTGCCGGATTCGTCGTAGGTGGGGGGCAGCAGGACCTCACGCGCGGGGGAGACCAGGGACGCGAGGGGGCTGGCAAACGGGCGTCCGTCGGTGCGGACCCAGGGTCCCGCGGCCTCGGGGAGGGTGGCCTGGCCACAGTTGGCGTCCGCCTTGCCGCTGAAGCCCGCGACGCGGCAGTAGGCGTCGTCGGTGTCGTCGGAGGCCCACGCGACGAAGGTGCCGGGCAGGTTGCCGCGCGCGGCGTGAGCCTGACAGATGGCGTCACCGGCGGCGAGGCCGGTCTGTCCGCCGGCGTCGGGCCAGGCGCCGAGATTCCCCTGACCTTGCGAGGAGGTCACGAAGGCGACGTGGTAGGTCTCGCAGGTGACGGCGAGGGCGGCGGTGTTGGCCGTGGCCGTGCCCGTGGCGGAGGCGACGGTGCAGCGCTGGGGCGGGCGCAAGGGCTGGGTGAGCACGGTGACCGCGTAGGGGTCGCCGATGGCGATGGGCACGGTGAAGGTCGAGGTGCCGTCGGCCGCGACGGCGAGGTCGTCGGCTCCGTTGTTCTGGAGCACGAGGCCATCACCGAGGAGGCCGGTGACCTCGACCGCGATCTGGACGTCGGACGTCACGGGCGCACCGGTGTCGGCGGTGGGCGTGGTGCCGGTCTCGGTAGGTGGAGAGTCGTCGCCGTTGCAGCCGGCGCCGACGAAGAACAGGCCGACGAGAGGGAGAAGCAGACGCATCGTAGGTTCACCTTTGGGCTCGACAATGAGCGCTTGGATCCCTGCAAGGCGCGTTCCCCGTCGGGGGCGTCAGACCGGGGAGCATCACACGCTTGCCGAGGTGGCTCGGCGGGCACCACACGTCACGAGCTACCTGCTCTCGGCGCTTGCGTACCATGACCTGACCACTCGACTCCGCGGTGGTTGGCGTTCACCGGCCGTCGCTCGAGAGGGTGGTGTGCAGCGCCCGCAGGAGCGTCCCCGACGGGTCGTCGTGGCCGAGGTGCCAGAACATGACGCCGCCGAGCCCGTGGTCGATGGCGTACTGGGCCTTGTGCCCGAGCGACTCCGGGTCGTCGTAGCTCACGAACAACTGATGCTCGGCGTTGTAGAGCCAGGGCACCCGGGCGTCCTCGTGCCAGTACCGCGCGTAGCCGTAGTTGCCGGCGAGCATGGCCTGGATGTCCGTCCACGTCGCCACGCGGGGCTCCCTGCGTTCGATGCAGGCGTCGCACCCCACGAGCCAGTCGACGTCGGTGCCGGGGTAGGGGTCGCCGCCCGGCGTCGAGAACGGCTGGTACAGGCCGTGGGTACCGCCATCGGGGACCCCCTTGAACGCCCGGCCGTAGAAGGGCACGCCCATCACGATCTTGTCGACGGGAACGCCCGCGTCGATGACCTGCTGCACGCCGGCGTCCACCGTGAGCGCGAACGGGCTCGGGAACCGCTCCACGACGTCGAACCAGTCCATGCTCTGGGCGGTGACCGACTCCCGGAGTGCGTTGTAGAACATCGGCTCGGCCGATTCCGTCGGGTAGGGGCGCTGGTGGTAGTCGATGGGCCCGTCAGTGCCCGCTCCGTAGAGGTGGGCGTTGAAGTTGGTGGCCCGGACCCCCTGCCAGGGGCCGTTCAGGTCGTAGGTCATCAGGTTGACGAAGTCGAGCTGCTCCACGATTGCGGGCAGCGCGTGGTGGATCCGCGACATGAAGAACGCCCCGCCCGCTCCGGCAATGGTGAGCAGTCCGCCACCGCGCCGATCGAGCTCGGCCCTCGTCTCCGCGAGCGCGGCGACGAAGTCGTCCGCCTCTGAGGCTCGGGGGTACTCCCAGTCGATGTCGATGCCGTCGAATCCGAACTCGTCCGCGAAGTCGGCGCAGGACGTGGCGAGCTCCCGTCGAGCCTCGGGCGTGGCGACCGCGTCGCGGTAGTTGGCGACCGTCGTGGACGCGTCGTTGGAGAGGGCCCAGCCCCCGAGGGCGACCAGCGTCCGCAGCCCCGGGTTGATGTCGCGGAGGGCGGCCAGGTCCGCGGTGACCTCGCGTACCTGATCGAGGTCGACGTCTTCGGTCCACGCGCAGTGGCCGGCCTCGTCGATGTGTGCGAACGCGAAGTTCAGGTGGGTGAGCCGATGGACGGCTCCGGAGTCCACGATGTCCTGCACACTGTAGGGCACGTCGGGGTAGCGGGCGATCTCCTCGGCGCCGAGCATGTAGTAGCCGACGATGCGGGTGCCCTCCGGAAGGTCACGGGGTACCGCCCCCGTAGGAGGCTCGAGGTCGTCCGCGTCGGGGTCCGAAGGGCCCGAAGCGTCCTTCGGGTCGACGGGATCCTGCGGATCGGGGAGGCCCACGTCGGGGACCTCCAGCACGATCTCGGTGGTGCAGGCAGACAAGGCGAGGAGAGCGATCAGCGACGCGACGTGCACGGGTACCTCCGGGATGGCTCCCCGGGAGAGCAGAGGTCGTGCCAGCTTCAGAGCAAGTTCGAAGCTGGTTTTTCGGTGCTCGGTACTGCGCGCGCGCTCGCCGTGCGCGGTTCGCCGGGTGGCGTCCGGAGGCCCGGTCGATCAGGCGGCCGACCGAATCGCCTCGATCACTGCGTCGGCGTCGAAGTGGAAGTGGTTGGCCAGGACGTTCCCGTCGGGCCCGACGAGGACCAACCAGGGGGTGCCGCCAGAGCGATAGGCCGCCATCAGCGGTGAGCGGCCTCCGATGCCGTCGTGGCCGAACGGAATCCCGAGTCCGTGCTCCTGCTGGAGCGCCCACGCCTTTTCGGGCGTGTTGGCCTCGAAGCCCTCGAACACAGTCTGCACGGCCACCGCGCCGAGATCGGTGCGGTCGGTGCCCTCGAGGATACGCGCCAGGCTCGGGAACCCCTGGCTGTGGCATCCTGGGCACCAGGACTGAAAGAAGAACAGCAGCTTGAAGCGACCCGGCAGGTCCTGGAGACCGAGCGTCGCGAGCTCCTCGCCGTCCGGTCCCCGCCACAGATCGCCGGCGAGCTCGGGCGCAGCCCGGCCCTCGATTCCCATCCCGTTCACGAAGAACCTCCTCGGCGGCCGCACTCGACGACCGCCCGCTCTTGTTCAGACCAACGAAATCGGGGGCCGTTACGGCCACG
>CAZZLC010000039.1:36184-59525 GCA_964655065.1 uncultured Enterobacteriaceae bacterium | reverse complement strand
AGAGAAACATGGGTGCTCCGGTGTCAACTCGCAGGCGGTACGCCCGCGCGACGAGCTATCTTGGCCCCTGATCCAGGATAGAGTCTCGAGGGTTACGCCGAGGCTCGAACAAAGGCCAGTAGCCCATCTCGCGCGTCAGGGTACGGCCGTCTCGAACCGGTACCGACAGCGAGCAATCTCCTTCCCATCCCTGCTTCCGACTTCCGAAAAGTCCACCCGCGGGGGGCGACACGAATGGACGTGTGGCGAAACATCGCCGACACGCCGGTCGGGACCCACCCCCCTGGCCCTCTGCGACGCTCGCACCGTGGCGCCCGAGGACCAGGATCCGGGGCGCGCTGGCCGGTTCGCCGAGCCCGACCCGCCGAGCACGTTCAGCTTCCACCCCGCGTTCGACGACCCGACCACGTCGCTGGGTGCGCCAGACCGCACGAGCATCGAGGTCCGGTGCGTCGCGGTCGGGTAGCCCCGCGTCGAATCACTCACTCGTACGCGACGCAGATGTCGTTCTCGGGGGGCTGGAGCGGCGTGTAGGCGAGGCCGTAGCCGTCGGCCATCGCCTGAACGGTGGATTGGCGCTGCTGCACGCGCTCGAGGCCCTTCTCGGCATACTTCTTGCCCCCCGCGTCGATCGACCGCTGCATGGCCTCGATCGACTGGGGATACCAGCCCTTCACCTCGTAGAGTACGCCGAGGTTGTAGAGGCTCTCCGGGTCGGTGGCCTTCCGCCAGATGCACACCGCCTGCTCCCAGTCTCCGTCGGCTGCGAGCTTGACGATGTCCTTGTTCTCCTTGTGGCTCTTGAGCGACTCGGAGTGCACCGTCCAGTGCGGCATGATGGGGTCGATCATGCTCGCGACGTACCGGCCTACCTCACCGTCCGCGTTGGCGTCGTCCTTCTTGGACACCAGCGACGCCACGGCCTTGATCGATCCGACGAGCGAGTTGCCCCGGATGGCCCGGCCGGCGAGCGTAGCCGGGGATGGCAGCCGATTCTTGCGGTCCTTGCCGCACTCCCGGCTACTGTTCTCCTGGGCGTCCACGCTCCCGCGGAAGATCGTGCGCGCATCAGTGGCGCTCACGATCTGCCACTGGGTGGCGACGTACACCTCGAGCTTGGTGCAGTAGTCGTTCTTGCGGGTGGTGTTCTTGTAGGCGTGACGGTAGGTCGTCGAGCCGGAGACGATGGCATCGGCCTCTTCCGCGGTGGCCACGAGCGTGTAGGGGTTTTCCTCGATTCCTTCCTGGAGGAAGGGAATCTTGGAGTTGGTGCTCCCTCGGTCGGCCTGCTGCAGCGCGTTCTTGATCCGGTTCTGGATCTCGACGCCGTCGATGCCCTCGAAGGGCTTGACGTGGAGCTTCGGAGCGCCATAGACCGGCTGCTCGCCGGGCTCCAGACGGTTCACCTTGACCGAGGCGCCGAGGGCCGGCGCGGTGCAGAAGGTCCAGGCCATCATCAGACCGATCCACGACTTCAACGCTCGCATGAGTTGCTCCTTTACTCTTGGACCGCGACGAACTCGACGCGACGGTTCGCAGCATTCGCCGCGGGGGTGGTGCCGGACCCGAGAGGTTCCTCCTCCCCACGTCCACGCGCTCGCAATCTGCGAGGAGCAATGCCCTGTTCGACGAGCCACTCCACGACGCGCTCCGCGCGCTCGATCGACAGCTTCATGTTCTCGTCGGCATCCCCGATGTGGTCGGTGTGACCGCACACGTCGAGCTGGAGACCCGGCGTCGCCTTGATCGCCCGAGCGGCCTGCCGGAGTGCCCCGATGGCGTCTGCCGTGAGCTCGGCGGATCCGCTCGGGAACTGGAGGCCGGGCAACGTGACGGTGCCCTCGCGCTCCAGCTCCTCGACGAAGTCGCCTTCCCTTCGTGGTGCCGCCTGGATCTCGGGCGCTTCGCTGACTTCGCCCGCCGTCACCTGAATCTGGATGGTGGCGGTCGAGTACCCCTCGATGATGACCTGCACGACGACGGCACCAGCGGGCACGCCCTGCAGCACGTACTCGCCCTTCTCGTTCGTGACCGCCTCGCTGAACCCGGTGCTCACGAGCGCTCCCGCCAGCGGCTCCCCGGTGGCCTCGTCGCGCAACACGCCTCGCACTTCGGAGCCGTAGGGCAGGTCGCTCCGCGGATTGATCGCGAGCTGGGCGAAGTCGATGGCGAACCCGTCGCCCGCACCTGTCGTGGGGTCGTCGATGAGCAGGGTCAGGTCGCCATCGGCGAGCGTGTCGTAGAACTCGGGCAGGATCTCGAGGCTGACCAGCTTGCCGGTCTTCTCAGTCTGCTCGAGCCGGTCGAGGATTCGCTCCAGGTTCGGGGCCCGCCGCCCGTCCAGCGTCACCCTGACGTGCCCGCCCCAGGCCCGCGGCTGCAGGTCATCGACGAAGATCTGGAGCAGGACCTTCTCGATCGGCTCGCTGGGAGCGAGGAACTCGAAGTGGAGGGGCTCGGCGACGACGATGCGGCTGCCCGCCTGCTTCACATAGTCGTCCTTGCCCTGCGGAGGGTTCCCGTCGTAGCCGCTCCCGACCATGATGCGGTCGGTTCCCGGAGGATCGCTCGCATCAGGGTAGAAGGGCGAGCTGTGGGGGGAGGTCGACTGACCGAGGAAGGGGTTGAAGCCGTCGGGGAACCCCAGGCCGCAGTTGTCGACGTCCCCCACGCGAACGAGCTGATCGGCCCACTCGGGATCGTCGTCGACCCAGGTGCTCTCGGCGAACGAGGCGACCGTCGCCCGGTCCTCTTCCGGGGTCGTGAGCGTGCCGCGCTGGGCCGCGAGGGCGGCTTGGCGCTCCGCCTCCTTCTGCTTCCGCTCTTCCTCGACCCTCTCGACCTCGAGACGATGGCTCTCGGAGACGAGGAATGCCGATCCGATCCCCGCGCTGCCGGTCACCGAGAGCGCGGAGACGCGGAACTGCAGGGCGCGTCCGGACCCGATGGTCTCGGAGAGGTCGATGGGACCGTCGGTCGGGAGCGCCTCGGCCCGGTCTCCGCCCACGGTCACCGTCACGCCGGGGTCGCCGACGAACCAGCTGCCGGCGGGCTTGCCCTTGGCGTCGAACCCCTCGAGCAGCAGCACCGCGTTGGTCACCAGAGGGACCTCTCGCGCGGGTCGGTCTCCGGCGAGCCACAGGGGTTCGCCATCGGGAATGACCAGGAAGGTGACCAGCTTGGAGGCCATCACCCCGACGATTCCCTTCTCGCCACCAGCGCCCTCGATCTGGACGTCCTTGCGGCGGCACCCGAACCCATCGGCGGCTCGGGCCCGGCTCGCCGTGACGACGGTGATCGGGTCGTCGAGGACCCGGGGCTCGTTCCGGGTCCGACGCACCTCGAGCGGGTCGCACTTGCTCGCCCACGCCGGCGACGAGCCCGCCGCGAAGGCGAGCCCGAGGAGCAGGCAACCAACGGAACGCAGCCTGCTCACCGGCTGGCGACCGTGAGCACGACACTGGAGCGACCATCGCGGATGCTCGACATCGGCACGTTCGCGAGGACGCCCTGCAAGCAGGACCGCAGCTCGGGGTGGCCCATGCCGTCGTGGGGGAACTGGATACGCGCGGCTCGACCCGCCGAGGTCTCCCAGGTCATCACCAGCTCGGCCGGCGCCATCCGCCACCCCGGGTGAATCTTCTGGTAGCAGGCCTCGAACCGGCCCTCGAAGGTGCGGAGGGCATCGAGGATGGGGCCCGCTTGCTCGGTCGTGGTGTAGAACTGGCCGAAGGTGACGCCACCCGCGACACCCGACGACGACGCCGGGACGCCAGCGGGCAGGTTGGAGGACTTGGCCGGTGGCGCACCGGCGGGACGGAACTCGGGCTTCGGCTTCGGTCGCTGGCCGCGACCGAGGATCTCGGACTCGAGGTCGCGCACCGCCTGGAGCGTGACCTGCGCCTCGTCACGGTGGGGAACGTCGAACGTCACCGAGTCGCCGTTGAAGAACACGCGCTCCTCACCGCACGAGGTCTGCACGGTGTCGTTGCCGCCGCCGACCCGCAGCTTGAAGGTCGAGGGACGTCGGAGGTAGGCGCTGAGCTGCTCGCGAGCGGGCTCGCACATCGGGAGGTCCAGCGACTCGACACATTGCCTCGCGGTGGCCGATGCCTCGTTCCACGCGTCGGTGTAGCGCGCCTCCGCCTGATCGTAGCGCTCGCCGAGGTGCCGCCGGGCGGCTCGCCTGCGCTCGATGGCGAGCTCCCCCTCGCAGAACGCGCGCGTCGGGCAGCAGCCGTTCTGGGGCTGGACGCCGGGTGGACACCCGCGATCCATCCAGCCTTCGGGACACTCGATCGCGAAGGCAGAAGAAAAACCGAGGAGGAGCCCGACCATCACTGCACCCCGCCGCCGGGCGTGCGGAGCTGTACGGTGTAGCCGGTCGCCTTGCTCGACATGCTGGTCTCGCTGATGAGCGACGTGCCGCCCGCAGGGACGAGCATCATCTTCCAGCCGGTGTCGTCGCCGGAGATCTGGAAGTTGTCGGCATCGAGAAACAGCACGCGCGCCTGGAGCTCGGCCTGGTAGTTCACCATGCTCTGGAGCTCGACCTCGACGTTCAGACGCCCCGCGTCGTTGACCCGCGAGCGCGCGCGATTGACGGAGACGGCCTGGTAGGCCGCACGGTCGACGGCGAGAATCTCGTCACCGTCGCGGTACTGCGCGTCCGCCATCGCCTGGAGGGGCCTCGGCGCGAAGCCCTTCGAGCCGCCGCAGCCCACGAGCAGCGACAACCCGATGAGCCCGATCACTGGTAGACCTTGTCCCACGCGCCCTCCTTCTTCCAGTCGTGCTGCTCGGTCCACATGACCCCGGTGGTCGAGGCGTCCACCATCCGGAAGTTGACCTGAACGTAGTTGCCCTCGACCGCGCCGCTGGAGGTCGAGAGGCCGCGCATCTCCGAGTAGAGGAAGTAGTCGGACCCGGCGACGCCACCGGCGATTGGGCCGTCGACCGCGCCCTCTTCCTTCATCTCGCGCTCCTTCTGGACCTGATCCCAGACCGAGCGATCGATGATGATGAAGCGGCCCTCGGACTGCTTGACGAGGGCGTCCATGATCGAGTTGCTCACGAGAGCCGAGTCGATCCGGAAGCGGGTGCGGTTCTCCGGCTGCATCACGACGATCCGCGGCTGCCCCTCGACGCGCGACCAGCCGCCCCAGGAGAGCAGGCTGCGGGACATCTTGTCGCTGATGGTCTTGATGTCCTGCGACTCGACCCCTGCTCCTTGCGAAGCCGTCGTCGCGTCACTCGCGTCGACATAGGCGGTGGCGGGCGCAGGGGGCGCCTTGGCACAACCGACGAGGCACAGACCGAGGGCCAGCGACCCCAGACGGAAGGAAAACCGATGCATCGCGTTCACTCCTTGACAGAAACCGCAGACGTGGGCGCATACCGAACTGGCACGTGCACGATCGTCGGACCGTCGCCTACCTCGAAGGTGTGAGACCGGCCATCGACGACGACGGTGTGGGTCCCCGGCTCGAGGGTCGCCGTGGCCATGTAGAAAGCGTCGGGCAGACCTCGCCAGTCCCGATCGTCGGCCTTGGTCTTCACGAGGAAGCTGGCGCCGCCCAGCGCCGCACCCCCCACGATCGCGATGGCACCCGCGACCGGGTTCTTCTGCGCCACCACGGCTCCCGCACCGATGGCGGCCACGCCCACCCCGAGCATCGCCCCTCGCGCGACCGCCTTCTTCTTGTTGAGCTCGTCCATGTAGCGACCACCGCGGGTGGTGGCCTGGAAGCCGAGCGAGTCGGCGAGCAGGAACGTCAGCTCACCGTCGTCGACCTTGCCGACGAGCTCACCCGGCCCGGGCTCGTCGATCTCGTAGGACAGCGTGCTGCCATACAGGTTGAGCAGCACCTTGGCAGGCCCCGTGCCCCGCTCCACCACGAACATGACGTTCGGGTTCTCGGCCAGCATCGTCTTGAGTCCCGCGATCTTGCGGTCCGCCTCCTCGTAGGCCGCAGGAAGCACCTTCTCGATCTTGTCGAGCCAGACGCTCTGGATGAAGGGCAGCCGGCTCGCCTTCGACTTGCTCAGCGACTTGTACTTGGCGGGGCGGTCCTTGCGCTTGAGTTCGACGAGATAGTCGGCCTGCGCCTTCGCCAATCGGATGGCCTTGACGAACGCGACGGCGGGATTCTCGGGCTCCTCGGCCATCGTGTAGGCCATGCCGTCGAGCGCCAGCTCCTCGAGGACGAGGAAGTGCTTGGGCTCGAGGCGTCCCTCGGCGGTGGGCCGCACCGAGGCGACGGCATCCATGATGTAGCGGGTACGCAGCGCGGTGGTCGCGCCCTCGAGGATCGACGCGGCGTTCTGGGCCTCGCCGAGGTGGCCCAGCAGCCACGCCTGCATCATGTAGCCGGGCACCCAGTCACCGAGGAAGCGCTCCTCCTCGGTCCCCGCATCGGCGATGACCGAGGTCTTGAACATGGCGAGGCCGTTCCCGAGGTCCCCCCGCTCGGCGTAGAGCATGCCGAGGTAGGTGAAGGCCGCCAGCTTCTCGTAGGACTCGCCCTTCCACTCCTTGGAGTCCTCGCTGCCGGTCAGCCTCTTGGCCCGCCGGTTGTTCCCCGCAGCCTCGAAGTCCAGCATGATGTCGGCTGCGCGGTCGAGCGCCGCGAAGGCCTCCTCGCGCTGCCCCAGGGCCATCGCCATGCTCGAGAGCTCCACCAGATACCGCGCCTGGTTCTGGCGGTCCGACGACATCGCGAGCTGCTTCTGCTGCTCCGCGAGCCTCGACCACTGGGCCGGACTCGCCCGCACGAAGTCCTCGGGAAAGGTCGGCGCGTCGTCCTTCGCGCTGGCTGATTGCCCAGCGAGGAACCCGATCGACAGAAGCAGCGAGCCAAGCAGCAGACGAACCATGCACCATCCCCGAGGTTGGGCAGGAGACTACCGTAGGGTCCGGGTCGTCGCACAACCCCCGGGTCAACCCCTGGTGAACCGGTGAACTTGATCGACACCGCAAACTCTGGTCCCGTCTCGTTCCGGACCTGGCCTCATCGATGGCACGATGGTTCGGCGATTCGAGACGATCCTCCGGCGCGCGACCTGCAGGGACGGGCTGTGGCATCTCGGAGGAGCACCTCACGGGAGACCTCGATGCACGTCTGGACCATGTTCGCGACCTTCCTCTCCCTGGTGCACGCGGGACCGACCCGAGGGCTGGGCCAAGCCGAGGGGGTGCCAGGGCTCGGTGGGGTCTGCGGCTATCGGGCCTTGCTGTTCGCGGTCCAGGACTACGATCACCGGGGCATTCCCGACCTCGGCACCCCAAAATCCGACATCCAGGCTCTTGGGGAGGTGCTGAAGCGACGCTACGGCTTCGCGGTCGAGCGTCATCACGATCCCACCCGCGCCCAGCTCCTCGATCGACTGCTCGAGCTGCACGACGAGGTCGAGGCGTGTGACGCGGTCGTCGTGTACTTCGCGGGCCACGGCATCCTGGACGACAAGCTGTCCACGGGCTTCTGGCTCGGCCGGGATGCCGACCCGAAGAGCAACACGACCTGGATCTCGAACGACGACGTCGCCCGGCGCCTCGTCACCCTGAAGGCAAGGCACGTCGCGCTCGTCGTCGACTCCTGCTTCGGGGGCGCCCTGATCACGCGCGAGACCCGCGGTCTGCGCAGAGCCGGAACCGCGGTTGCCCCCCGCGACGTACAGGAGCTGCTCGGCCGGAGCAGCCGCTGGGTCATCACGTCGGGAGGCGAGGAGCTGGTCGTCGACGACTTCCAGGACCGCGGCACGAGCGTGTTCGCGCACTTCCTTCTCCAGGAGCTCGAGAGCGCGAAGGGTCCGTGGGTCGGCCTCGACAGCCTGTTCCCGCCGATCCGCCAGCTCGTGGGCGCCAACAGCGACCAGGTGCCCGTTCAGGGCCCCTTGAAGGGGCACCTGGGGGGCGCGCTGGTGCTGCAGGTCGAGGGCGCCGAGCCACCGAAGGCCGAGCCCGCGCCCCGTCACCCAGAACCGGGGGTCCGGACGCGGGGGGCCAGTAGCGTCGAGATGGTGGAGCTCGCGGGTGGTGCCTTCGTGATGGGCTCCCCGACGACCGAGCCAGGGCGGGAGGCCGGAGAGCGCCAGCACGTGGTCGAGCTGGACCGGTTCGCGATCATGACCACCGAGGTCACGCAGGAGCTGTGGACCGAGGTGATGGGACCAAGCTCGAACCCGAGCCGGCACCCCGACTGCGGCGAACGCTGCCCCGTGGACTCCGTCAGCTGGGCCGAGGCCATCGGCTTCGCGAACGCGCTGTCCGAGCGCGACGGCCTCCGCCCCGTCTACGTCGTCTCGGGGACGCGGGTGCGGGCGAACACGAGCGCCAACGGCTACCGCCTGCCCACCGAGGCGGAGTGGGAGTACGCGGCCCGCGGCGGCGAGACGGGACAGCGCTACGCCGGTGGCCACGCAGCGGACGCCGTCGGTTGGACCCGGGGGAGCGGGGGTCCCCGGCCCGCCTGCGGCAAGCCGCAGAACGGCTTTGGACTCTGCGACATGACCGGCAACGTGGCCGAGTGGGTCTTCGACGGATGGTCCGCGGCCTACCCGACCCAGCCCGTCACCAATCCGGTGGTGGAGCCCCGACCCGACGAGCTGGCCCGGGTGGTTCGAGGCGGCCACTGGAACAGCCGAGGGCCCTACGCGCGGGTTGCCGCCCGGGACTTCATGGACGCCGATCAGCGACGGGGCTGGATCGGCTTCCGTCTCGCCCGCTCGCCCTGAGACCTATGGCTTGCAGTGCGCAGCATGGTCGATGGGCATCACGACGCGCTGCTCGCCTTCGCCCACGAGGTGCACCTCGCTCTCGCCGTCGCCGGAGAGGAGCAGGAACGCCCGGTTGCCCCCGCCCGTGACCATCGGGGGCTGCTTCGAGGGCGACACGTCGCGGGCCAGGATCTGGAGCTGCTCGGCCATCAGCGCCGAGAACGCCGTGGGAGACACGAAGAACACGACGTACTCCGTTCCGGGATCACCGGTCACCGGATAGCCCGCGTGCTCCCTCCGAGGCAGCCGCACGGGCTCTCCCGGTGAGAACGGAGCTGCGATGCGGCCTACCGGGTAGAGCACGTTCCATCCCCCCGAGGTGCCGTGGGTGAGCACGTGGACGTACCCCGCTCGCGAAGGTGTGATGCGGAACGCGACGTGGTCGCCGTTGCAGACCGAGGACCCGATCGGTCGGGCTTCGAAGGGCCGACCACCGCGGCTCACGAGCATCTCGATGCGCACTCCGAAGCCGCCGTCGACCCGAGCCGCCGCGGTCGAGGCGAACGCCCCCTCGCTGGCCACCGCTGCGGGCGCGCACGCGAAGCCCGCGGGCATGAGACTCGTCAGGGCCGAGCAGTCTGGACTGGCCGTGGCGAGGGACGCGAACCAGGCGACGATCATGGGTCCTCCTCGACGAGGCTGCGGGCGAGACGCACCCCGACGTACTTCATGCGGCGCGCCGGCTCGGCGTGGCCGCGATTGGCAATGCGGACGTTCCTCGCGTCGTCGTCGAAGGCCGACCCCCGAAAGACCCGGTGGGTCCCCTCCTCGGGGCCACTGGGGTCGACTCCGCCGGTCGGGTGGGCCTCGTAGACGTCGAAGACCCACTCTCTCACGTTGCCCGTGAGATCGTACACCCCGAACCGGTTGGGCTCGAAGGCACCCACCGGGGCGAGCCCGGCGTATCCGTCGTCTTCGAGGGCATCTCGGCTGCACGCCCGATCGCGATAGCCCGTCGGTGGGAGTCCGCCATCGAGCCACGGGAACCGAGCCCGAAACGCCGCATCGGCCACGTTGCCGAACCGGGAGAGCTCGGCACAGCCCCGCTCGGGCACGTCCTGCAGCGAGCCGGCGACGATGCCGTGCAGGCCTCCGCTGCGCGCGGCGTGCGCCCACTCGGCCTCCGTGGGCAGCCGCCAGCCGTCGGCGTCGCGATCCCAGCGGACCGCGCAGTCGTCGGACGCGTCGATCTGGTAGGCGGGCGCGAGGCCGTCGCGTCGGGACAGTGCATTGGCGAACGCGACGGCGTCGCACCACGAGACGCAGACCACCGGATACTCGTCGCCGACGAGCGGCTCGCGTTCGTAGTCGGCGCACGGGCTGCCGGGCGCGTCGAGCCCGACACGGCGATCCGCGACCGGCGACTCGCCCGTGACCTCCCGCCAGAGACGCTGGGTCACCTCGGTCGCCCCGATGGCGTACGCGCGCGTGATCTGGACCTCGCGGAGCGGCTCGTCGTCCTCGCGGCCCCAGGCATCGGGCGTCGAGCCCAGCGTCACGGCACCGGGCTCGACGACCACCGCGTCGTAGGTCGGCGCTCCGGGAGGCGCGAGCGACAGTGCCGTAGCGACGAGGAGCGCGGCTCCGGCGATCGCCGGTCCCCGTCGTCGCCGGAAGCGGGGAGGAGCGCCGCGGCCGCGGACCCAGTCCGCGAGGGCGTCGAGGCGGTCGGCGAGGCCTGCCGCGTCGAGAGCCCGCTGGCGGGGGTCCGGGGCGAGGGCCAGTCGCAGGAGCTCGACGAGAGCAGTTCCCGCCCGGGTCCCCCGGCTCGACGGCACCCCCTCGACCCGCGCCGCGTTCCCGGCATGCTCCCGCAACAGCAGGACGTCCTGGGGCTCGAGCGGCTCGATGTCCGACAGACGCACGAGCTGGTCCAGCGGGAGGTCACCGAGTCGAGCCACCTCGTGACGTGCCTCGGAGACCGGATCTGCGGACCACTGGGCCCAGGCCCGCTGCAGCGCCGCCCCCTGCACGGTGAGCGCGCTGTAGGAGCGCTGCACCCCGTCGGGAGGTCGAGAGGCGATCAGGGCGTAGACCGAGCACGCGACTGCGTGGACGTCCCACGAGGGCTCGAGCCCCTGGAGGCGCCGGGGCAGGATCTGATCGACCGGACCGAAGCCCGGCGTGTGCTGCCCCGTGAGATGGTCGACGACCTCGCGCCGCCGAGCTCCCGCGACCCCGAAGTCCGCGAGCACGATTCGGGTGGTGCCATCGTCGGCTTCCTCCACGAACGCGTTGCTGGGCTTGATGTCCCGGTGGACCACCGCCCCGGGTCCCGCGTGGAGCCGAGCCACCGCCCGAGCCAGCGCGGCACCGATCCGCAGCCGCTCGGTGAGCCCTCGGTCTCGCACGTGGTGGTCGAGTCGGCTCTCGTACCAGGGCAGCACCACGAAGGGTCGCGTCTCGTGCTCCCCTTCGTCGAGGATCGGGGCGACCATGTCCTGAAGCTCGGGCCGCTGCTCGAGGAGCCAGGTCACCACCCGAGCCTCCTCCCGGAGGATCTCCCCGTCCGCTCCGGTGCGCGCGAGCTTGACCGCGTAGGGGAGTCCGTCGGTGCCCGTGGCGGGGTACACCTCGGCCTGTCCGCCGAGCGAGGGACGAGGCTCGCAGACATAGAAGCGCCGTGAACGGCCCATCACCCGCAGGAGCGCCCCCCTACTGATTCCCTACAGGGGTCCTTTCTACCACTCTCGGAGTCGATAGAGCCCGGACCCGGAGGCGCTGATGACCGAAACGAGCTCCGTACCCGGCGTCGTGGTGCGGACCGACGAGCACGACTACGTACCGCTCCATCCGGGGGATCTGATCGGTCGACTCCGGACCGCGGCGCTGCACCTCGACGATCCGCGGGTGTCCGAGGCTCACGCGCTGCTGTCGCTTCGGGGCCGCAGCCTGTGGCTGTTCGGCCTGCGAGGAGGCTTGCGGGTGGGGCGCACCTGGCGACACGAGGTCGAGCTCGAGGAGGGACTCGTGCTCGGACTTGCCGACGACATCGACCTCGAGGTCGTCAGCGTCACCCTCCCGTCGACGGTGCACGCGCTCCGGGACGACCAGGGAACGGTGACCGCGCTCGACCGACCCGAGTGGTCGGTGATGGCCGACGGAACCGTCGTGCCGGGCTTCCTGCGCGAGGGGGTCGCGTGGGTCTGGTCGAGTGCCGGCGCCTGGCGCCTGCAGGTGGTCGGAGGCGACAGCGGGGCGTTGGCGGCCGACGAGACCTTCGTGGCGGCGAACCGGCGATTCACGCTGGAGAGCGAGCCCGTGGCCGTGGCCGATGTGGTCGCGACGGTGACGTCGGGCTGGAACGTCCCTCCCTTCACGATCGACACCTGGGAGCAGCACACGAAGATCGTGGTGGAAGGCCGGGCCGAGGTCGAGCTCACGGGCAACGGGCACCGCATCCTCCGCCAGGCCGCGCGCAAGACCGAGCAAGGAGGCGCGGTCCACTGGTCGGAGGTGGCCGAGGCGATCTGGCGCGTCAACGCGACTGAGCAGAATTGGTTCACCAACCACCGGCGGCTCCAGCACCGACTTCGCACGCTGCGGTTGCCGCCGGACCTGGTGAGCTGCACGGGCGGCCAGGTTCGGCTGGTGATGCGCGCGGGCATCGACGACCTCACCATCCACGACCGCCACCTCCCCTGACCCGGGCGGCGTCAGTCCTCGATCTCCGTGGGATCGTACTCCGTGTCGGTGTAGAGGCTGGCCGGGAACAGCCCGAGGAGGAGGCGGTACAGTCGAGTGGGCTTCTCCTCTTCGGCAGGGCTGGCTCCGAAGAACGCCGAGGCGAGCAGCTCTTGGATGCCCTCTCGGAGCTTGGCGAACCCGTCCTCGGTGAGGGCCACGATGCCGCTCTGGACGAGGCGCTCGTTGCCCGCGAACACGTCGACGGCATCGGCCGCGATCGCGAACCCCTCGCGGTGGATCGCACGCGCCATCGCACTCAACTCGGCATCGTCCAGGATGTCGGTCTGGGTGCCGAGGTTCGGCGGCACGTCGGCGAGCTGGTAGTCGTCGTCGAGCATGCCGAGCTCGCGCAGGACATCGAGTGCCTCCGTGGCCTGCGCGACCGTGATGCGGGGGTAGACCGTGAACGCAATCCAGCGAGGGTCGGGGCGGTAGCCTTCGCAACGGGCGAGCTCGAGGACCGCTCCCACCCTCCAGCTCGCGACGCACTTCGCGAGACGGCTCGTGTGCTCCGCCGCGCGCCGGCCCTCCAGGCCTTCGAGGTACCGCTCGGCACGCTGCCTGGCATCGCTGGAGTTCGCCTGCGAGTGCTCCACGCGGGCCTTGAGCTCGAGTCGCTCGGCTTCGTCGAGGTCGAGGACCTTCGCGACGGCGTCGATGTTCAGAGGGACCAGCCCGCGCTGTCCCCGGAGCAACATCGTGGCCCAGGCCTTGGTTCGCCCCATGCGTCGAGCGAACTCCGTCCTGGACAACCCGCGCGCCTTGAGCAATCCGTCGAGGAACGGCACGTAGCGGCCAGAATCGCGGAAGGGGGGGCGCTTCGGGACGGGTCCGTCTTTGGGCTCACGCTCCGGTCGCTGCGACACGAACACCTCACCTGGATTTGTGGAACGGGCCCTGACCCTACCGGCTCTCCGGAGCCACGGGGGCATCTCCCTGGACACATTCTGGCCCCCCTCGGCATTCCCTTGGACAAACCTTCGTCAACCAAGGTGGCAGCGCAGGGTACACCGCGCCCGTACACATCCCCTACAGGTCGTCCCAGCGCCTCCCCGCGTGCGTGAGTTGGTGGTCGAACGCTGCGAATCGTCGCCTCGTTCGCTCCACCCGATCCGCAACTGGAGGTTCCGTGCGAACCGCATTCTTCACCCTGCTGTCCACGCTCGTCGCAACTCCCGCCCTGGCTGGCATCTTCTGGGGCAACCCGAACGTCGCCGTCCTGGAGGCGCCCGGAGCGCTCGAGGCCTATGCGTACGTCGACCAGATCCAGTACCTGTGCACCGGAGCGCTCCCGGTCACCCACGACGTGGACGAAATCATCGATCTCGTCGTGGGCGTCGAGCTCCCGGCTGGCCTCCACGACGGCTGCACCATCCAGATCGACGTGCAGGACGAGTTCGTGGTCGACGGAGACGACGGCGCGAACCCGTGGTCCATCGAGGTCACCACCACCCAGGTGACCCTCGTGGGCCCCGACGCGCCCGCGAGCCTCGATCACGTCGTCCTCGACGGCGATCCGCCGATCGACGTCGTGCTCACCGTCGACTGATCCCACGCTCCGGGAGCGCTCGGTGGGTTGCCGCTCGAGAAACCCGTCGACCAACCCTCAATCGGATTTCGTCAACCGGCGGTGAACCCGATCTGGCCTCCGCGGAGCGGACGTTCGCCACTCTCGCACCCGCTGCCACCATCGACCCTGGATGCACACCATGATCTCCACCCTGTTCCTCGTGCTGGCGGGTTTCTCCGCCGATGCTCGCGCCGACTCCATCAACCACGCCATCATCCACGCCGGCTACGGCGGCGTGTTCCTGGACGGCGCGCCGCTCGGCGGATTCAACGCGGGACTCCAGTATCGGAGCTCGTCGGGGGGCTTCGCGTTCGACGCCGAACCCGTCTCGATCACCTACGACAACTTCGGCTCGACCACCGGGCTTCGGGTGAGCTTCTTGTCGCCTGGCGTGCGAGGCATCTTGTTCCCGGAGCGCGCGGTGTCCCCGAGCCTCGGGGTGGCGGTCGGCTTCAACTACACCGGCATCAACGACGCCGACACGGGCCTCGATTTCGGCACCCTCCAGTTCGATGGCCGCGCCTCGGCCGCCGTCGAGTTCTGGCGTGCGTCAGGCAAGGTCCACCCGACGATCGAGGTGCAGTACGTCATTCCGCTCGCCTCGATCAGCAACTTCGCGAACCGGCAGCCCCACGCGTTCATGGCTCGGCTGTCGCTCGCGTTCGAGACCCGGATCTCGGCGGCCGACCTCGTTGAACGCTGGCTCTTCTGATCCGGCTCCTCACGGGCCGACCTCGGCGAGCGTCCTCCACTGCCAGGCGGTCCAGAACGCGAGCCCGTTGAACACGAAGCTCACCATGATGAGCAGGTTGTCGTAGACGCCCTTGTAGGGCAGTCCGGCCAGGTTGAACATCACCGTGAGCACCGCGACGCCCATCGTGAGCCAGCGAATCGCCGGGTAGGGCACCACGAGCGAGAGCACCACCATCACGATGGGCACGAGCATGATGAGCGCGGCGAGGGTCCACATCCAGGACTCCGCCGGCTTGCCCTGGATCTCACCGGGCACTGCGTCGCCAGAGAACAGGCGCAGGACGTCGCCGAGCAAGTACACCAGCATGGTGGCGACCCAGATGGCGGACAGGACGATTCGCTCGCTGGGCAGAGGGTCCATTAGTTGAACCACCAGATCCAGGCGTTGAGCGACCACGCGATCGAGACCCAGAGCAGGTAGGGCACGAGGAGCCCCGCGGCGAGACGGCTCTTCGACCAGAAGCTGCCGATGGTGCCCACAATCGCGACCCACAGCGCCGTGATGACGACGAGCGCCGGGCCCGGGAGCTGCCAGCCGAAGAACACGGGCGACCAGAGGGCATTGAGGGCGAGCTGCGCTCCGAACCAGGCGAGCGGTCGGCCGGCGTCGCCCCGGCGTGCCACGTCCCAGCCCGCCACCGCCATCAGCGTGTACAGCGTGGTCCAGACCGGGCCGAACGCCCAGTTGGGCGGGGTCCAGGGGGGCTTGTCGAGCGCGGGGTACCACTCGCGTACGCCGTCGGCGGTGGCCGCGCCTCCGAGGGCTGCGACACCGAAGCAGACCACGAGGAACCCCACGAGCAGCGCGACGCTCCGGGCCGTCATCCCATCCTCCCCCTCGATCCTATCACACCGGCCCCACCGCAGAACCGGGGCAAGGCGCACCACTCTGGTGCACCACGCACCATTCGAATGGGGCCAAGCTCACGCATTTCGCGCGTTTGCCCAATGGCACGCTTGGTGCAGCAGCTCCGTCCGGAGGGCCGCGATGCGAACCACCCAGCGACATCGCCACACCGTGGGACATCGGACGAAGCTACACCTCCGGGTTCGCCAGCTCGGCGGCCGTACGCTCCGCATCCTGTCTCCGCGGCCGGGAACCGACGTGCGTCTCGCGACCAATCGCTACCACGACACCTGGCACGTTCTGTCCGATCGTCGAGGGGCGAAGCTGCTCGCCCACCTGATGTGGGGCCTGTCCTACCAACGACGCCCTGGTACCGTGGCCCTGCTCGACGACCCATTTCTGGTGAACAATCCCTTCGACGCCGATCCCTCTGACCCCGTGTTGATCGCGCCGACGGCGTTGTCGCCGATCGACCGCGGGACGGTGCGCACCCTGGCCCGGGTGAGGCGACGCCTGGGTCCCTCCGATCGGACGGTGCGCCTGCATTCCTGGGGGCTCGCCCCCGACGGGGACGTACTTCCCGGCTGGCGCTGGCCTACCGGGGAGACCTTCCGGCGCGAGCACGGCATGCTCGTCCTGCGCGCGTCGCGGGAGGCGCTGCGCTGGCTCGCGGTGGAGCTCGCGGACCTCCACGTCCACCAGGGAACCGGCTACGAGTACTTCGCCTACGGTCCCCGGCGGCAGATCGATGGCGAGGTCCAGGTCTTCGACGACTTCCGTGCTCGGGTCGGGGAAGCACGCCGGGCCCGTGGAGCGCTGGGTCTCGGCCGGGGACGCCTCGACGAGGGCACCCAGATCCGCGTGTGGAAAGCCAGCGAGGCGCTGCGGGACGCTCGGTTCGGACGAACCCGCGACACGTAGCCACGATGGCGCTCGGGCCGAGCCGCGAGCCGGGCCTTCGCGATCGGGTCCCCACAGTCGAAGGAGACGCCGTTGGCGAGTCGCCCGGGACGCGTCGTCGTCCATGCCCTCCGCTGGGGTCAGGTCTCCTTCCCGGTCAGCTGGCTCATCTCGAAGAGATGTCCGTCCGGATCCCGAAAGAACGCACGGATTTCGGCGCCGCGGTCGTGAGGCGGGGCGAGGAACTCCACCCCTTTGGCCCGTAGCTCCTCGTAGGCCCCCCGACAGTCGTCGACCCGGAAGATCAGTTGTTCGGAGGGCCGATCCGGGTCGCTGGGTGGAGCGAGCGTCACCGTGGGCTTGCCCTCGTCTGGCCCGCCGCCGGTCACGAGGAGCAACCACGTGCCGAACAGGTCGAGCACCGCCGAGGTTCCCCCGTAGCGGGAGACGAGCGTACCTCCGAGCGGCTCCACATAGAACGTGATGGCCCGCTCCAGATCGGCGACGACGCGCATGACGGTCACCGCTCGCGCGTGGTTCGTGAGTGACACCGGCCCCTCCTGGTCTGACGCGTCCCGAGGATACCCCGGTCGGCCAAGTCTTCGAACTCTTCGTGTTGACGAAGAGTTTCGAGAACATAGAGCAAACGCGTGGAGATGGAGAGCGCATGTCCCAGAGCGGGGCCCGCCCGTGGCCCGTCCTGTATGCTTTGTTCCTCGCCCTCGTGGTCGCGTGCAATCCGGCGGGTGACGATGGTGGACCGCTGGCCCGCGCCATCGAGACCACCACCGTCGCCCCGTCCGACCTCGTCGACATCGTGTCGGTGGTGGGGCGTCTGGAGGCGGACCGCCAGATGCGCGTGAGTGCGGAGATTCCCGAGCGAATCGCCGAAGTGCACGTCGTGCTCGGGCAATCCGTACGCAAGGGCGACCCGCTGGTCACCTTGAGCGGGGAGCTCCAGGCCGCGGGGCTCGGCCAGGCCACCGGCGCGCTGGAGGCCGCGCGGGCGAGTGAGGCGCTGGCCAAGGCGCAGCTCGAGCGGGTGCAGGTGCTCTTCGAGGCCGGTACCGCGTCGCGGGCGGACCTCGAGACGGCCCGGCGCCAGCTCGAGTCCGCGGTCGCATCCGTCAAGCAGCTCTCGGGAGCAAGGTCGCAGGCAGCCGTCCAGAAGGCCCGCTCGGTGGTGCGAGCCCCCCTCGACGGCGTCGTCGCCCTTCTCGACGCCAAGGAGGGCGACCTGGCCGCGCCTGGCCGGGCGCTGGCGGTCGTCGTCGAGCCGGGCGCTGCGAGGGTGTTCCTCGACGTGCCCGAGCGCGACTTCTCGCGGTTGGCGACGGGGCAGGAGGCCAGGGTCTGGCCGCTCTCCGACCCCGAGCACGTGGTCACCGGGAGGGTCTCCGCCGTGGGGCTGCTCGTCGACCCCTTGACGCGCACGGGCAAGGCCGAGGTGTACTTCGACGACGCGAGCATCCTGCCGGGAAGCGCCGTGCGAGCCGAGATTCAAGTCGACCGCCGCGAGGACGTCCTCGTGGTGCCTGCAGTCGCCGTCCAGCTCTCGGCCGACTTCCTCGACAGCCGCGAGGGAACCGTGTTCGTGGTCACCGACGACCAGGTCGCGGCCCGCTCGGTGCGGGTCGGCGAGCGTGATGGTGACCGGCTCGAGATCCGAGAGGGTCTCGAGGCCGGCGCCGTCATCGCGACCGTCGGCGCCCACTTGCTCAAGGACGGCATGCGGGTGCGGATCGTCGACGGGGGTGCCCCGTGAACCTCCCCGCGCTGGCGGTCCGCCGTCCCATCACCTGGATCATGACCAGCCTCGCCATGGGGCTGTTCGGCTTCTTCACCCTGTCCCGGCTCCAGCTCGACCTGCTCCCCAACATCGAGTTCCCGGTCGTCGCCGTCATCACGTCGTGGCAGGGTGCCGACCCCGAAGGCATCGAGCAGCTGGTGACCCGCCCCGTCGAGGAGGCGCTCGAGCTGGTGCCTGGCATCGAGCGCGTCACCTCGACGAGCTCACAGGGAACCTCGCTCGTGCTCGCGGAGTTCGACTGGGGCTCCGACATGCGCGACACCGAGCAGGACGTTCGCAAGCAGCTCGAGCTCACCGCGCTCGACCGGATGCCCGACGACGTCGATCGGCCGCTCGTCTTCGCCTTCGACCCATCGCTGTCGCCCGTGGTGTTCCTCGCGGTGAACGCGCCCGGCTCGCCGGCTGCGGTGCGCGCGCTGGCCGACGAGACCATCGCGCCACGGCTCGCACGACTGCCCGGGGTGGCCGCGGCCGAGGTCATGGGGGGAGCGGAGCGCGAGATCCAGGTGCAGCTGCTCCCCGACTGGCTCAAGGCCTACGGGATCTCGCCGTCGCAGGTCGCGATGGCGGTGGGAGCCGCCGACGCCCAGTCTCCGGGTGGTCTCGTCGAGGAGGGTGACCAGGAGCTGGGCGTCGTGACCAAAGCCGAGCTGGCGGACGTGCAGGACATCCGCGACGTGGTGATCGGTGCCACCATGGGCGTGCCCGTCCGCGTCTCCGACGTCGCCGAGGTCGTGGATGGTTCGGCCGAGGTCACGAACGTCGTTCGGGCTGACGGCAAGCCAGCCGTGATGCTGGCGGTTCGCAAGCAGTCCGACGCCAACACCGTCCAGGTGAGCCGTGCCGTCAACGCCGAGCTCGTCGAGCTGCAGGAGGATCTTCCCGAGGGGGTCGAGGTCGGGATGCTGTTCGACCAGGCCGAGCCCATCACGCTCTCGCTCTCGAACCTCGCGTCGACCGCGCTCATCTCGCTCGTGGCCACCGCGCTCGTGCTCGTGTCGTTCCTGCGGAACTGGCGAACGAGCGCCATCATCGCGGTCTCCATCCCCTTCTCGATGCTGGTGACCTTCGCGGTGATGGACGCCCTCGGGGTCACGCTCAACATCATCTCCATGGCCGGACTGGCGCTCGCCGTGGGCATGCTGGTCGACAACTCGATCGTGGTCATCGAGCACATCGTCGTGGTCCTCGACCGCGGCAGGCCCCTGCGCGAGGCCGCGATCGAGGGCACCAACGAGGTGATCACGCCGATCGTGGCCTCCACCCTGACCACGCTCTCGGTCTTCGTGCCCGTGCTCTTCGTGCCGGGCATCGCGGGGCAGATGTTCCGCGACATGGCGCTCACGATCTGCATCTCGCTCCTGGCTTCGCTCTTCGTCACCGTGACGCTCGTGCCCTTGCTGGCCTCCCTCGGCCTCAAGCTCCGGACGCCCTACGCTTGGGAGCGCATGGTCGGTTGGCTCACGGCATGGGTCGAGCCCGTGTCGGATGCCTACGACCGCCACGCGGCGGGAATCGTCTCCCGCCCCGTTCGGGTGCTCGGCGCGGCGGTGGTCGTCGGGGTCCTCGTGGTCGCCACCACGCCGCTCCTCGGGGTGGACTTCCTGCCCCAGAACGACCGCTCCATGATCGAGTTCACGGTCAAGACCGCGCCCGGTAGCTCGCTTCAGGCGACCCGGCGGGTGTTCCGCCAGCTCGAGGACATCCTGGCCGAGGCGGTGCCCGAGGCTCGCACGGCGTCGACCGAGTACGGGGCGGGCGAAGGCTTGATCGCCATCCTCGGCAACAGCTCGAACCAGGGCACGATGCGCGTGTCGCTGGTGCCCCCCCTCTCCCGCGACCGCACCCAGCAGGAGATCGAGCTCGATCTCAAGGAGCGCTTCCAGGCGATCCCCGGGGTCGAGGTCAAGCCTCAGGGCAACCCGCTCATCACGGGCGGCGACGTGGTCGTCCGCATCGCCATGAACGACATCGAAGCGCTGCGGGTCTACGGAAGCGCGCTCGCCCTGAACCTCGAGGGGCGACCGGAGGTCGGGGCCGTCGAGTTCGACCTCGCCGAGGCTCGGCCGGAGCTGCAGGTGGGACTCGACCGTGACCAGGCACAGCGGCTCGGACTGACCGCGGGTGAGGTCGCGAGCACCATCGCCACCACCTACATGGGGCTCGAGGTCGCCCGGCTGCAGGACGGCGAAGACGAGGTGCCCGTACGCGTGCGAGCCACCCGGGCCACCCGCACCGACATGGACGCGCTGCGTGACGTGCCGGTCGCGCTGCCGACGGGAGGCACCGTTCCGTTGTCGGCCGTCGCCAACATCGAGACCGGGCTCGGACCCGCGGCCATCCCCCGCGTCGACCAGGAGCGTGCCGGCAACGTGGCGGTCTCGCTCGGTGATGCCTCGCTCGGCGAGCTGCTCGGCGTGATTCGCACGGCACTTCGGGAGGTCCCTCCGCCCGCCAACGCGACGGTGACCGTCGAGGGGGCCGCCGAGGACCTCCAGGAGTCCTTCGAGGCCCTCGCCTACGCCATCCTCGTCGCGATCCTGCTCGTCTACATGGTCATGGCGAGCCAGTTCGAGTCCCTCGCCGAGCCGTTCGTCATCCTGTCGACCATTCCGCTCGCGGTGGTGGGCGCCATCCTCGGTCTGCTGCTCACCGTCACCACGGTGCAGGTCACGGCCCTCATCGGGGTGGTGCTGCTCGTGGGCATCGTCGTCAACAACGGGATCTTGCTCATCGACGTGCTCAAGCGGAACCGGGAGCGAGGCGAGGACCTGGTGCTCGCGGCCGGCGCCGCGGGCAGGTCCAGGATGCGACCCATCCTCATGACGTCGATTACGACGATCCTGGCCATGCTGCCGCTGGCCCTCGAGATCGGCCAGGGCGCCGAGCTGTGGGCCCCGATGGCTCGGGCGGTGATCGGCGGCATGACGGTGAGCACGCTGCTCACCCTCCTCGTCGTACCCGCCACCTACGTCCTGATCACGCGCATCATCGACCGCGCCCGTCGCAGTTGAGGAGGGACCATGCTGCCCATCCCCTGTTTCGCGGTGGCCCTTCTCGCCGCGCCTGCCGTCGCCGAGACCGTGCCCCTCGAGGCCGCACTGACCACGATCGAGGCGGAGAACCCCAGCCTCACCGGCGCCCGGGCGAATCGCGCCATCGCCGAGATGGCCCCTGCGCGAGCGAGATCCCAGCTCCTCCCCAGCGTCACAGCCATCGGCATCTACACGCGCAACAACACTGCGGCAGAGCTCGCGTTTCCCGACTTCACGGCTGGATTCCAGACGGTCGACGGTCCCGAGGGACCCATCCTGGTTCCGGTGCAGATCGACGTCATCGAGGTCCAGCGCCAGGACCAGCTCACCGCGAGGCTGCGAGTGGAGCAGGGCGTGATCGTGCCTGCGGCGTTTCCCGCGATCGGCGCAGCTCGAGCGGGGATGCAGGCCGCCTACTGGGGTACCGAGGAGGCCTCGCGACAGGTGCTGTTCGGGGCCACCGAGGTCTACCTCGGCTGCGTGGCACTGCAGGAGGGCGTCCGGGTCACCGAGGACTTCGTCGACCTGCTGCAGGACCACCTGACCGCCGTCGAGGCGGGCTACGCGGCCGGGTCGGTGGCGGAGATCGCGGTCCTGCGAGCGCGGCTCGATCTGCGCAACGCCGAGCAGGACCTGGTTCGCGCCGAGCGTGACGAAGCCACCGCGCTCGGACAGCTCGCGACGTTGATGGGCCGCGAG
Source organism: uncultured Enterobacteriaceae bacterium (assembly GCA_964655065.1). GTDB lineage: Bacteria > Myxococcota_A > UBA796 > UBA796 > DRPG01. The sequence goes on along the minus strand of CAZZLC010000039.1, from coordinate 37,449 downwards.
GACAGCGCCTTCGACGTCGAAGCGCCCGCGCGACTCGCGGCGCTCCTTCAGGGCGAGGAGCCTGGCCCGGTGATGGCCATCGCCGAGGACGACGTGCTGCCACGCCGCGCGTCCTTCCGGTCGTCCGAGGCGAACCTTCGGGCCGCGAAGAAGCAGCGCTCGACGGTCGCCGCGACCTTCCTGCCGTCGGTGGGGGCGGCGTTCGACTATCAGTACTCGAACGTGGCCGGCTTCGCGGGCCGCAACGACGTGTGGTCGGCGAGCGCTTCGCTCAGCATCCCGGTGTTCGACCGAGGGTCGCGGGTCCAGGATCTGCGCGAGGCCGACCTCCGCATCCGCGAGGCCGAAGCCGCGCTGAAAGAGGCGGCGCTCGAGGCCCGCCAGGACCTGCGAGAGGCCACACTCAGTGCCGATGCGGCGCGGATCGGGCTCACCACCGCGCGAGAGACCGCCACGCTCGCCCGACGGTCCTGGGAGGCCGTCAACGTGTCGTTCCAGGCCGGCGCCGCCACTCCGCTCGAGGTGGCCGACGCGGCGTCGAACCTCCGCGGGGCGGAGCTCACCGTGGTCACCGAGGCGGTCAACGTGGTGTCGGCCGAGCTCCGGCTCGCCCGAGCGCGGGGGGCCGACCATCCCCTGCGGTACGCGACCGGGGAGGCGACGCCTTGACCGCGGACCTCGAGCCGAGCCTGCAGGACTTCATCGGGCGGCTGGGTCTGGTGTTCGAGCGTCGCGGGGCGCCGGGCATGGCCGGGCGCATCCTCGCCTTCCTCCTCGTCGCGCCGGAGGCGGTGCAGTCTTCGGGGTCGATCGCGCGGGCGGTGCGCACGAGCAGCGGCAGCGTGAGCATCAACACTCGGCTGCTGCAGCAGATGGGCCTCATCGAGCGGACGTCGGTGCCCGGACGAAGGGGAGCGTTCTTTCGCGCCCGGCGCGATGCCTGGGACGTGATGTTCCGCTCGCAGATCGAGGACATCCGCCAGTTCCGGCACGCGTTCGACCTCGCCCTCGACGGGCTGAACGATCCGTCGCCCGAGCGGGTCCAGCGACTTCGCGAGGTGCGCGAGTTCTATGCGTTCATGGAGGAGGAGCTACCCGCGTTGGTCGAGCGCTGGCGGCAGCGGCTCGAGCGTCGGGCCGAGGAGGAGTCGTGAGGCGAGGTCCGAGCGTCGTCGTGCGCCTGGTCGCGGGGTCGGTCGGGGTCGGCTACTTCATGACCGGCCGCCATCGACGAGGCTTCGAGGTCATCATGAGCGATGCCGAGG
>CAZZLC010000039.1:6570-36084 GCA_964655065.1 uncultured Enterobacteriaceae bacterium | reverse complement strand
TTCATGACCGGCCGCCATCGACGAGGCTTCGAGGTCATCATGAGCGATGCCGAGGCCCTCGACGCCGCGAGCATTCCCGTCGAGCAGATCGAGGGACCGGTCCTCTTCGTGTCGGCGGTGCACGACGAGGTCTGGCCGTCGGCGGAGATGTCGGACGCGATGATGCAGCGGCTCGACCGCCGTGGATTCCACCACGTTCACGAGCACCTTGCCGTAGAGGGGGGGCACGAGTCCTTCCCGCCCGCCTTTCCTCGGGTCGTCGCGTTCCTCGACCAGCACCTGGACTGTCCTCCTCGCTGAGGAGGGCTGGTCGCACCCCAGCTCCTGGGTGTATGCGGGCTCGAGCGAAGGACGGGGCGCCAGTGAGTCGGACTCGAACCGGCTACGGATCCCTGACGGGAGCCGAGACCGACGTGTCCCCAAGAGCGATCGCGAGGCGAGCGTCCACGATCTCGCTGATGCTGCTGGCGCTCCTCGCCTCCGCCTGCGCGTCGCGAAGGGCGCTCGGCGAGGCCGAGGTGCGCCGCATCACGTTCGACGGGAACCGGGGCTTCCTCACCGACCGCAGCGACATCAACCTCCGCCTCGTCATGACCCATCCCAATCCCCGGTTCCGGCCCTGGCCGATTCGACGTCGGGTCGGGCTGGACCGCGTACGCCTCGACGCCGACCGGAATCGCGTGCTCACCCACCTCGCCCACCGCGGATACTTCGACGCCGATCTCGACTGGCGGGTCGTCACCCACCGGCCGGCTCGCAGCGGGCGGCCCGAGGTGGTCGACGTGGTCGGAGAGATGACGCTGGGGCCGCAGACCCACATCACGGACGTGCGCGTCGACGGGCTCGAGGTCCTGCGTCCGCCCGGACGGCGTCGCACGCGACGATCGGCCAGTGGAAGCGGCGAACCCTTCAGCCTCGCCATTCACGAGGCCAACCTCGGCGCCATCCGGCGGACGCTGCAGATCCTCGGGCGTCCCGGCCCCGTCGTCGAGGGCGAGGTGCGCATCCAGCGTGCCGAGCGGTCCGCCACGCTCGTCTACGACGTGACTCCGGGCCCCCTCGCCCGGCTGCGCGACATCGTGATCGAGGGACTCGTCGACGTTCCGCGCGCCAACGTCGAGCGACGGGTCCGCCTCCAACCTGGTGCTCGCTACGACATCTCGGCCCTCGAGAAGACGCGGGTCCGCCTCTACGCCATGGACGTGTTCTCCATCGTGTCGGTGACGCCCCGAGCCACGGACGACCCGGAGCTCGTCGACATCGTGGTGCGCGTGGAGGAGCGTCCGCCCCGCGGCGTGGGCGTCCGGAGCGGGATCGCCATCCAGAGCGGACGCCAGGAGGCCCTCGTCGGGCTGGAGGTCTCCCACCTCAACGCTCTGCGCCGGCTCTGGCGGCTGTCGTTCGATGCCGAGGGCGGGGCCGCGGTCGTGGGCTCCGAGATCGCCCAGATCGGCTCCCTCTCGGAGCTCCGGGTCGGGCCGGTGGCCGACGTCACCTTCGACCTGTCGGTGCCCGATCTGCCCGTACGGACGTTCGACACCGTGCTGCAGCTCGGCTTCGAGCACACGATCACGGAGGCGTTCCAGACGAACCGACCGTCCGTTTCGCTGGTGACCACGGTCTCGCCACGCCGCAGCCTCACCTTGTCGGGCGGGTATCGCTTCGACTTCGTCAACTACACCGATCTCCAGATCGAGCCCGAGGAGCTCGACGAGCCGGACCTCCTCGACGGCCAGTACCGCAACGCCGAGCTCCGTACGCGCGCGGTGTGGGACACCCGGAACGACCCGCTCTCCCCCACGCGGGGCCACGTGGTGGATCTCCTGGCCGAGCTCGCCGGCACCTGGCTCGGCGGCTCCTACGACTACGGCGGCGCGCAGCTCGACCTCCGCGGATACCTGGGCCTCGGAAGGCGCTTCGACCGTCTCCGACGCGCGCTCGGCCTGCGTCGTAACGCCCTGGTCTTCGCGGGACGGCTCGGAGGCGGCATCCTGCTGCCCTACGGTCCCGAGGATCGCGCCACCGTGCCGGTCGCGGAGCGGCTCTACCTCGGCGGTACGGGCAGCGTTCGCGGCTGGACCTACCAGCACCTGGGTCCCTACGTGTGTGCGAGCGACGAGGCGGCCTGCGAGAGCGCCATCGGCGTCGAGCTCGCCGACGACGTCGACACGGTGCCCATCGGCGGCCGAGTCGCCACCTGGGGCAGCCTCGAGGCCCGACAGTCGTTCGAGTGGATCCGCCTGGTCGCCTTCGTCGACGGGGGCATGGTGTGGTCGACGCTCGAGGACGTCGCGAGGCGGCGTCCCCTGCTCAGCGTGGGCGGCGGCGTGCGGTTCCTCACGCCCATCGGTCCCATCCGGGTCGACGTCGCCGCCCGCACCGACGACCCACCCGAGTTCAGGGCCCAGGAGCCCCGCTGGTGGGTTCACGTAGGGCTCGGGGAGGCGTTCTGAGCTCCCCGCGACCGGTTCGGATCGCTGCCGCCGCCCTCGCTCTCGTGCTGGCCGGGGCGTCCGCGGCGGTGGGCTGGGTGCGCAGCGAGCGGGGCTCGAGCTGGCTCGCGAACCGCCTGGAGACGCTCCTCGAAGACCCCCTCGCGACCGGAGGTATCGACGTAGGAGCGGTCGAGCTCGGGGTCGGGGTGCTCACGGTGCGCGACGTGCGGATCCACGGCGCGAGCCACCCCGACGTGGTCGTGGTGCCCGAAGCCATCGCGACCATCGACCTCGGCGCACTCCTCGATCGTCGCGTCGAGATCGCCGAGCTCATGGTGGTCGAACCGCGGGTGACGCTACGTCGCACCGCAGACGGTCACTTCGACCTGCCGACCCCGAAGCCCCAGCCTCCCTCGCCGGGACCACCGACCTTCCTGCCTGCCGGCTGGACGGTCGACGCCCGGCTCGAGGCGCGCGACGTGACCGTCGGGCTGCCCGACGACGGTGTCCAGACCACGCACGGAGCGCTTCGCGCCACGCTGGGGCTGTCGCACGAGCGCATCACCGTCTCCGACGGGCGCCTCGAGACGACCGTCGCCGAGCCCGCCCTGGGCCGTGTGACCGCGACGGTGGGCCTCGCCCTGCACCACGCCGACCTCGAGCAGCTCACCCTCGTCGCCGCCTCCGACGGTCTGCTGGTCGACGTCACGGGAAGCGTTCCCGACGCCCTCGGGGCGGCCAGCCTGGACCTCGAGGCTGCGGTGCGGGCGAATCGGCCGACGTGGGAGCGGTGGGCTCGGGCACTCCAGATCGAGCCGCCTGCCCTCGACGTCCAGACGCTCGCGGCGCGAGCGACGGTCGAGGGTTCGGTCAGCACCCCCTCCGTCGGCGCGGACCTGTTCTTCGCCGACGCGCTGGACCGCGCCTTCGACACCCCTCCGGTCGCCACCGTCCAGGCCGAGGTGCGGGGAACGTCACCGCTCGACGTCCGGCTCGCTGGCGCCATCCCACGAGCCGCACCCTGGCGAGCCGTGGGGTCCCCGCTCGAGTCGGGCAAGCTCACCTTCGTCGGACGCCTCGACACCGACCTCACCCTGGCCGTAACCGGGCACGACGTCGCCGCGTCGCCCCTCTACGTCCCTCGCGTCGACGCGGACGTCCGCCTGGGACTCGGTGCTTCAGGCACCCTCGCGGTCGACCTGTTCAGCGACGCGATCGACATCGTCACCGACGCGGTGGTGCTCCCGCTGGCCGGCGAGATCGGGGTGACGATGCGCGGCGCGTCCGTCGACGTCCAGGTGGCCCTCGCGGACCGTCGAGACCGGGCTCGCCGGCTCGACGCCGAGCTGGTGGTCCATCCCGCGTCGACCACGGTCCGAGCGGACTCGCTCGTGCTGCACGCCGCCGAGGGATTGAGCCTCGCGCAGGTCGGCCCCACCGTCGTGGACTGGAGCGGGCCCCGGGTGACGACGGATCTCCGCGGCGAGGTCGGCCGCGTGTTCCTCGACGTCTCGTTCGCAGAGGCCTGGCCCCGGGGCCGGATGGCCGTCGACGATCTGGATCTGGCCGGCCTTCGCCGCGCATCGGCGCCCTTCGTCGACACGCCCGTCCCGGCCGTCTCGGGGTTGGTGAGCGCGCGCCTCGGCACCGAGGACGCGAGCCACCCCTGGTCGCTGTCGGTCGCGGGCCTCGACGTCGAGGGCGCCGTGCACGGACTCTCGGCCTCGCTCGCCGGGGTGCTCGAGTCCGATCGGGGCACCGTCGAGGGCACGCTCCTCGACGCGCAGGGAGAGCTCGTGAGGCTCGAAGCCACCCTGCCCCTCGCCGAGACGGGGTCCCCCTCGTCGCTGACGCTGGCGTGTGGATCTGCGGGAACCCGCGCCACGCTCGCGTCAGAGCCCCGAACCCTCGAGTCGCTCGCGGCGCTCTTCGGCGTCGAGGCTCCGGCCCGGGCTGCGGAGATCACCTCGCACCTGACCCTGTCGGGCGACCCCTGCGACCCCGACCTGCACCTCGAGGCCACGGCGAAGCCGGACCTCGCCGGGCTCGAGCCGACGACCCACCTCGACCTCCGCGACGGCCCGGACCACGCTGCGCGAGCCCTGCTCCACGCCGTGCTGGGCGACACGACCCGGGCCACCGTGGAGGCCACGGTGCACCACGCGGCCCCCTCGGAGCTCGTCGAGCACGGACTGGACGGGGTCGGCAGCTTCGTCCTCGACGCGGAGCTCGACGGGCTGCCCTCCGAGATGTGGCTCCCCACGGCCCCGGGCTCCCTGGGCGGCCGTCTGGCCTTCCGCGGCGAAGGGACACATCTCGAGCAGGTCGACGGGGAGGTCTCCTTCACGCCCGCGGGGCCAACGTCCCCCATCCCTGCAGGCCGTCTGGCTCTCGCGACCCACGAGGGCGTGCTGGATGCGTCGGTGGACTTCGGAGGGCCCGAGCCCACCCTCACCGCCAGGGTGAGCCTCGACGATCTGCACGATCGCGGACTGGACACCCCCCTGTCCGCCGAGGTCCGCGGACTGGTCGCGACGGTGGCCGACCTCGCCGCGCTGGCCGACGTCGACGTGCGAAGGGCCGCCGGCGAGATCCGGGTGGACGGCCCGGTGGGGGGCACGCTCCGGAACCCCGACCCGGATCTCCGGGTCGAGCTCGTCGACGGCACGGCCGTGCTGCCGGCCCTCGGCGTCCGCTACGACGACGTGAACGTCCTGGCGAGCCTGGTGGGCGACACCCTGACCGTGGCGAAGGGAGAGCTCTCGTCGCGGCCCCGGTCGCGAACCCTGCGGCAGGCGGGACGCGGCATGCGGCTGTCGGGCACGGTGGTTCGCGACGCTGGCGGCGTCGTCCGGCCCGACCTCGTCCTGAGCCTCGACCGGAGCTGGCTCCTCGCCGCGCGGAGCACCACGCTGCAGGCCACGGGTGAGGTCCGGCTCGTGCGGCCCGAGGACGCCATCCGCCTCGAGGGCACGGCCCGCGTCGACGAAGGCCGCGTGTTCCTCGATCGATCCGCCTTCGCGGCCGGCGGACCGCCCACCTTGCACCCCGACATCGTGTTCGTGGACGCCCTGCCCCCGACCACGTTCCAGGCGACCCCCACCCCGAGCCGCTCCACCCTCGGGGCCGTCGACCTCGATCTGGACGTCGACCTCGGCGACGGCGTAGCCCTCCAGGTCACGGTGCCGCTCGTCGAGCAGGCGGATGCCGTGGGCCGGGCCTTCGACGTCGCGGTGGACGGCAAGCTGACCGGCGCCGTCGACGTCACCCAGCGCGACGGCGTCATCGACTTGCGGGGCCGGCTCGCGCCCACCGGCCGGGTGCAGCTCCTCACCGCTCGGTTCGACATCGACGACGGCTCGGTCGCGTTCGCCGGAGGGGACCTCACCGAGCCGACCATCGACCTGTCGCTCCGCCGGGAGGGGTCCTACGGCACAGTGCGGGCCAGGGTTCAGGGCACCCCGTCGGCCCTCGAGCTCAGCGAGCTCACCTCCGACGAGAGCGCGAACCAAGAGGACGTCGTGGCCCTGCTCCTGTTCGGGCGTCCCCTCGGCGAGGTGGACCCCGAGACCTCGGGACCAGGGGGGCTGGCCGTCGAGCAGGCGCTGCTCTCGGTCGCTGGTCGGCAGGTCGAGCAGGCCTTCGGCGGTTCCGTGGTGGACGCGGTCGACTACAACAGCGAGGACGGACTGTCGCTCGGCTTCGCGCTGGGTGGAACCGGCTTCCTCACCGTGTCGGTGGATCCCCTGTCCGACGAGGACGACAACACAGCGCAGGCGAGGCTCACCTGGCTGCTGACCCGTCGGCTCGAGGTCGGCCTCGAGTCCGGGGACACCGGCGCGTCTGCCGGATGGATCGTCTGGCGACGCCGCTTCTGACCGACCGGGCTCGTCGCGCTGTTCGCTACGCCTTGTCGGGAGGGCCCTGGGGCCAGTCGTCCAGCGTAGCCTCGAACCGGGCGCGAACGCCGGCCACGTGCCGATCGATCGCCTCGGGGACCCACCCCACGGTCGGGATTGGGGGAAGCACGCAAACGTCGACGATCCCGTGGTGGACGAGCATCTGGCCCTTGGGCCACAGCTCCCCCGTGTTGCGCAGGACGATCGGTACGATGGGCACCCCGGCGTTCATCGCAAGGTGGAACGCCCCCTTCTTGAAGCGCCCGAGCCGCTGGGTGGGCATGCGCGTGCCCTCGGGCCAGATCACCACGGACTCTCCGGCCTGGATGCGCCTCACGAGGGCGTTGATGTCGGCCTGCGCAGTGGCGGGGTCGCTGCGGTCGATCAGGGCCACGTCGAGCCACGCCATGGCGAAGGTACGAGGATCGTTGGCGAGCTCGCGCTTTCCGACGCCCGTGAAGTCGTGGCGCACCAGGGTGCCGACGACCACCGGGTCGAGGTTGGATTGGTGGTTGATCACGAACACCGCCGGACGAGCCTCCTCCAGGTGCTCGCGTCCCCACACGTGGACCTCGATGCCCGCGGCGCGGAGGGTCATGTCGGCGGTCGCCGCCAGCGTGGGCCCGATGGCCTTCCAGCGCCCCCCGCTGATGAACTTGCCCGCGATGGCCGCCAGCAGCCCGGCGTTGAAGGTCCCCATCGAGACGAGGGAGCCCACCACGCTGCGCAGGTCGGCCTGCGCGGGATCGTCGAGCCACAGCACCGGCATGCCGACGGCCTTCGCGTGCGCCATCAGCTTCCGATCGGGGCACACCGCAGCCGGGCGCCCCACCGTCTCGAGAAACTCGCGATCCTCTCCCCCGTTGCCGTAGGCGAAGCTCGCTTGCAGATCGATGCCGTTTGCCGCCGCGAACTCCTCGACCGCCGCGGCCTTCTGGTTGCCCCACCGAGGGAGCCCCTCCACCCGACCTGTCAGCACACCGTCCACGACCTCGACCTCCGTGGGCAGCAGGTGCACGATGTCGAGGTCGCGGGCCACCGGCTCGGCCTGGAAGCGTGTCGCGGCGGTGGCCATGACCACCGTGTGGCCTCGGTGCTGGTGGGCGCGAACGAGCTCGCGAACCCCAGGACGCAGGGTGGCCGCGATGCGCTTGACGAACACCCGCTGCGAGAGGGTGGCCAGCTCCTCGAGGGACCGACCCGCGAGCAGCTCCACCGCCCGCTCGATCGTCTTGAGGTCGCCGTCCTCCTCCCCCCGGAGCCTCTGAACGTCGCGGGCCAGCTCGTACAGCGTCGTGACGCCCAGCTCCCGCAGCTCCTCGCGGAGGAAGGCGAGGGCGGTGAACCCGTGGACGAGGGTCCCGTCGAGGTCGAAGAACGCGCCGACCTGCGACCCCTGCGGGGCCTCGTCGACGGCCGCGATCGCACGCTCCAGATCTTCCTTCATCAGATGACCCTCCTCAAGCGGGCCAGGGCGTCGAGCTCGTCCACCAGGTGGCCCACCTGGTCGGCGAAGGCCCTGCGCGCCGCCCGCAGCTCGGCGCCGGTACCCTCGACGAGGCCTCGGTGCCGCGCGAGCTTCGAGGCACTGCCGAACAGCTCCAGCGTCACCGACTCGGGGCTGTGCAGGCGCTTCTGGAGCACGCGCTGTTTGCCGACCCGCAGGCACCGCTGCATCAGCTCGGCCTCGTCGATCGCCTGCTCGGCGGGCCAGCTCGCGAGCTCGTCGGCGACCACCCGGTAGGCGTCGAGGAAGGGTCGGAGCACCAGGTGTGCGACGTGGGGCCGCGCCATCTCGAGCCACCGGCGGGTCGCGTCACGGGTGATGGTCGGCCGCTGGCCGTGCTCGATGTCGGCCGCGAGGTGCACGCTCGGGTCCACGATCTCGACCTCCGCGAGCAACTCGTCCTGGAACTCCCGACGGGAGGAGAAGAAGAAGTCGAACTTGAGGAGGTCGCGGAGCTCGAGCGCCCTCGCCCACACGGCGTCCCCGACGTCGCCCGACCGGTCGCGTTCGAGGAACCCCGCGAACTCTCCGATCGCGCGGACCACCAGAAAGTGGATGAGGGTGTTCCGGTAGAAGGCGGCCACGAGGTGCTGCTCGGGGACGATGAAGTAGACGGGCTCGATGCCCTCTTCGAATCGCCCGAGGATGCCCCGGTCGACCAGGCGCTCCAGCGTGTCGTGGACCCAGCTCCGGTCGCGCAGCTCGCCGTGGAGCGCGGACGGAAGGTGGGGGTGGGCCGCCAGGTAGCCGAGGATCGGCTCGAGCCCCTCCATCACCTCGTCGAGCGTGAGCCCGCGCTCTGCGGCCAGCAACGCGAGGGTCACCAGCGCCGTGGGGGTCGCGGGGGTTGCCTGGTTGATGCGGTGGCACACCGAGAGCGCCACGCGCTCCACCAGGATGGGGCGTGCCCGGGGGTCCGCCTCGAGATCCGCGACGTGCTCTCGCAGGGGAATGGGGTCACCGAAGTCCACGCGGGCGACGCCGCCCTTCTGACGCTGCATCTGGGTGAAGCGTAGCAGCCAGCCGATTCCTTCGGGACGCTTGCTCGCCCCGAGCGACTCGGCGGCCATCGCCGCGACCTCGGCGAGCTGGTCGTACACGACCGACACGGGGACCACGTAGACCTCGGGCCCCTCGTGGCTCCGCATGGCGTCGATGGTGTAGGAGAGCACCCCGTAGCGGGGCGGCCGGAGCTTCCCCGTCCTCGTGCGGCCGCCCTCGATCGACCAGCCGATGTTCCGACGACTCTCGAGAAGGTGACCGAGGTAGCTGCGCAGCACGTACTTGTAGACCGGGTCGCCCTTCATCGTCCGACGGATGAACAACCCCCCGGTGCGGCGGATCAACCCGCCCAGCGGGAAGAAGTCGAGGTTCGCCCCCGCCAGGATGAACATCGGGTCGATGCCCGCCCGGTGGAGGCCGTGCCCGACGAGCCAGTCATCGAGGTACGAGCGGTGCGAGAACAGCACGAGCAGGGGATGCTCGGCGTCGAGCTCGTTGAGCTCGGTGAGCTTGCGCTCGTCCACGATCACGTCGTAGTTGCGAAGGAAGAAGCCGCCCAACCGATCCCAGACCGCCGACTCGAAGGCCGCGTGCGTCGACCACATCTCACGCAGGGCGAGCCGAGCTCGTCGGCGAACGTGACGCAACGGCTGTTCGATCTCCTGGGCCAGTCGGGCAAGGCCCTCGCGGAACCACGTCTTGCGAAGCAACCTTCGGCTCTGGGTGTCCATCGCTCTCCCTCGACCGTGCCGGATCCGAAACCCGGCCAGCGTCGATGCTACCGGATCGAGGGGTCCGGGGTCACAGCCGCCGGGTCCGCGGTCGGGTCTCCTCGTCGTCCGACGGCTCGTCGTCGGACGTCGACGCGACGCCGGGGGAGGTGCCCCCGCCACGCTTCAGCCGCTCGAGCTCGACCCGGGCCCGCGACTCCCGGGCTGCGGCCCGCTGGTCGGTCCGCGCGTACTCTCGGGCTTCGGCGGCCTTCTCGAGGGCGGCCTCCACGGAGGCGACCGGGTCCTCGGGGGCAGCCGGGGTGACCTCGGCGCGGGGCTTCGGTGGCTCGTAGTCGACGCCGCGCGCCGCTGCGGCCTTGCGCAGCGCCTCGGTGGCCGCGTCGAGCGGCACCGATGACGGCGTCGTGGCGTCGTCGACGACCGCGGGGGTCGGCTCCTCGGGCTCGTCGCCGTTTCCGGACATCGGGCTCCCTCCTGGCACGTCGCCAGTGTATCCCGCCCGACACCGCCGCTTCGTCACCCAGCCCGACGGGCGTGCACCACGTACCGGGTCGACGGGCAGGTGTCGGACGTCTCCGGAACCGGCGCGTGCGAGACGGCATCGAACAGCTCCACCCGACCGCCGAACGCGCGCTCGAACGCCCGTCGCACCCGCACGAGCGGGGTCAGCACCCGCACCTGACGGCCGACGTGCTCCACGGTCATCCGCCCAGCGGCAAACGAGACATTGGTGATGGTCGCTTCCTGGACCATGCTCCCGTCACGTTCCACCAGACGGGCGGTCCGGAGCGACACGACGTCGCCGCTCTCGGAGCAGACGAGGTTCGGGTACCGACGAACGTGATCGGACGTGACGAAGTCGCCGAGGAAAGCCCCCCCGGGGCGCACCACCTTCGCCACCGCATCGACCACGTCCTCGAAGGGCTCGGACGTGGCGGACTGCAGAGCGTCGAGACCTGCGTAGACGAGGTCCCAGGTGCGCCCCAGCGCTCGGAGCTCGAAGAGGTTCGCCTGCTCGGCCCGGATTCGTCTTCGCGCGACCCGGACCATGACCTCGGACTGGTCGTACCCTCGGAGTCGCGCGGGATCGGCCCCGTGGGCCTCCACGAGGTGTTCCTCGACGAGCCCGCTCCTGCATCCCACCGAGACGATGTCGAGGTCGTGCAGGGGGTGCTCGCTCGCGAATCGCGCGAGGTAGCCCTTCACGAAGCCCTCGAGGCTCGGCCGCCCGATCAGGGCGTCGTGGTTCTCGGCGTGGGTGTCCGCGTCGTCGGTCGGATCGACCTCGGCCCGCAAACCCTCCTGGAGGGCGGCGGTCGCCTCGAGCTCCCGGTTGAGCACGTCCCACTGGATCGAGTCAGTCACGAAGCCTTGCTCGTCGGTCAGCGCGTCGAGCGTCGACCGCAGGGCTCCGCGCTGCTCGACGGTCGACAGCGCCGCACGGAGCTCGGCGAGCTCCTCCGAGGCCCGGTCGTTCCCCGCCTCCGACATCCAACGCAGCCGCTTGATCGCCTCGACCCGATAGCGCAGCAGGGTCGGGTAATCGCCTCGGGGGCCCGGCTCGATTTTGGTGACGGCCGACTTCGGGAGCGCGAAGAACACGCCCCCGCTCGTGCGCTGGACCTCGGCGTTCTGGACGTCGAACATCCGCGCGTCGGCGGTCACCACGTCGATGTCGTGGGGGGTCCCGTAGACGTGCAGCGTCAGGATCGGCTCGTCGGTGGGGTTGCCCATCTGGTGCACCAACCGATGGGGGACGAAAAGGACGGTTCCGGGCTCGACAGACCTCCGCGAGGTCGTGACCAGCCGGTCGAGCTCGTCGACCCTGAAGACAGCGTGCTCGACGGGTCCGAACACCTGCACCGCCCCCCACTGGGTGTAGCCGTGGTCGTGGATCATCGAGAACGACCCCGGGCGCCACGTCATCACGAGGACCTCGAAGTTCGGTCCCTGGCAGACCATGCGCCGACCGTAGCTGTCCTCGGCTGGATAATCCAGGTCCTGCCAAGGTTCGAGGTCGGAGAGCCGGACCTTCGCCCCGGCGACGGCCGTGTGGATCCAACCCCGCATCCGCTCGCGGTCTCCGTGGAGCCGATCACGGATTTTCCGCAGCGAATCTGGCAAGTCCAAGCTCATCCCCGCACCCTCCGGATGCGGGACTTATCCGGTGTCGGCGCAGCTGACCCGCGGCGTCACGCGAGATCGTCCCGGTGCACGTTGAGTCGGGCGGTGGAGTACGGTGCCGTGTCGAGCGTCGTGATCCGCAGGTCGCCCTCCCAACGCCACCCGTCGCCCTCGAGCAGCCGACCGTCGACGACGATCACTCTGGCGCCGACGGGCAGCGCCGCGGACAGGCGCACGGGCCCGCCTTCGCCGCTCCCGATGTCGACGAAGCGGTCGCCCGACGCGAGCCCTGCCGCGTCGAGGACGCGGGCAAGTGGCAGTCGGCGTCGACCCGGGTGACCGCCGCGACCTGGTCGTCCTCCCAGGTGAGCGCGCAGCAGGCGTCGACGAGCGCCTTGAGTCGCCGGCGACCTCGCTGGACCCGGGTTCGAAGGCCCGAAGGCGACAGGCCGAGCCGGGCGGCCAGCTCCTGCTGGCTCGTCCCGCGTAGCTCGACCTCGCGCAGTGCCTCCCGGTAGGGCTCGGGCAGCTGCTCGACGAAGAACGGCAGCCAGTCCGCGACCTGATCCGTCAGTGCGCGCCCCCCCGTGGCGGAGTCGTCGGCCGCGCTGTCGTGCCACGGCTCGGTGGGACGGGCCCGTCGAAAATGATCGGCGTGGACGCTCTGCACCACACGACGCAGGTAGGCGCCTCGCTGTGCGCCGTTTCGCCACTCGGCGTCATCGGCCGAGCGTGCGGCCCCCACGGTGCGAACGAGCCGCAACGCCGCCTGCTGCACGAGGTCGTCGACCACGGCAGGCTCGAGCCCCGGCCGGGCGAGTCGGCGTCGGAGCTCGGAGAGCAGCTCGGCCCAGGCGGCGTCGCGTGGCGTCACGGGCAGCACGCTCCCACGGTGGCCGAAGCGGTGGGCGCATCGTCGGTCACCGCGTAGACCTCCCACGCCCGCCCGTCAGGGTCGGTGAGCCAGGTCTCGTGCTTCTCGGCGTGGCAACAGACCACGTCGGCCCGAGGCGCGTTCGGGAGCCCCGCCTCGTCGAGGGCGGCGAACGCCCCCGAGGCCGCGTGAGCCTCCACGCGAAGGCCGAGGTGGTCGAGAGCGGCGTCGCCGGGCTGCAGACTGAGCACGATCGGCACGTCCGCGGGCGCGAAGCGGACGTAGCCGTCGCGGACCTTGTCGGGGGCGACACCGAGCAGCCTTCGATAGAAGGCGGTGCTCGCCTCCATATCGGGAGTACGGAGCGAGAGGTGGATTCGGGTCAAGGGGTCCTCCAGGTGGGGTTCCGATTCCCCAGACGCTCGAGCCCGAAGGTGACGCAGGTCCGGTTCGGGCCTCGGTGATATCGGGTCTTCCCGCGCTGGAGGGCTCCGTGCACGCCGTAGGCTGGATGCTCGTCGTCGTCGCATTGTTGCTGGCGCTCCCCGCGTCCGCAGCGAGAAGCGTCGCCGTGATGCCGCTCGTCAAAGGGAGCGCGCCCGACGACTACGACGGCCTGGGCACTGCACTCGCAGGCATGCTGATCACCGATCTGTCGCAGGTTCCCGAGCTCCAGCTCGTCGAGCGCGAGCGACTCGGCGACATCCTCGCCGAGATCTCGCTCGGCGAGACGGGCTACCTCGACCCGAAGACCGCCCAGCGCCTGGGACGCGGGGTGGGAGCGGAGATGGTGGTGACGGGCTCGTTCTCCGTCATCGACGAGGCGCTGCTGATCGACACCCGCATGGTCGCGGTACAGTCCGGCGCCATCGTGAAGGCCGCACACGCCACCGGTCCACTCGCCGACTTTGTCTCGGTCGAGAAGGAGGTGGTGGAGTCGTTGATCGGAGGGCTCGAGGTCCAGCTCTCGATGGCGGTACGCCGCCGCCTCCTCGGCCAGGCCCCCACCGAGAACCTGGATGCGCTCGCCCAGTACGGGCGGGGCGTCGACGCCACCGACGAGGGGGACCTCGATGCCGCGCGAGCCGCCTTCGAGTCCGCCGTCACGCGCGATCCGGGCTTCGCGCTCGCCGCGCGGGCGCTCGCCGACCTCCGATCCCGGGTCGAGGCGGCTCAGAAGGTCGAGCGCGAGCGAGCCCTGACCAGCCGCGAGCAGGCGATGGAGGCCGCGCTCGCCAGCCTGACCTCCGAGCTCGCCCGGGGTCGGCGCTTCCGCGACACGATCGAGTCGCTCGTGGACCTCGGGATCCGCTGGGCGCTCCTGCAGCGCGAGGGCCGCTGGTGCGCGCTGTTCCAGGAGCAACGTCACTTCCTGGAGCGGACCCGCGGCAACGCCCCGAGGGTCGTCGACTCCATGCCGGGCCGCCGCCACTTCGACCGGTTCAACGCCGCGAGCAAGCTGTACGACGCCCGTGGCGCGGAGCTCGGAATCGCTGGAGCGGAGGGTACCTACTTTGGCGGGCGGCCTGGTGAGCTGATCCACGAGGCGGTCCAGCTCGTGAGCTCGCCGCGGATGATGCTGACCTTCGGCAGCCTCTCGCCCCAGAAGTTCTCGTCGACCCTGGCTCGGAGCCTTGGGGAGTGCCTGGAGCCCGCCCTACGAGAGCAGACCTGGACCGAGCTCGTCGATCTCGCCGACAAGGTCGGTATCCTCGACGATCCACTCTACTCGGTTCACGGCGAGGGCCCGTCGGCCGTCTCGGTCGGCGTGGCGATGCGCCTTCACCGTGCCTGGCTGCGTGCGCGGTTCCAGGGGGCTGATGACCAGGTCATCGCGATGACCGAAGCCGAGCTGGCCCGCTTTCCGGAGGGGTCCGAGGGGCGCCGCGAAGTGCTGTCCGCCGTGAAGGACATCGTCGTGCAGGGCGAGGTCCACGAACGACGGAAGGCCGAGCGGCTGGGGCTCGCCGAGGCCGTCCTGCTCGGGCTGACCCGGGCGGTCCGCGACCAGGCGCCCGATGCCCTGAACCTCGACCATCCACTGTGTCGCGCCATCGCGGGCGAGCTCGCCGATGACGCGAGTCGTGCGCTCGAGCGGCTGGCGGAGGCGCGCGCCAGTCAACGCGAAGACCGGACAGACGACCTCGGCGAAAGCGTCTCTCCCGTGGTGCGGCTCGGCTGCGTGAAGGGTAGCCGGCCCCTCTCGTTCGCCGCGGGGCTCGGCGGCGCCGGAGACGCGCTTTCCTTCCGCCATCCGGGAACCCTCGACGACGCCTCGTGCGACGAGGATGTCGCCGAGCTCGCCGCCGAGCTCGCTTCCGATGCGGCCGCCCCACCGACCATCGAGCGTCGGGCGCAGCGGCTGGTCCAGGTGTGGTCGCGCGTGCACCGCCTGCGTGCCCGCCGCTGCCTCGTGCAGCCGCAGAGGTGAGCGCCTACGGCTCCTTGCCGCGGTCGCGCAGGTACTGCACCGCGCGCTCGTAGCCCTCGAGCGCGCTCTGCTCGACGCTCGCGAGCTCGGCGGCCACGTCCCGGGCGCTCTCCGAGAAGCCGGACTGACGCGTTCGGAGGTACGATTCGATGCCGCGACCGTGGTGATAGTAGTCCGCGAGTACGTAGCGAGCGACGAGCTGCTCGCACTGCGAGCACCGGACGTAGACGGTCTGCGAGCGGTCCACCTCACGCACGAGGAGGTTGTGGACGTCGATCGAGCTGCAGTTCTGGCAGCGTTGCCGGTGGACTTCCATGCAAATGCCTACGTCGGGTTGGCGCGCCTGTCGAACGTCCAGAATCTGACCACGGAGAACCCTCGGCGGGTCCCAGGTCG
Organism: uncultured Enterobacteriaceae bacterium; assembly: GCA_964655065.1. Classification (GTDB taxonomy): domain Bacteria; phylum Myxococcota_A; class UBA796; order UBA796; genus DRPG01. Next base: position 20,682 of record CAZZLC010000039.1, on the reverse strand, counting down.
GCTGACGGTCCGAGCGGCAGCCTGGCCCGCCCCTGGGCGGTGGCGGACGTCGTGGCCGCGACCACGCCTACCCGTGGCGTGACGAAGTCGCGTTCAGAGCTGGGCTCCCGCTCGACGGAACCCACTCGACACGGCGCCCGCTCCTGGCTGGCTGACCTCCGCCGGCGGCCCAGCGGGCAGGAGCAGCGAGAACACCGACCCCTCTCCGAGCTCCGAGCGCACCGTGATGTCGCCCCCCATCTTCCGCGCGAGACGTCGCGAGATGGCAAGTCCGATGCCCGTTCCCCCATACTCGCCGGGACTCCGACGATGGACCTGGCGGAACGGCTCGAAGAGCTTGCGGACATCGTCGGCCAAGATGCCGATGCCGGTGTCCTCCACGGCGATGACCACGGGGCCGTCGTCGGGGCGGGTGACGCGCACGACCAGCCGGCCGTGGTCGGTGAACTTGGCCGCATTGGCGAGCAGGTTCGTCAGGATCTGCCGAAGACGCTCGGGGTCCGCCAGGACGGTCTCGACCCGAGGGTCGTGGGCGAACTCGAGGGCGTTTCCACGGCTCTCGGCGAGCGGCCGCACCTTCTCGAGGACCGCGGCGACGACCTCCGAGAGCTCAACCACCTCGGTCTCGAGCGCCAGCTGATCCGCAACGATGGCGGCCATGTCCAGGAGGTCGTCCACCAAACGGAGCAGGTGCCGACCTGCACGGACGATGCGCACGAGGTCCTCGCGGAGCTGGGGTTGGTGTTGGTGGTCTTCGACGAGAAGCTCGGCGTAGCCCAGGATCGCATTGAGCGGAGTCCGAAGCCCCGTCGACACGGCATCCAGGAACTGGTTGGTGGACCGGTCCGCCTCCGAGGCTCGCCTCGCCGCGTCCCGAACCGACGTGACCAGGCGCTCGAGCGAGTTCGACAGCATGGCTACCAGCGACGCGCTGACCACCGTCGCGACCGCGGTGACGAACGCGACCATCTCCCGCGGGTCCGGGCTGGCGGCGGGCAGCCAGCCTGCCCCATCGGCCGCGGCCATCAGGACGATGCACGCCGCCGCGAGACCCGTGACCAGGTAGCCGGGGCGAGACCCCAGCACGAAGACGGCCACCACGGTCACGATGGCGAAGTACACCATCCCCGCGTCAGTGGGACCTCCGCAGAGCGACTGGACCACGGTGAGGGCGCCGATCTGCCCCACAGCTACGCCCAGGCTCGCCGAGCGTAGCCACCCGTGCCAGTACACCACCAGGATGGATCCGAGTAGGGCCACCCAAGCCGTGATTCCGAGGAGCACGCTCTCGCGGCCGCCGTCGAGCGCGACCGAGATCGGGGCGACCACCGCGATCGTCGCGAGAGACAGCCAGACGCTGCGCACGGCGAGACGACCCCGAAGCTCCGTGATGGTCTCGGGCGGTCGCACGGTGCGGCCGCGCCCGCGCAAGGGAATGACCAAGGTGATCCGCCCGGCGTCGTCGCTCTCGAAGCTCAGCCTTCCCGACCGGGCGGAACGTCGAGCCAGTTCCCACACCAGGGGTACGGGCTCGTCCAGCGCCGCGGAGGCCGCGGGCTCGAAGGTGACGACGGCGCGCCCCCCTGCGATCTTCGCAGTGACACCGACCTGCGTGGCGCCGCGCCTCCGATACCCTTCGACCACGTTCTGCACGAGATGGTCGAGGATCCGGGGATCCACCTCGACCATCGCGCCGGCCGCCGGAACCTCCCCGGTCCTCTCGAGACGCCGACCCGATCCCGCGACCCACCGCTCGATCATCGACGAGACCTCGCAGCTCTCACGGACCTCGGACCCGCTCGCGTCGAGCCGGGCGACCCGCAGGACATCCCCGATGAGTCCGAGCAGATGGCCACCGGACTCTCGGATCCGCCGGACGTCCCCCCGACCGAGCTCGGAGATGGCGTCGTCTTCGATGACGAGCTCGCTGTAGCCCAGGATCGCGTTCATGGGCGTGCGGAGCTCGTGCGAGATGTTGGCGAGGAACGCGGTCTTGCGCTCCACCGCCCAGCGCGCCCGCCGCTCGGTGGACTTCGCGGTCGCCATGGCCTGCTCGAGCCGACGCACGGCGTGGGTCGCGACGATGCCGGCCGCGACCGTCGACAGCAGCGCCGTCACCACCCGCATCCACCACGTCGTGGAGTCCGAAGGGGGATCGACGAGCCACCAGGCGTCGGGCAGCGCGTAGGAGAGGCCGAGCATCCCGAGCACGATGAAGGCCACCGAGGTCCCGAGGGATCGGCCGCCGGTGTCGACCAGGATCGCGAGCATGGGCAGGATCGCGACCAGGGTGAACGTCCAGCCGGCGAATCCGCCGTACGCGAAGTGAGCGCCCCCCACGCCGATGACGCAGGTCGCGACGAGCCACGTCGCCGCCTTCCCCAGCTCACCGCGGCGCGACCGCCACAGGACGGCCAGAAAGGCGAGACCCGCGACGACCCCCATCATCGCAGTGGACGGCCCCACCATCGCGATCTGGAAGGGCAGCGGGGCGACGGAGGCGACCAACCCCACGAATGCGGCGCGACGGACGAGGTCCGACGCTCCGGTGGGGGCCGAGGGGCCCTCGTTCGATGGAAGCTCGGGCTCGACCGGGAGCATAGCCCCCCATCGGTCCCTACTCGGCCAGCCGATAGCGCGAGAGCCGGGCGACGCCACACCGGCGCACGAGGCATGGTAGGTGGCCGCTTTGGGAGGCTCCCCCGTGATTTGGCTGCTCTCGCCCCTGCTCGGGTGTTCGTCCGACACGCCCCAGCTCCTCGACGTCCCCACTGCCCCCACGGGGGACACCGCGACGTTGGTGGAACCCACCCCGATGGACCCCGGGGACGCGATGGTGCCGTCGTGCGAGTCACCAGCGTGCGTGGACGTCCTGTTCGTCGTCGACAGCTCCCGCTCGATGGACGACACCCAGCAGCAGCTCGCACAGAGCGCAGATGGCTTCTTCGAGACGCTCGGAGAGATCGACTTCCACGTGGGCGCCACCTCGATGGACGTCACCAATCCCTGGACCGCGGGAACGCTCTCGAGCGCCCTCGGAGAGAACTTCCTCACGCCCGCGACCCCCGACCCCGTGGCCGCCTTTGCCGACATGGTGCAGCTCGGCACCGGAGGCGCGTCCGAAGAGTCGGGCATCGGCGCGGCCTACCTGATGACCTTCGTCAAGACCCAAGATCCCCGGAACGCGGGCTTTCGCCGTGCCGGATCCCCCCTCCACCTCGTGTTCGTGAGCGACGAGGACGACCAGACCGACGAGGGCCTGCGGCAAGAAGCGACGGAGGCGTTCGCGAGCGAGCCGGGCACCCGAGCCCACGCCCTCGTCGCCCTGACGTTCACCCCGGGCACGCGCTATGTCGCGCTGGCGGAGACGCTCGGCGGAACCACCGCCGCACTCGAGACCGCCGACTTCGAAGCGTTCCTCGACGCGATCGCGCTGGCGATCGTCGCCGACTGACGAAACGCGGTTGACCTGCGCCGCCGCCTTCGCCACCATGGGGCCTTCGTCGTGGGAGGCAGGATGCGTGGGTGGTGGTGGCTCGGGTTCGCGGCGTGCGGAGGCGGCGAGCCCGAAGAACGATACCTCCCCGTCTGGCCCCACGTCGACCCCGAGCCCGTGACACCGAACCAGTGGCGGGTGGGCATCCTTGCCGACACCGGCAACGACGTCGTGCGACCTCGGCTCGAGCGAGGCCGGCTCGGCTTCCCCCCCGAAGGACGGGACTCCGAGGGGACGAGCTGGCTCGATCGGCGCGCCGAGGAGAACGGCTCGCTCGGGTCGTTCTCGGCCTCGTTCGTGTGGGCGGTCGGCCGGACCAGGTTCGCTGCGGGCGAGCGCCTGTTCGGGCGAACCTCCCGGGCCCTCGACCTGATGGTCGGGACCGTCGCCCAGCCCGGCTACTTCTACGGCGAGCAGAATCGGCTCGTGCCGCTGCCCGTGCGCGAGGACGACGCCCGCATCGCGGTGCGCGGCTTTGGCGGCCGCGACGTCCAGGTCGAGGTGTGGCGCACCTCCGCCGAGCTCTGGCTCAACGTCGACGACGTCACCCCGGTCGACTTCGTGATCGGAGAGACGGACCCCCAGTGGATCGGGCTCCCTGTCCTCAACCTGACCACCCAGCCGCTCACCGACGTCGTAGTGAGCGTGGTCGACGTCGAGGGTGGCGCCTTCGAGCCCGCGACCTGGGAGGTCGGCACCTTGCCCGCCGCGGCGGTCACCCACCTGCCGCTGGAGCTCGTGCCCCGCGCGGCGCCCACCGACATCGATCAGGAGCTGGTCGCGACCGTCAGGGTCACCGCGGCGGAGCTCGACTGGGCCTATCAACGACCCGTCACGTTCCTCGCCCGCGAGACGTCGGAGGGGGCCAACCACTGGCGTACCTTCGTCTCGCCGGTGGACGGCTCGGTACAGTCCTTTGGCGTGCGCGAACCGGTGGGCCTCGAAGAGGGCCGACAGTATCCACTCATCCTGTCGCTCCACGGCGCGGGCGTGGGCGCGAAAGGCCAAGCTGGCGCCTACGGTCCCCGGGACTGGGCCTACCTCGTCGCCCCGACCAACCGGCACCCGTTCGGCTTCGACTGGGAGGAGTGGGGGCGTGCCAACGCGCTGGCCACCCTCGACCACGCGCTCGAGCGCTACACCATCGACCGCACACGGATCCACCTCACCGGCCACTCGATGGGGGGCCACGGGACCTGGCACGTCGGGGTCACCACCCCGGGCCGCTTCGCGACCATCGCCCCGAGCGCGGGCTGGGAGTCGTTCTACACCTACGGCGGGTCCCCTCGGCCCGAGGGCGCCTTCGCGCGGGCTCGGGCCCACTCCGACACCCGGGTCTACCTCGAGAACCTCGCGCAGCGTGCGGTCTACGTGATTCACGGCGATGCTGACGACAACGTGCCGGTGGCCGAGGGCCGTCGCATGGTGGAGCTCGTCAGCGCCTACACCGACGAGGTCGAGTACCACGAGGAGCCCGGCGCGGGCCACTGGTGGGACGGCGACCCCGCTCCGGGGGCGGCGTGCGTCGACTTCCCCCCGATGATGGCGTGGAGCCGTGACTTCCAGGTCGATCCCCACGAGCTCGATTTCTCGTTCCGCAGCCCCTCGGCTGGCTACTCGGCCGAGCACTCCGTGGTCACCCTGCAGTCCGCCATCGATGGCGGCTCCGACGTCGTGGTCGACGCGTTCCGCGACGGCGACGCCTGGGACCTCACCACCACCAACGTCCGGAGCCTCACCCTCGACGGGGCCGCGCTGCTCGACGAGGGCATCACGTCGGTCACCATCGACGGGGAGGCGGTCGAGCTCGAGGCGGTGGACCTCGAGTGGGGACCGCAGGACGGGAAGCGCCACGACGTTCACGGGCCCTTCGCCCAGGTGATGCGCGCTCCCTTCTGCTTCGTGGTCCCCGACGAGGACGGTCCGTGGTCGCAGTACGCCGGCTGGCTGACCTCCTTCTGGTCGACCCTCGCGAGCGGACGAGCCTGCTCGGTCACCGTCGACAACGTCGACGACGCGCTGCGAGCCTCTCACAACCTCATCTGGGTCGGCCTGCCCGAGGACGTGGTCGGACCCACGGTGGACGTGGGATGGGGCAACCGACTCCGCGTGGGAGCCGATCGGTTCGAGGGCGTGATGTACGTGGTGTTCCCCGTCGACGGTCGCTTGAACGCCGCGATCGTGGGCACCGAAGGCCACGAGTTCGACGTGTTCGACGTCAATCCCATCTCGTCCCGCGGCGGGCTGCCCGACGTCTTCGTGTACCGCCGCGACGGCGGAACCCAGCTGGCTGCCATGTTCGACGGAGACTGGACGCTCCCCTGAGGACTCGGGCTCAGGGGATCTGGATGTCCCAGGTCTGGTCCAGGAAGACGCTCGGCCAGGGACCCGTGAAGCTCGGGTCGTAGCAGGCATCGACGACGTCGCAGGCACTCTGACAGATCGGCGCGTTGAGGGGCTGGCTGTCACCCTGGAAGTGCAGGGTCAGCGGGCCGAGCGCCGAGGCGCAGGTCTGTACGTCGGTCGCCACGACGCGAACCCGCGACGTCCGAAGCGCGGAGAACGACACCGGCGGGTGCGTGTCGCGCACCGTGTTGGCGTCGACGAAGACGGAAGCGCCGTCCACGAAGATCTCGAGATCGTCGTCGACCACGATGGGGTCGGTCGGCGCGGGACCACCGGACAGCACGTAGGGCAGGGGACCTTCTGGGTCGAGAACGCCGATGGTGACCTGATCGTCGCCCTTGGCGCCGCGGGGGTCGACGACGGAGACCTGCAGGGTCACCTCACCGGCTGGGAGGGCCGCCGTCTCGAACCGCACCGTGCCGTCACCCTGGGGAGTGGCCGTGTCGACCAGGGCGGGGCCGGCGTAAAGCAGCGCCGTGAGGTCGCCGGGCGCCGACTCGGCGTCGAAGGCGACCGCGACGACGGCGAGCGTCGACCCGCCCAACACCTCGGTTGCCGCGACCGGCTCGAAGATGTTCACCACCGGAGGGGTGTTGTCGCCTGGGTCGTCGGGCCCCGCGACGAACCGCGTCGCCGCCTCGGGTCGCGCGGGATGCGCCGTGGCGGCCAGGAAGCGCGCGTCCCACTCCCGACCGTCGACCGGTCGATACACGACCTCGGCGTTGAGCCCGGTGCCCGCGGCGATCGAGAGCGGGAAGTCGAAGCCACCGGGCAGGACCAGCTCGAAGACCGAGGACATGGCCGGGTCTTCGAACGCCACGCCGGTCACCTGGACGTCGCCCGTGCCCCGGGCGTCGAACCGCAGCTCTCGAACCACCTCGTTGCCGGGCAGCACGCTGCCGAAGAAGAGGAACTCCGGCAGCTCGAGGACGGGATCGACCCCGACTCCGGACAGCGACAGCGACAGCTCGGGGCGGGCGGGATCGTTGCTGCGGACGACCGCGGTCCCGACGCGCTCCCCCTCTGCCTCGGGCGCGAAGACGACGTCGAGTTCGACCTGCGCGTCGGGCTCGAGCACCGTGACCGAGGGCTCCACCGCGCGGAAGGACGGCGCCTCCCCGTCGAGCGCAAAGGACTCGAGGATCAGGTTGCCTCGTCCCTCGTTGGTGACCACGACGCTGCGGCGGTCCTCTACGCCCACGATGACCTCGTCCCAGTCGATGGCCTCGTCGCTCACGGCGAGGCTCGGGGAGGCGACGCGAATGGTGGTCTCGGCGCAGCCCCCGAGGAGCGCGAGGGGAAGACCGACGGTGGAGAACGCAGACCAGCTCATGGGCGCCGAACTAGCGCTCCGCTACCTCCAACGCCAGAAACGATCAGGCGACGGCGCGGAGCCTCGTCCACTCGGACGCCGATCGCTGCACGCAGTCCTCGATCGACATTCCAGCAAAGTAGTTGCCGGTCAGCCCGAGCGGCTCGCCCGCGAGTGCGGTGTCCAGCTCCTGGACGATGGCATCGTGGCCGGGCCGCGGCGACGGCAGCGTCACCCGGTTGACCACGGGCTCGCCGAGCTCGGCGACGTCGACGCGCAGCACCTCGGACATCCGGGCAAGCTGCTGCTCTCGGGGCACGTCACCCCGGAAGTGGAAGGTGAACCCGCGCCGGTGCTCGTCGGGGAAGGGATCTCGGGTCACCATCGAGCGGAAGATGTCGTCGACCGGCACCACGAAGGCACATGGCGGCATCCAGCACCGGTCGCGCGGCAGTGACACGCCCACGCTCTCGACCTCCACCGTCTCGATCGTCTCCAGGAGTCGAGCGACCTCCGGGTACTCGGCAGCGAGCAGGCGTGCGGCGACATTCGGAGGGACCGCGAGGGCTACGCGCTCCGCCTTCACCGTGGTGCCGTCGGCGGTCTCGACCGCGAACCCCCCAGCGACCCGGGAGAGCGCCTTCACGGTGATTCCCTGGCGAACCTCCACGCCATCGGCCTCGGCCATCGCGTCGCAGACCGTCTGCAGGCCTCCCTCGACGCCGAAGCTGCGAGGGAACTCGGCGCGGCGCTCCCGCGTCTTGAAGAGGGAACCCGCCCCTTCGGCGGGGAACTCGTCGGCCGGCTGACAGGGCACTGCGCCGAGGAAGGGCGATAGGACCCGCTCGTAGTTGCCAGGTCCCACGAGGCGCGTGAACCGCTCGGCCATCGTCGCGGACGAACCGCCGAGCCAGCTGGTCAGGAAGTAGGGGGCGGCCTCGAGCCAGTTCAGCTGGAACAGCACGCGGGGCGGCGTCAGCCAGGTGTAGCGATCCTGCCGCAGGAGGCCGAAGTGCGCGCGCGGCTCCCCGCGGGGTACCAGCCGGGACGCGAGGCCCGTGTCGACGATGAGGTCGAGCCAAGCTCCGTAGCTGTTGTAGACCGTGTGGCCGCCGACCTCGTACCAAAAGCCGTTCTCGCGCCGAGAGCGAAGGCAGCCTCCGATCCGTCGCTGCCGCTCGAGCACGATGGCGTGCGCTCCGTCTTCGGCGGCCCGGAACGAGAGCGCGAGGCCGCTGACCCCGGCTCCCACGACGACCAGATCCACGTCCATGGGTCCTCCCGTGTCGACCAGACGTGCAGCTCTCGTGCCAGGCTACTCTTCGACGCGGACCGACTCGTGACACCCGGCACAGCTCGCGAGCACCTGCCCCCAGACCTCGGCTCGCTCGTCGGTCGCGGCGTCGCGGGCGCGCTGTCCGAGCGCGGCATAGGCCTCCCCGCCGACCGTTCCGAGCGCGAGCTCGTCGTCGACTCCGAGATGGGCGGCGCCCGAGGTCCACGCGAGGTCGCTCGGCAGGATCAGGCCGACCCAGAGGTAGTAGGGGGCGAGGCTGTGCTTCCCCCTCGCATCGAGGTTCACGAGCTCGATGTCGTCCTCGTCGAGCGGGGGCAGGGCGCCGGAGGCCTGGTGACACGCGGCGCACCGGGTCGCGACCTCGGCGCTGAGGCGCGCTGCCGCTCCGGGGTCGGACGATGCGGCCCAGCGTCCCGCCACCTCGGAGAGCTCCGTGGCAAAGGGGGACAGGGGCTCGGGCAGATCCTCGTGCGGCGCGTGCACGAGCTGCGCCACGCGGGTGCGCATGGTCTGCAGGCGGCCGTTGGCGAGGTACCAGACGCCGTCGGTGGCGGCCGAGAAGTGCTCCTGCATGTGTCGCGCGAGTCCCTGTTCGGCCCACAGGTGCGATTCGTCGGGGCTCCCCTCCACCGAAGTGGGTTCGGCAGCTGTCGCCGCAGGGGGAGGGGCGACGGTGCTTCGGCAGGCCAGCGCGAACATCCAGAGGGTCATCGTCTTCTCGCAGGTCGTCGGGCCCGGTCGGCCCCGGGCCGCTCAGTAGACGACGGCGGCGCTCGAAAGGCAACCATCCGGATCCGCGAGGTCCGCGCGCAGGACGCGCGCGCGCGCGGGCGATCAGGCGCAGAATCGGCATTCGAACTGCCACGATTCGTGGCACGAGTCGTGCGATGACGCCGGACCACCTGGAGGTCCTGCTGATGCGCCCTGCCCTCGCTTTCCCCGTCCTGTTCCTCGCCGCCTGCGAGATCGACCTGTCGCTCGTCCCGGAGGAGCCCAGCCGCTCCGACGACACCGGCACGCCCGACGTCGTCACCGACGATCCCGACGTCCCTGATCGCCAGGGACCCGAGACCCCCGACGACCCGACGAGTCCGACGAAACCGACCTCCCCGAGCCGCAGTCCCGGCCGCGTGGTCGGCTACTTCGCCGAATGGGGCGTGTACGCACGCGACTACCAGGTCGAGGACGTCCCTGCCGACGATCTCACCCACATCAACTACGCCTTTGTCCAGATCGTGGACGGACGGTGCGCCGTCTACGACCGCTGGGCCGCTCTCGAGAAGGATGGCGGCAACGTCGCGAAGCTCCGCGCCCTGACGGCCGACCACCCACACCTCTCGGTCATGATGAGCATCGGGGGGTGGACGCTCTCGGGCGCGTTCAGCGACGTCGCCGCCACGCAGACCGGTCGGGACCGGCTCGTCGACTCCTGCGTCGACCTGATGGTGGAGTGGGGTATGGACGGCATCGACGTCGACTGGGAGTACCCGGTGGTGGGCGGGCTGTCTTCGAACACCCGACCGGAGGACGGACGCAACCTCTCGCTCCTCCTCGAGGACTTCCGCCGGGCGCTCGACGCCCGCGGGGGCGGCGAGCTGACCATCGCGGGCCCTGGCGGCATCGACAAGATCGAGCACCACGAGATCGCAGCTATCGCAGCGGTCGTCGACTTCGTGAACGTCATGACCTACGACTTCGCCGGAGCCTGGGACAACCGCACCGGTCACCACGCGGGATTCGACGTCTCGTCCCAGGATCCCGGCGAGTTCGCCGCGGACTACAACGTCACCGCCTCGGTCCAGCACTGGCTCGACGGAGGCCTCCCTCCCGATCAGCTGGTGGTCGGGGTCCCGCTGTACGGGCGTAGCTGGCGCGGCGTTCCCGCCACTCACGACGGGCGCTTCCAGTCGGCGACGGGCCCCGGGCCGGGCACCTTCGAGCCCGGAGTCCTCGACTACGAGGACATCGTCGACAACTACCTCGGGCAGGGGGACTGGGTGCGCACCTGGGACGCCGAGGCCATGGCCCCCACCCTCTACAGCGCGTCGCAGCAGAGCTTCGTGTCCTACGAGGACCCCGAGTCCCTCGGGCTCAAGCTCGACTGGATCCGAGAGCTCGGCCTCGGCGGGGTGATGTTCTGGGAGCTCTCGGGAGACACCGACGACCACGCGCTGGTGGCCCAGATGGCCGCCGCGTTGGAGTAGGACCGTGCGTCACCGCTGGCTGTTGGTCCTCGGCATCGCGAGCTGTTCCCGAGAGTTCTCACTGGTCGCCGTCGACGTCGACGAGGTGCCTCTCGTCGAGATGGAGGTGCCGCCCGACGCCCTGCCGCCGGGCATCGCGGAGCCCCCCGCTCCTCGCGCCTCCGCGGCGTGTCCGGTGCCCGTGCCGGATCACGTCGACCTCGAGACGGTGGTGTGGGGTGAGGAGGACGTCCACTTCTACGTCCCGGACCCGAGCTGGGCGCTGGCCGTGGCGCTGGCGTCCCGAGAGCTCTCGCGACTCGACGACGTCGAGGTATCGCCGAGCTTCGTGCTCGCGACGGCCCTCAAGGAGAGCTTCCTCGGCTGCGATCTGCAGGTAGCCCCCGACGCTCACCACGATGCCCACTACCGCGTGAGCCACGCGAGCTTCCACGACGGCTGCTTCCAGATCGAGTCGACCACCGCGTTCACCGAGCTCTGCCGGATGTTCCCCGACGCCGTCGACTGCGCCGGTGCGACCCACGGCGACGTGATCGCCTCGACCCGCCAGGAGGAGCTCGGGCGCACCAACTTCGAGTCCTCGGCGCTCGCGCTCGCCTACTACGACGCCTTCGCCTGGGGCATGCTCACGGTGCACGACGACGATCCGACCGGCTTCGTCGACGCGGCGGCCGACCCCTTGGCGCAGGAGAAGCTGCTCGCGCTGTCCTACAACCGAGGCGCTTGGTCGTCGACCTTGGCTCGAGCACTCGCGGACTGCGTCGACCGCCCGCTCGAGGACTGCGTGACCGACGTACCCCACGACTACCTGGTGGCCGTGGGAGGCTACACGACCGAGCTCGAGGCGGCCGTCGCCTCGGGGAGCTGCTACGACGAGCCGCTCACCCGCGCTGACGTCGCCCGCTTCGTCGACGCCATCGCCGTGCTGGACCCTCGCGCGGACTGGGCATCGGTCCACGAGGCGGCGCTCGACGCCTTCACCGTGCCCGACGGCTCGCGGTTCCAGGTGGTAGCCGATGCCGTGCTCGAGGCAATCGTCGCGACCCTGCCCCACCACGTGCACTGCCCGGACGGCGAGATGCGGGACTGGTATGGTCAGCCGTGCCCATGAGCATCACGACGCTGGCCTCGAGGGGGCCTCGAAGGACGGTTCCGATCGACCGATGGGACGACAGCGTGTTGACCCCAGGCGCCACCATTGATCGGTACCGCATCGAGTCCCTGGTGGGATCCGGAGGGATGGCGTTCGTGTACCTCGCCACCGACACGGTCACCTCCGAGCGGGTGGCCCTCAAGCTGCTTCGCGACGTCACGCTCGATCACCAGCGCCGCCTCGAGGCCGAGGGCCGGATCCAGGGAGCCCTGCGCCACCCCAACCTCGTCGGCGTCCGCCGCGTGTTCCCGCACGAGGTCTCGGGACCCGCCCTCGTGCTCGAGTTCATCGACGGTCCGCCGCTCGACGCCGCGACGCGAGAGGTTCTGCGGTGGTCTCTCCAGCAGGTGGACGTGCTGGGCCGGGACGTCCTCTCGGGACTCGCCCACGCCCACGCCCACGGGCTCGTCCACCGCGACCTCAAGCTCGGGAACGTCCTGCTGTCGCTCACGAACGACACGGTGGTGGCCAAGGTCGCCGACTTCGGCCTCGCCAAGATCGTGGACGGAGACGGCACGGGGACACGGTCCCAGGCCGCGCTCGGGACCCCGGCCTACATGGCCCCGGAGCAGATCCGGGACGCCCGTCGGGCCGACGCACGCGCGGACGTCTACGCCACGGGCGTGATGCTCTACGAGCTCCTCACGGGCCAGCGACCGTTTCCCCAGCGAGATCTGATCGAGCGCTTCGAGGCGAGCCGTCGTCGCGCCTACGTGCCGATCGGCCGCCATCGACCCGACGCGCCGGCGCGCATGGTCGACGCCATCGAAGCAGCGCTCTCCTTCGATCGGCTGGAGCGACCCCGCGATGGCCAGGCGCTGCTCGAGCAGTGGGCCAACGACACCACCGAGCCCGTTCGCGGCGCGTTCGGCACGCGAGACCTCGCCCGACTGAGACACTGCGCGCAGGTGCGCCGCCAGCAGGAGGAGCAAGACGCGAGCCTCGTGAAGCGAGCCTGGCGTGGCGACCCGCCCGGCTCCGCGATGGGTCCGGAGCCGCGTCGCCGGCGACCCGCCTGGCCCGTGGCCGTCGTGACGGGCCTGCTCACCACGACCACCGTGGTCGGGCTCGGAGCCCCTCGCCAGCGGGAGGCGCCCGACCCACCGCTCCCCGCGGAGCTTACGGTACCTGTGCCAGTGAGGACACTCCCACCCGTCGCCGCTTCCGAGTCGACCCCGGTCCCCCTCGCGGCGCCCCCCCCGACGCGACCTCGCCCAAGCCCCGCCGAGGTCGTGGTCAGCGGCGTCGCCGAGGCCTCCCTCGTGTCCGGGGACGGCGTCAGCCACGCGGTCGGTCAGGTGCCCGCGGGCCGCTATCGCCTGATGGTGAACTTCGCGAAGGGCGGCGAGACGGTGGCGGCCGAGCTGGAGGTTCGACCCGGCGAGCGGGTACGGGTCGCGTGTGTCGATGCGATGCGCACCTGCCGAGTGCGACGATGATCGTCTGGCTCGCCAGTCTCGCGGCCGCCGACGACTGCGTCACGCGCGTGGCGGAGGTCGACACGACGCTGCACGCCGCCGTCGAGGCCTTCGGCCAGCTCGAGCTCGACGAGTTCCGCGAGCACACGTCGCGTCTCGATCGGGAGCTCGGGTGCCTCTCGATCGTGCCCATTCGCCCTACGATCGCGAAGATTCATCGCGTTCAGGCGCTCCGCCACTTCACCAGGGGCGAAGATCGTGCCGCTGCCCTGGCCATCTGCGCTTCGCGGAGGCTCGATCCCGCGGGCCGGCTGCCCCCCGAGCTCTTTCCTCCGGGCCACGCCTTCTGGACCCTGGACGGCGCGATCCGCAGCGAGGAGCTCGACCTGGTCGCCGCGCCCACCGCCACCCACGGCACCCTGCTCCTCGACGGAGGAGCCGCGCCGGTCCACCGCGTGGGCTTGCCGGTGCTCGTCACGTGGACCCCATCAGGCACGGACGTCGTCGCGCGATCCGCCTACGTGCCGCCGGATGGGCGTCCCACGAGCCTCGCCCTGCCTCGGGACCCGGTGACGCCACCCCCCGCAGCCCAGCTGCGACGCCGTCGGGTGCGACCGATCGGCGTCACCGCCGCGGGTCTCGTCGCGACCGCCGGTGGGCTCTACCTCGGCGCGCTGGCCTCTCGGAGCTCCCTCGACGACGCCCGCACGCGCGTCGAGCTGGAGGCGGTGCAGACCCGGACCAACGGCCTCGTGGTGGGGGCCGCCGCGAGCGCTGCCGTCGGCCTCGGGCTCGGAATGGTGACCATCTCGGGGGGCTTCTGATG
>CAZZLC010000039.1:3695-6470 GCA_964655065.1 uncultured Enterobacteriaceae bacterium | reverse complement strand
CCCGCGGTGGTCGCGGACGCCGGACCCGACCAGCAGATCGTCCTCGGCAACCCCGTGCTCCTCGACGGCTCGGCGAGCTTCGACCCCGACGGCGGCGCGCTCACGTACGTCTGGTCGTTCGGCGGCCGGCCCGCGGCCTCGAGCCTCGACGAGACCGACCTCGATCCCTGGTGGGGCGCCGTGCGGCCCGGCTTCACCCCCGATGTCGTCGGCACCTGGGTGCTCTCGCTCACCGTCTACGACGACGAGGGCGACCAGGCGCAGGATGCTGTGGTCATCGAGGTGGTGACGCTCTGAGCCTTCCGTTCAGAGCGCCGCGAGCGCGAGCAGACCGAGGACGACTCCGACGACCACGGCGCAGGCCAGCATCACCAGGGCCCGTAGCGGCGAGGGCCGGTAACCCTGGAGCTCGCGGCGCATCGTCGCCACGTCGGGTTGTCGGTAGTCCGGATCGAGGCGCGTCGCCCGGTGCACCACCGCTCGAATCGGCTCCGGCAGCCGCTGGAGCCGCTCGCTGTCGAGGCGCTCCTGGTGCAGGGCCACGGGACGCCGAGCCGTGACCATGGCGTAGAGCGTGGCGCCGATCGCGTAGATGTCGGCACGCTCGTCCGCGAGATGGGGCTCGACGGCCTGCTCGGGGGCCATGAAGCTTGCGGTGCCGAGCACGACGCCGGCGCGCGTGACCGTGCGATCCAGCGGTCCGTGGGCAATGCCGAAGTCAGCGAGATGCGCCCTGCCCTTGGCGTCGAGCAGGACGTTGGCTGGCTTGATGTCGCGGTGCACGACGCCGGCCGCGTGACACGCCTCGAGGGCGTCGAGCACGTCCGAGAGGATGCGGAGTGCCTCGTCGGGCCGCAGGGCGCCCCCGTCCAGGATCCGCTGGTGCAAGCTGCCCCCCTCGAACCACGGCATCACGAGAAAGCTCCGACCGTCGTCGCGCCCATGGTCGAGGAGGGGCACGAGGCGTGGGTGAGCGAGGCTCTCGAGCAGGGCCCGCTCCCGCGTGAAGCGCTGCTCGAGCTCCGGGTCCCTCGATGCGGCGAACGACATGCGCTTGACGGCCACACGGCAGCCCTGCCACACGTCCTCCACCAGGAACACGGTGGCCATGCCGCCCGAACCGATGCGCTCGAGCACGCGGTACCGGTCGGTGATCCGCTCGGGCAGATCCCTTGCTTCGGCCGCCGACGTAGCGGGGAACCGGGGCAGGGTCCCCCCGGGTGGGTCGAGCACCGCCTGAAGCCGGGTGACGATGCTGTCGGGATCGGTGTCTTCCACGGGTCGCTCCCGTCGGCTTCTCGGATCTGGAACGCCAGCGCTGGAGCTCAACCGAGTCGGTAGGGAGCCGAAGAGCGTGGCGTGGACGAGGAGACCCAGACCCTCCACGCCCCCGAGTGGCGTGGTCATCCAGGCGGCCAGGTGGCCAGCGAGACGATGCTCGTCGTGCTGTGGTCGGCTGCCGAGCCCGAGCGCGCGGGCGAGGCCCTCGTCGTGGACACCCTCGGCGCCGGCACGTTCGGCCGGCAGACCCGCCGGGAGACCGCGTCCAGGCTCACCCTGAAGAGGATCCGGCCTGGCCGGACCGAGTCCACGGGCTCCCCGACCGACCCGCACCTCTCTCGGGAGCAGCTGCAGATCGACCGCGTCGGCCAGACGCTCCGGATCCGCAACGTGGGGCGGTGCCCCTTGCGGGTCGATGGAGCACGCGTCGCGGAAGCCGAGGTGCGCCCCGGTCAGCTCGTGGAGCTTCAGGAGCGCTGGCTGCTGCTGGCGGTGTCCCGCCCTCCGGTCGAGCCGGGAGAGGTCGATGTCACGATGACCTTCGGCGCGCCGGACCCGACGGGCATGGTCGGCGAGTCCCACGTGGCGTGGGAGCTTCGTCGCTCCGTGCGTCGGGCGGCCGGTCGCGAGGGCCAACACGTCCTGATCCTCGGCCCCTCGGGATCGGGCAAGGAGCTCGTGGCATCCGCCCTCCACCGCGCCTCGTCCCGCTCCAGGGGGCCGTGGGTGGCTCGGTCAGCGGCGACGTTCCCCGAAGGCCTCGTCGATGCAGAGCTGTTCGGCAACGTCCGCGGCTATCCGAACCCCGGCATGCGCGAGCGCCCCGGCCTCGTCGGTGAGGCCAGCAGCGGCACCTTGTTCCTCGACGAGATCGGCGAGCTGCCGACCGAGATGCAGGCCCACCTGCTTCGCGTCCTCGACGCCGGCGAGTACCACCGGCTCGGCGAGTCCCGAGCCCGACGTGCCGACCTGCGGCTCGTCGCCGCGACCAACCGTCCCGCCGACAGCCTCAAGCACGACTTCGCAGCTCGATTCGGGCTCCGCGTGCAGGTTCCCGGCCTCGACGGGCGCCCCGAGGACATCCCGTTGCTCGTCACCCACCTGCTGCGGACCTACGCCGAGCAAGACGTCCGAGCCGCCCGGTTCCTCGAAGGCGACCAGCCACGGCTGCATCCCTCGCTCGTGCGCTCCCTGGTCCAGCGCCGATGGCACACCCACGTTCGCGAGCTCGCGCAGCTCCTCTGGCAGGCGATCGACGAGACCCGGGGGGACTGGCTGCTGCTGCCATCGATGGTGGACGATGTCGACCCGCCCGCCCCCACGGTCGACCCCGACGAGCTGACCGCGAGCGACGTGCAAGGCGCGCTGGAGTCGGTCGGATGGAGCCGGCAGGCCGCGGTCCGAGCGCTCGGGCTGCGCAGCCGTCATCAGCTCCTGCGACTGATGCGCAAGCACGCCATCGAGCCGCCGACCCGCTGACCCTCGCGGGTGCTC
>CAZZLC010000039.1:0-3595 GCA_964655065.1 uncultured Enterobacteriaceae bacterium | reverse complement strand
ACTGATGCGCAAGCACGCCATCGAGCCGCCGACCCGCTGACCCTCGCGGGTGCTCAGTCGTTGCCGTTGACGAACACGGCACCCCCGACGCTCCCAAGTCCGTCGACCACCGTCTGGGCGTAGGCGTCCCCGAGCGACGCGTTGCCCACGATGCTGACGCTGCTCCCCACGTCCACCCCCAACAGGGCGTCGATGTCGGTCAGCACACCGTTGTTCAGCACGGTCAGGCTGCCGCCGATGGCCGAGAGCGAGTCGAGGCCATCGAGCGAGCCGAGCAGGTCGTGCTGACCGATCAGCAGGTCGCCCTGTACGGCGCCGAGCGACTGCAAGCCGTCGAGATCGACGAGCGCCTCGTTGGCGGTGAGCGTGAGATCACCGACCGTCGTGAGCGAGGAAAGCCCGATCAACGAGGTGAGGGAACGGTTGCCGGAGATCTGGACCGCGCCGTCGACCGTGACGAGGCCCCCGAGGCCCGTGAGGTCCACCAGACTCCCCGTGGAGGAGACGGTCAGGGTGCCGACCGTCGTGACGTTCTCGAGGCCCTCGAGCGACGCGAGGTCGGCGCTGCCGCTCATCGACAGCACCCCCACGGAGGTGAGCCCGCTCAGCGCGGTGATGTCGGTGAGTCTCGCGTTGTCGTCGATCAGCAGGGACTCGATCGAGCCCGAGAGGAACGAGAGGGCAGAGAGGTCGGTGAGCTGCCCCGCAGCGGTGATGGTCACCCGCTGAACGGAGGTGAGGGCGGGGAGCCGCAGATCCCCGAGCGCCGCCGCGTTCTGGATGGTCAGCCGGTCACCGATCTGCTCGAGGGCGGCCAGATCGACGGTGGTGACCGCGTTGTTGGCGAAGAGCTCCACGTCCTCGCCCACCCGGGTCAACGCCGGGAGCGGGATCTCGGTGAGCGATGGGTTCTGCTCGATCTGCAGCGCGCCACCGACCTCGGCGAGCTGGTCGAGGGCCGAGAGGTCGGCGAGATCGTCGTTGCGCGCCACGATCAGGTCCTGGCCGACCCTGACCACGCATCCGATGGCGCCGAGATCGGCAAGCCCCGTCGCCTCGACGATCAGATCCCCGGTGACGTCGAGCAGGCAGCGGTCGGAGCACGCATCGAGGACGCCGGCCTCGCCGGTGACCGTGTCGACGACGTCGACGTCGTCGTTGAGGTCGGGGTTGGTGTCGTCGCAGTCGTCCGCGAGGAGAAAGCCGTCACCGTCGAGGTCGTCGTCGGGGGTCGACGGGGTGCAGTCGTTGTCGATGCCGTCGTACGGCACCTCGGGCCCCCCGAGGCCCGGGTCGTTGTCGTCACAGTCCTCGGCGAGTGGAAACCCGTCGCCGTCGAGGTCGTCGTCGACGGTGCTCGGATCGCAGTCGTTGTCCACCCCGTCGTACGGCACCTCGGCACCACCGACCGCGGGATCGTCGTCGTCACAGTCTTCCGCGAGGGGGAGGCCGTCGACGTCGAGATCGTCGTCGCGAGTGGTGGGGTCGCAGTCGTTGTCCACCCCGTCGTATGGCACCTCGACGTCGTCACACTCCCCGGTGCCGTCGCAGGCGACGAGCCCCAGCCATCCGAGCCACCAGAGCCTCACGTGTCCTCCGCGTCCAGGCGTTGGCGCTGGTTCTACCCGGTCCCACCCTCACGCGCCTCGCGCGACCGACCTCGACGCGTCGATCAGCCTGGGCTGGTCGCGCAGAATCGTCACACGAGGGCTCGCGTCCGGCGGTTACCCAACCTCGCTTTGGGCAGGGAGTAGCGATGACGACGGGATCTCGGTGGTTCTGGATCTGCGGTGGGTTGGCGCTCGCGGCGTGCGGTCGCGAGACCGAGTTCCGGCGTATCGAGCGCCCTCCGGAGGTCGCGATCGTCGTCCCCGCTCTGGACCAGGCGCTCCGGATCGGCGAAGACGAACCCGTGTTCACGGGTACCGTGGCCGACAGCTTCGACGCTCCGTCGGGGCTCACCGCCACCTGGGCCATCGACGACGCCGATCCCGTCCAGGCGCCAGTCGGCGCTGATGGCACGGTGACCCTCGACGTGGACTTCGGAGCGCTCGCGCTCGGCCCCCACACCGTCCGCCTCCGGGCCGTCGACTCCGACGGCGACGCGGCCGAGGACGAGGTCAGCTGGACGCTCCTCGGCGCCTTCGAGCCCCCGCTCGTGCGCATCACGGCCCCGGGTGACGGCACGCAGGTCACCGCCGCCGAGGAGATCACGTTCCGTGGCGAGGCGACCGACAACAACACCCTGCCGGACGACCTGGAGTTCACCTGGATCTCGTCGATCGACCTGCAGCTCGACGGTGCGATCAGCGGGGATGGCCAGAGCGTGCTCTTCGACTCCACGCTGTCCGCGGGCACGCACCAGATCACGCTCGAGGTGGAGGACATCGACGGCCTGGTCGGGTCCGACAGCATCGAGGTCGTGGTCTCGCCGGACATCCCCCCGGTCGATGCCGAGGTCGGTGACATCGTGTTCAGCGAGATTCTCGTGAACCCCCAGGTCGTGGAGGACATCGACGGCGAGTGGATCGAGCTCTTCAACACCTCGAGCAACCCCATCGACCTCGACGGCTACGTGCTGTCCGACCTCGGCATCGACTCCTACGAGATCACGGAGACCGTCATCGTCGCGCCCGGTGCCTTCGTGGTGCTCTGCGCCAACCCCGACCTGGCCGAGAACGGTGGCATCCCCTGCGATGCGCGCTTCTTGCGAAGCGAGTTGGGGGGCGCGGGGTCGATGGCGCTCGGAAACGCAGGCGACGAGGTCGTCCTGTCCAGGCCAGACGGTCTGGTGATCGACCAGGTCGTCTACACCCCGAGCTGGTTCGTCGCCGCGGTGGCCAAGGGCGTCGACCCCGACGTGCTCGACGCCTCGAACAACGACGACGAGTCCCAGTGGTGCAACCAGGTCACCATCCTGCCGACCGCCACGGAGCCGGGGACTCCCGGGATGGCCAACGACCCCTGCCCGTAGCGGGTCCGCGTCGGATGTCGTCGGTCGTGGACACCGCGGACCGGATGACCTGCGCTCTCGCTGGCCTGCTTCTTGCTCCAGAGGAAGAGCGTTGGAGGGGAGATGAGACAGGGAACCTCACTCAGCCTGGTGATGCTCGGGGCCTGCGCCGTGCCGGACGTCGTGGGCACCTGGGACGCAGACGAGCGCAACGCCTACACGCTGCTCCGGAACGGCGGCGTGAGCAACGACATCGTCGATGTCTACCCCATCGTGGACCCGGACACGGGGAACGGCGAGCAGCTCGAGGTGACGTTTCGGCGCGACGCCACCGTGGAGTTCGCGACCGTCATCGTCGATCTCGCCACCGACCCTCAGACCGAGCTCTTCCGCGAGGTCACGAGCTACGAGTTCGTCGGCCGCGGCCCCGTCACGCTGGACATCGTGGGGTCCTTTGACGGCGACGACTTCGAGTGCAACCTCGCGGCCGGCCCTGACACGCTGACGTGCAACCTCACGACCAACATCGAGGGCGGGGTCGACGTCGTGAGCTACCGACTGTGGCGCCGTGATGCGACCGGCGCTCCGTAGGTCAGCGCGTCCAGGTGGCCACGCCGAGCTGACGGACCGACGCGGGCTCGA
>CAZZLC010000038.1:0-60181 GCA_964655065.1 uncultured Enterobacteriaceae bacterium | reverse complement strand
CGTCGAGCGTCCACGGTCGGAGCCGGAGGCGCTCCGTGGTCAGATGGGGGAGCATGCAGGTGTCCAGGTTACGGATTGAGTCGGCGAGATGCCCGCACGGAGCCGACCGGGCGGGCGCCGGGGAGAGCTCTCCGCGTGTCCTACCTAGCCATCGCCCGAAAATACCGACCTGCAACCTTCGACGAGATCGTGGGCCAGGATCATGTCACCCAGACGCTCCGCAATGCGATCGCCAGTGACCGCATCCACCACGCCTACCTGTTCTGCGGCGCTCGGGGGGTCGGCAAGACGACGGCGGCGCGCGCCCTGGCGAAGTCCCTGAACTGCGAGAGCGGACCTACGCCTTCTCCGTGCGGAACCTGCGCGTCGTGCCGCGAGATCTCGTCCGGCACCAGTCCCGACCTCATCGAGATCGACGGAGCCTCCAACAACAGCGTCGACGATGTGCGGGAGCTGCGCGAGACCGTCCACTACGCGCCCACGCGGGGCCGGTCCAAGATCTACCTCGTCGACGAGGTCCACATGCTGTCGAAGGCGGCGTTCAACGCGCTGCTCAAGACGCTCGAGGAGCCTCCGCCCCACGTCGTCTTCATCTTTGCCACCACCGAGCCGCACCGCATCCTGGACACCATCCTCTCTCGCGTTCAGCGCTTCGACTTCAAGCGCATGCCCGTGCCCGTCGTCTCCGAGCGGCTCGCCGCGATTGCCGAGAGCGAGGGCGTGTCGATCGACGAGGGCGCGCTCCGGCTCGTCGCCCGTGCTGGCGAGGGCAGCATGCGCGACGCCCAGTCGCTCCTCGACAAGGTGATCAGCGCGAGCGGGTCGGAGGCCGTCGACGAAGCCCGCGCCGCCGAGCTCCTGGGCCTCATCGACCGTTCCTTGCTCTGGCAGTTCACCGAAGGTCTCCTCAAGGGAAGGCCCGATCAGTGCCTCGCCATCGTGGGACGGATCTACGACTACGGCCACGAGATGAGCCAGTTCACGGGCGACCTGCTCGAGACGGTGCGCAACGCGACGCTGGTGGGGCTCTCCGACGAGGCCCGCCGGCACGTGGAGCTCGGTCCAGCGGAGATCGAGCAGCTGCAGAAGGTCGTCGAGGGCGTTCCGACCGAACAGCTCACGCGGGTGTTCAACGCTCTGCTCGACGTGCACGACCAGGTGTCCCGGGCCACCCGCCCCCGCATCGTGCTCGAGATGGCGGTGGCTCGGCTCGCGACGACCCGGCCCGTCCAGCCCGTCTCGGAGCTGCTCGCTCGGCTCGAGCAGCTCGAGCGCGGCGCTGGTCGCCCGGCGTCGGGCCCTCCGGCGGGGGGCGGACGGAGCCGGTCGGCGACTCCCCGAGCGCCCCGAGCGACCGCGGGTGGCGGACCCAGCAGCTCCCGGAGTGCGCAGGCCTCGCCGCGGACCCCTCGACAGCCGCGGCACGGCGCTTCGAGCTCCGATGCCCCGGAGTCCGACAGTTCGGCCGACCTTCAGCCGCCCCCGGCGACCCCCGAGGAGCCTCCGCCCTACGATGGACCGGTCCCCGATTCCGCCGAGGAGCCTGCCGAGCCCAAGCGCACCTTCCGGGAGCGGTGGGCGACCTTCGTGACGGCGCTCGAGGAGATCGGCGGGGATGCGGCCCGCCTCGCGGCGGGCACGCCGCGCTGGCAGAGCGGCATCCTCACCATCCAGGTGCCCGCGGGGCGAGCGCTCGCCGAAGCCCGACGAGCCGAGGCCCTGCCCGAAGTGGTACGGGCTCTGGACCACCACTTCTCCGGCAAGGCCCGACTCCAGACCGCCCCGCTGCCGGGTACCGGCACCGCGGTCGAGAACCAGCGCGCGCTTCAGCGTGAAGTGCTCGACGACCCCGACTATCAGAGGATCATCCGCGCCCTGGGGGCGGAGATCGACACCGTCACGTCGCTCCGCGACGATCAAGCCTGAGAGGACGACCATGGACTTCGATCCCAACAGCCTCGGACCGCTCGGCGGTCTCCTCGGGGGCCTCCAGCAGAAGATGGAGGACATGAAGCGCAAGGCCTCGGAGACCCGGGTCACCGGCGAGACCGCGGGTGGACTCGTGCGGGTCACGATGACCGGCGACTACGCAGTCGAGGCGGTCGAGATCGCCGAGAGCGCGATGGACGACCGCGAGATGCTCGAGGACATGGTTCGTGCCGCCACCTCGGACGCGCTGCGCCAGGTCCGCGAGAAGCTCGCCGAGAACGTGCAGGAGCTCGCTGGAGGGTTGCCGCTGCCTCCCGGGCTGCTGAACTTCTGACGATGGCCGACTCCGACCCCGGCGATGCGGACGCGCTGCGCGAGGCGGTCCGCCAGCTTCGGCGCCTCCCGGGTATTGGCGAGAAGACGGCGACTCGGCTCGTCTACTGGCTGATTCGCACCGACGAGCCCGTCGCGACCGACCTCGCTGCCGCGCTGCAGCGGCTCCACGAGGGGGTGCGGGAGTGCGGGGTGTGCTGCGATCTGACCAGTCGTGATCCTTGCTCGATCTGCGCCAATCCGCGCCGGGACCAGAGCACGGTCCTCGTGGTGGAGCAGCCCCAGGACGTCGTCGCGTTCGAGCGGTCCGGCGACTATCGCGGCCGCTACCACGTCCTGCACGGGGCCATCTCGCCCCTCGACGGCGTCACGCCCGATCGGCTCCGCATCCGTCCGCTCCTCGAGCGACTGCGCGACAAGATGGTGACGGAGGTCATCCTCGCCATGGACCCCGATGTCGAGGGGGACACCACGGCGCTGTACCTCGCCTCGGTGCTCGAGCCGCTGCCCGTGAGGGTGACCCGGCTGGCCCACGGGATCAGCGTCGGTACGGAGATCGAGTACGCGGACGCGCTCTCGCTCTCGCGCGCCCTGCAGAACCGGGTGGAGGTTGCATGACGGTGAAGGTCAACGGAGAGGAGCGGCTCGTGCCGCCGGGAACCACCATCGAGGACCTGCTGCGCGAGCTCGGGCTCGTCGAGAGAGCGCCCTTGGGGGTCGCCGTGGCGGTGGATCGCAGGGTGGTGCCGAAGAGCGAGTACGCATCCACGACTCTCGACGAGGGCGCCCAGGTCGAGATCCTCCGGGCCGTCGGCGGCGGCTGACGTGGTCGTCCGCTACGAGGACGGCGTCGTCGTGGTCATCGACAAGCCCTTCGGCCTGCCGAGCCAGTCCCCGCGCGGGGGTGGCCGCAACGCGTTCGACGATGTGCGGGGACGCTGGCCCCGGGCCGCGTTGCTGCACCGACTCGACACCGTGGCGTCGGGTCTCCTGCTGTTCTCGGTGGATCCGCGAGTCAACGGAGCTCTCACCGAGGCGTTCCGGAGTCACGCGGTGCGTCGGGGCTACCATGCCGTACTGGCCGGGATCTTGTGTGAGCCGACCACCTGGGACGGCCGAGTCGACGGCCGCGCCGCCCGCACCCGCGTGGTCCCGCTGGGCACCGGTCAGGGCTGCACCACGGTGGCGCTCTGGCCGCAGACGGGACGCAAGCACCAGCTCCGCGTGCACGCGGCGCTGGCCGGACTCCCCCTGTGTGGGGACCGGCGCTACGGGGGCGACGCAGCGCGTCGCTGGCCCCGGCTCGCGCTCCACGCCGCCGAGCTGGGCTTCGATCATCCGGTGACCGGGCTCGCCCACACCGTGAAGAGCCCGATCCCCGACGATCTGGCCGGGCTGTGGCGCCAGGCGGGCGGTCCCCTCGATTAAGGAACGATACTGGTGGGATCCAGCGACCGTGGCGCGCTGCGTACCGCGGTGCGTGCCGGCCGGCGCGACGGCAGCCAGACCGTGAAGCGCGTGCCGACGTCGACCTCGCTGTCGACGGCGATGCGGCCCCCCATCAGCTGTACGAGGTCGCGGGCGATGGTCAGTCCCAGGCCGGTGCCCGGCTGACGCTTGCGGACCTCGCCCTCGCGCTCGAACGGCTCGAAGATGTTGTCGAGGCGGTCGGCGGGAATGCCCGGGCCGGTGTCCTGAACGTCGATCGCACAGCCGCGGCCTGCCTTGCGGGCGGTCAGTGAGATCCGGCCGCGCTCGGTGAACTTCGCCGCGTTGCTCACGAGGTTGATCACCACCTGCCGCAGCCGCAGGGGATCCACCCACACGGAGTGCAGGTCGGGGTCGATGCGGGTCTCGAGGACGTTCCCCCGTCGCGTGACCAAGGGCTGGACCGACGCGATGATGCCTTCGAGCAGCTGCTCGATCTGGACCTCTTCGAGGGCGAGCTCCATCTTGCCCGCCTCGATGGCCGACATGTCGAGGACGTCGTTCACCAGCGACAGCAGGTGGCGCCCCGCGACGTGCACCTGCGTGATGTCGGTGCGCACGGCCTCGACGTCGTCTGGGGCCTCGAGCACGAGCTCGCTGTACCCGATGATGGCGTTGAGGGGCGTGCGCAGCTCGTGGCTCATGCTGGCGAGGAAGGCAGACTTGGCGCGGTTCGCCGACTCGGCCTGGTCGCGCGCGTGGACCAGCGCGTCGTTGTAGTGCTCGAGCGACTGCAGTGCCGTGTCGAGCTCGCCGAGGGTCCCCTGGGCGGCGCGGAGCGAGAACTCGCTGAGCTTGGCGAGACCCAGGAACACGAGGGCCGGGATCAGCGAGAGCATCGGCTGAGGCGGCCCGGGCTCGCCCCCCCAGTCCCCGGTGAGCTGCCACCGGAGCGCGAGACCCACGCTCCACGACAGGGCGGCGAACGCACCCGTGGCCAACACCCACGGCGGGCGCTCCGAGAGGACGGACACCAGGATGCCGCCACCGTACGCGAACGCCACGATGGTCATGGTGGTGGCGGAGGCCGCAACCACCTGGGCGGCCCCGTTCAGGGCCAGCCAGCTCACGAGCAGGGTGGCGAGGCCTGCGTCCTCGCGGCCCCCCGCCCACGCCAGGGTCGCAGCGACCAGTCCGAGGGCCCCGAGGGAGAGCACCACCGGGAGCCAGAACGCCAGCGGGTCTCCAGGGTGGGCGGCCGACAGCCCGAACCCGAGCTGGATCGCGATGCTGTTCGCCACCAGGACTGCGGCGGACACGCCGATGGCTGTCGGAACGCCCTCGCGGAAGCGTGGTCCGAAGATTCGCAGCCGCTCGGGCGCGTCGGTCGGCGACGGGTCGGGTTCGCGGATCATGGGAGCTCCACGAGCTGCGGGACGCTGCCCTTGATGGGCTGGGCGGGATCTGTCGGCTCCTTCGGACGGGTGATGCGCATGGGGAGTCCGGCATCGAGCGAGAGGATGGTCCCGCGGACTCGACGATCGACCCGGGTTCCCGGCTGGCAACGGAGGCGCCGCTCCTGCAGGATGCGCGCGAGGATCAAGCGAACGGTCTGCTCGGCGAAGGCCTGGGCGATGCAGCCGCGTTCTCCTGCACCGAAGGGGAGGTAGGCAAAGCGGTCCGGGGTGAGGCCGAACCAGCGGTCGGGATCGAAGCGCCGCGGGTGGGGGAAGCGGGCGCCGTCGTGGTGGGCGGCGAGCGGGCTCACGAGCACGTTCGCACCTGTGGGCAGGGCCACGCCGTCGAGCTCCACCGCCTCGCTGACCACCCGGTACGCGAGCAGGGCGGTGGGAGGAAGCAGGCGCAGGCTCTCCTTGACGGCGCGGTCGAGCTTGCCGAGCTGTGGCAGCGCCGACCGGGTCGGCGGATGGTCGGCGAGGACCTCGTCGAGCTCGCTCTGGATAGCCTCGAGCGTTGCTGGATGCTGGTCGAGCAAGAGCAACGTCCAGACAATGGCCATGACGGTGGGCTCGTGGGCCATCGAGAAGAGGGTCAGGGCTTCGCCCACGAGCTCCTCGTCGGTGAGTCCGGTCGGATCGGTCCGAGCGGCGGCGATGACGTGTCCGAGGGCGTCCTTGGCAGGCTCTGGCGCCTGGCGCTTCGCCTCCACCGCCTCGAGGAGCTTTCGGGTGACCTCCTTTGCGAGCAGGTGCGCTCGACGGTGGGGGAGGCCCGGCAGGTTCACCTCGGGCAGCCATCCCTTCGCGGGGGCGGCGCGGGCGTCGTGGAGCTTCGCCATCAACCGGCCGAGCTCTTCGGACGCGGGCGCTGCGGGCAGGCCGAGCAAGGTGGTGACCACGACGCGGCTCACGAGCTCTCGGCACAGGTCGTCGACCCGGACGACCCCCTCGAGCGGCCACCGATCGACGGTGGCCCGGGTCACGCGCATCACCTGCTCGGCTTGCTCGTCGAGGCGTTCCGGCGTGAATGCGGCCTGCATCAGTCGACGGTGCCGCTCGTGGCGATGCCCGTTGAGCCGTGGCAGGCCGTCGTCGGCAATGGTGAGCGAGGGGGTGGTGGCCGACCGGTGGGGGAACGACTCCAGGTTCTGGAATCGACGGGGGGACCCGAGCACCGCCTGGAGGTTCCGCGTCCCGAACACGCAGACGATGGCGGGGTCTTCGTCGACGACCGCGACGAGGTCGCCGTAGGGACGCCGCTCGAGCACTCCGCGCACGGGGTCGTCGAGGAACCGCTGCACGAGGGTGCGGGCACCGACGAGCGCGGTGGGCTTGGGACCGGGAATGGGGAGGGGCTCGAAGCCCTCGAGCTCGAGCACGGTGCCTCCACCGCAGGGGCGTGCGGGCCAGGCGGCCAATCTACTCCGCTGGGGGGTGGGCAGCCCGTGAAACCCGAGAGGGGATGCAAGAGGGGTCGGTGTCCCAGGCCCTGCTCGCAGCGAGCCGTCGACGACGTCGGTGGCCCCCAGTGTCGTCGGTTCGGCGATGGACTGGCGAAGATCGAGGTTGTTCCGTGAGAGGAATCGCGTTCCGCGACGATCGACTGTGCAGAGTGTTGATCAGA
Organism: uncultured Enterobacteriaceae bacterium; assembly: GCA_964655065.1. Taxonomy (GTDB): domain Bacteria; phylum Myxococcota_A; class UBA796; order UBA796; genus DRPG01. The sequence continues at coordinate 53,407 of CAZZLC010000038.1, read as the reverse complement.
CTGGAAAACGAACGCCCCGGCCTCTGTCGAGACCGGGGCGTGAGGAGGGCGCCGGGCCAGGCGCCCGCCGATGGGTCGACTCAGGGGTGCTGGAAGCGGATCACGTTGCCCTGCTGCAGACCACCGCTGAAGCAGCTGCCCTCGATGAACACGCTCTGGTTGCCCTGAATGCCGGCCGTGGCGCTGGCTCCGTTGTCGATCCCGATGCCGCCGAGGCTGTCGACGTAGCAGAGGTCGATGTCGTGCGAGCCTTCCTTGAGGACGGCACGGATGTCGAGGAGACCGCCGTTGAAGTGCGGCACGCGCCACTGGACCTCGAACCGGCGGTTCGGAGCGGCACCCGCGGTACGCGTCCAGACGTTGCCCCCGGCGGGGTTGAGGTCGTCCCACCAGACCATGATGGAGCGGTCCTGACCCGCGGCGGGGAGGCACTGGTTCGCGGGCGGCGACAGCGGCAGCTCGAAGTGGAGCGTGCCGTTCGCGCCGACGAACACCGAGGTGTAGTCGATGCCGTAGAAGTCGAACGTGAAGCCGAGCGGCACGTTGACGGTGCCCTCGTCGCCCAGACCGAGCGGGCTGTTGCCCGCCGAGAGGTCGGGGCAGACCGTCGAGGCGCCCGAGTCGGTGCACATCCGGTAGCCGAACACGTCGGTGTCGACCTCGGTGCAGGTCTCGTAGCGGTGGGCGGCGGACACGCACTCGGCATCGGCCGGGAAGTCGGTGTCGCCATCACCGTCGTTGTCGATGCCGTCGATGCAGATCGGCGTCACGACCGGATCGTTCTCGTTCGGGTCGAACGGAGTCTCGCAGCCCGGCTCGTTCGGGTAGTCGGTGATGCCGTCACCGTCGTTGTCGATGCCGTCGGAGCAGCCGAGGAAGACGCCTTCGCAGTCCTCGACGTACTCGACGGTCACGAGCGAGCCGGCCGGCGGGCGATTCTGGCCGTCGAACAGGATCGCGTTCGTCGACTGGTCGAAGATCCAGCCCTGGATCGGCACGCCGTCGGAGCGGACGAGAATGCTCTCGGGCACGGGAACGAGCGCGATCGGGTAGGCCTGCGTCGCGAGCGAGCCGATGGCGATGGCCGCGAGGTCGGCACCCCACTGGGTGAGCCCGATGTCGTAGAGCTGCCCGTTGGCGAGCTGCACGAGCGTGTCGTAGCCGTTGTTGGGCGGCGGGGTCACGATGGCGTTGACCACGATCTTGCCTGGGTCACCGCCCTTCAGACCGACCCAGTAGTTGTAGGCCTGCTGCGGCGTGACGTTGGATTGGCCGCTGCGGGGCTCGTCGGAGACGATCACGATCGAGAGCACCGCGTCCGTCCGCAGGAACCCGAACGGACCGCCCGGCCCGGCGTGGGCGCCGGCCTGGGTGGAGAGGTACGGGCTCTCGATGCCGCGCTCGTCGGCCGAGCCGCTCGTGCCGAGCTGGACCTGGGCCGCGAAGTCGTTGGCCGCGCTCGGGGTGTTGGTGATCACGGGCTGGTTGAACTGCGGGCGCGCGCCCACGAAGTTGCCCTGGTCACCGACGTCGGTGGTGATGACGGCGAGCTGCCAGTCGGCGCCCACGCCGGCCATCGCGTTGATGAACGCGTTGAAGTTGTTGGCCAGGCTCGCCTGGTTGTCGGCCATGGAGCAGCTGTTGTCGACGACGACGAGCAGGTCCACGCGGTTGGCCGGAGTCGGCGGGAACGCTTCGAGCTGGTTCAGACCGACGCAGTCGTCGCAGTCGGGCTCGCGGTCGGGCAGACCGTCGAAGTCCTCGTCGATGCTGTCGTCGAAGCCCTCGCAGAGGTCGCAGCTGTCGGGCAGCACGTTGCCGCTGCCGGCGAGGCCACCGGGGACGCCGTCACCATCGTCGTCGATGTCGTCGTTGAAGTTCTCGCAGATGTCGCAGCCGTCGGGCACGGTGTCGCCGGTGGCGGCGTCGGCGTTGGCGAGGTCGTCGAAGCCGGGGCAGACGTCGCAGTCGTCGGGGACGGTGTCGACGTCGTTGTCCGCGAGGTCGTCGAAGCCGGGGCAGACGTCGCAGTCGTCGGGAATGGTGTCGAAGTCATCGTCGTCGCCGTCGTTGGAGCCCTCGCAGAGGTCGCAGCTGCCGGCGTAGGGGGCGCCGGTGTTGGGATCGATACCGCCCGGAACGCCGTCGCCGTCGTCGTCGATGGAGTTGTCGAGGGTGGGGCAGAGGTCGCAGCTGCCTTCGACCAACTCGCCGTCGTTGTCGACGTCACCGGGGATGCCGTCGCCGTCGTCATCGAGCAGGTCGTCGAAGTCGGGGCAGACGTCGCAGTCGTCGGGAATGGTGTCGCCGTCGGCGTCGATGCTGTCGTCGAAGTTCGGGCAGAGGTCGCAGGCGTCGGGGACGGTGTCGCCGGTCGCCGCGTCGGCGTTCAGGCGATCGTCGCCGCCATCGCAGACGTCACAGCCGTTGGGAACGGTGTCAGCGTCGTCGTCGAGGAGATCGTCGAAGTCGGGGCAGACGTCGCAGTCGTCGGGGACGGTGTCGGCGTCGGCGTCGTTGCCGTCCGGGAAGCCCTCGCACTGGTCGCAGGCATCGGCCACGCCGTCGGCGTCGGTGTCGATGGTGTCGTCGCCGAGGAGACACTCGTCGCAGCCGTCGGGCCGGCCGTCGCCGTCGGCATCGTCGCTGTCGGGGGAGCCCTCGCAGCGGTCGCAGGCGTCCGGGACACCGTCGGCGTCGGTGTCGATGTTGTCGTCGCCCGCCTCGCAGATGTCGCAGCCGTCGGGAACACCGTCGAAATCGGCATCGTCGCGATCGTTGAAGCCTTCGCAGATGTCGCAGCTGCTCGGGCTACCGTCGCCGGGGATGCCGTCGCCATCGGTATCGACGTTGTCGTCGAAGCCCTCGCAGATGTCGCACGAGGGCAGACCGGTGTTGGGGTCGGTCACGCCGACACCACCGCCCGGCACGCCGTCGCCATCGGTGTCGATGTTGTTGTCGAAGCCGATGCAGATGTCGCAGTTCTGGAAGTCGGGCGCGTCATCCTGGTCGACGTCGATGCCGTCGTTCTCACCTTCGCAGACGTCGCAGTCGTCGGGGACGAAGTCGCCGTCGGTGTCGACGAAGTTGTCGCCGGGGACGCAGATGTCGCATTCGTCGGGCACGGTGTCGCCGTCGATGTCGACGCGGTCGTCCCCGTCGGGGCAGGCGTCGCAGTCGTCGGGGAACGTGTCGCCGTCGCGGTCGAGCCGGTCGTCGAAGCCCACGCAGAGATCGCAGGCGTCAGGCGTGCCGTCGGCGTCCTGATCGCGGCGGTCGTCGCCCGCCGGACAGATGTCGCAGCCGTCGGGGATGCTGTCGCCGTCGCCGTCGACGTCAGCCTCGACGCTCACGCAGACCGCCTGGGCGGTCATCGCGACGATCTCTTCGGGGAAGTTGAGGTCGTTGCTGACGATCTCGAGCTGATCCGAGAACGTGCCGTACCGCTCGGGAATCGGGCGGATGGTGAGGGCCTGCTGCTGGCCCGCGCTCACGAGGAACGGCAGCTCGGGTGGGTCCACGAGCTCGAAGTTCTGCGGGATGTCCTGAAGGACGCTCGCGAAGCGGATCTCCGAGACCTCGAGCTCACCGGCACAGTCGTTGCGGACCTCGAACGACAGCTCCGGCACGGCCTCGTCGAGCTTGAACTCACCGAAGGTGAGAACCGCCGGCTCGATCGCGATGCAGGGGGTGCTGATGTCGCCGGGATCGCACTCGTCGCCTTCGCAGGTCGGCTCCGGGTCGGGCTGCTGGATGATGGCCTCGTTGCAGGCGCCGAGCCCGAGGATCGCGAGGACCGCCACCAAGGGGCTCGCCATCGTGTTGGTCACCCGCGGAAGTCGCCTCCGACGCAGCAGACCCACCACGATGAGGCCGCCGAGACCAAAGAGACCGGCGGAGCCGGTGGAGCTGCAGGCCGCGCCGCCGCGAAGCGCGGGGTTCCGGTCGCAGAGGTCGCCTTCGCCGTCCTCGTCGATGTCTTCCTGCCCCGCGTTCGAGATGGAGGGACAGTTGTCGCAGAGGTCGCCGACGCCGTCGCCGTCCTCGTCGGCCTGCTCGGGGTCGGGCAGATCGGGGCAGACGTCGCAGGCGTCGCCGGCGCCGTCTTCGTCGGAGTCGGCCTGGTCGGCGTTCGACACGAGGTCGCAGTTGTCGCAGGCGTCGCCGAAGCGGTCGGCATCGGAGTTCGCCTGGTCGGGGTCGGCCACCGACGGGCAGACGTCGCAGGCGTTACCGCGGCCATCCTCGTCGGTGTCGCGCTGGTTCGGGTCGGGGATTCCCGGGCAGACGTCGCAGTCGTCGCCGATCGTGTCGAAGTCGGTGTCGACCTGGTCGACATCCTCGATCTCGGGGCAGACGTCGCAGGCGTCGCCGAAGCCGTCGGCATCGCTGTCGCCCTGGCTGGCGTTCGGCTGGAACGGACAGTTGTCGCAGGGATCTCCCAAGGCGTCGCCGTCGGTGTCCAGCTGGTTCGGGTTGAACAGGTCCGGGCAGTTGTCACACGAGTCGCCGATCGAGTCGGTGTCGATGTCGGCCGAGCCGCCCGGGGAGAGGATGCAGGCGTCGCAGGCGTCGCCGTCGCCATCATTGTCCTGGTCGAGCTGGTTGCTGTTCGGCGTGAGCTCGCAGTTGTCGCAGACGTCGCCGACACCGTCGCAGTCCTCGTCTTCCTGCCCCGCGTTGGCGACGTTGGGACAGGTGTCGCACTCGAGGAGGAAGATGCCGATCGGCGCTGGCACGTTCAGCGGGAGCTGGATGATGCCCGAGCCGAAGCCATCCCCATCGGGGTCCAGGCTGGCGACCGGGATCTGGCACCCGTACGACCCGTAGTCGTAGTAGTAGTCCCGGTTCGGGAACGGAACGCCGAGCTGGTCGACGTTGGACAGACAGAGCGGATCGGTCAGGTCGACCAACGGCTCATCCACTGCGGGGACGCCGTTGCAGTTCAGGTCTTGCGCGACGGTGGCCGCACACTGCGCGTGGGCCGCCGGGGCCGTGAGTATCCAGGCAAGGGCCGTAATCACTGGGAACCTCCAGGCCGGGGATCGCCGTTGAACGGGAGCTTGTCGATGTTGTTGTAGGTGGGGAGCGTCTCGCCCGCGCCGGCGGCGCGAGTGATCCGGAACTCGACGCGGCGAGCATCGGCGTCGGAGATCTGCGAGCCGACCGGCTGGATCTCACCCATGGCGCGGACCGAGAGGCGGTCGGGGTGCACACCGCGGCGCAGGAGCTCCTCGAAGACGGAGACCGCCCGCTCGAGCGAGAGGGCGTAGTTGACCTCGTAGGAACCCTCGTTCGACGCGTGGCCGACGATCACCAGGTGGAGAATCTCCGGCGTGACCTCGAGGAGCTCGGTCACCGCGTCGAGGATCGGCTGCGACTCGTCCAGGACCTTGTCGGTTCCGACCTTGAACTTGATCGGGTCCCGAATCTCGATCTCGCCCTTGTTGATCCGTGCCTTCTTGGTCGGATCCCACTCCTGCGACGCCACCTGGATCTCGTCCGTCATGTCGTCGGGGAGCTGGTAGAAGTCGTCGAGAACGGTGGGCAGCGCGAGCTCGGGCTCGGGGCCCTCGCGCCGGAACGTGAGTCCCGCGAGGACGCGGAGGTCGCTCGCACCGACACCGTCGGTGATGCCCCGCCCCGCGGCGAGGTTGATGGCGATCGTGTCGCTGGGCATGACCTCGGCGCCGAGGAGGGCCTCGAGCGCGTTGGTTCCCTCGTTGATGGCCAGTCGGCCGAGCACGCCGAGGTTCAGGGCGAACGCGTCCGAGACGGCGAGCCGACCGCCGAGCGTCGTGTACAGCTCGGGGCCGAGCTCGAGACGGGCCCCGGTGGCGACCACGTCTCGGGTGCGCCCGCCGAGGGTACCCGAGATGGAGAAGGCGTCGGACGGGTCGGCGGTGAAGCCGACGCCACCACCCACGCGAATGTTGCCTTCGCCGAGCCACGCGTCGCGACGACCGGTGGGCACGAACACGTCACCGTGCAGCCCGAAGTCGAAGCTGTCACCGTCGGCGAGCACTCCTCGGACGCCGAGGGAGAGGTCACCGAGACCGAACCCGTCGTTGCCGTAGGTGAGGTCGTTCGAGCCCCAGCTATAGGCGATGGGCAGGTTGGCGCGGACGCCGACCCGCTCGGACACGTCAGCTGCGATGGCGAGCTGCGCCATGGCGCGGTTGGCGACCGTGCGCAGCGTGTCGTCACCCTCCTGTTCCAGGATCAGGGGGTTGTTCAAGTAGTGAGCAAAGATGCCCACCCGAATCGAACCGGGTCTCTCCAGAGCCATGCCGTCGATTCCGACACCAGCGCGCGGCGAAAGCACGGGGCGAAGGAGCTCGATCTCTGCGGATTGGGGGGACTGAGTCGGCGGTGCACCGTCCTGGGCGGAGGCAATCGTCGACGTACTAGCGACAATGATGCTTATCGTGAACACACTCTCTCCGAAACGGGATTCTAGACGCGCGCCCCGGTCATCGCCACCCCATTTCAGAGCGACAGGCCAGGATCATGGCGGAACGCGAATAGGACGAAAATCCGAGAAGAGCAATCCGACCGAGATCGATTGGCGCGGCGGTCCCGCCTGTCACCTCACCGTCTCTTGACTGAACCCTTGCGCTCACCAGACGGTGTCCGTATACTGTCGCCCGTCCGTCTAGCAGCAGAGGGAAGAATCATGAGGTCATACGCCCGCATATTGGCGTTGGGTGGTCTCGTCGTCGCCTGTACAGGCGAAGACATCGTCCAGCCGCCGTCCGTCAGCGTCAGTGACGGCACCATCCGGCTCGAAGAGGATGGCTCGGCGTCGGTGGAGTTCGTTGCCGAGACCAGCGCCGAGACTGTCGTCTTCGACATTGTCGAACAGCCCGAACTCGGTCAGCTCGTGGGACAGGGCAACACCTACGAGTACGTGCCGAATGCCAACGCCAACGGCTCTGACACGTTCACGTGGAGCGCGAGCGCCGAGTATGGCAACGGTCTGTTCACCGAGCCGGTGACCGCGACGGTCGCGGTCACCATCGAGGCCGTGAACGATGCGCCGACGGGTGCTCCGACCCAGATTGCCGTGCAAGAGGACTCGTCGGTCGACGGCACGCTGTCCGCCAACGACGTCGAGGGTGACACCCTCACCTGGATCCTCGTTTCGCAGCCGGAGTTCGGGCGGGTCGACCTCGGAACCGACGGCTCCTTCACCTACACCCCCGACCCCGACTTCGTGGGCGCGGATGCCTTCCTCTGGTCCGCGCTCGATCCGTCCGGCGCGAGCACGGGGCCCATCCGGGTCGACATCAACGTCTCCGAGGAGAACGACGCGCCCGTCATCGGGCAGACGTCGTTCACCCTGACCGAGGACACGCCGCTCAACGGTCAGCTCGTCGCAGACGATCCCGACGGTGACAGCGTCACCTGGGCAGTCACGTCCAATCCCTCGCGTGGCCAGCTCGACTTCAACGGGTCGCTCGGGACCTTCACCTACACCCCGAACCTCAACGTCACGGGCAGCGACAGCTTCTCGGTGACCGCGACCGACGGGGTGGCGGTCTCGCCCGTCACCACCATCGACCTGACCATCGACCCGGTCAACGACGCGCCGCGGGTCTTCGCGGCCGCGCTCGCAGGAACCGAGGACACCACGCTCAGCGACGCCGTCGTGTCGCAGGACGTCGAGGGCAACGCGCTGACCTTCCGCGTCGGTCGTGCGCCGCGCTTCGGTACCGTGTCCATCAACCCGCTCGACGGGAGCTTCGACTACACGCCGAACCGCGACTTCTTCGGCCTGGACGACTTCACCGTCATCGCCAACGATGGGCAGGTGGACTCCTCCGCCGGCGCCATCACGATTCAGGTGGCCCCCGTCAACGACGCGCCGACGCTGACCTCGGCTGGCCTTCTCACCACCATCGAAGACGAAGAGGTCGGTGGTCAGGTGATCGGCTCCGACGTCGAGGGCGACCCGCTGCTCTACAGCGTCCAGACCGATCCCACGAACGGCAAGGTCACGCTGTCGGGCACCACCGGCACGTTCGTCTACGAGCCCAACCAGGACTTCAACGGCGCCGATTCGTTCGCCATCGAGGCGACCGACGGCGTCGACACCTCGGACCCCTCGCTCGTCACCGTGGTGGTGCAGCCGGTCAACGACCCGCCGCGCATCACCCAGACGACGCTGCGGGTGGTGGCGGGCCAGCCCGCCACGACCACGCTGCAGGCGAGCGACCCCGAGGGCGCGGCCTTGTTCTTCCTCATCACCGTGCCGCCCCAGTTCGGCTCGGTCGAGCTCGACTCGGTCTCTGGCGACGTGACCTACACGCCGAACCCGGGCTACGTCGGTCCCGACCTCCTCCAGTTCAGCGTCAGCGACGGCAACCTCTCGGCCAACGGCTTCCTGCCCATCGACGTGTCGCGCGACGACGACGGTGACGGCGTCCCGAACGACGTCGACAACTGCCCCGACGTCCCGAACGAGGATCAGAGCGACGTCGACTCGAACGGCCAGGGCGACCGCTGCGACTGCGTGACCGAGCAGTTCGCCGAGACGCTCAACGACGACTTCATCGCGTCGAGCAACGAGGTCACTCCCATCGACACCAACTTCGTGTCGCCCGGGCACGCCCTGCGTCTGACCGGCGACGGCGCGTTCATCGAGACGACCAGCCAGCTCGGCTGCGAGAACGGCGCTGGCTACTACTACGAGATCCAGGTCGCCACCGGCACACCCGCGCCGGAGCTCGGCGACGAGCTGGTGCTGTCCATCAGCAAGGACAACGCTCCCTTCGTTCAGGTCGACGCGCTGCCCGCCACTGGGAACGAAGAGTCGTACGCGCCCTTCCGCGGGGTGACCAGCGGCGTCGACGTCACGGGCACCAACATCCGGTTCCGCCTCGAGGTGGCCGGTGACGAGCCCAACGACCTCTTCATCATCGACGACTTCTTCGTCGGCTGCGACACCGACTCCGACCTCTTGTCCGACTGTGTCGAGAGCACGTTGCCCGGCTACGACTTGACCGAGGCGGACGCTGACAACGACGGCCTCATCGACTCCGAGGAGTTCGCGAACCGCACCGACCCGAACTTCGCCGACACCGACTTCGACGGTGTGGACGATGGCGATGACAACTGCCCCACCGTGCGCAACCCGGATCAGATCGACAGCGACGGCAACGGCTTCGGCGATGCCTGTGACCGCTCGATCGTCGACGACTTCGCCTCCGGCCTCGCCGACCCGGCCATCTGGGTCGAGCAGCCCACCGGCGATGCCCAGATCAGCGACGAGTTCTCGTTCAACGATCAGTTCTCGCTCCGTCTCTCGCAGGGTGGTGGCCAGCTCGAGGCTCTGCCCATCGACTTCTTCCAGTGCACCTCGGTGGCCTGGGACTTCCGCCTCCGCCCTGGCACCGATCCGCCCCCGAGCAACGAGGAGTTCCGCCTCGAGGCGTGGGATGAAGCCAACGCCGAGTGGATCACGGTCTTCTCCCGCTTCGGCCCAGGCACGACCTCGCCCTTCGCGGTCATCTCCGGAAACACCACCGACCCGAACGTCCTCCGCGAGGACGCACGTCTGCGGTTCATGAGCGTCAGCACGACCACGTCCTTCGGCTTCGACGACTGGTTCGTCGACGACATCGTCATCGGCTGCGACGCCGATGGTGACGGCCTGCCGAACTTCAAGGAGCTCCGGGTCTACGGCTCCGACCCCAACCTCACCGACACCGATGGCGACGGCGTGAACGACCGCGACGAGGTCATCGCGGGCACCGACCCGACGCGCTTCCCGCCCATTCCGCTCCCCGTCGTCGACAACTTCGACATCGGGGCGGTGAACCCGAGCGCTTGGCTCACCGTGGCCCCGGTCGGCGATGCCGAGGTCTCCATGAACTTCGCGAACACCGGCGGCGCCTCGCCCGACATGTTCTCGCTCCGCCTCGGTGACAACGGCGCCGAGCTGCAGAGCGTCGACATCGACTTCGAGGCGTGCCCGCGCGTCGCCTGGGACTTCCGCGTCAAGACCGGCGAGATGATGGACGAGCCGGAGGCCGGTGACGACCTGCGCTTCGACGTCTTCAACCGCCAGGTGATGCTCTACCAGCCTGCGGCCACCGTTCTTGGCGGCCAGGCCCGTGATTGGGAGCCCATCGTGGGCAACTCGAACTCGCCCGAGTTCTTGACCGCGAACGGCACCCAGATCCGCTTCTTCACCGAGAACACCGGCAACGGCGTCGACAGCGACAGCTGGTACATCGACGAGTTCTACATCGACTGTGACTTCGACGACGACCTGCTGCCCGACAACAAGGAGGTCCTGGTCTACGGCACGGATCCGACGTCCTCCGATGCAGACGGCGATGGCTTCGTCGACGGTCAGGAGATCCGCCAGGGCACTGACCCCGCCTTCATCCCGCTCGCTCCCCAGGTCCTCGACGACTTCACGTCGGGCTCCGTCGATGCGACGGTGTGGGGCCGTCCCACCAACCCGCCGATCACTCCGGCCCAGCCCGTGGGTGACGCCGAGGTCTCGAGTGCGTTCTCGAGCAGCGACACCTTCTCGCTCCGCCTGGGCAACAACGGCGGCTCGGTCGAGTCGGAGGAGCTCGGCTTCAACCAGTGCAACGGTGCGGTCGCCTGGGACTTCCGCCTCAAGACGGGCGAGGGCGTCGAGGCGCCGGCCGCCACCGACATCGTCGACATCCAGGTGTTCAACCGCTCGCTCCAGACCTGGACCACCATCGGCACCTACAATGGCGCCAGCGCGCTGAACTTCGCACCGCGCCTCGGCACTTCGTCCGACCCGGCCTTCGGCTTCGCCACGTGGATTCGGGTCCGGACCCAGAACACGGGCAACGGCGTCGACACCAAGAGCTTCTTCATCGACGAGTTCGCGCTCGGCTGTGACGACGACGGCGACAGCATCCCCGACTTCGTCGAGGCCCAGCGGTACGGCACCGACCCGACCGTCCCCGACTCCGATGGCGACGGCGTGCTCGACGGCCAGGAGATCCTCAATACGACGAACCCCGGCTTCATCATCGCCGACGACTTCGCGACGGGCTTCGCGGAGGAGTTCGTGTGGACGGGCCAGCCGGCCGGCGACGGCAGCATCAGCAACGCGTTCGCGAGCAGCGACTCGTTCTCGCTCCGCCTCGGAGACAACGGTGCTTCGCTCACGTCCGACCCCGTGAACTTCAACTTCGCGTGCGGCACCGCGGCCGTCGCGTGGGACTTCCGGGTGAAGACCGGCGAGGGAGCCGAGCTTCCCGAGGTCGGCGACGACCTGTTCGTCGACGCGTTCGACTCCGTCGCGGGCGCCTACGTCAACCTCGCCACCCTCGCGGGCGGCGGCGCGCTCGACTTCGCTCCCATTCTCGGCAGCTCGACCGACCCGGCCTTCGCGCAGACCACCGACATCCGGATCAGCACGGCCAACACGGGTAACGGCATCGACAGCGACAACTGGTTCGTCGATGACGTGGCAATCGGCTGCGACACCGACTCCGACCTCATCCCCGACTTCGTCGAGGCGCAGCGGTACGGCACCGACCCCGCCAACGGCGATACCGATGGTGACGGCGTCCTCGATGGTCAGGAGGTCATCGACGGCACCGACCCGAACTTCGCCTCCCCGGATCCCGAGTTCGAAGACGACTTCGACACCGGCGCCGCCCTCGCCGACGTCTGGGTAGGCCAGCCCGTCGGTGACGCCAGCATCAGCGTGAGCGTCTCCAACACCGCGCCCAACTCCCTGCGGCTCGGTGACAACGGCGGCGAGCTCGAGTCGCTCGAGTTCGCCTGGAACCAGTGCTCGGCCGTCGCGTGGGACTTCCGCCTCAAGACCGGTGAGCTCGCCGAGGAGCCCGAGGCGACCGACAGCATCGAGGTCCAGGTCTTCGACCGTCTCAACCAGATGTGGGTCAACCTCGCCACCGTCAACGGCGGAGCGCCGCTCGACTTCGCGCCGGTCATCGACAACAGCACCGACCCGGCCTTCGGCACCGCGACCTGGGTCCGGTTCGTGACCCCCAACACGGGCAACGGCATCGACAGCGACAACTGGTTCGTCGATGACGTCGCGTTCGGCTGTGACGAGGACAACGACAAGATCCCCGACTTCGTCGAGATCGCGCGCTACGGCACCGACCCGACGCTGCAGGACACCGATGGCGACGGAGTCATCGATGGTGACGAGATCGTGGCCGGCACCAACCCGTCGGCGGTGATTCTCGAGGACTTCGCCACGGGCATTGCACGCGAGTTCGTGTGGTCCGGCCAGCCGGTCGGTGATGCGGCGGTGAGCAACGCGTTCGCGAACAGCGACACCTTCTCGCTGCGGCTCGGTGATGCGGTCGGCTCGCTCACCTCCGACCCCATGAACTTTGGCGTGTCCTGCGGCACCGACCCGGTCGCGTTCGACATGTTCGTCCGGAAGGGCGACGGCGTCGAGATCCCCGAGGTCGGTGACGACCTGAACATCGATGCGTTCGACTCGGTCGCTGGTAGCTACGTGACCGTCGGCCAGGTGCTCGGCGACGGGCTCGCGGGCACCGGGTTCACCCGGTTCCAGACCAACTCGACGAACGCGCTGTTCGCGAACCCGACCGACATCCGGTTCGCCTCCGTCGGCAACGCCAATGGTGGCGCCTGGTACGTCGACGACATCGTCGTGGACTGCGACCCCGACAACGATCTCTGGCCCTCCATCATCGACAACTGCCCCTTCGACGCCAACCCGAACCAGGAAGACCTGAACGGCGACGGCATCGGGGATATTTGCGAGTGCTTCCCCGGCGATCTCACCACCACGCTGGCGGGCGGCAATAGCCAGAACGGCAACATGTTCGACATCGTCGCCAAGAACAACATCACGATCGATTCCTTCGAAGTGAACCCCACGGTCGCTGCGGGTACTGCGGTTACGGTCGAGATCTACGAGCGTGCGGGTACCTACGTGGGCAGCGAGACCACGGCTGCGAACTGGACCCTGGTGGGTAGCGCGCAGGTGACTGCGAACGGGTCTGGAGTTCCCACTCCGGTGCCGGTCAACGTCGGCGTGACCGTCCCAGCCACGCAGCGGCACGCGTTCTACGTCACGATCTCCTCGGGACAGACCCTGAACTACACCAACGGTGGTGGCGTCGGGACGTTGGAGGCCGAGAACGCGGACCTCCAGTTCTTCGAGGGCGTCGGGAAGAGCTACCCGTTCGGCGGCACCTTCACCCCGCGTGTCTGGAACGGCGTCATCAACTACACGGTCTGCAGCACGCCGTGAGTTGACACCACCGGGCCCGGGCCTCGCGCCCGGGCTCGGCAATCCCCTGCGGCCGAAAGCCGCCCCACCCTGCCCGCTCTTCGTGCAGGGTGCTCTTTTGCACCGCTCTCGACTCGTCCCGACATCCAATCTCGCAGGTAGGAGGAAACATGGTGGGTTTTGCACGCACAGGCGCAGTCGCCATATTGATGGTGGCGTGCGCCCAGGACACCTTGCCGCCGCCCGTCACGTTCTCGGCGAGCGGCAGCGCCATCCGTCTCGACGAGGATGGGTCGGCGTCCGTCATTCTGGAAGCGCAGGTCTTCAACTCCGACGAGCCCATCACCTACGAGATCGTCGACCAGCCGGCCCTCGGTCAGCTCGTGGGCACGGGCTCGGTGCTCGAGTACGTCGGCAACGACGATGCCAACGGCGACGACTCGTTCACCTGGAAGGCGGTCGCCGGCGACGACGAGAGCGACCCCTTCACCGTCGACGTCTTCATCGCCCCCGTGAACGACGCCCCTCGCGGCCAGCCGGCCTCGCTCACCACCGAGGAGGACCTCGCGGCCAGTGACTCGTTCGTGGTCAGTGATGCCGAGGGTGACGAGCTCGTCTTCGCGCTCGTCCAGGCTCCGGACTTCGGCCGGGTCGACCTCTCCGACGACGGAACCTACACCTACACGCCCGACGCGAACTTCGTCGGTACCGACTTCTTCCTGTGGTCGGCGCAGGACCCGGCTGGCGCCAGCACGGGTCCGGTGCGGGTCGACGTCAACGTGTCCGAGATCAACGATCCGCCGGTCATCCAGGACGACGGCATCGTCACGCAGGAAGACCGGTCGATCAATGGTCAGGTGGTGGGCTCCGACCCCGACGGTGACCCGCTGACCTGGACGGTCGTGACCCAGCCGACCAACGGCTCGCTGGCATTCAACAGCAACTTCGGGTCGTATACCTACACCCCCGACCCCAACTTCTTCGGTCGTGACTTCTTCGAGGTCGTGGCGAACGATGGCGCCGAAGACTCGGCGGTCAGCACCATCGACATCACCGTCACCAGCGTCAACGACATCCCCGTGGTTCCGCCCACGGCCTTCTCGGCCACCGAGGACACGCCGCTGACCGAGACCGTGCTCGCCACCGACATCGAGGGGCAGCCGCTCACGTTCCGGGTCGACCAGCCTCCGCGCAACGGGATCGTCTCGGTCAACAGCCAGACCGGCGAGTTCACCTACACGCCGAACGCCAACACGAACGGCATTGACGACTTCACGGTCATCGCCTCCGACACCACCGCGGACTCTCTGCCGGGTCGCATCACCATCTCGGTGAGCGCGGTCAACGACGCACCGACGCTCGTGAACGTCGGTCTCGTCACGACCGACGAGGACGTGCCCGCGGCGGCGGTCGTGGCCGGCCTCGACGCCGAGGGTGACAGCCTCCTCTTCTCGCTCTCCTCCCCGCCCGCGAACGGAACGGTGACCGTCTCCCCCGCCACCGGGGCGCTGGTGTACGTGCCGGACCTCAACTTCAACGGCAGCGACCAGTTCAGCGTGGAGGCGTCCGACGGCGACCTCACCTCTGACCCCGCGGTCGTCGACATTCTGGTCCTCGCAGTCAACGACGCACCGATTCCCGGAACGGTTTCGATCAACACGATCAGCGGCGTGGTAGCGGAGGCGATGCTCACGGCGGACGACCCCGAGGGTGACCCGCTCGTGTTCCTCATCACCGGTCAGCCCAACAACGGCACGGCGGTGGTCGACAGCGTCACGGGCCTCGTCACCTACACGCCTGACGCTGGCTACGCGGGTCCGGACGCCATCCTCTGGTCGGTGACCGATGGTGAGCTCACCGCGGGCAGCGTGCTGCCGATCAACATCTCGCCCGACAGCGACGGCGACGGCATTGGCGACGACGAGGACAACTGCATCGCCGTGCCCAACGAGGATCAGAACGACGTCGGCAACAACGGCGTCGGCGACCTCTGCGACTGCTACGAGGACAGCTTCGACGACATCCTCGGCAACGAGTTCTTCGCCGCGACGAGCGAAGTCTCCCTCACGTCGGATCTGAAGACCTCCGACCCCACCGCGCTGCGTCTGAACGGTCCGGGGGCGTTCGTCGAGACGATCGCCTTGCCCGGCTGCAGCTCGTTCTACTACGAGCTTCAGGTCGCGGCGGGCCCCCCCGCTCCCGAAGTCACCGATTCCGTGCGCCTGTGGGCCCGTGCCGACGGCGGCGTGTGGGTCAACATCGACGAGGTCTTCGGCACGGGCCAGCAGGAGACCTTCCAGACGCTCAGCGGGCAGACCGATCAGAAGATCGCGCTCTCCGGCGCGGTCGCCGAGTTCCGCATCGAGGTCATCGCTGACGAGTTCAACGACATCTTCTTCATCGACGACCTCAAGCTCGAGTGCGACGAGGACGCGGACTTCCTGGTCGACTGCTTCGAGGCCACCCTGCCCGGCTTCGACCTCACCTCGGCGGACGCCGACATGGACACCCTTCTCGACGGCGAAGAGCTCGCCCTCGGGACCGACCCGAACAACGCCGACACCGACTTCGACACCGTGCCGGACAACCTCGACAACTGCCCCACCACGGAGAACGCGGACCAGGCGGACGACGATGGTGACGGCATCGGCAACGCCTGCTCCGTGTTCGGCTACTATGACGACTTCGATGCAGCTACGACGCTCGACCCAGCGAACTGGTCCGGGGGCACGGCACCCTCGCCGGCCGGTCCCACCGTCGGTCCCTTCGGCGTCAACTCGGTCGAAGTGGGGGGGACCATCCTCACGGGTGTGCCGTACGACTTCACCCAGTGCACGGATGTTGCGGTCAACTTCATGGTGCACAACCGCGACGCCGAGGGTGCTGACGACCTCTTGATCCAGTACTCGCTCGACGGTGGCTCCTCGTGGACCACGTTCCCCAACGGGACCATCACCGAGTCCACGATCGGGAGGGGAGCGTCCAGCCCGTGGACTCCGTACACCGTGGTCTACAGCGACCCGGCGAGCGTGGGTGCGTCGTTCCAGGTGCGGTTCGACAACGATTCTTCGCTGCCGACTGCCGACCGATTCTACGTGGACTCGGTGGCGGTCGACTGCGACAACGACCAGGATGGTTTGGCCAACGTTCTCGAGCGCGACGTCCTCGGAACCGGGCTGTCCAACCCCGACAGCGATGGCAACGGCACCAACGACGGTGACGAGTTCCTGAACGGAACGCTCGTCATCGTTCCCTGAGCCCGTCCCTCGAGGGATGCTCCTCCCGGACCCCGTAGAGCCGAGTGGCGCTGCGGGGTCCGTTTTGTTCGAGCCGAGCGACACTCCACTCGAAATCGAATTCTAGACCTGTGCACCCCGCGATCGGTGCGTGCCCCCTTGTTCGTCGTTGCGCAGGTGACGAACCGCAGAAGCAGCAACGCGAAGAAAGGGAAATCTGGGCTCGATCGTGCGGCACACCACCGTCACCTCTGTCGATCACCCCTTGCTCTGAATTGACACCACCCGTATACTTCCCCGCGTCCGTGCTTTCAGAAGAGGGAAAACATGAGGTCATACGCCCGCTTGATACTGTTGGGTGGTCTGGTCGCCGGCTGCTCCGGCGGCCCGGTCGAAGAGCCGATCCGCTTCACCGTGAGTGACGGGTCGATCCGCCTCGACGAGGATGGTTCCGCGCTGGTGGAGTTGGTAGCCGACACCAACGCCGAGCAGGTGGAGTACACGATTGTCGACGCGCCGAAGCTCGGCCAGCTCATCGGTACCGCCAACCAGTTCGAGTACGTCCCCAACGACGACATCAACGGCACCGACGAGTTCACGTGGCAGGCGCAGACGCCCGATGGCGCCGAGACGAGCGACCTCGCGACCGTCACGGTGTTCATCGAGCCGATCAACGACGGACCCGTCGGCAACGCGAGCCAGGTGTCGACCGACGAGGACACGCCGTTCTCCGGGCAGCTGCCGGCCGATGACGTCGAGGGTGACGAGCTCACGTACCTCCTCGTCTCCTCGCCCGAGTCGGGGCGCGTCGACCTCGAGCCCGACGGAGCCTACACCTACACTCCCGACAGCAACTTCGTGGGCGCCGACTCGTTCCTCTGGTCGGCGCTCGACCCGGCGGGCGCCACCACCGGCCCGGTGCGCGTCGACATCAACGTCGGTCAGGTCAACGACGCCCCGGTCGTCGACGCTGGCTCGTTCACTCTCGGTGAGGACGCTCCCTTCAACGGCCAGCTCCAGGGCGCGGATGCCGATGGCGACTCGCTGACCTGGTCGATCGTGACCCAGCCCGCGAACGGCAATCTCGACTTCAACCCGTCGATTGGCTCGTTCACCTACACGCCGGACCTCAACTTCTTCGGCAACGACTCCTTCGACGTCGTCGCCAACGACGGCGTCGTGGACTCCGAGGTCGCGACGATCAGCCTCGTCGTCACGTCGCGCAACGACCGCCCAGTCGTGGGCTCCTTCACGCTGAACACCGACGAGGACACCCCGCTCAACGACGCCACCGTGGCGAGCGACGTCGAGGGGCAGCCGCTGTCCTTCCGCGTGGATGCGCCGCCGCGCAACGGCATCGTCTCGCTCGACTCCGCCGACGGTGGGTTCGTCTACACGCCGAACCGGAACTTCGAGGGCCTCGACGACTTCAGCATCATCGCGAACGACGGGTTCGACGACTCGCTTCCCGGCCGCATCACGATCTCCGTCAACCCGGTGAACGATGCGCCGACGTTGTCGTCGGTGGGCCTCGTCACCACCGACGAGGACGGCACCGCCAACGGCCAGGTCACGGGCATCGACGTCGAGGGTGACAACCTCACCTACGGCGTTGCCATGCCGCCCGTGAACGGCGACGTCACGCTGTCGACCTCGACCGGCGCCTTCGCCTACACGCCAGACCAGGACTACAACGGCAACGACGCCTTCGAGATCGTGGTCAACGATGGCCTCGCGAGCTCCGATCCATCCGTGATCACCGTCGTCGTGCTGCCCGTCAACGACCCGCCGCGCGTCGAACCGACCCAGCTCACCATGGTCGCGGGCCAGACCTCCTCGGTCACCCTGCTCGCGAACGACCCCGAGGGCTCGCCCCTCTTCTTCGTGGTCAGCGACGCCCCCGACAACGGGGTGGCCACGCTGAACGCGGTCACGGGCGAGGTCACCTACACGCCAGACCCCGGCTACGTCGGCCCCGATCTGCTCCGCTACACCGTCAGCGACGGCTCGCTCTCGTCGCCTGGCTTCCTCACCATCTTCGTCTCCGAGGACACCGACGGCGACGAGATCAGTGACGGGCTCGACAACTG
This sequence comes from uncultured Enterobacteriaceae bacterium, assembly GCA_964655065.1. Classification (GTDB taxonomy): domain Bacteria; phylum Myxococcota_A; class UBA796; order UBA796; genus DRPG01. Next base: position 34,841 of record CAZZLC010000038.1, on the reverse strand, counting down.
CCCCGACGTGGCGAACCCCGACCAGAACGACCTCGACGGCAACGGCCGCGGCGACCGCTGCGACTGTGACTCGGATGCGTTCGGTGCGAACTTCGACGAAGGGCTCGTCGCGGACTTCGGCGCGACCTCGAACGTGCAGTCGCCTGTCTCCTCACCGCTGCACGCGGTCCGATTCAATGGTGACGGAGCCTTCATCGAGACCCAGGCCTTCCCGGGCTGCCTCAACTACGGCTACGCCTTCAACCTGGCCACCGGCGACTCTGCTCCCGAGGTCACCGACGCCCTGCGCCTGTTCGTGAGCGTCGACGGCGGTGACTTCGAGGAGATCGACTCCTGGTTCGGCACCGGTCAGGTGGAGTCCTTCAGCCCGGTTCGGGGCGCGACGAGCGGCATCAATGTCCAGGGCGACCAGGTGGTCTTCCGCTTCGAGGTCGACGGTGACGAGTTCAACGACCTGTTCGTCATTGACGACCTCTTCATCGGCTGCGACAGCGACTCCGACCTCTTGCTCGACTGCGTCGAGAGTGGCCTCGACGGCTACGACCTCCTGGTTGGGGATGCCGACGGCGACGGGCTCCTCGACTCGGCCGAGTTCGAGAAGGGCACCGACCCGAACAGCGCCGACACCGACATCGACGGCGTGACCGACGACATCGACAACTGCCCGGTCACCTTCAACCCGGACCAGGCCGACGTCGACGGCAACGGATTCGGCGATGCGTGCGACCTGTCCATCATCGACGACTTCGACGCTGGCGCGGTGGACGACACCATCTGGTCGACCACGTCGGTCGTGGGCGACGGCAACGTCGAGACCGTCTATCCGTTCTCGGGCACCCACTCGCTCCGCATGTCCAACGGCGACGGGGGCACGCTGACCTCGCTGCCCATCGACTTCTTCCAGTGCACCGAGGTCGCGTGGGACTTCCGCCTCGCCGAGGCCGCACCGACCGGCTTCGACTACCCCTGCACCAACGACTTCTTCTTCGTCGAGGCGCAGACCGAGACCGGCTGGGAGGTGATGTTCACGAAGCCCGGGTTCTGCAGCTTCCCGAACACGCCGTTCCAGCCGATTCTCGGCAGCACCACCAGCGAGAACATCGTCAAGGAGGGCGCGGTCATCCGTCTCCGCACGAGCGACACCTCGTTCACCACGGGCGACGACGACTGGTTCATCGACGACGTCTACATTGGGTGCGACGCCGACGGCGACCTGATTCCGAACTCCAAGGAGATCGAGGTCTACGGCACCGACCCCGTGAACCCCGACACCGACGGTGACGGCGTCAACGACGGTCAGGAGATCCTGGACGGCACCAACCCTGCGGCGTTCGCCCTCCCGATCGTCGAGGACTTCGGCACGGGCGTCGCGGACCCCACCACCTTCGCGTCCGCTCCGACCGGTGACGCCGAGGTCTCCAACCTGGTCGGCAATGGCGACACCTTCTCGTTGCGCCTTGGCGACAACGGTGGTGCACTCGAAACCAACGCGTTCGAGTTCGACGCTTGTAGCGGCGCGGTCGCCTGGGACGTGCGGGTCCAGACCGCAGCTCCGCCCGACGAGCCGGAGCTCACCGACATCCTGGACCTCGAAGTGTACGACAACGCAGCTGACACCTGGGTGAACGTCGCGACCTACACCGGGGGCGGTCCTCTCAACTGGGCCATCGTCATCGGCAACTCGACCGACCCGCTCTTCTCGCAGATTGCTGGCGCCAGGGTGCGTCTCGTCACGCAGAACACGGGTGACGGGGTGACCAGCGACTCCTGGTTCATCGACGACATCATCGTCGACTGCGACAGCGACGGTGACCTCTTGCCCGACTACGCCGAGATCAACGTCTACCTCACGGACCCCAACCTTGCCGACACCGACAACGATGGCGTCCCCGATGGCGCAGAGATTCTCGCCGGCACGGACCCGTTCGATGGCATCGTGCTCGGCCTCGACAACGAGCCGAACAATGTTCCGGCCGACGCGGACGCGAACAACACCTACGCGGTGGCGGGACCGGGTCGGTTCATCGCCCAGGGCGACATGTTCACCTCCAGCGACTTCGACTGGTTCAGGTTCGACCTCGCCGTGCCGCTGAGCTGGCGGCTCGAGACCACGGACGGCCCCACGTCGCAGTGCACGACGTTAGACCTGGACAGCCGGGTGTACATCTTCGATGGAACGATCGTGGGCAGCACGGCCAACCCGCCGCTCATCAACAGCCCGACGCCTCAGCCTCCGAAGATTGCCTTCGACGAAGACGGCAGCCCCGACGGATTCTGTTCGTTGATCAACGGCATTCCCGCACCGGCGGGTCCGGTGGTCGCGGCGGGCACCTACTACGTGCTCGTCGACCGCTGGCCTGGCACCGCGTGGGACTACACGCTCGAGATCGACTTCAACCCGTAGCGTGATCGGCTCTCGACCCGGCGACGCCTCCTGGCGTCGTCGGGTCCGTCCCGCCGGATGGTCTGGCGGGTCTTTTCTGCACGTTCTGTTCTCTGCTGCTTTCCAAGTTTGTAGCGGGTCGGTCGACCACATCGACGAGACCTGCCTGCCTGTCGGGGTTGCCATCCTCTCGACCGACGATGTTCCCGAACAGACGATTTCGATGTTGACCCCCGCTGTGAGTCCTCGTAGACTGGCACGAAAAATCATCCGGAGGAAATGGTGATAACTGCCGCTCGAATGCTGCTTGTAGGCGCAATACTGGGCGCCTGCTCTGACGACGGTGACCTCGAGACCGTGGTCGAGTGCCTGGTCTCCGACGGCTCGATCCGGCTCGAGGAGGACGGCTCGGCCTCCGTGGTGCTCGCGGCGGACTGCACCGGCACCGACGAGTCTCCGGACTACGAGATCGTGGACCAGCCGACGCTGGGCGAGCTCGTGGGCTCGGGCTCGGTGTACGAATACATCCCGGACGAGAACGCCAACGGCCAGGACCAGTTCACCTTCCGGGCCGTGGTAGGCGACGGTCAGCAGAGCGACCTCGCGACCATCACCGTGTTCATCGACGCCGTGAACGATGCTCCCCGTGGCACCGCCGGTCTGCTCGTCATCGACGAGGACGAAGAGGACGCTGGCGGTCCGCTCCAGGCCAGCGACGTCGAGGGTGATCCCCTCACCTTCTCGCTCGTCCAGGCGCCCGAGTTCGGCCGGGTCGATATCAGCACCGACGGCCAGTACACCTACACGCCAGACCGCAACTTCGTCGGCAACGACACCTTCCTCTGGGCGGCTACCGACGACTCCAACGCCAGCACGGGTCCCGTGCGCATCGACATCACCGTCGGCGCGGCGAACGACGTTCCGGTCGTCAGCGACAACGGCTTCGTCGGCGCCGAGGACGAGGTCCTCTCCGGTGAGCTCTTCGGCACCGACCCCGACGGCGACGAGCTGATCTGGAGGGTCGTGACCCAGCCCACCAACGGTGACCTCTCGCTCAACACGAACTTCGGGACGTTCACCTACACGCCCGATCCCAACTTCTTCGGCGCCGACTCCTTCGAGGTGGCGGCGAACGATGGGTTCGTCGATTCCGAGCCCGGCACCGTCGACATCACGATCACCGCCGTCGACGACCCGCCCACGGTCAGCCCTGCCGTCCTCACCACCGACGAAGACACGGCGCTGATCGACACCGTCGCTGCGGTCGACGTCGAGGGCCAGCCCATCAGCTTCCGCATCGGCGAGCCGCCGCGCAACGGCATCGTGTCCATCAACGCGACCACCGGCGAGTTCAGCTACACGCCAAACGCCAACGTCAACGGCACCGACGACTTTACGGTCATCGCCTCGGACCTCAACTCCGACTCCCTGCCGGCGCGAATCGTCGTCAACATCACCCCGGTCAACGACGTCCCGCGACTGCAGAACATCGGCCTGCTCACCACCGACGAGGACATGATCGTCACCGGAGCGGTCACGGGCACCGACCCAGAGGGCGATACCCTGATCTTCTCGGTCTTCAGCGCGCCCACCAACGGCTCGGTCGAAGTCTCGCCGGTCACCGGTGCACTCGCCTACACGCCGACCAAGGACTTCAACGGCAACGATCAGTTCGCAATCGTGGCGACCGACGGAGCGGGCGACTCCGACCCGGCCTTTGTCGACGTGCTGATTCGTCCGGTCAACGACGCGCCGGTCCCCAACCCCGTCTCGCTCAGCACGATCACCGGCGCGCCGGCGCAAGCCACCCTTTCGGCCGACGACCCCGAGGGTGACACCCTGTTCTACTTGATCGCCCAGCAGCCGAACAATGGTACCGCCATCGTCGACGCCGCCTCGGGCGTCGTGACGGTGACCCCCGATCCCGGCTTCAACGGCTCCGACGTGCTCGTGTGGCAGGTCACCGACGGTCAGCTGAGCACGAACGGCGTGCTTCCCATCACGGTCGGTTCCGACAGCGACGGCGATGGCATCGCCGATGACGCCGACAACTGCCCCGACATCGCGAATGCCGACCAAGACGACGTGAGCGGCGGTGTGGGCAACGGCGTCGGCGACGTCTGCGACTGCTACGAGATCCGCTTCGCCGAGGAGCTCGACGAGGACATCTGGGCCAACAGCTTCGCGGTCTCCAACCAGACGAACCAGATCACGTCCGAGACCCACGCGCTCCGGTTCAATGGCGGCGGCTCGTTCGTCGAGACGGTTGCTCTGCCTGGTTGTTCGTCGTTCCTCGTCCAGGTTCAGGTCGAGGTGGGTCCGCCCGCTCCCGAGGTCGGAGATGCGCTGCGATTCCTCGCTCGCTTCGAGGGTGACACCACCTGGACCGAGTTCGCACGGGTCGATGGCACGGGTCTCGAAGAGCCCTTCAGCTTGCTCGAGGTTCAGACCTCCGAGACCCTCGACCTCTCGGGCGGCAACGTCGAGTTCCGCATCGAGGTCGTGGGTGACGAGCTCAACGACTTGTTCTTCATCGACGACCTCCTCATCTCCTGCGACGAGGACTCCGACTTCCTCGTCGACTGCGTGGAGTCCGGGCTGGACAACTACGACCTGACCGAAGCGGACGGCGACGGTGACGGCCTGAACGACGCCGGCGAGTTCGAGAAGGGCACCGACCCGAACGTTCCCGATAGCGATTTTGACGGCATCAACGACCTGCTCGACAACTGCCCCCTGACCCAGAACCCAGGCCAGGAGGACGATGACGGCGACGGCATCGGCAACGCCTGCTCCGTGTTCGGCTTCTACGACGACTTCGATGCGTCGACGGTGCTGGATGCGACGAACTGGTCGTCGGGTAGCGCGCCCACGCCCCTGTGGACCGGCAGCCAGTTTGCGTCGAACCCTGGCCCGATCGTGCCGCCGTTCGGTGTCAACGCGGAAGAGGTCGGCGGGGTCGACTTGATTTCCCAGCCCTACGACTTCTCGAACTGTACTGATGCCGCGGTCAACTTCTACGTCCACAACCGGGACGCAGAAGGCTCGGGCGACGAGCTCTTCGTCCAGTACTCGCTCGACGGAGGCACGACGTGGACGTTGTTCCCGAATGGCACCATCACGGAGTTCGACGTCGGGCGGGGACTCAACAGCCCCTTCACGCCGTTCATCTCGACCTACAGCGACCCGGTGAGCATCGGGTCCTCCTTCCAGGTGCGGTTCAACAACGGCGGGTCGGCACCCACCGTTGACCGCTACTACGTCGACTCCGTGGCCATCGACTGCGACAACGACGCCGATGGCCTCGCCAACGTCATGGAGAAGGACGTCCTGGGCAGCAACCTGTCGAACGCCGACAGCGACGGCGACGGAACGCCCGACGGCGATGCGTTCCTGAACGGCGACCTCGTCGTCCCCTGAGCACCGAGTCGAGATCGCACGACCATGGACCCCGCGGCGCACGACGTGCCCGCGGGGTCTTCGGGTGTGGGATCGAGCGAAGCGTACCGGACGCCCACGGCAGCGGCGAGCCGGTAACGAAGTCTGCTCCAGGAACCTCGGTCAGCGCAGGTCGGTGCGCAGCGCCTCGAGTCGGCCGAGGGCCCACGTGTCGCCCGTCATCTTCGCGAGCGCCCGACCCTCTCGAAGCCGCCGCTGTGCGACTTGTCGCTGGCCTTCCAGCTCGAGTCCCCTGACGAAGCCCGGATGGGCCGTGGCGAACCCTGGACGCTGACGAAGGCCCTCGAGCTCGCTCCACACGGCGGCGGCGAGGGCGCGGTCCCCTCGGAGTCGGGCTACCCGCAGCTGCAGGGCTCGGGCTGCGGCCAGCTCGTGCTCCGCGAGGGACTGGCGCGCCAGACGCTCCGAGACCTCCGCGTCGGCGGACGCACCGTCGAGATCGCCGCGGTCGGCTCGCACTTCGCCCCGAAACCCGAGGCACCACGAGGTCACTCGGTCGTCGCCGGCCTCCCGCGCCCCGGCCACTGCCTCGTCCAGCCGCCGGGCGGCGTCGTTCGACTCCAGGTCCGACACGGCGCCGTGCAGCTGGGAGAGCGCGTACACGCGAGCGCTTGGCGCGGCGTCGGCGAGGCCCACGAAGCGCGCTCGTGCATCGACCGGGTGGCCGAGTCGCAGAGCGAGGAGCGCCTTGCTGTGGGCGCATCCTGGCGAGTCCGTCGGGGACCCCTCGGCCTCGGCCAGCGCGCCTTCGAGGTCGCCGAGCCAGGGCCGAATGCCGATGAGCAGCGTCACAGCGCGTTCGCGGACGGTCGGCCGGTCGCGAAGGCCCTCCAGGCGAGCCACGGCCTCGGCCGGCGCCTGCAGCGACAGCGCCTCGGCCGCGTGCAGAGCCAGTTGGTCCCGAAGCTCGCGGGGCAGTCCGGGGTGGGCAGCGCTGTTCGAGAGGGCGACCCACGCCGGAGCGCTCGACGCAGGGGCGAACTGGTAGCCCACCCCCCGAACCGTCAGCAGGTGCCGGGGCTTGCCGGGGTCACGCTCCACGATTCGTCGCACCCCGACCACGGCCGAGGCCACAGCCCGAGAGCGGACTCGCGGGTGGTAGCCCCAGACCTCGCGGAGCAACGTCTCGGTGGTGACCGGGCCCGGCGTGTCGGTCAGCGCGTGGAGGAGCCCCCGCTGGAGACCCGACAGCAGGTGTCGCCGGCCGTCCCGCCACACGAGCCCCGCCTCGAGGTCGACCGCCCCTACCTCCAGTGGAATCACGTGCACCCCCGACTCGAACGATGTGAGGGCTCGCCGTCGTCTGTCAACGCCCCAAGACGACCTTACGATTCAGTCCACGACCCCAGGAGGTTCCACGTGTCCATGGCGCGCGCATGGCCGCTCCGCATCACCCTGTTCGTCCTCACCAACCTCGCCGTCCTCGTCGTGTTCGGGTTCGTGCTCAACGTGGCCGGGCTCGGCTCGTCCTCGGGCGGCTATCTCTTGTTCGCCGCCCTCTTCGGCTTCGGCGGCTCGCTCGTGAGCCTGGCGATGTCGAAGCAGATCGCCAAGTGGTCGACAGGCGCGAGGGTCATCGACCAGCCCTCGAACCAGAGCGAACGCTGGCTCGTCGATACCGTCTCCGAGCTGGCCCGCTCCGCCGGCATCGGTCAGCCCGACGTCGCCATCTGGGACAGCCCGGTGGCCAATGCCTTCGCGACGGGGGCCCGACGCAACAACGCGCTGGTCGCCGTCTCCACTGGCCTGCTCCGCTCCATGCGCCCCGACGAGGTCCGAGCGGTGCTGGCCCACGAGGTCGCGCACGTCGCGAACGGCGACATGGTCACCATGTCGCTCCTGCAGGGCGTGCTCAACACCTTCGTCATCGTGCTCGCCCGCATCGTGGGTACGTTCGTCGACAACGCGCTCGACCCTGACGGGGAGCGCGGCGGGCTCGGCATCGGCTACTTCGTGGCCAGCATGGCGGCCCAGGTCGTCTTCGGCATTCTCGCCTCCATCGTCGTGATGTGGTTCAGCCGTCGGCGAGAGTTCCGAGCTGACGCAGGTGCGGCCGAGCTCGTGGGCGCGGCACCGATGATTGCGGCCCTCCAGGCGCTGCAGTCCGGCTCCCCGGACGACGCCGACCTGCCCCAGGACCTGGCTGCGTTCGGCATCCAGGGCGGCCGACTCGCTGGGCTGTTCCAGAGCCATCCGCCCATCGAGGCGCGGATCGCGGCCCTGCGCGGACAGGCCTGATTCGGCTTCGGCGGAAGACCCGGCCGGGCCGGCTGGCTCGGCTGGACGCGGTCTTGCCCGACCTTCTCGACGCACTCGTCCCCGCTGACAGCCCCGCCGCGCGCTCGACCCGCTACCTGGACGTCGGGCTCGGGGGGCTACCCCACACCACGGTCGAGTGGGCCCGCGCCCTCCGGGTCCTCGATCCTTCGGCCACCGTCCTCGGCATCGACCGCGACCCCGACGTCGTGGCAGCGGCGGCTCCGCACTCCGAGCCCGGGGTCCGCTTCGGGGTCGCCGAGTGGACCTGGCCGGGCCTCGAAGCGAGGGCCATCCGCGTCCTGAACGTGCTTCGCGACTACCCCCGTGCCGAGGCGCCCGTCGCTCACGCCCGCTGTGCGGCTGGGCTCGCCACCGGCGGGGTGCTCGTCGAGGGGAGCTGCGGTCCCGGAGGCGAGGTCGGCGTGGTCCACCTGCTGCGACGCGAGGGCTCGCGCCTCGCCGACGCCGGGCTGCTCTGCTGGACCGACGGGAGCGAGGGGGCCGCGCCGATCCTGTTTCGCGACCGGCTCCCCTCCGCGGTGCGACGCGGGGTGCGGCCCGGACACCCCCTCGGCGAGCTGATGACCTCCTGGATGCGCGCGTTCTCCGAGGTTCGCGAGCCTGGCGCTTCCGCGCTGTCGCTCCTCCACGCGTCAGTCGGGCGGCTCGGTGACCCCGCGCTCGTCTCGGTCCGTGAGGGTGTGGTGTGGTGGCGCGCGCCTTGTGGCGTCGTCCACCCGGAGATCAGCGGGGGAGCGTGAGCAGGGGCGTGCCGACCTCGCTCGGGGCCGACATGACCGCGAACAGCGCCGACAGCGCGCCGAACACCCGCTTGGACGAGCGGTCCGTCTCGTCGATCCAGTACCAGCGACCTCGGAAGGTCACCGCGACTGTCGCGTCGGTCGGACGTCGTGCCCCGCTGTGGACGTGGAGCAGCGGCTCGCGGACGGGCAGGGCCACCCCGAGGTCGCGGGCGGCCAGGTCGTCGGGATCGACCTCCACTCCGTGGGACAGGTAGAAGAGGACGTCCTGCATGGACCGGGTGATCAGGGGGATGTCACGCTCCCGTGGCTCCACGCGGTAGCCGCAGATCGACACCGTGTCGACGTCAGGGGCCAGCCCCAGGTTCTTGGCCAGCGTCTGGGCAACGGGGCTCTCGCCGAAGGCCAGTCGCGTCTCCTCGTCGCCTTCGAGCTCGATCACGAGCTCCCCCTGGGCCTGCAGCGCGGTGATGCCGTCCACGATCCTCGCGTACCGCGACGAATCGTCCGCCGCCGCGATCGTGGGGGCTCGCGCGGACCCGATGCGGCTCACGGTGAACGGCAGGATCAGGTCGGCCGGCCACCCGCCCTGCAGGAGGAGGAGCAGGAGCTCCCGGGGCAGGGGCGCCGCGAGCTGCCGCACGTAGTCCTGGCCCGAGAGCGGCGCGTAGGTGATGGTCGGTGTCTCGCTCGCCGAGATCCCGCCGGTGAGTCCCCCGCCAGCAATCGGCGAGAACGCGTTCTCTCCGTTGAGGTTGCCCGTGGCGTTCAGACCGGCGTTCCGGCTGAACGAGTACGTGGTGACCACGCTGACCGGCTCGAGGAACTGGAGGGGGTGGTTGTAGCGCAACCGCACGATGTTCAGGAGCATCTGCTCGCTCGAGCTCTGGGCCACGGCTTCGTTGTAGTTGGCGCGAACGGCAGGCAGGCTGCGGGCGCCGAGCTTGGTGACGCAGCCCGAGGCGACGAGCAGCACGAGAAGAGGACGCATCGGAGCTCCGATCAGAAGGTGCAGCCGCTGTCGGCGTTGCCCATGCGCAGCTGGTACTCCCCGCACGTGTCGCCGGTGCCCACGACGTCGACGAAGACGTCGACCGTATCGTCGACGCCGCTGCAGTTGGGTCTCAGGGTGGCTCGGTCGGGGTCGCAGCAGGTGTCGTCACCCAACTGGGCGCCGCGGACGCACTCGATCGAGCTGAGCGTGCCCTCCACGCAGGCCACCTGCACGCAAACCTGGGCCACCGCCGGACCGGTCGCGAGTGCGGTCGCCTGGGGCTGCTTGCTGTTGACCTGGCAGATCAACGGGAACTGGCCCGTGTCTTCCAGGACGAAGAAGTAGCTGTCGACGTCATCGGGCTCGTGGAAGGACCCGTCGAGCAGGAAGACGAAGTCACCATCGTCGTTTACGGTGCGGAGCGTGTCGTGCGGGAGCGCGAACGAGGACGGCTCCTGTTCGTCCATCGCGGGCACGTCCCCGTCGCCCCGGCAGCCGCCCGCGCCGTCGCAGCGGTCGTTCACGGTGCAGGCCTCGCCGTCGTCGCAGCTGACGTCGGCGCCGCCGGGAGACCAGTCGGTGGTGGAGAACAGGGGATCACAGACCGCGCAGACGTCGTCGGGCGATGCGGTTCCGGAGGGCACGCACGTCCCGTCGATCCTGCAGGTGTCGGGGGCGAGCTCCTGAACGCAGCCGGTCTCGGGATCGCAGCGGCCCACCGTGCAGGGATCGCCATCGTCGCAGAGCGAGGCCTCGTCCTCGTCGACGAAGCCGTCGCCGTCATCATCGATGCCGTTGCACGTCTCGGTCGCATCGGTGAGCTCCGACGTCCGCTCGGGGAGGTCGTCGAACACGGACGGAGTCGTGCAGCCGATGGTCAGGGCGACCGCCACGGTAGGTAGACGTCCCACGGAGCCTCCGGGCGGGAGCTATCCCGGGTTGTTCAGACGCGGTAGCGGCCAGGGGGCGTACCGTGGCCCGGGAGGCAGGGTGACCCGACGCGCGCGAAGGTGAGGCCGTCGGGGCCTGGGCGTTCACCAGGACCTTCACCGCGGACGCTGGCCGACCGCACGTCGAGCGTGGACGAGGAGCGGAACGACTACGAGGTCTGAGCGAAGTGCAGCCAGAGGGCCTCGGCGTCGAAGCTCACGCGCACGCGGGGAAGGGCGGCGACGTGGGGCTCGAGCACGCTGGCGACCCGCTCGGCCACCGCCCCGGTGACGTCGGGCCCCGAGAACCGGAGCGCGGCCTCGGGCCCCCCGACCACCACGTCCATCCGGATGCCCTGCGAGGTACCCGCGAGCTCCGCCGCGAGACGGGTCAGGGCGGTGTCCACCAGGGCCACCGCGAGAGGCTGGGGCGTGTGGACCTGGGGGTTTGCCGTGTCGGGAACGAACACCCCGCCGACGGGCGCGGTCGCCTCGCGAGACAGCTCGCGGCCGGCCAGCGCGATCGGCACGAGACGCGGCCGATCATCGGCCACGAAGAGCTGCTCGAGCGCCTGGAGCGCGAGCGCGGCGTCACCCACGCTGGCCTCGACCTCGCAGAACGCATCGTCGCAGCTCCGGAGCGCTCGGCGGGCCGTGGCCACGGCGTGGGTGAGGAGCTCCGCGTCGACGCTCCCGACCTCGGACTGGCGCTGCACGAGCTTGAGCACCGGGTGGAGACCCTCGAGCGCGAGGAGACCCGCTCGGGCCGAGTTCGCGATGGGGACCAGCGTCGAGCGGATGCGCGAGAGGGTCGGCACGGTGGATCGCTCTCGGAGCAGCGTCGTGGGGTCGGGAGCTTCGGCCAGCTCGGCAAGGCGGGTGTTGACGCGCTCCGACAACGCCAAGAGCGAGACCCGCTCGGCCTCGGAGAACCTCCGGGGCTGGTCGCACAGCACGCACAGTGCGCCGACCACGACGTCGTTGGCGACGATCGGAACGCCCAGGTACGCTCGGATCCCCTTGGTGCGCACCAGGAACTGGGGCACCCGAGGGTCCTGCTCGGCGTCGGTGACCTCGAGGGGCCGGCCCTCGGAGGCCACGATCTGGCAGAACGACATCTCCCGATCCGTCGCGCCGGCCGCCTCGAGCTCGGCATCGAGGCCGTGCGCAGCCCGAAAGCGCTGAACGTGGTCGAGCACCAGGTTGATCATTGCCACGGGGACGTCGAGCACGCGCGCCGCCTCGGCGACGATGGCGTCGAGCTCAGCGTCCTCTTCGTGGGCGAGGAGGCGCCCCGTGAAGGCGGCGCGCCGGTCGGGGCGTGGCCCCATCGCGTCGAAGGTATCCATGGCCAGGTCCAGGCGGGATCCCCGGAGCCGTATCCCGGCCGAACGAGGCCGGCGGGATATATCGCGCGGGCTCGAGGTGCCGCTTGCCGATCCCTTCCGACTTCCACCAACAGTGCCTCTACGGACCCGAGGCCTGGTTTCTCCACGACGTCTCGGAGATCGACGTCGAGGCTCGACGAGTGGTCGGGCTCGTCGATACCGCCCGGCTCGGCGTGCTGGTCGAAGCACAGCAGGTGCTCCCGGGGCATCCCAAGCACGTCCCGGGTGCGATCCTGGTCCAGCTCACCGGGACCCTGGCCACGCTGATGTCGGCGTACGTGCTCGAGATGCCGCGTACCGAGGGCTGGGTCGGGTTCGGGACGCACATCCACGAGGCTCGCTTTCCGTCGCTCGGGGAGATCGGCCCCCCGCTACAGGTCGCGTGCACGGCGCAGTCGGTGCGTCGGTTTCGCGGCACCACCTTCGTCCGCTACGCGTACCACTACGTCCAGGAAGGCCGCGACGTCTACGTGGCTCAGCACACGGGAGCCTGGTTCCGCGAGGCGGACCGGACCTGACTCAGGGAAGGGCCGCCACGGCGAGTCCGACCGGGCCGAAGGCGGCGCCGCCCTGGGGTCCCTCACCGGGGTGGGTGCCGAAGGACGGCCCCTGACGCACGCCACGGCGGGCGGTGACGAAGCGGGCACCGTCGAGCCAGTGGTCGACGGCCGTGGGGTTGTCCAGCCTCCCGAGCACCGTGTACCGCGACTTGAGCGACGGGCTCGAGACGGCCTCTTCGCACACCACGCCCTTGCGACGGCGGCGCGTCGAGTGGCAGAACCGCACCTCGTTCTCCCCGTCATTGAGCAGGAACCCGACGTGGGTGTCGAGCCCTACCAGCCACACGCCGGGCCCCTCCGCTTCGACTGCACCCACGACCTCCTCGCGGCGCGACCGATAGAACCGCTGTACGTCCCGGTCGGGCACGACGGTGCGGATGATCTGCTCCGAGGCCTGGCGGGCGACCTCGACGCGGTCGAGCGAGAAGCCGGCGTGCTCGAGGACCGTCGAGACGTAGTAGCCACAGGCGATGCGGCCCTTGCCCGGCACCTGCGAGGTGCCCGAGTACGAGTAGCGGGTACCCACCCAGGCCTCGAGCATTCCGGGCAGTGCGTCGGCGAGCACGCCGCGGGCCAGCTCGTCGACGGAGGCGACGTCGGCATCGAGAGCCTCGTAGCGTCGAGCGATCAGCGCCTCGCGCTGACGGGCGAGGTCGTAGCGCAGACCGAGGTAGGGGTCGTCGGGCCGGGGACCGGGTTGGGCGAACGTCGGCGGAGGCTCGGGTAGAGGCACGAGGTCTTCGAAGCCCACCACCGGATCGCTGGGCAGTAGCCCGGCGTACCCGATGGCTGGTCCGATCCAGTCCGAGAACGAGGAGGACGCGGAGTAGGAGGTCGCCGCCAGGCCGACCAACGCGATCGCGCGAAACCACTTCATCGAGGTCCATCCAGAGGTGTCTCGATCGTTTCCTCGCACGGTCCTTGGTCTTCGCCCAACGTTCGATCCATCATCGATTGTCGAGGTGCGGATCGGCCAAGGACAACGTACGATGCCGCGGCCCGTGCGCGGGGCGCGGGAACGATGGAGAGAGACCCATGCTCGCAATTCGATTTCTCGCCGCTGCCGGCGCGCTCCTGTTCGTCCTTCTCGGTGTGACCGACGCCGAAGCGCGGTCCTTCCGCGTGAGTCAGGTGCCGAACGGCAGCACGTTCAGCTGCGGCCTCTGTCACCAGGGTGGGGTGGGCGGCGCCCCTCGCAACGACTTCGGTCAGGACGTCGAGAATAACCTCGTTGGCTCGCCGATTAGCTCGGCCAGCGTCAACTGGGCGGTCGTGGGCCCGCTGGACTCCGACAACGACGGGCTGACCAACGCCGAGGAGATGGGCGACTCCGATGGCGACGGCACGGCCAATCCGGGGGAGATGGTCTCGGATCCCGCCGACCCCAACGACCCGGGCATGGGCGACGCGGACACCGACGCGGACACCGACAGCGACACGGACGCCGACACGGACACGGACACGGACGCCGATACCGATGGTGACACGGACGCCGACACCGACAGCGACACGGACGCCGACAGCGACGCGGATGCCGACAGCGATCCCTTCGATACCGGCATGGGTGGCGACGACGGCTGCGACTGCAGCACCGGCGCGACGCCCTACAGCGGCGCGCTCTTCCTCGTGCTCGGCGCGCTCGCCGGGATCCGGCGACGCCGCTCGCTCGTCTGAGAGAAAATTTTCCGACTGACGGACAAAGATCGCGCAGCGGATCGTCCAGAGGTCGGGAGACGCCGTGAACCATCGCTTCGAGGCACTCGTGCGGCCCGTGCTGGGCGACCTCTACCGGTTCGCCCTCCGGCTCGCGCGGGATGCCGTGCACGCCGAGGATCTGCTGCAGTCGAGCCTCCTGAAGGGCCTCGGCCGGCTTCAGGATCTCCGTGACGATCGCGCCTTCCGGACGTGGCAGAGTCGAATCATCTACACGACCTGGCTCGATGCCAAGAAGCGTCGTGAGGAGGTGCCCATGACTCCCGATCGGGTGACGCAGCACCGCGCGAGCGGCCCGGGCCCGGAGCACCAGCTGCTCGGTCAGCAGCTCGGCGCCCAGATCGCCGAGGCGCTCGACCGGCTACCCGAGAACCAGCGCCAGGCGGTGTGGCTCGTCGACGGCCAGGGGCATACCTTCGCGGAGACGGCCGAGATCCTCGGGATCGCCCCGGGGACGGCGGCCAGCCGGGTGGCTCGGGCCCGTCGAGCACTTCGCGAGTGGCTGGCCCCGGTCGCGACCGAGCTGGGGGTGACCCGATGAGCTCCGACCTCGCTGCGCTGCGAAGCAAGATCGAGGCGTGGGACCTCGAGACCGAGGATCTCCCGGACGAAGTGGCGCTCGCGATGGACGAGCACCCCGAGCTGCGCGATGCCTTCGACGCGCGCTTCGAGGCCCTGCCCTTCCCCGAGGAGCCTGCGCCCGACGCGCTGCTCGACCGAGTCCGCCCCGCGATTCCCGAGCCGGGCGGTAGGTGGCGAGTTCCCGAGCTGGCGGCGGTGTCGAGCGTGGCGGTCGCCGTGGGCGTGCTGCTCGCGGTGTTCGTGGTCGGCCCGTCGTCGCTCGCTCTGCCCTCGTGGACCACGCAGCCTTCGCCGCGGTCGACGGACCTCTCGCTGCTCGTCGAGTCGGAGGGGACACCCGCGGACCCCGCGAATCTCCGGACCCCGTCGCGGTCGGACGTCGACGACCTCGTGGTGAAGGCCGCTCCCGATCAGCCGCTCTTCGACCCCGATCTCCCCCCCGGGCCTCGGCGACTCCCGACGCGCCCCCAGCGGTACACCCATCCGCCGGGGGGGCCGCTTCAGTACGAGGCGGTGCTGGCCGCTCGAACCCGCGACTGCCCGAGCGCGATGGCCGCGATTCGAGAGGGCATGGTGCAAGTCAGCGTAGACCACGCGACCTTGTACCGGGGAGCGTGGCTGTGCTTCAACGAGGCTCATCAGCGCAAGCTCGAGCAGAACGAGTCGCCGACCTGGGACCACTTCGTCTACGTGCTGGAGCACTTCGAGGGTGCACACGAGGACATGGAGGCGGCGGCCGAGGCAGACCCTGGCCTCCGGGATTACCCCCGCTGGTACCGTCCCCCCGTCGGCGGTATCGAGCACCGGCTCGTGCAGTACACCTATGACGAGCAACTGGTGGACGTCGTCCACGACTTGTTCGGTGAGGCGACGATCGCCGACCACCTCGCGAAGGACGTGCACCTGGAGGCGCTCGCCGCCCTGGGGTTGTCGCGGGTGCGTCCCGAAGAGCGCACGCCGGCGCTGGTCGACGCGTGGGCTCGGCGGGTCTACGTCACGGCGTGGGCGCTCACCCACCGCCCGGGTCGGTCGATCGGCAGCCATCGCCAGGAGCTGCTTCCGGTGCTCCGCAGGCTCCTCGACGCGGCGACCGCCTCGCCCGGGGGGAAGGACTGGCCCGTTCCCGAGGTCGTTCTCCGGGCGCGAGCCGTCGGTGAGGGAAACGCGCCGGAACCGCGCGGGTCCCGCTGACGCGCGGGTCGTCCGGGTCGGGTCGAAGGCGAGCGGGACCGGTAGACACCACGGAGGCCCGGCTCGAGCAGGTTCGTGCTACCGTTCGCGGCATGAAAACCCTGTCGTCGGACTTGTGGCCCTTCTCGGTGCGGCTCCTCGGGGCCCTGACCCCCCTGCTCTTCGCGAGTGCGTGCGGCGGCGGCGAGCCCGTCGATCCCTACGCCTACGCCAACCAGTGCCTCGTCCTTCGCGTCGACGGCCGACCGCTCGTCCGCGACGGCGACGGTTACCGGTTCGGGCGAGACGGCAACCCCGCCCCCCTTCACTTCGAGCCGGCCGACCTCGGCACCTATCTCCTTCACGATCCCGACGGCGGCTATGTCCTTGCCGAGGACGACGGCGCGCTCCAGCGTCGCACGAGCCTCGAGTCGGACGTGACGCTGGGCCTCGATGGCTACGTCTCCGGCGCGGAGTGGGACCTCGAGGTCGGCGAGCGGGTGCAGCTCCGCCACCGCAGCACCGGCCGCCTGCTCGGTCGCGAGGGCCTGCTGCCTGCTGACGAGACCCCGGGCCCGCGTCTCGCTCTCGAGCCAGCCGAGGGCTGCGTCGCGCCGCCGGAGCTGTCGCTCGACGCCGAGGGGCAGGTCACGCGCACGACGTTCGAGGATGGCGATGTGTTCGGCATCGTCGATACGCACGCCCATCTGATGTCCAACTGGGGCTTCGGCGGCGTGGTGGTCCACGGCGCGCCGTTCCACCGTCTGGGGGTGGCCCACGCCCTGCCCGACTGTGCGGGCATCCACGGGGAGGCGGGCCGCAAGGACTTCATCGGGTTCGCCTTCGATCAGGGCGGTTCCGAGGACGTCGACATCGACGCCGTACTCACGGGGGCCCTGGCCGGCGAGCTGCCCGACGACAACCACGCCACCGCCGGGTACCCCGACTTCACGGAGTGGCCCGACGCGCCGCGCCGATCGACGCACCAGACCGAGTACCACCGCTGGCTCGAGCGGGCGTGGCTCGGTGGGCTGAGGCTCGTGGTGCAGCACGCCACGTCCAACGCGCCGCTCTGCGAGCTCGCCGCGGGGGCCAGCGGATTTCCGCTGCGCTTCCCCTGCAACGACATGGTCGGCGTGGACCGCCAGATCGACGAGATCTACGCGATGGAGCGCTACCTCGATGCCCAGGCCGGGGGACCTGGCGAGGGGTGGTTCCGCATCGTGACGTCGCCCGAAGAGGCGCGCCAGGTGATCACCGACGGCAAGCTCGCGGTGGTCCTCGGCATCGAGACCTCCAACCTGTTCGACTGCCGACTCGTGCCCGGCGAGGGTGACCCCGTCTGCGACGAGGCCTGGGTCGTCGAGCAGCTCGACGCCTACTACGAGCGCGGCGTGCGGGTGATGTTCCCCGTCCACAAGTACGACAACGCGTTCTCGGCCGGAGACGGCGATCGCAGCGTTATCGAGCTCGGCAGCTTCGTCAACTCCGGGCACTTCTCGAACTTCGTCACCGAGGATTGCCCCGACGTCCCCAGCGTCTTCGACTTCGGGCCGGTGGTGTTCGGGGGGCTCAACGAACCGCGCGAGGACTACTTCGCCCCCCCTCCGATCGACTTCACCGACTTCGTGGACGACCCGGTAGGGGGTCTGCTGCCCTACCTCGGTCGCATCTCGCAGCCGCCTCTCGAGGGCGACTACTGCCAGAACGCAGGGCTGACGGAGCTCGGCGAGTTCCTCATCGGGCAGATGATGGACCGTGGGATGGTCGTCGAGATCGACCACCTCCCGCGTCGTTCCTACGTCCGGGCCTTCGAGATCCTCGAGTCGGCAGGCTACCCGGCTGTCGGCACGCACGGAAACAACTTCGAAGGCCGACTCTACGAGACCGGTGGGGTCTCCAAGACCCAGATCGATCCGTGTCGCGAGGCCGAGCCCGGCGCGCTGACCCGCAGCCTGCGGGAACGGGTGGCCGCGATCGAGGCTGCGGGCGGCTACCCCGCCGAGGGCTTCGGCTTCGATCTGAACGGGTTCGCGGGGGCTCGGGGGCCGCGCTTCGCCCCGGGGGCGTGCCCGGGGCCCCAGGAAGGCCGCATCACCTACCCGTTCTCGGCGTGGGGTGACGACATCGTCTTCACCGAGCCTTTCGTGGGCAACCGTCGGATCGACTTCGACGAGGAGGGCTTCGTGCACGTCGGCATGCTCCCCGAGCTCCTCGAGGAGGCTCGTCGGGACGCCACCTCCGACCAGGCCCTCGAGCCGCTGTTCCGGTCGGCCGAGGGCTACCTGCGGATGTGGGAGCGCGCGGTCGCGGTCGGCGTCTCCCGGTGAGGTGCGAGGGCCGTCGCGGCGCTCAGATGTCCTCGCACTCCGGCGGCTCCCACACGACCACGCAGACGTCGGAGACGTCCAGCATCGCGAGTCGGGTGTCGGCGGGCTCCGGCTCGGGAGGCGCGGCTCGCAGCACCAGGAGGGTGGCGGCCGCCACGGCGAGGGCCAGGAGGGGGCCGGGCAGAGATCCCGCGCCCGTGGAACGCGGCCGCGCCGTCGGGACGGCCGCGGGCGGGAACTGCTCGTCGAGCACCGCACGGCAGGCGGGACAGGCATCGAGGTGACCGACCACGGCATCCGCGAGCTCGGTCGTCGGATCGTGGCGCCGGAGCGCGGCGCGAACCCACTCGCACGTCACGGCTCCTCCAACCGGCCGAGTCCCTGGTCGTCGGCCACGTCCCGGAGCTCTCCCCGGAGCGCGAGGCGCCCCCGGATGACGCGACTGCACACCGTGCCCCGGCGCAGGTCGAGCACCTCGGCCGCCTCGGTGAACGACAGCCCCTGGACATCGACCAGCCACACCGCCATCCGCTGCTCCTCGGGAAGGCAGTCGAGCGCGTTGGCCACTGCGTGGCCGATCTCGCGAGCCTCCAGTGCGTCGGCCGGCGACCCGGGGAACGGCAGGATCTGCGCCTCACGGTGGGCCGCGACCCGCCGCTGGTGCCGCGCCTCCCGATCGAGCCGGTCGAGGTGGACGGTGCGCACGGTCTTGAACATCCACGTCCGGAACGCTCCCTCGTTCCGCAGTCCGTCCAGCCGCCGCATGGCGGCGACCAGCGCCTCCTGCAAGAGGTCGTCGCCGTCCTGCGCGGAGCCGGCGAGGCGACGCGCGAAGCGCTCGAGGTCGCTCCACCAGGGCTTGACGAGGCGCTGAAACCGCCAGCGACGGAGCATCAGCTGTCCGCGAGCCAGCGCTCGACCATCGGGTCCTTGATGCGGGCGGGGTGCCCACGCCACACGACCTTGCCGTCCTTGAGCACCACCGCGGCGGGGATGCCCCGGATCGCGTAGGGCGCGGACAGCGCGGTTCCCGACTCGTGGGCGACGGGGTAGCCGACGCCGTTGTCCTTCAGGAAGGTCTCGACCTGTTCCTCGGTGACCCCACGGCTCATCTTCGTCACGCCGACCACGGCCAGCCCTTGACCGCGGTACTTGTCGTGCATTCCCTGGAGCTTCGGGACCTCCCGCTTGCAGTGCGGGCACCAGGTCTCCCAGAACACCACCAGGGTGGCCTTGCCCTCGGCATCCGCCGCGGTGCCCTGGAACCACTTCGCGACCTCGAAGGGCACGGCGTCCTTGCCGAGGACCACGATCTCCTCCTGCACGCGCTTGCCGGCGCGGAAGGCTCGGGTTCCCGCGTACTTCTCTTGCAGCTCCTTCATCTTCGCCTTGGCGGTCTCGACGTCGCCCGCGTCCACCGCGGCGATGGCGCCCTGCAGCAGCTGGCCGGCCGCGGACTCGTCCGCTGCGTTTGGCGCGCTCGGGGTCTCGGGCGCGGGGGCGGACGGCGTGGCTTCGGGATCGGCACTCTGCGGCTCGGTCGTGCCACAGGCCACGAGCAGGGCCAGCGCGGCGGCGGATGCGAGACGGGTCATGTTGGGGCTCCTCCTGATTGGTCACTCCGAGAGACGGAGCGGGCGCCGGATCAGATCCACATTCTTGCGACTCCGCGCAACAACGGCCACGGATCGCCGAGTCCCTGGCGGGCGAGGCGGAGCTTCGTGGACATCGTCGAGGCACCGAACACCTCGAGCATGACCCGGGCGAGCTCCCCTGCGGGACGGTCGCCGGCCAGGTAGGCGCGCCAGCCGTCTTCGCCGATGGAGAAGAACGTCTCGTAGAAGGCACCGATCTGGGTGCGGTCCATCGCGAGCAGCGTGCGGGCTCCGAAGCGGAGGAGTCGGGCCGTGTCGAGCACCTCCGGCGGCCAGAGCGCGTCCCAGCCGTCGCGGACCACCCGGCGCCAGTGAAGACCGGCGGACAGCCCGCTGGCCACGGCATCGGCCACGGCAGGTGCCGCTCGGAGGGTCCGGGCCAGGAGGTAGCCCGTGGCGGGATGAACGAGACTCGCCGCCGCCCCGAAGCCCAGCACCGGCTGGTCGAGCCGGGGGAGCGGCGGGTCCATGGGGAAGCTGCAGCGCTCGATGCCTCCGTCGGGCACCCCCCTCACGCCATCGTGCTCGAGCCGCGTCCCGAGCCGTGCCTCGAACAGCCGCAGGTCCGCAGGCGGTCCGATGAGCTGGGTCTCCTCGAAGAACCAGCGCCCATCGCCCATGGGCATCGCGTAGAGGAAGCTCGGCCGCGGATCACCGTCGTCGTTGCCGTGCGGTCGCCAGTCCATGAACCGCATGGCGTCGGAGGCGAAGGGCGTCTCGACGTCGCGGTACTCGATGCCCCAGGCGAGCTGCCACGCGCTGGCCGGCGGTCCCTGCCGACTCACGAAGGGGCTGCCGTGACCCGTGGCGTCGATGACGACGCGAGCGAACCCCTCGGTGCCGTTGGCCAGGCGAACGCGGGTGCCCGACGCCTCGGGCTCGAGCCCGACCACTCGCCCTGTCGTCGTGGGCAGCGCGAGGTCGGCGACGAGGGCGGCCCGCAGGCGCGCCCCGTCGATCGAGGCGTAGCCCCTGGGTAGCTCGACCACCCGTCCGTCGGGCAACACGAGCTCGCTGCGGGGCCAGGTACGGGCTGCGACGTCCTTCAGGCCCAGGGCGTCGAGCTCGTCGGTCCACGAGCCGTAGCGGTTGGGCCAGGGGCGCTCGGGGGCCGGATCCACGATTGTCACGGAGCAGCCGCGCCTCGCGAGCGCCGCAGCGATCGCGGTGCCCGATGGACCGGCTCCCAGTACCAGGACGTCTCGTCGCATGGAGGGTCCCTATCGATTCGGGACCCCCTCCCGCAGAGGGCGGCCCTACTCGGTGACGCGGTCGCAGTCGAGCAGCGAGAGCTTGCCGCGGAACTCGGCGACGCGTCCCGAGACGACGATGTCCTGGCCGCGACTCGCGCCCTTGAACTTGGGGCCGTTGACGCTCGTGTAGCAGTCGAGCTTGTCCTTGTCTTCGCCGTCGCGCTGCACGATCACGCGCAGCCACTCGTCACCCGACGACACGGCGTAGTACTGGCCCGCCACCTCGACCACCTGGTCGGTGTGCTGGGCGAGCTTGGCGGGGACCTCGGCCATGGTGAGGCGCGGAGTGGTCTCTGCGCCGCTCCCGAACAGCGAACAGCCAACGAGTGCTGTGCTCAACAGCGTCCAGATCATGTCTCTCTCCTCCGGCCGCCGGGGATAATCACGCGGGCTGCCGCCGGCAATCCGGTGTCGCCAACCCTTCACGGGACTCGCCTCGGGTACGCTGTCGGTGACGGCGAGGAGGTCGGTCGTGGGAGTGCTGTCGTTCGTCGCCGGACTGGCTGCGGGGTCGATGCACGTGGTGCTGGGGCCTGATCACCTCGCGGCGGTGCTGCCCTTGTCGGTCGGTCAGGGCCGGCGGGGCGCCGGGATCGGGCTGTCCTGGGGACTGGGCCACGCGGTCGGCGTGGTGGTCTTGGTGGTGGCAGGCCAGCTCCTGCGGGGCATCGTGGACATCGGTGCGTGGTCTGCCGGGGCAGAGTGGTCGGTGGGGCTGCTCCTGCTCGGGCTCGGTCTCTTCACGCTGGTCCGTGCGAGCCGGCTCACCATCCACCAGCATCCCCACGAGCACGACGCCGATGGGGAGCACGGGCACGTCCACGTCCACGTCGACGACGCCACGGTGGGCACGACCGCGCACCGCCTGACCCCCCACGGTCACGATCACTCGGCGTTCGGGTTCGGTCTGGTCCACGGGATGGCCGGCACGGGGCACCTCGTGGGCGTGCTGCCCACCGTCGCGCTCGCTCCGATCGACGCGGCGGCCTACACCGCGGGCTACCTCGTCGCGGCGATCGGCGCGATGACCGGCTTCGGACTGCTGGTTGGACAGGTGGCTGCCCGACCGGGGGCGATTCGGGGGGCCCTCTCGGCGAGCGGGGTGCTCGCCATGGTGGTCGGTGGAGTCTGGCTCGCGACGACCTGAGGAGGTCCGATGCCCGGTGGGTTCTGGATTCTGATCGTCGGTTGCTCCGAACCATCGAGCCGGACCGAGTCGCCGGTCGCCGCCACCGCGGACACCGGCGCGCGGGAGCAGCGACTCGCCATCGTCGCCGACCAGCCCAGCGTCGGGGTGGCTCCCGGAGCCGTGGCATCGGTGCGCTTCGTGCTCGAGCGCACGAACTACCGGGGCCCGGTCGAGGTGACGCTGGAAGACGTGCCCCCAGGCTTCGTCGTCGAGCCGGCCCTGGTCGAGTCCGAGGGGGTGGTCAGCGAGATCGATCTCGCGGCCACCCCCGCCGTCCCCGTCGGCATCGCCGGTCCGGCGCGGCTGGTCGCCCGTGGCACCTGGCAGCGCGCCCCGGAGCCCGCCAGTCAGTCGCTCTTCGTGTTCGTGAGAGGAGAACCTGGAGATCCGGTCTTCGAGACAGGTGGTGGGATCGCCGCGCCGCTCGACCCGGGGGCGAGGGCCACCCAGGTGGACGTGGACAGCGCAGGGCGGGTCCTCGTCGCGGTCGTCACCGACGACGGCGGGCAGGTCCACCGGTTCGATCTCGCCGGACGGCCCGACTCCACCTTCGGAGGGGGAGGCGTGGCAGGTACCACGGTGGGGCCCCAGCACCTCGTCGTGCGGGGCGAGGCCCCTCTGGTGGCCGGATCGACCTCGGCGGGCGCCCCCCAGCTCGAGGCCCTCGCCGCAGATGGGTCCGCCGACCCCGGGTTCGACGCGGTGGCGCTGCCCACCGACCCCGTCGCGCTCGTGGCAGGTCCCGAAGGGCCGATCGTGGCCGGGGAGACCGAGGTCCGCGGGTACACCACCACGGGCGCCCCCGGCATCGCGGTGCCCGTCGTCGGCCTCCGCGTCGGCGGGATGGCACTCGAGCCGGGTGGCAGCGTGCTCGTCGGCGGGGCGACACCCGGAGGTCGGCTCGCCGTGCAGCGGGTTCTCCCGGAGGGCGCGACCGTCGACCTCACCCTCACCGGGGGCACCGTCCCCCTCGAAGGCGTCGGGACGGTGTTCCTCGCTGCGTCGGGTGACGCGCGGTGGGCGACGGTGTCGACCTCCGACCTGGTCGCGCCCTGGGTCGCGCTCCGCTTTGGTACGTCCGGCCGTCCCGATCCGACGTTCGGGACCGAGGGCGCCCTCGCGCTCGATCTGCTGTCCGCCTTCGACGTGGTCGCGACCACGACCGTCGGTGACCGACTGCTCGTGGCAGGGGGACGGACCGACGGCGAGGACGGTGCGCTGCTCGAGATCCGACCCGACGGCGGGGCTGGTGTGGCCCTCGGGATCGTCGGCGATGCGCTCGACGTCGTGGTCGAGCCGCTCAGTGGACGCGCATTCGTGCTCGTCGAAGCGCCCGGGCAGATCCTCGTCCGCGGGCTCTGGCTGTCGGGAACCTGAACCGGCGCGCCCACGAGGGTGGATTCAAAGCTTCGAGACTCGATCATCGCGGCTGTGGAATGCGAATCGGCTGGCGGTGCAGCTCCTCATAGGTGTGGTTCGAACACCAACCTGGAGGAATTGATGCTGACGGCCTGGTGGCTCGGATGTGCCACCCACCTACCCCCGTCCTACGCCGACGCTCCCTCGTGGGCGGAGCTCTCTCGCCAACTGCCAGCAGAGGTCCTGCCTGCCGCGGAGGACGAGGTCCCCGACGAGACGTGGTGGTCCTGGCGCGAGAGCGTCCCTGGCGGGGGCGCCGTCGGTGGCTGGGGTGCGTGCCGTCGAGCATCGACCCCCCGTATCGACCCCTGCGACGCGATAGAGTGGGCCCCGATCCTGGAGGGTGGGTGGCAGGTCGCGACAACCTCGGCTTCGTGTTCGTCGTGAGCGGGACCGCCACGATCGGTGGATTCCTGTTCGGGTTCGACTCCGGGGTCATCAACGGCACCGTCGAGGGGCTGCGCGAGGCGTTCCAGTCGGACTCCGCGGGCACCGGGTTCAACGTGGCGTCCATGCTGCTCGGCTGCGCGGTGGGGGCGTTCGTGGCCGGA
Organism: uncultured Enterobacteriaceae bacterium; assembly: GCA_964655065.1. Taxonomy (GTDB): domain Bacteria; phylum Myxococcota_A; class UBA796; order UBA796; genus DRPG01. The sequence goes on along the minus strand of CAZZLC010000038.1, from coordinate 10,246 downwards.
GGGCTCGCGGACCGCTTCGGTCGGCGCACGTTGCTGCTCGCCTCGGCCATCTTCTTCGTGGTGAGCGCGTTCGGCTCGGGCGTCGCGCGAGGGTCGGCCGAGTTCGTGGTCTACCGCGTCCTCGGGGGGCTCGCGGTCGGGGCGGCCAGCGTGCTCGCCCCCGCCTACATCGCCGAGGTCGCGCCGGCACGCATCCGCGGCGCACTCGCGACCGTTCAGCAGATCGCGATCATCCTCGGGCTGTTCGTCGCGTTCCTCTCGAACTGGTGGCTGGCCGGGGTCGCGGGCAGCAGCACGTCGACCTGGTGGCTCGGGTTCGAGGCGTGGCGGTGGATGTTCTGGGTCGAGATGCTGCCCGCCGTGGTCTTCTTCGTGGCGCTGCTGATCATTCCGGAGAGTCCGCGCTACCTGGTCGCGTCCGGGCGTACCGCGGAGGCCGAGCACATCCTCGGCCGGCTGATGAGTTCGGAGCTGGTGCCCGACAAGGTGGCGTCGATCCGCGCGTCGCTCGCCGCCGACCACCGACCCGGGCTCGCCGACCTCCGCTCGCCCGCCGGGGGACTGCGCCGCATCGTGTGGGTGGGCATCGGGCTCGCGACGTTCCAGCAGCTCGTCGGCATCAACGTCGTCTTCTATTACGGGGCCGTGCTCTGGCAGGCGGCGGGCTTCTCGGAGAGTGACGCGCTGATGGTCAACGTGATCAGCGGCGGTATCTCGGTGGCCGCGGCGCTGATCACGGTCGCTGTGATCGACCGCATCGGACGTCGGCCGCTGTTGCTGGTCGGCTCGGCAGGTATGGCGCTGATGCTCGGTGTCGTGGCCTTCGCATTCTCCACCGGGACCCTCTACGAGGCCGGCTACATCGTAGTTGCCGGCACCACGCTCGCCTCCGGCGCCACCTACGAGGCGACCACCACCCTCGGCGCCGATCTGCTCGACCTCTCACCCACCATGGGCCTGGTCGCCGTCGTGGCAGCCAACGTCTATGTCTTTCTGTTCAACATGACGTGGGGCCCCGTGATGTGGGTCCTGCTCGGCGAGATGTTTCCGAACCAGCTGCGCGGCTCCGGACTCGCGGTGGCCGGTCTGTTCCAGTGGGGCTCCAACTTCCTCGTCACCGTCACCTTTCCCGTGCTCCTCGCGGGGATCGGGCTGTCAGGTGCCTACGGCCTCTACACGCTCGGCGCGGTGCTGTCGCTCGGCTTCGTGCTGGCGATGGTTCCCGAGACGCGAGGGCGGGAGCTCGAGGAGATGGAGGGGTGAGCGGGTCGGCTCAGTGACGGGAGGGTATCTGGCCGCGGCAGCAGCGACGCTGTAGACTCGCTGAACTCCGGACGGAGCGCTCCATGAAGGGCGGTCGCGAGCCGGGTCCGGGAAGGGTCATGGCCGACGACAGCGCGGGTCACCTGTCCGTCACGGAGAAGGTCGGGTACTCGCTCGGCGACTTCGCCTCGAACTTCTACTGGCGCGTCTTCGACACGTTCATCCTGATCTTCTACACCGACGTGTTCGGCATCCCGGCTGCGTCCGCGGCCACGCTGTTGCTCGTCACGCGCATCTGGGACGCGGTCAACGACCCGATGATGGGGCTGATCGCCGACCGCACCCGTTCGCGGTGGGGTCGGTACCGGCCCTGGCTCCTCTGGATGATCGTCCCCCTCGTGGCGGCCGGGGTGCTGACGTTCTTCACCCCGGACCTGCCTACCGGCGGCAAGGTCGTCTACGCCTACGTCACCTACATCCTGATGATGATGACGTACACCGCCATCAACATCCCGTACTCGGCACTCATGGGGGTCATCAGCCCCGACACGCAGGAGCGCACGTCGGTGTCGCAGTTCCGCTTCGTGGGGGCGTTCACGGGCGGCATCGTGGTGCAGTCGAGCACGCTGTGGCTGGTGAAGTGGCTCGGCGAGTGGTCCGGAGGCGGCGACGAGGCCGGCTGGCCGCTCACCATGGCGATCTACGGCGTCATCGCGGGAATCGCCTTCGCCCTCACCTTCGCTTCGACCAGAGAGCGGGTCGAGCCCATCCAGGAGGAGCCCAACCTGCGCGCCGACATCGCCGACCTGCTGCGAAACGACGCGATCGGCTACCTCATCGTGATCGGCACGGTCGTGCTCACCAACGCCGTGATCCGTGGCTCGGCCACCGTGTACTACCTGAAGTACTACATCGCCATTCACGAGATGAACCTGTTCGGGACCATCATTCCCGACATCGAGACGCTCACGGCGGTGTTCCTCACCGCGGGTGGGGTAGCGAACCTACTCGGCGTGCTCGTCACGACCGCGCTCACCAACCGGCTGGGCAAGCGCAGCACCTACATCTGGTGCATGGGCACCGGGGCGCTGCTGACGCTCGCGGTCTTCGTGCTCCCCGGAAGCTGGCTTGGCACCATCTTCGTGCTGCACGTTGCCTCGGGCTTTGCCGTCGGCCCGACCGCGCCGATCATGTTCGCGATGTACGCCGACGTGGCCGACTACGGGGAGTGGAAGTCGGGTCGGCGCACCACCGGGCTCGTGTTCTCGGGAGCCATGCTCTCGACCAAGTTCGGCGCGGCGATCGGCCAGGGATCGGCTGGATACCTGCTTTACCTGTACGGCTACGTCCCGAACCTGGCCCAGCAGTCCGACAGCGCACTCACGGGCATTCTGCTCTCCGTGAGCGTGGTGCCGGCGGTCCTCATGCTCGTCGGAGTGGTCGCGATGGTGCTCTACCCACTGTCCGACGATCGCATGCAGGAGATTGGCGCCGATCTCGAGGCTCGTCGAGCCGAGGCGGCGGCGTGACGCGAGTCAGGGGTTGGCCACCGTCTGCGCCGTGCTGCACTGGTCGGGCGTGCAGTAGGCGCGAAAGTCACCCGACCAGCCCTCGGGGGGCGGTTGGGACGACGGGTCGGTCTCCCACTGACGCGCGATCTGTCGGTGGCGCCAGCACGCCCGCGTGACGTGGCTGTCGAAGCCCCCGAACCGGTCCTCACCGCCTCCGCCGTAGCCGGTGAGGAACTGGTATTCGACGCCGGTGTCGCGCTTGGGGTCCTCGATCCACTCCCGGTACTCCGCGAGCATCTCGCGATCGGTCTCGGTGAGTCGACTGCTTCCGAAGTCGAAGTTGAGGTCGCCCGCGTGCGAGCCGAACACGATGTAGCGATCGGGATCGATCACGATGTAGGTGTGGCCACTGCCCGTCTTGGGGCTCTGGCTGACGAGCAGGTCTCCGGGACGCAGCTCCTTGCCGTCACAGGACTCCCAGTGCTTCTCCATGATGGCGGGGTCGCGAAGACCTCCCGTCCACTGGTACCCGGCGCGCTCGCGTGCGTTCGACACGAGCAAGCAGCCGCGCTCTTCGGTGTGGAACGCGCGGAGCAACGCCTCGCCCTCGCGCGTGCCCGTCGCGGCTTCGGGGAGGGGCAGACGTCGGTCGCCGCTGCAGCTCCGGGTGTAGGCCCACCACACGGTGGTCGAGCAGTCGATCCCCGGGGAGTCGAGCAGCTCGGCCGCGTCGGCCGTGAAGTCCCAGGGCTTCGACCAGCACTGGCCATTCGGCCAGTATCGCGCCTCGTGGAACAGCTTCGAGCGGGCGGCGAGCTCGGCCGTCGGAACACACTGGGCGTAGGGAATGCCGTCGTCGCCCTTCATCGAGGCCAGTCGCGCGGTGTTCAGCAGGAGCTGGTGGAGGTAGCTCCGCTCGTTCGGCGGAAGCAGGTAGCGGATGTCGAAGTGATTGAGGGTGAGCTCGCGGGTGCGCCACGGCTCGCTCGGGTCGTCGGCAGGCGCGCCCTCCACCCGATAGGGCTGCACGACCTGCTCCCAGCCCACGAGGTCGTCGCGCAGGTTCCGGGACTTGCCGCCCAGGGCGTCGGTGTCGAAGAACGCGATGCGGCTGCCCACAGGGCCGCCGTAGACCACGACGGACTCGGTGATGCCGAACGGCGGAGTCGACATCACGCGGATCCCGAACCGGTGGCGGTCGCCCGGCGACAGCGTCACCACGCCCTCGTCTTCGTCCGGGAAGCCGAAGGTGTTCCCGTCGTTGGCGAGCATCAGCCCTCCCACCTCGAGCGGGCGGGGCGCGTCAGCGGGCAGCGCGACCTCGATCTGCCAGGTGTGGCACACCGGGACGACCTGCTCCGTGTTCGGAGGAGCCTGTCGCCAGCGGTCCTCGGCGCTGCACTCGGCCTGCTCCTCGGCGGGCACGATCTGGACCTGGAGGTACCGGGACGTCGGGTGGAGGTCGAGGAACGCGGCCTGTCGGGCGAACTGGCGGAGCCGACCCAGGACATCGGCAATCTCGCGGTCCGAGGGCGCGTTGCCCCGGACCGTGAAGCGGGCTCGAGTTGCCCCGGCCGGACCGACGATCGCGATGCCCTGGTCGCGCACGCCGCTCGTGGCGTCGAACTCGTAGCGCGAGAGGGAGAAGCTCCCCGCGACGTCGGCGCGCCGGGTCTCGAGATCGAGCCAGTCGCGGAACGGCTCCGCGTCCGCGGCATCGCTCAGCGCGTCGGCCCAGTCCTCGGGCAGCGCCTCTCCCACGAGGGTCACCGTGACGGGGCGCGGCTCCACGCGGAAGGTGCCGGGGTCGGGCTCCGGCAGGTCGCGTTCGACGCCGAACGTCGGTCGGTCGAGCCCAGCGTCGGTGGCCGTCCGCACGTCGGGGAGCTGCTGACTCGCGCCGAGCACGGTCGCGAGCAATCGCTGCTCCAGGTCGCGCCAGGTCGCGGCCTGTGGTGCGTCGCGAAGGAGCTGGGTGGTGAACCAGCCTCCCTCGTCGTCGTCGACACGCGCCGCGCCGCGCCGGGCGCCGTCGAGCAGCACGAGATCTCCCGGCAATGGCCAGCTCGGCTGACGATCGCCGCGCTCTCCCTGCTCGACACGCACGTCGGCGTGCCGCCCGGCGAACCGGTCCCCGTCGACGAGTCCGGTGTCGAGGACCAGCGTGACCTCACCCGCCTTCTCCTCGAGCGCTTCGAGCGCCGTGTGCAGGCGGTCGTCGACGAGCCAGCCGTCGGCGAGGGCGAGGGCCTCGTCCCACGGGTCGGGCTCGTCGCGATTGGTGTCGGCGACGAGGCCCGACGCGCCAGCGAAGTAGACAACGACGCGATCCTCGCTCTCGACCCTCCGGGTCAGCTTCTCGATCGCCCGGAGGGTGCCCTCGACGGTCGCGTCACGACCGACCAGGGTCTCGAACTTCTTGGTGTCGAAGGTGCGTTTGAGTAGCTTCTGCATGCGACGCACATCCTGCTCGGCGTCGGGCAGTGGCTCGCCCAGGTGGGGCTGGTCGGCGCCTACGAGCAGAGCGTGACCGGTCGGGGCTCCGTGAGCCGTGGCGGCTAGCCACGTCGTCACGATGACCTGGAGCATGGGATCCTCACAGTTTGGCGGTCGTGGTGACCGCGACGCTATCACGCGCTGGTCCGACGCGGCCCCGCGTCGTTCCGCGAGCGGCGGAGGCGACTCGAGCGGGGCCCAGCCTGCCGCAGGGGCATGCTACGTTTCAGTGAACCTCGCTGGGACGGACCCGTGGCCCCTCCGCCTGCCGGTCGCCGGCGCGGCGGCTCGCTCACCCTCGACGAGCTCGCCGCGATCTCGCTCGACTACCTCGCCGTCGCCGACCTCGGGACGTCTCGCTTTCTCTGGCTGTCGTCCAACTGGCAGCCGCTGCTCGGCTGGCCTCTCGACGAGCTCCAAGGCGGCTCGTTCCTGCGCTTTGTCCACCCCGACGACGTCGGGTCGACCGGTGAGGCCATCGAGGGCCTGACGCAGGGCCTCGACATCAGCCGATTCGTCAACCGCTACCTCACGCGGGACGGGAGCTACCGCCGGCTCGAGTGGAGCTCGTCGCCGTTCGGAGACGGCCGGGCGTTCGCGGTGGCCCGCGACGTCACGTCGGCGGAGCGCCACGAGCACGAGGCGACAGAGCGCGCTCGCTTGCTCGAGCTCGCCTCGGAGGTCGGACGAATCGGCTACTGGCGCGTCGACATCGCGACCGCGATGTCTGGGCGCTCTCGGTCTCGGCCGGCAGTCGACTCCGTCGCCAGCTCCGCGCTCGGCTCCGCCAAGCGCGCCGGCGCAGAGACCGAGATCTCGACCCTTTCGTGGTCGAGCGAGGTCTTTCGGATTCACGGTCGTGATCCGAGACTCGGGCCGCCGACGCTCGACGAGGCCCTCGGGTTCTACCACCCCGACGATCGCGATGTCATCGCGCGCGCCGTCGACGAGGCGATCCGGGAACACCGAGAGTTCGACGTCGAGCTGCGCATCGTTCGCGTCGACGGAACGACGCGGCTCGTGAACGCCCGTGGCCGTGTGGAGCTCGGGCGGACGGGAATGGCAGCGAGCGTGTTCGGGACCCTCCAGGACGTCACGGACGAACGCCACACCCAGGCCCAGCTGCGCCGCAGCGAGCGTCTGGTCTCGCTCGGTACCCTCGCCGCGGGGGTGGCGCACGAGATCAACAACCCCCTGACCTACGTGATCGGCAACCTCTCGATGCTCGTGGAGGAGCTCGAGCACCCCGAGCTGCGGCAGATGGCGCAGGACGCAGCGCAGGGGGCCGACCACGTGCGGCGCATCGTCGATGGGCTGCGCTCGTTCTCCAGGGTCAGCGAGAGCCACGAGCGCGAGGCCATTGCTCTCGACGAGGTCATCGCTGCCGCGGTGCAGCTCTCGGCGCACCAGATCCGACACCGGGCCGAGCTCACCCTGGACGTGCAGGAGCTCTCCGCGGTGTTCGGAGAGCGGGCCTCCCTCGTGCAGGTGTTCTGCAACCTGCTCATCAACGCCGCCCAGGCCGTCCCGGTCGGCAAGCGCGGCCACGTGCGACTGAGGGCCCGCACCGAGGGCTCGGAGGTGGTCGTGGATGTCGAAGACGATGGTCCAGGCATCCCCGAGGGGGTACGCGAGCGGGTGTTCGACCCGTTCTTCACCACCAAGGACGTCGGAGAGGGCACGGGGCTGGGGCTGTCCATCTGCCTCGGGACGGTCGAAGCGCACGGCGGAACCCTGCGGGTCGTGGACTCGCGACCGGGCTTCACCTGCTTCCAGGTTCGGCTGCCCGTGCACGAGGACGTCCCGCGAGAGGAGGAGCCGCTTCCGAGCACGTGCCCGGAGCGCGAGACCGACCCCGCCCTCGTGGTGGTCATCGACGACGAGCCACAAGTCACCCATCTCGTTACCCGGGCCCTCGGCGTCCACGAGGTGCGCGCGTTTCCGGGCGCCGAAGAAGCAATGGCGGCGATCACAGGCGGGTTGACGCCCGACGTGATCGTCTGCGATCTGATGATGCCCGGCATGCCGGGCTGGCAGCTGGACCAGTCTCTACGCCAGACCCGTCCCGAGCTGGTTGATCGCGTGATCTACGTGACCGGCGGCGCCTTCGCGCCGGAGGGCGCCCGGTTCCTCGCGAAGCTACGGCCGTCGCAGCGGCTGCTCAAGCCGTTTCTGCCCTCCGAACTGCGTCGCATGGTGCGCGACGTGATCGAGAGCGATGGCACGCCTCAGTAGCGGGCCATCATCAGCACGTGCTCGACCACGTGGGTGGCCTTCTTCGTGTCGACCCCGAGGTGCTCCACGATCCGCTCGATCGTCGTCATCTCGGACCGGTGAAGCTGCCCGTCGGCGGTCGCGATCTCGACACAGTGGCCGAGCACGGCGAGCTTCATCTCGTCAGGCAGCGTCTCGCAGCACTCGCGCACCGCCTCGGGGTGGCTGCGGAAGCGCTCGGTGACTGCGTTGTTCGCCTCCGCGAGGTCTTGCATCGACAGGCGGCTCAGCACCGGCGACCGCTTCGCGACGCGCAGCACCTCCTCCTGCTCCTCCTTGGTGTAGCCACCGTCGGAGAACGCGGTGGCGAGCAAGAGCCCGAGGTACGCCTCGGGCACGCTCCAGCCTGTCTTGGGGACAGACCAGTTGGCAGCGAGCTTCTCCATGTCGAGTCGGTTCCCGTTCTGCCCTTCGAGCGTGAAGAGATTCAGGAACGGAGACTCGCCATTCAAACCATGCGTCTGTGGCATCAACAACTCCCTTCGCGCCCCGTTTCCCGCCCCGTCGGCGCTCGCGTCGAAGCGTAGCCCCATGGATACCCTGGATTTGACCACGCCGGGGGGTGGGATCGCCATCCGTTCACGACAACGGGTGAACCGTGCGGTTCCGCTGAATCCTCTCGAATGACGAATGTGTGAAGAGCGCTTGTTCAGGCTGGGGTTTCGGGGTGGAGGGTGGCGCGTCGAATGGCCGCCTCGGGAAAATAGTGGGTGAGGCACACGGGACACAGTCCGTGACTCACGTCGTCGCGCTCGGCGTCCAGGTAGGCGGGGACCCAGTCCCAGGTGTCGCGGTCGTCGACGCGCTGCGTGGCCCGGCAGTGACAGCACTGGGTGGCCAGCCCCGTCTCGGGGTCGACGTAGCGCTCGGGGACGGGCGGCGCCCCCTCCCTGCGGTGGGGCCGCTCGACCACGAGGTGATGCACCACGAGCAAACCGCCGCGCAAGGGGGTGATGCGCATGCGGTACCAGCGCTCGAGCGCGGGGCTCGGGCAGGCGTAGTCGTGGCTCACGGGTCGCCCGGTCCTCACGGCCTCGTCGAAGAGCGAGCGGTAGAAGGGCCGCAGCACGGGGTCGATGAGCGCGAGCATGGAGACGTGATCGGTGCACAGCACGGTGAGGTCGCCGGGGGCCCCGTTGTCGGTGGCGAAGCGGGTCCAGGCGTCGTTGCAGTACGCCAGCGTGAGCTCGGGAACCCGGAGCGCGTAGGCGGTGCTCTCCGACCGGTCGAGGCCGCGGACGTCGACGCCCGCGAGGCGAGGGGAGAAGTCGGGAGCGACGTGCACGTCAGCCTCCCAGTCTCTCGGCGGCCGCGCACGAATCGGGGTTGATCACCGGCCGGCATCCGCGACGGTAGAGGTCGGCGGCGGCCGCGGGGTCGGCCTTCACGCCCTCGCCGCGCTCGGTGAGCTCCGCGAGGCGAAAGCAGCCTCGCAGGGTGTAGTAGTTCTGGGGGTCGCCCTTGTCGCACAGGCGCCGCCACGCCTTGCTCGCCTTCTTGGCGCTCGCGTCGGGCCCCTCGAGCAGGACCTCTCCCCATCCGAGGCACCCCTTCGAGAACCCGCCCTTGCACGCCTTGCCGTAGAACGCCCGCGACTGATCGAGGTCCTTGGTCACCGGCACGCCGGGCATGGGGGTCGCGTACATGGCGCCGAGCTCCACGCACGAATCGAGGTGTCGGCCGTCGCAGGCCCGGACGTGGAGGTGGTAGGCAGAGGCTCGCTCGCCCGCCGTCCAACGCGCGGCGGCCACCTTGGCGCAAGACGCGGCGTCCCCTTCGTTGCACGCGGCCATGCACGCCTCGCCCTCGCAGCCTGCAGCCGCGAGCTCGGGAGCCCCGATCCCGACTGCCACCAACGCGCTGACGCCAATCCACCGCATGCTCGATCTCCTTCCGGGCCCTCCGAGCATACCTCGGGCCGACCCGAGATCGATTGTAGAGGTCGGGGAGACGGCCAGGGAGGTCAAGGCCTGCAGTCGTCGAGAGGTCGGTCGGGAAGGGGGCCGATGCCACAGCGAAGGCACAGCAGGCTCGGGTCGTCCGAGCGCACGCGGAGCGCGACCGGTAGGCCCTCGTAGGCGTCGAGGTCGGCCAGCGGCACGCCGCCGCCCCGTCGCAGCACGAGGTCCCGCCGACGCACGAAGGTCGAGGGCTCGACGTCGCCAGGGTCGGGAGGCAAGACGGCGACCTCGTCTCGGGTCTGGCCGAGAAAGCCGACCACGGCCCAGTCCGCCTCCGTGAGGCCCGTCGCCTCGAGGCACACCCGCTCTGGGGCGTCGGCGACCTCCTCCCCGCAGCGGAGCACCCCCGCGTCCGGGCCACACGCTGCCGCTGTCGACGCGTGGAGAGGCTCGGTGGTCGACCACGTCGCGCCCTCGGCGTCCACGAGGGTGACCGTCACGAGGGTGCTGCCAAAGTCAGTGCCGTCGCTCTCGAGAATGCCCTCCGGGGTGAGGCGAACCGAATCTGGCAGGCCCTCCGCCTCGAAGATGAAGGGGGGTACGCCGCCGGCCACCGGCAGAGCCAGGGTGAGGGGACGTCCCGCGTCGAGGACGGGCAGGGCAGGCGCGTCGAGGAGCGGGCCGTCGCTGCAGTCGAGCCGAGCGAGGCCGCTCGCGGGTGCTGCGGGATCCACGACGAGGAGCCGGGCCTGGGGCCAACGCTGCAGCGTCGCGGCGTCAGGCCAGCTGTCGGGGGCGAGC